>CAMAVR010000048.1 GCA_945861885.1 Nannocystis exedens | reverse complement strand
CGTCTCCGTCTCCGTCTCCGTCTCCGTCTCCGTCTCCGTCTCCGTCTCCGTCTCCGTCTCCGTCTCCGTCTCCGTCTCCGTCTCCGTCCCCCTCGTAGTGCTCCTCACATGACCTGATTTTGCGGGACCAGGATCGCCGCGGATTGCGGCGGTAGTTGCATGTGCAGTTCGCCCCCTCGGTCGACTGTTACTTGGCGCGGCGTTTCGCTTAAGACGTCGACCAATATTGTCCCCGGTGCGAATGCTGTGGTGAGCCCGAGCCCTGGTCGTTCTGTTGCGCTTTGTTGCGACTCGCTGACGTTCATGACGACCAGTACTTTTTGATTGCCGACGTCGCCGCCTCCGCGCTCGAACGCAAAAATTCCTGCGTCGCTTTCCGTCCCAACGTGGGCGCTTGACCAGCGTACGGTGGTGTCGCCGCGCCTTAGCGCGATGTATTGCTGACGAATTTTTGCCAGCCGCGCGATGTGCCGGAATGTCCCCCCCTCGGTCGAAAAGGCTGTTTTCCACAGTACTTCGCGGTTTGCCGGATCGTTCCCCCCTGAAAATTCCTGCTCCGAACCGTAGTAGATGCACGGAATCCCCTCCTCGGTCATCAGCAACGTGAGTGCGTTGCGGAGCGCGGCGAGGTTCCCGTTTGACTCAAAAAGAAAGCGCGGGCGATCGTGATTTTCGATGATGTTCATCAGCGCTTTGTACGGCGGAAGGCCGATCCCGCCCGGTTGCGGCGCCGTGCCGTAGTTCCCTTTTTTGGTGCTCCACAGACTCGCAATTTGGTCGGTCCCGCGGCGTTTCGTCGGGTCGTTCGCGTACTCAAAAACGTCACGGAATACCTGAAAATGCTGCGAAAAATAGAATACGGAATCGAGCTCGCCCGGCCGCGTGTAGCTGCCGAGTAGCGCGTCGTCTCCGTCAAACGCTTCGCCGACGAGCATAAAGTTCGTCTTCCCTTCGGCGGCCAAGCGATCGCGCACCCCTTTTGAAAACACTCTCCAAAAATCGTGTTCGACGTGTTTCACCGTGTCGAGTCGAAAGCCGTCGAAGTCGACGAGCTTCACCCATTGAACATACGCATCGATCAACGCCGTGCGCACTTGCGGGAGTTCGGTCGCGAGGTCTTTGAGCCCCCCCGGAAAATCGGCGAGAAGCACCTGCTTCGGATCGTCGTAGGACAGTACGCGGCCAAATGCATGATACGCGGCCGCCGACGCAAAAATGGCAGGGCGCGGCGGAATGCGATTGATCAATGGGTCGTTGATAAAAATAATCGGGGCGCGCCCCGCAACTCCGAGCGACGTCTGCGCTTGAATCCCTCGCGGATCGAAATCAGGATCCCACTCGGTTGTGCGCGTGACGGGTGAAATCGTCCCGGTGCCGGCGATGTATTCATCCGGCTTCCCGTTCATGTTCATGTCGTAAAAAAATACCTGACCCATATGATTCGCCACGACGTCGAGCAGGACTTTTATCCCCGATTCGTGAGCTCTTTTTACGAGCAAACGCAACGTGGCCAAGTCGCCGAAGTGCGGGTTGGTCTGGGTTAAATCTTGCGACCAGTAGCCGTGATACGCATCGACATCGGCGTCGGTCTCGACATTTCGCACGACGGGCGAAATCCAAATTGTTGTTACGCCGAGTGCCGTCAGGTAGTCGAAGTGATTTATAATCCCGCGCCAGTCGCCCCCTTGGTACCGCGCGAGGGCTCCGGAAACTACCTGGTAGTCGTTGTTGACATCGCCGTTGGCAAAGCGATCGACAAGCAGTTGATAGACAACCTCGTCGCGCCAGTCATCGGTGAGCGTTGCGCGCTTGAGTGGCTTGATGGAGTTGTCGAGCGCCTCGATGCACGCGACTCCGGGCAGCGCCAAAATAAGAGCAATCCCAACAACTTTTGATAATTTCATGGGTACGTAGAAGAGTTAAACCACCATTCGGCCGTCACACCAACGAAGTGTTCGAACGTTCGATGCGCAAAGACATCATCTTGAGCGTAAAGCTCGCGCGCCGCTGCATTGCGTGCGCTGACAGCGTAGATCACACCGATTTGCGGACGCTTGAACGAGCCGCGCCCCGACGGTGAAAAATACGGAAAAATGGCGCCGCGAACGAGCGCCGCCACGCCCGGTCTGCCGTTTTGTGCGGCGTATGCCGTTTGCCGCGCTTGGTAGCTCCCTTCGATCGCGAGCCCCCAATTTTCTGCAATATAAAGCTGGGGGCGAACTACGACGTTGCCTTCGTTAAATTTTTCGGACGATGTGAAAGAGGGGGACGCATCGCGAAACATGCGCGCGTAGCCGCCAAAGAGCACGCCGAACATCCCAATCTCGTAGTTCGCGCCAAGAGCGACGAGTGTTTCGTGTGCGCCGGCCGTGGTGTGACGATTCCCAAACGTAGTCGGTACTCCGAGCGGATCGTATGCGGCGAGCCCGCGCGCGTGGCGCACAAATAGCGAGACGTGCGAATCACGCTCGCCCGTCCAATAGCCGACTTCGGCGCCGGCCATCCACCCGGCATCTTCCGGCAGCGATGATTCGTAATTGAGCGATGCATCGCGTTTCACGCCGGCGGCGAGCTGATGAAGCTCGCCGTACGCGATGAACTTCAGCCCGCCGCGCTCGGGGAGCGACGCAATGTGCGAGCGCGTAAGCGTGTGCGTAACCTTCAGCGATTCGATAGTGTGCGGTCGATCGAGCGAGATCGCGCTGATAGCACCGAACCCGATTGGCGAAACGCTTGGAATCGACTGATACGTGTTGGGCGAATCGAGCCGCAACATCCCCGCTTGGGCAGCGATATGCGTATTTCCGATCGACGACGGAATCGAAAAACCGAAGCCGCCACCGACGGTGTTCTGATTGTCGAGAGGCCACCAGCTGAGAAGGTAGATGTCATCGCCGCGGTACATGCGCGAACCGGCCCATATGTTAAAAAAGCCGTAAGAGCCTGTCGCGTACAAATTGCGAACGCCAAACTGCTGCTGAGGTTTGCCTGAAAAGTGAAAAAATGGCGGAAAAAGCGCCAAAGTAGCGACGACGCGGCTTGTCGCTCCTCCGGAATATTGATCCTCCCGCCGAAACTCGAGCTCGGCATAGCTCGGCGCATCGATACGCGACCCGTGCGCCACGATGTTTGAATCGCGCCCCGTACGCCCCCGCCCGTCGCTTGTAGTAGTAACGCGACCGTACGAGCCGAACTCAAATCGCCCGGTGGAGCCGGTTTCGGCCGCCGCTGTTCCGCACACTAGCCACCCGGCTAAAGCCAGAGAAATTCGCACTTTCAAACGATCACTCTAATTTGTCGTAGGACTGAAAATTCGTGTCTGCCGGGCTGGAACAACGAGATTATTTGCTCTAACCGCGGCACCTTCGACAAGCTCTTCCCATGACCCACTGTTGAGAAGTGTCGATCTGGCGATGCTCTTATCCGAATCGCCACGATTCACAACAACAACCAGACGCTCATCGTGCCAAGTCATCGAATAGCCCCACACATCGCCGTCGCTCAAGACAGTTGCACGATGCCCGCGACGCAGCGCGGGGTGCGCCGCGCGAATCGTCGCGAGCCGTTTGATGCGGTTTCGCAAGTATTCTTGGTCAGCTTTCACGCCGCTCCACTGCATGAACCGACGGTTGTCCGGGTCGCCGGCGCCGGGGAGCCCAATTTCGTCGCCGTAGTAAACGAGCGGCGCGCCGACATTGGTGAACAGAACGGCAAACGCATTCGCCAAGCGCTCATACGGCGCTCGGTTTGTCGGTGCTGATGGCTGAAGCGTCCAGTTGCGGTCACGCCCGTCGGAGCCGTGGTAGCCCCACATCGGCGTATCGAGTGCGAGATGAATCGCGCGCGGCAGATCGTGGTTGCCGATGAACGTGCTCATCACCGATGTCAGCCCGTAGTACCCGTCGTTTCCGTCCATAAAACGGGCCAAATCGGCCATGGAACCGGTGCGCATGAGGACAGCCTCGGCAAGACGTTGCCGAAGCGGAAAATCGAATTGGCCGTCGAGCTTTGTTGTCGGCTCGACAAACGAACCGATGAAATCTCGATTTTCCCAATCGTACGTCTCACCGACCATATAAAACCGTTGCGGCGGCGACCCTTGTGCGACGATCTTCGACTCAATTTTCGAACGAAGTTCAGTCAGCCAAGAGAGCTCGACGTGTTTGATCGCATCGAGTCGCAGGCCGTCGACTCCGGTTTCGCGAATCCTATCGATGATGCGATCGACGGAATAGGCTCGTGCTTCGGCGTTTTGATAGTTCCAATGGGGCAAATAGTCGGTGAACCAGCAGCGCTTGTATGCGCTTGTCCATGGGCACGCGCCGCCGTCATCGCAGAGGCATGTTCGCCCATCGCTCAATCGAAATGGCCAAAACCAATCGGCATGCTCGGCGTAGAGCGGGCTCGATTGATGAACGTGGACCATCACTTCGTCGAAGAGGACTTTCATCCCACGCTTGTGGGCCGATGCGATGAGTCGCTTCAGATCCTCTGGTGAACCGTAGCAGGACGATGTTTTATCAGGCTCTGTCGGCCAGTAGCCGTGGTAGCCCGAATAGAGATGATTGTCGCTGATCCCTTTGCCGGCATTGCTCGTGCTCTGAACCGGCGACGTCAGCCAAATCGTGTTAACGCCTAGGTCAGAAAAATAACCTGCTTCGATCTTTTGAGTGATGCCGCCCCAGTCGCCCCCTTGAAAATTCGCCGGTGTCGACACGCGCCCGACCGAACAGTTGTTCGACGCATCGCTATCAAAAAAGCGGTCGACGAACGCGAAGTAGATCACCGAATCGCGCCAATCGAACACAAGCGGGTCGGAGGGGGGCTCCAGCTCATCGCATGTGAATTCGGCGCATCGCGTTGGCGGTAGAAAGCTGTTGGCAGCGCCGCCGGTCACAAGTGAGCGCGGATTTGCCGGATCCAAAATCCAGTTTGTGCCGTTGAGGACAAATTTGTATTCGACCTCTTTGCCGTAAGGGACAGGTACCGTCACCCGCCAACGCGCGCCGGTGTGAACAAGCGCATCTCCTTTGGCCCACGAGGCGGCGCCGCGATAGCTGCCGCGTAGTTCGACCGATGTTTCACCGCTGTATGCGAGCGTGAACTCGGCGGTGCATCGTCGCAGCTCCTCCGGGCAGACCCGCTCGGTTGCCGGGGTTACGCAAACAGGTGGCGGATCTCCGGACGAACTGGTTGGTGGCGGCTGCGGCATCCCCGAACCCCCGACGGGTGGCGGCTGCGGCATCCCCGAACCCCCGACAGGTGGTGCTTGCGGCATCCCCGACCCGCCGTGCGGGCTTGGGTCTGGTGGATTCGCGATGTCGACTGGATCGAACAGCGACGGGCGCGGCGGCACGCCGAAGTCGGCGTCACGGGCGGTTGGATCACCGCACGAAACGAGTAAGGCTGAGATTGCGATCCGGCGAATCGTACGCGCCATGCCAGAAAGCCCTACCCGATTCGGTCGGTATCACAAGTAAAACCGCTACTGACCTGCCTGAAAGAGACCGTAGATGGCTCCCCAACTCATTGCCAAGAGGACAACGAAAAGACCGATCGCTGCGCCATCAAGACGCCTTAGCGCCTGCTTCGACCGCACGAGCCCCCACCCCATCGCAAATGTCTGAAGGCCATTGGCAACGTGATAGGCGACTCCGAGCGTGCCAAGCAAATACACGATGAGGGTCGGAGTGTGAAAGCGCATTTCGTGCGCGATGTCGGCAAACCTTTCGGCGTGACCATCGATGAACCGCGGCTTCAAGAGGGCGAGCCAAATATGAGCGCCTAAAAAGAGAAGCACGCCGATCGCGCTCAGGCGCTGGATCAGATACTTAAAATTCGCGAAATAGCCGTAGCGGTTGTTGTTGGGGCGCGACGTTAATAGCCGCCCAATCCCCCAAATGGCGTGAAGCACAAGCGGGAGCAGTACGACGACCGCGGTAAATACCGGAGCCAGCGGATGAGACTGGTCGGTCACTTGCGACTGCCATTTTGCTTCACCTTGGAAAACGGCCAGGTTGTTCCACAAATGCACGACAGTCCATACGCTGAGCGGTAGGACCGCCAGCAGCGACCCTATGCGGGCGCGAATGAACGCCGAGTGGCTTTGTGCAGGTGACGCGTGCGCTACAGTCGTCATGGGCTCGCCCTTCTACTACTTTTTTTGCCAATATCGTATGCACAAATTGTCGCTGTCGTGGCGAACCGCCTGACTGGGCGAAATAGCATATCGGGGGGTAAAATTCGGCGGACCGATGTGGACAACAAGCGGGTGTTGATCGGCATCGGAGCCGCACAAATGCGCCTCGGCCCGCTCTACCAACTCACCGTTCGACGTCATGTCGATTCGCTCGACTGTGAGCGGAAAGCTTTTTGAGATCCCAAGTCGCACAAGGAGCTCGCGCGATTGATCGGGGGCAGGCTTGGGCGCATCGAGCACCGATCGCAGACGGATGACGGCGAATGCGCCCCCTTCAGTCGCCCGGCGAAAGGCATCGGCGCTGATAAGAATTTCAAACCCGGCCATGTGCTGCTGCCCGAGGAGCAGTTGAGCGTTTGGCGACGCTCGTGGCACGCGCTCTCGCTTTAGTTCGATTCCGGCGGCGCTCGCCGGGACGTCAAATTTTGGCGCGGCGGCCGACAGGATGCGCGCGTCGAATGCGTCTGGTACGCCCGGCGCACCAAATGCGACGAACAGCCGCTGATCGCCTCCGGTCCACGCGCCACGCGCGATCCGTATGTCCTGCACAACCACCGCGTGCTCGCGTCCGACATCGACGCGAACCGCGCTGATTGTCGGCAACGCCGGTAGTCCTTTTAGCCCAGATTGAGCCGCGGATCGCTCTGCGGCAGGCGCTACAGACAAAGCCGCTTTGGGCGCTAAATGCATCGTTCCTAACAGTATTGCCGTCGCCATCATGCGAGTGCCTCCTCGAGTACAGCAGCGAGAGCCCCCCCTTCGAGCAGCGGTTCGGACTTTGCGTCCGATGAAATCGGCGCTGAAAGAATCGACCGCATATGCGTCACAGCGCGCGGATTGCGAAACCAATCGGCGTCAAACTTTGCGCGAAGCTCGAAAAACAGGGTCTGCCCGCTCGTCATGCCGACCCACCGTGACACATCATCGGCGTGTGCGCACGGCCACGCTCCCGCGAAGGCTCGTGGCAGTTCAGCGCCAAAAAGCGCGAAGGCCGCGTCATCAAAGCTCATTCCGTTTTTTAGGACGACCTGAGCTGCCGCGATCCGAGCTGAAAAAAGTGCAGTGCGTGCTGCGATTCGCGATTGATCGGCCGACGATCGTCCAACACTGAGAGCGCGCTTTTGAAATTCGGTCGTGCAAGCGAGTGCCGCAAACGCAGCTCCGACGCGATGGGGACGGACCGCGTACGGATCGTGTCCGAGCACGAACGGCAGCGATGGTGACGGTGCCGCATCGGCGAGGGCGCGTCCAAATTGCGCGAGCGCGCGAACGAACGAAGAGCCTCCAAGTGGCGCCGGAAGAGGCGGAAGTGTGAGCGAAAGACCGGCGGCGAACGGCATAAAGAGCGATTCGAGCCATCGTCGATTCAATTGCGCGGGCCACCCTTCGCTAGCGTCGCGCGCCAGCGAAAGGCGAATCGTAAAGAGCGGCATCGACAGCGACGCTTCGTGCGACTCCGCTTTGGATCGCGCGTGTTTGATCACGTCGCGCATCAATCGATCGGTCGACTTCAAAAACTTTTCAGCCGATGCGACAACAGTCGCGGTATCGACACCGATCTCATAATCGGCTCCCGAATCGATGCCGAGGCGTCGAAGCACTTCGTGGCGACGCGCGAACGTTTCACGACGCGCCGATGCAATCTCGGGCGCGATCGATGCGAGCACGCCAAACCATCGCGTTGGGTTTGGTCCAACAAGGACGTTTTTCCACCCATCGTTCCAGCTTGCCGATTCTTCCAATCCTCCGTCACGCTCGACTGTGCGCGCGAGTTCGCGCTGCATAAAATCGCTCGCGATGGCTGCGCGAGAAATCCGTCGGCAAGTCAGTTCGGCAACCCAACGTGCCATCGCGTCGAACAGCGGCGCCTGAGAGTCGTCGGGCTGCCGAGCGCTTCGTTCAGCGACTTTCGCATAAAGCGACCCGCTAGCGATTGAACGATACGCGGCAATCGGGTCATGCAAAGCGGCGGCGCCAGCGTCGGCTGCAAGCTTCGCGAGCCAATCGCCCCAAGCGCGATTTGCGCTACCGATCTCTCGATCGAGCAGCGCAGTATTTGATAAATCAACGTTCAGTTTCACAACGCCAATGTACGTCGACCATCAACCCACGTCGAAGGGCAGCTGTTATCGAGCGTTAACTGGCCATCGTGCGGGCCTTTGCGGGGTTGATTTTACTGGCGGGACGATTTTTGCCGGCCCCGACTCTGCTTTAGTCGGCTCCGCTGGCGTCTCGACTGCGCCGCCCTGTGTCGCAATTTGCGACATAATCCAATCGTACACGAGGTCGACGCGCGCGAGCAGCTCGCTCGCAGTCGCGGCGCCCGAATTGACCGCGGCGATCGTGTGCGTTCCGACGATAAAATCAGGCCCTCCAGAGTCGCCCGATTCGATAATCTCGTCGCTGATATACCCAAACGGATAGCCTATCGAATCGCCTCGTACGACTTTCCCCGATGCGCCCCAAAGATGCCTCGGCGTAAGGTCGCCGACCCCGTTGTTGATGCGGCCGACATTTAAAAGCGATGTCCCGTTGGGGACCGGCTCCGGTGTTAGCGTCGGATAGGCAAAGCCCGCCGGTAGAGCAAAAGTTGTCGGCAAAAAAATCAGCCCCACATCGTGAACCGCGGAACTTATCATCTCGTCTTCAAGCTCACGGGTCAGCGCTTCCGAGAGAGGCGCGCACGGACCGGCGCCGCTACTGGAACTCCCTTCGGAGTATGGCGGGTTGCACGCGATGGCCGAAGTCGTCACCATCTTGGGAATGACGCTCGAGCCAGGGGCCATAAATCCTGGAAAATAAACGTCAAATTTCGATTTCCCGATGATGCAATGCCCGGCCGTCAGCACCGTTGTCGGAGCAATGAGGGTTGCCGTGCACCCGAACTTCTCCTGCTGGCCGTTCGAAACGTATGCCGTGATGTACCCAACTTCGGGATACCCTTCGACGATCTTTCCCCCTTTTATAGGCGCAGATAGTGATGGCTCCGCCTGCTCTTGGCTCACCTCGGAAAATGCGCACCCTCCCACACAAGCTGCGACTGCGGCGACAGCGATGACTCTTACTCTCATACTCACCTCAGGAGCTCGACGGGACACTCCACAAGAGAACGGCCACTTGCGGGTTAATCTTAAGGCTGCCGCTCTTGAACAAAAAGCGGTCCACGAGTCTCATCCAGAAGAGTCCCACTGTGATCTCGTCTCTTACCGGTAGAAGCGAGCGACGCCTCGCGCTCGTCATTTTTTTGAGCGCGCTCATTCCGCTCGCGGTGTCGGTCTCGCTTGGCGCCTCGCTCTTTCGACAGGCGTCGTCGATTTGGTTCGACCCGGAAGTGGGTGAGCAGCTCGACCGCGGCGTCGACGTTTACAAAGACTACGTTCGCGCCGTCAAAGATGACATGCGGCATCAAGCCGACGTGATCGCCTCCGACCAGGCGCTCCGCGAAGCTGCGCGTCGCGGAAATTCGGAGCTCGAACTTACTGCGCTAGAGTCTTCATTTTCCGCCTATCCGAACCTTGTTGCGCTTCGGGTTGTGAGCATCAACGGCCGTACGCTTGCGTCGCATGACCGCGGGCGCCGTCTCGACACCAACGCCGAGAAGAGCCTCGAAGTGCGCCGTCCGCTCGGCGATGCCGCAAGCAGCCCGATCTTGGTTGCCACATTCGCTGTCGATCGAAAGCGATTCGATGAGCTCGAGTCGGCCGGCAATATTGTTGCGAAATATCATCAACTCGAGGCCTCCCGAAACGACCTTTACCAAGGCTTTATTCGCGCATTTTCCGTACTAATTGGGCTTACGCTCGCGCTCACCCTCCCGCTCGGGTTTGTGCTGGCGCGAGGTGTTACGAGGCGCGTTCGTCGCCTCGCAAGCGCGATCGAGCGTGTCGCCGCGGGCGACTTTTCGGTTCGCGTGCCGGTGACCGGGTCGGATGAATTGACCGAACTTGCCAGCGCATTCAATCGCATGGTCGACGAAATGGCCGGCGCGCGAGCCCGGATTGAGTATTTGCAGCGGATGGGCGCCTGGCAAGAGATGGCGCAGCGGCTCGCGCACGAGATCAAAAACCCGCTCACGCCGATTCAGCTCGCCGTGCAGCAGTGCCATCGCAAGTACAACGGCGACAGCGAACAGTTTCGCGCGCTTCTCGATACAACGCTCGAGATTGTCGAAGAAGAGGTTGCAACGCTGCGGCGGCTTGTTGGAACATTTTCCGACTTCGCGCGAATGCCGCACGCCGAGCCGCAGGCGGCCGATGTGGCCGAGTTTTTGCGCGAGTTCCGAGAGCAATTTTCGCACATCGAAGAGGCGCTCGAACTCGGCGACGGTATCGACGATGTGTCGGGCGGAATCGATATTGAATGGAGAATCCCGGACGAAGTTGTCTCCGCGTCGATCGACCGTCAGATGCTACGGCGTGTGCTCGTCAATCTTGTGCGCAACGCGGCGCAGGCGATTCGTAGCTCCCCGGCAAAAGCGGGGAGGATCATCATCTCAATTGCGCAGACGCCAACGACGTGTTTTGTGGTCGTCGAAGATAGCGGACCGGGCATTCTCGAAAGCGACCGGATAAAGCTATTTGACCCATATTTTACGACCAAATCGGACGGTACCGGTCTCGGCCTGGCGATCGCCAAAAAAATCGTTATCGAGCACGGCGGCGAAGTCGAAGCGCTTGGGAGCAGTGAACTCGGGGGTGCAAAATTCGTGATCGCGCTCCCTGTCACCTAGCGATCCCGTACACTCGCATCATGAGCAACAATGCCAAGGGGCGCCCGACGTTTGATAAGTTACCGCTTCTTATCGTGGCTGTTCTCGTCGTGATGGCGTCGCTGCCGAGATTTTGTTCGGTTCCAAGCCATCTGGAGGGGAAATTGGCGCCCGATGTTTCGATCGACATTGTGGCCAACGGCGGTGATCTCGCAACGCCGGTCGCGCTTCAAGCGCTCCGCGGGCACGTTGTTGTGCTGGCGTTTTGGGCGACGTGGTGTCCACCTTGCAATACGGAGGCGCCGATTTTGAATCGCGTGTGGGGGCGCTTTCGCGACCGCGGCCTCGTGATGATCGGTGTAAGCAACGACGACAGCAGCGACGTGATCGCGCCGTGGGCGATCGATCGCGGCGTGACCTACCCGCTCGCGTTTGATCGCGGTTCGGTGTCGCGCGCTTACAGCGTTAGCGCGCTCCCGACCGTCGTAGTGATTTCGAAAGAGGGGAACGTCCTGCTCGCGCAAACCGGCATGGTATCCGAAAGAACGCTGTCGCAACTCGTCGAGAAAAACTTGAGGGACTACTAGCGGCGGTCGCGCGTGTTTCGCCGCCGTAGCGCGACTGCGATCGCTAGAAGAATTGCGGCGACTGGCATGTACACGAGCACGTATCGCTGAATGGCGACCTGCGATTCGTCAGAGATTCGCAGCCCAGCGGCTAGACTCGAGCGAGCCGGGATGTCGAGAACTGGCGGCCGTTTCGCGACCCAAGAAATCGCGCTTTCGACGAAAAAAGCGGCGCCACGCGCGGAGCTTGGTTCGTTCCAGTTGCGCGGTTCAAACAGCCCCCCAGTTGATGAAGCGACGACTCTCGCGCCTCGTGTAGCGTCGTTCGTAGCAGCGCGCTCGCTCGCCATCGCGATGACGAAAGGCCCCGCTTGGTCGCCCTGCGACGGTTCAAACGACAGCGGTGCGCCGTCGTCTGTCGGTAGCGATTTCGCGATCGCTTGGCGACTCGTCGTCAATAGGTCAACGGGGGTACTGTGACCGCTTACGCGAAGCATCGGCTGCGCCAGTTGAACAATCGTTCGCGGCACGTCGCTCCCCTCGCGCTTTGCGAGTGCGGCCGTGAGCGGATGAGCTTTCGCGTCGGCGATAAATCGGGAGCCGTGGGTCTCGGGGATCTTGCGAGCCGGATCGAGCTCGAAAATAAGCCGATTTTCAATCGCGATCCCGAACGATGCGAAAACTTCGGCGAGAGATCCGGCGCCCACGTTTGCCCCCTCAAGAAGGCCGATCGCCGCGAACAGCCCACCACCGCCGTCCAAGTAGCGCTTCAGAAGCGCCGCTTCCGCAGCGGAAAAGCCGGCGCGCGGTGATGCGACAACAACCGCTGCACACGTTTCAAACATGGCGTTCGGGAGCGATGTGTCGACTTCGATCGGATCGTAGTTGCTCTTTTCGAGAAGAGTGCGGAGCGCTTCGAGTGTGCGCCCTTCTCCGCGTATCCGCATTTCGCCATGGCCGGTCACAAAGCACAACTTCGCCCGTTCGGCGGCGATCACATTTCGAATCGCGGTTGTGAACGCGCGCTCTTCCTGTAGCGCTGCGCGATCGCCCAAATCGCCCACTTCGACGAAGTCGGTCGGCGTCAAATACCATCGCTTGTCGCCGCTCGACACGATCGCGATGGCATCGGCCACTTGCGTCCCGTGCTCGGTGCGGCCCGTCTCGAGGTGAAAGCGCCGACGCAGATCTTCGAACGCGGCGGCGTCGCGGTCCGGGTCGATCATGTGCACTGACAGTTGCGGCGATTCGGCGGAGTAGCCGATCAACGTCTGGCGCACCCCCTCGCGCATCGGATCGCCGGCGCCAAGCAGCACCCACACATCGATCGGCTCATTTAGGCCGCGAAGCGTCGAGCGCGTCGCATCGGTCAAAGTGTACCGGCCGGTCTCCGTGACATCCCAACGCTTGTAGTGGCGCGCGGCTAAAATATTGACGAAAACAGCGATCGCAAGCGCTGCGGAGGCGCCGATCGCCGCCGAACGTTTGCGAGAAAATAGCTGCACCGTCAAAAAAAGCGGGAGCGCAACGAGCGTGATGTCAAAAACGATGCGCTTCGAATCGACGATTCCGGCAGCAAAATCGTTCATCTGCGCCCACACCGAAACGTAGGCGCACAAGTCGTGGAGCGGGCCGCCCGGAATGACAAACTCGCCGATGCCGATAATAAAAAGGGCAAGGACGACGAGCGCGGTTAAAATAAATGCCAAAAATTGGCTGCGAGTCGCCGCGCTCATCAAGAGACCGATCGCGAGGTAGCCGCCGCCGATTAAAAAAATGCCGAAGTAGCTCGCCGCGATGACATGCCAGTCGACTGCCTCGGCGCGCCCCAGAATGACAACGTAGAGCACCGTTGGCGCCCACATCACCACGTACGTGACGAGCGCTGCGGAGTACTTGGCGAGCGCGACGGCGATCGGCGTGACCGGCGCCGTCATCAGAGGTTCAATCGTTCCGCTCCGCCGCTCCTCGGCGAAGAGACGCATCGTCATCGCCGGCACAAGCAAAAATAGGATCAAATAGAGGAGGACGGTGCTCCCAAAAAAAGCCTGAAGAGGCGACTGCCCCGGCGCAACATCGACCGCGCTCGAAAAGTGGTCAACAAGAAGCGCAAAATGGAGCCCCTGAAGAATCAAAAATACGACGATCAAAATCCAAGCGAGCGGCGTAACAAAAAAGCTAAAAAGATCGCGCTTGAAAATAGCCAAAAAGCCGCTCATTTTAGCGCTTCCTGAGCATTGCCGTCGCCGCCCGTGACGGCATAAAAGAGCTGCGCGAGCGAACCGCCACCTTGCGCGATCAAATCACGCGTGAGTCCTTCAGCGACAATCCGCCCGTGCGCAATCATCACCACGCGATCGCAAACGGCTTCGGCTTCCGAAAGAATGTGCGTCGAAAAAAGAATCGCTCGGTCGGCGGCGAGCTCACGCAAAAGTGAGCGAACATCGCGTATCTGGTTTGGGTCGAGCCCTGACGTCGGCTCATCGAGAATGAGAATCGGCGGCTTGGCGACGAGCGCATCGGCCAGCCCAACCCGCTGTTGGTAACCTTTTGAAAGCTCGCCGATCGTCACTTCAGCGACATCGAGAATCGCCGCTTGCCGCATCGCCTCGCGCACGTAACTTTGGCGCTCTTTTCGCGCCACTTGCTTCAGTGCAGCGCGAAATCGCAAGTACTCGATGACGCGCATTTCGTGATAAAGCGGGCACGATTCCGGCATGTAGCCGATCTGCCGGCGTGCTCGGAGTGAGTCGCCGACAATATCGTGCCCACCGATGCGCACGTCGCCGCTTGTCATCGCAATGAAGCCTGACAAAATGCGCAATGTCGTAGTTTTGCCCGCGCCGTTTGGCCCCAAAAAGCCGACCACTTCGCCGCGCCGCACGTTGAATGAAACGCCGTCGACCGCGGTGTGCGAGCCGTAGCGCTTGATCACGTTCGAAACCTGAATCATCTGGCTTTGCTTGCTATATCGGGCTTTGGCTTCGCGATGGATATTGGACGAGCGGAATGGCGATGATAAACGCGATCATCAGCCAAATCGCCGCCGAAACATACGGGACGTACGGCGATACGCCGTAGAGAAAGCCCCCGGTCGCCGGTCCAAACACGCGCGCCAAACTCGCCGCCGATTGCGACGTGCTGAGCGTCGCTCCCTGTTCGGTTGGCTCGACCCGCTTCGAAATGTAAGCCGCGATCCCCGGTTGTGACAGTCCGTTGCCGATCGCCAGGACGGCGCCGCCGGCAAACAGCATCCATCGCCCAACCGTCGGCGACACCGCAATGATGAGAAACGCTATCGCTTGCAGCCCCGCCCCCGAACTGACGAGAGTGGCCTCCGACACGACCTTAACGAGCACACGCATGAGGCCCCCCTGGACCGCTGCGGCCACAATCCCAATGAATGCAAACGCGCCGCCGGTTTCAAGCGGTGTCATCTGAAACATGTCTTTGTGAAAGTATCGAAACGTCTGATCAAGATTCGTAAATGCGAGGACGATCAGAAAATTGACGCAAACCGCGCGACGAATCGCAGACTGCTCGAGCGTGCGGGCAATAAGCGCGAAATTGAGCGGCATGAGCGACCGCTTCGTCACTAGGGCTTTTCCTCGCTTCTCCGGGGGGAGCGACTCGGCAAGGCCGCGCAGCACCCAGACAAAGTTGATCGCACTGAGCCCCGACGCGGCGAAACAGGCCATCGCGCCATGCCGGCCGTTGATCGGAAATGTCGCCAGAAGGCCACCGAACGCCGGGCCGAGAATAAATCCGAGGCCGAACGCCATCCCGATCATCCCCATGCCCCGCGCACGATTTTCGGGCGTCGTGATATCGGCAATGTAGGCGCTCGCCGTCCCCAGATTTGCCGTTGCGATACCCGTGAGCACGCGCATCGCAAACAGCCACGCGACCGATTCAGCGTAAGCGAGCGTTAATCCGAGCCCAAGCATCGACAGAGCCGTTGCGCCGATCGAAAATACGAGAACGGGGCGGCGACCGATTCGGTCCGACAGGCGTCCCCATACCGGCACAAAGAGAAATTGCATCAACGAATACGACGAACCTAGAAGCGTCCCCACGAAGGCCGAAGCGTGAAACGTGTCGCGTGCCTCTTCCGCGAGAAACGGGATTACAAGCCCGAATCCGAGAAGATCGATGAAAATCGTGAGAAAAATTGAAAATAAAGATGGGCGGCGCATCGTTGCTTTTGCGGACGAAAAAGAGCAGAGGCGGCGCTTTGAATCGCCAGCTTCGCACGAAGAAGCGACGCTTGTAGCACGCAGGGGGCCGTCGGGCAGGCGCCATGGCTCGGGCACGGATCGGCGAATCGGCCCCGAAAGGTCTTTTCGCCTTAGGCCGAAGGACCAGTTGAACGTTTCGGACATGCCTGCGATAAGAGGTGCGTGGGGCGTGCAATCTTTTGCAGTGGGTGGCCGAGAGTGCGTTGGCCGGCGGGGCGCGGCGGGGTAGAGCGCCGTGGCGTGGTTATCCTCGCGCTGGCGTTGGCTATTGGGGAGCTCGGCGCGTGCAGCGTTGATTCCGCGGGGATGGGGGTCGAGACGATCGACGATCCGTCTCTGGCAGGCGGTCCGATGTCGCCTCGCTCTGGCCCGACCGATCCAGCTCATTCGAGCGACCGCGGCGATGGGGGGATTCGCGATACAACGGTGCACGGTGGGCACCATACGACCGGCATGGGCTGCGACGAAGTTGAAGATTGCCAGGACGGCGTCGACAACAATTGCGATGGCAAAATCGACTGCCAAGACCCGCAATGCACCCCCGACTATCAGTGCGCGCCAAATCCGCCGCCCGGATGGGTCGCATTTGCATTTAGCGAATCGGTTCGGTCCGATTGCCCATCGGGGTATGTGTCGTCGACCGATATCGTGGTGAATCCTCGGGCCGAAACGGCAACTTGTGAGTGTCAGTGCGCGTCGAGAGCGCGCGCCAGCTGCGTTGACGGCGATGGGCGCGTCTATTCGACATCATCGCCAGGGTCGGTCGTATGCCCGGAATCCGAGTCGTTTCGCTTCCAAGGGCGGCAAGGCGCTTGCATCGACACCGATGCATCCGAGGCTGTCGTCCTGGCGTCGTTTGCCCGAATTACACCGCTAACGCCGGTGCACGCATGCATCGCGGTCCCAAGGCGCGTCGATGTACAATCGGTTGAAGCAAGGCTCGGGCGGCTCTGCGCCGCGCTGCCAAATTCGTCGGCCGGGGGCTGCTCGAAAGCGGCGGCGTGCGTTCCTATTGCCCGCGAGCACTACTCGCGCTGCGTCAAATCTGATGGCGTAGTCGATTGCCCAACGGGGTACCCTCAGCGTTACGCCGCGGCCGATTCGGTGAAAGATACGCGTGGGTGCACCGATTGCCGTTGCGAGTCGACAGCGACGTGCGACAAGCAGGCGCTCGCGGTCTACGGCGACACCGAGTGCAGTGGCGACAAGATGACATTCAGCGCCACCGGCGTTTGCGGGCCAACCGGTGCGCAGACGCCAGTTCGGTTTCGATCGTACCGCTATGCCGCCGAAGTGAAAAATGAAGGATGCAACAAAACGGGCGGCGGCGAATCGGTGGGGACGGTGTCGCTGGTGCACGAGATGACGATTTGTTGCCAATAATCGGCTGATTTAAAGGTATTTCAGAGAGATGATCGCATTGGTGGCTCTTTGGCTGGCCGGCGTGCTGCTCGCGGCAAAAATTGCTGGCGACATTGCCGTTCGTTTGCGTCAGCCTCCAGTGCTAGGCGAGCTTCTCGCCGGTGTGATTATCGGCAACTTGCCGTTTATTCCCGCGCCGCCTCAATCGCTGACGCTTCTCGCCGAGCTTGGTGTGCTGCTCCTCCTTTTCGAAGTCGGCCTGTCGTCGACGGTGGCCGAAATGATGCGCGTCGGTGCGACGGCCCTTCTTGTGGCGACGCTTGGCGTGGTCGCTCCGTTTGCCCTCGGATACGGCGCTTCAGCAGCGCTCCTCCCGGCGCTCACGCCGCTTCATCATGCGTTTGTCGGCGCGACGCTGACGGCTACAAGCGTTGGCATCACGGCGCGGGTACTTCACGACCTGGGCGTTTCGCGTACGCCGACGGCGCGCATCATTCTCGGTGCGGCAGTGATCGACGATATTTTGGGGCTCACGGTGCTCGCATCGATCGTCGCTTTGGTCGAATCGTCCAACGGCGGTGAACCGGCGGGCTACGGCGGAATCGCAATAATTTGCGCGAAAGCAGCTCTATTTCTGATCGGTGCGCTCGCGGTCGGCACGGCGATTGCGCCGCATCTAATGCGCGGCGCGGCGCGACTGAAATCGAGCAGCGTGCTGCTCGCAGTCGGACTGAGCTTCTGCTTTTTTCTCGCGTGGGGGGCCAACGCAGTCGGGCTCGCGCCGATCGTTGGAGCCTATGCCGCCGGGCTCTTGCTCGAAAAGCCACACGCGAGCGCGTTTATCGCGCGCGGCGAAAAGCCGCTCGACGACCTCATCGCGCCAATCGTATCGTTTTTGGTGCCGATCTTTTTTGTCACGATGGGGATGCACGTAAGCCTCCGGTCGCTCACCGATCCGAACGTCGTCGCACTCGCCGTTGTGCTTACAGCCGTGGGAGTTGTTGGAAAATTGGTCTGCGGGCTGGTTGCCGGTGGACGAGCGACCGATCGATTAGCTGTTGGGATCGGCATGATGCCGCGCGGCGAAGTCGGATTAATTTTTGCCAATGTTGGGCTCGGTCTCACGGTTGGCGGCGTGCCGCTGGTGAGCGAATCGACCTACTCGGCGATTGTGATTGTGGTCATCGTGACCACATTCGCGACGCCGCCGCTTCTAAAGAAGCGATTTAGTCCGCGAAACGCGTAAGTCATCGGGCGCCTATTTACGGTTGGATCGAGATCGACTCTCTAGACGAATGGCTCAAAATGGCCGGCTCTGTTAGCCGCTCCAACGATGGCGTCTCGCTTTTCATTCGTTTTCCTACGCCCGGCGGGTAGCTCTTTGCCAGCCCTTCGAGCGGGATGGCCATCAGCATTTGCTGCAGCTCGGTTGCGGTGCGCGGCCGCTCGCTGAGCCGCTTTTTTAGGCACTTCATCACCACTTCGTCGAGCGCCTCGGGGATATCGAGATCCGGGCGGCGCGCGCGCATCGTCGGCGGGACTTGCCGTTGATGCAGGTCGAGCAAATCGCGCCGGTTGCTCGCCGTGATCGGTAGCTCGCCGGTCAGCGCTTCAAACATCAGAACGCCGAGCGCGTACAGATCGGTGCGCGCTTCAACGCCGGCGCCGATGCACTGCTCAGGGGCCATATATTCAGGCGTTCCGAGCGTGTAGCCGGTCTGCGTGAGCGACTCCGCGCTCATCAACTTCCCCATGCCGAAATCGAGCACTTTCGCGCTTCCGTCTTCGCATAAAAAAATGTTCCCCGGCTTTAGATCGCGATGTACGACCCCTTTATTGTGCGCGGCGGCAAGCGCTCCGCATACGTCGATGAACGCCGGTATCGCAAACCCTGGCGCAATCACCCCTTCGCGCGTCATCTTTTCAGATAGCGCCTGGCCAATGAGGCGATCCATCACAACGTAGATCGAGCCGTCGGACATCTGGTCGAGATCGAGTACGCGCACCACGTTCGGATGCTCGACATGCACTTGGATGTAGGCTTCGCGTCGAAGTCGCGCGATCTCGCCGCCATCGCGCGCCGCAGCCCCGCGAAGCACTTTGACAGCGACTTCGTGACCGAGCGTCACATGCTCGGCCGCATACACGATGCCTATTCCGCCCGAGCCGATCTTGCGCCCGATGCGGTACTTGCCGCCAAGAACGGTCCCTGCGAGTTCGCCAGGAGTTTCGCCTCGGTCGCCGCGAAGCTCTAAGCCGCGCTCAAGCGCTGCGATTCGATTTTTTTCAAACACGCGTTCGATGCGGCTTCGCTGCGTTGAATCGTACAAGTAGCCGGTCCCTGCGCCGAGTGCAGCGCCGAGCACAATCGCGATCAGCGCGGCCGCGCCACCTCCGACGACTCCGACAAGAACGCCACACAAAATCGCCGCGGAGACCGCACCGATAAACGGGCCCGACCGAGGACGTGTCGCTTTCCATGACACGCGATAGACAGTTGTGTCGGTCGCTTTCGGGTCGAGCGGTTCGCGCACAATCGTCGCTTCGGGGAGCCCCCAAATGAGTGGAAACGACGCGAGTTCACCTTCGCGCGATGCGCCGAGCAGGTCGTCTTCGGGCGCATCGCTGTCGATGGTGTCGACCGGAACATCGCGCAGCAGCCGATGCGTCATTTGCACCGATTGCGTCGCGCCAAACCGCGGCGCGCGGGAGGGCCCTTCGTCGCACTCCCATGTTCCCATGCGGGTTACTTCGCGCGAATTTGCGGCCAAATAGCGATACGCGTCGACCGGCTCTTTCGCGACGCGGAGCATACCGACCAACGTTCCCAGCGCTTCCGGATGCGTCGCCCATTCGCCGCGATGGCGCAGCGCTTCGGCACCGATGACTTTCGCGATTCCTTTTAGTGCGCGATGCGCGGCGTCTTCACCAACCCAGCCGCGTTCGTTGTCGACCGCCGCCGGGTCGATTCCCGCTTGCGCCAAGATATCGCGCGTCGCCCCTTCGCCTCGCTCCGCTCGAATGCGCAGCAGGTATGTTTTAAGCACCGAGGCTCGAAGTTCTTCTTTGGCCCCCTGCCGAATGTCGTGACGCGTTTTGCTTAGACTAGGGGGCGTATGTCGTGGCATGCGGCATTTTTTCCCCTCGTTGCGCGCGCTCCGTCATCTCGTATTTGCTTGGACATTTGGCCAACACAGAGGTCGCTTCGAACGAATTATCGCTGTGAAGTTCCCCCTCGACTGTCACCCCCACGTCCATCCCCGGCACATCTCGAAAGGTATCTGGAACGACGCATTGCGCATAGCGGACCGGTACCTGAACCCCATTTTTTTCGATCGTGAACCGATATTCGCACGGCTGCTCGCGCTTTACGAGCGTCCCGTGCACCAGGTTCCCCTCGGCGCGGACGGCGCGCCCGGCGAACTTCGCCCGCTGGGCGACCAACTCGTCGATCGACTTCGAGTAAATGGCGTTGTCTTTCATCCCCGCGAGAACGAGACCGGCGACTGCGGCGGCGGCTCCAACAAGTGGAATGGCGATAAAAAGCCCACGCCGTGAAAAAGCCCCTTCGGCGTCGCGACGATGACTCGACGCTCGCACTTCATCTAGCTCAGATGGGTCGCGCTTATTTTTTCGATCGCTATCCATTAACGGGTCTCAAAACTGTAACGCGCGATCGCTATTGAGCAAGTTAAGACGGAGGCCTGACTTCATGGACCCAGCCATTGGCGGCCCATTCTTGAAACCAGGTTGCGATGAGTGCGCCCACGTCGTCTCCTGGAGAAGCCTCGTTTGCAATCGACTCGCACGCGTGGCCGAGCGCTTCGCCACGCAACAAACGCCCAAGAAGCGATGCGGCCAGGGCAGGCACTGCATGGGCGCTAACGCGATAATCCATCGGTCGGCGAAGCAAAATAAGATGCGTGGGGCGTGCTAAGGGAGCCGGAATGTCGGCGTGCTCGCAGCTATTTTCAAGTGCGCCTCGGTACTCGTGCACCGGATGATTGAGCGAAATCAGGCGTATTGCGGGCTGAAAAATAATTTTTGAAAGCGGCAACACCGCCTCATCAAGCGACTGAAGCGAGGCGAGCGCGAGCGGCTCGGCTGTGGGCGAAAGTCGCGTTTCGATTTGCGCCCAGTCAAACGCGGCGCAGTCGAGCAGAAGGGAATCGTCACAAAATGGCGGTGTCTGCGCCAAAAAAGCATGAAATGGCGCCGAAAACTCGCCCAGTTGATACGACAGAGGAGGGAACGCACGTGCCAAACCGGCGTAAAGTGAACGAAATAGCGGGGCGTTCTTGAGATGGCGCGTGACGGTTGGATAGTCCTCCGCAAGACTCCCCGCGTGCCTGAGTACAAACTGCTCACGATACACTTCAAGCTGCGCGCGGGCCGAGAGTCGCGCGCCAGGGAGGACCAACGCCTCGGCGTTTTCAGTCGATCCGAAAGGCCACTCGGGCTCTTGAAACAGTGTGGCCAACGTGTCGATCGTGGACGCTAAGCTTGCTGTCTGAGGGTTAGATAAATTTGTATCGTAGACGCGCCTGTCGTCGCGTCGTGGCTCGCACAGCTTGTCGCCGCACACCTGACGAACGATCGCCTCTGCTTTTGCCGCTTCGTGCTCCAGCTCGCCCCATTCCGGGATCGCGTCGTCCCACTCAATTAATGTCGACACGGCGCCGCACCGCTCGATGGCCCGTCGATAGAGCGCCCACACTTCGTCGCACGTGACGGCCGAATGGGTGTCAAGAAGGTAGTCGCCCATGTTCGTGTGGCCGGCGAGATGAATTTGGACCACGCGCTCCGGATCGATCGACGCAATGTAGCGCTCCGGGTCGCCACCGTGGTTTTGGCACGTCACGTAGATGTTGTTGCAATCGAGCAAAATGCCGCAATCGGCGCGATGCGCGACTTCCATCAAAAAGTCGCACTCGGCGATGTCGCTCGCTTTGTACTGCAAGTAGCTCGAAACATTTTCGATCGCGAACGGGAGCTCGATCATGTCGACCAGCTCGCGAATTCGATCGGCGACATGAATTGCCGTCGCGCGGGTGTAGGGGAGCGGAAAGAGATCGTGAAGGTGCGCCGACTCGGTGCGCGACCAGCAGAGGTGATCAGAAAACCACGGCGGACGCAGCTGCGACGTCAGCCGCTTCAACTTCGCGATGTAGCCCCTATCGATCGGCGAAGCGCCGCCAATCGATAGTGAAACGCCGTGTGGGACAACGCGGTATTTTTCAGCTAGCTCGGCGAGCACCTCAGCCGATGGACCGGACGGATCGAAGTAGTTCTCACTGATAATCTCGAACCAGCCCATCGGCGGCCGCTCCGAGAGGATGCGAGCCTGATGAGGGCGCCGAAGCCCAACCCCGGTGCCAAGGTTAGGAATTGCGTGATGTGTTCGGAACCCCATGGCTCGTGACGCTTGCTTCTCGTCTGCTTCTGTTACGGGACACTAAGGCGTGAGCTCATATTCAGCCCGTGCCCGTAAACGTGCCCGTAAACGTGCCCGGCTTTTTCTGCTCTGCTCCCAGAAAAGAAGAAACCGGGCACGTTTACGGGCACGGGCACGTTTACGGACCGAATATGAGATCAGGCCCTAAGGCGTTTTTGCGGGAGGAGTTACCCCGTTGCAACCGGCGCCGTCACCGGCGCAGCTCGCCTTATCGGTTGGCTTCACTCCCGCTTTGCATCCGCCTTTGGCGTGGCAGCCCCCTTTTGCGCCACCCCTACCTTTGCAACCGCCAGAGCCCGGCGCGGGGCAATCGCCTTTGCAGCACTCTTTGCAGCACCCTTTGCAGCCTGCTGGGCAGTCGGATTTTTCGGTTGAAGTTGAAGGCGATTGGGCACTTGGCGGTGGGTCAGACGCGCAGCCGAGCGTGCCTACCAAAAGACCTGAAAAAGCCGAAAGCGCGAGCGTCGTACCGATTCGCATCATCATCCTCCCGTGGGTAGCGCAAAATCATGACGACCGGAGGCCGTGCGCCACCCAGTCGGGCGCTGACTATACACGCCTACGCAGTTCGCACGCTCATGAAATGAAACAGGGCGCGGCGTACGCAAGGGGTGTGTTAGAGGTCCGCCCGTGCTTTCGACGACCGACCGCAAGTTAGATGCTGCGCTTGAGTTGGAGGTCCTCCTTCGAGGCGTCGGGCGGGTAGTCGATCGCCGCACGCGCGACGCCGAAGTTTCGTCGTTGTCGGGCCTTCGAGCAGACGACACCGGAAAGTCGGTCGCCGCATATTCGATTGCGACGTGCCGTCGTTTCGAGAGTTACGTCGAGCTGATCGAACGGACGCTCGATTCGTCCGGCAGCGAAGCAGCAGAAAGCGACGCGACGATTCAGATCGCCCTTTGCGTTTTAATGGCTGAACTTCGCGTATTTGCTGAGTTTATAGCGCAGACAGTGGGCGATACGTTGGCGGTAGCGTTCGAGGCGGAGCTGTTTTCGCTGTTGGCGCATGAGCTCGCCACCTCGAGCGATCATCTCGCCAAAAGCGGCGCACCGCTCGCTGCGTTGCGGATGGCCACAGAGAGCATTGGTCTGGGGCTGGCGGTTGAGTCGCGCCGGTTTTTTGAGCATGCCCCTTCGCCCGAGAAGTTCCCTCTCGGCGAGGCCGATCGATTGTCGCTGCGGCGTGCGCTCGTTCAGTTGGGCGGCGCGCTTGAGCGCGATCTTAGTCTGATTTTATCGTGCGGGGCGCGTTCTCACATATCAGCCAAGAGCGCCCGACTCCTTGATCAGTTGCGGAGCGACGCGTGGTCCATGCGCCATCTCATTCGCGCATTTCTTTATAAATTTCCGCTTATTGGGGCGCCTGAGAGCTGGACCGAGCGCTCGCCAACTGAGTTTATCGATTCGTTTCTTATGTATGCGAAACTTTATGCTCGACCGCTGTGTCAAATAACGGCGTACCCAAACATGTCCGAGCTGGTCGGCGTATTTGATATTTTGGGCGACCCTTCTGGGCTTACCGAAGCGAAAAAAGAGCGAGTTCTACAAACGTTGCGCGCGCTCGATCTGTTTCTGACAGAGCTTTGCTCGAAGCTCGATGCCGAGTTGGCGAGCGAGAAGGTCGCGTTTAACTTAGAGCTAGCAGCGACTCGCCTCAGAGAGCGCTTTCGAATAAATAGAGAGAATTACAGCCACAAAATGACGATGGGCGCTCAATCGCTTGAGTCGCCCACCGAAACGCGAACAGCTGAACTCTATTCTTCTCCGTCGTCCATCCCGTGATGATGGGCTGAGCCACCGCCTAGCATTGCTGGGATGTTTGCGAGCGCGGGCGCCTTGCCACGCTTGCCGCCCTTTGCTGCCGAGCGCTTCTTTCCGGCTGGCTTCTTTGCAGCCGGCTTTTTCGCTGCCGCTTTCACAGGTTTGGCGGCTGCTTTCTTTGCTCCGCCTTTTTTCGCGGCTGGCTTTTTTGCAGCCTTTTTCTTTGTTGCTTTTTTTGCGGCTGGCTTCTTTGCCGCTCCGCGCATGGCTTTCTTCGCCGTTGCTTTTTTTGCAGGCTTCGGCGCGGCCTTTGTGGATTTTGCCTTCTTTGCTGTCGCCTTCTTTACTGCTTTTTTACCTTTTTTGGCCACCATCTCCCATGCCCTCCTTAATCGGACCCAATCTACATGACGTGTATGGTCACGTGCCTAATGTGTCAACAAAAAAGTGTTGACACAAAGGCGCTCATCGCCATCTCAATCGCTTTCGCGTTTGAGAACGACGCTCGCGTTGTTGCATACGATCATCAATCGAGCTCGCGATGTACGACCGCATCTGCGTCGAAGAGCGCGAGGCCGCGCTTTAGTGATTGACACAACAAATCGATCCGTGGCTTCGTCTAGCGCTTATGAGAACTCTGCGTGCTGTTGCAATTCTGTTGGCGCTTACAGTTGTAGGTTGCGGCTTTAGCAAAGCCGAAATGGCCGAAAAGCAGCGCGAAATCGATCGCCTGACCGCCGATGTGGCAAAAGCAAAAGCGCTCCACGAAGACGATTCGCGGAACTTCCAGGCGGCCCAAGCCGAGATAGCGGCGCTAAGCGGCCAGGTGAGGCAGCTCGGGGCGACGACCGCCGAGCAGCGTGAAGCGCTCCAGACGGCGCTCCAGCGAGCGGAGCAGATGCAGGTGCTCGAGCAACGATTCCGCGACTTGCGCGCGCGTCTCGAAAAGCTCACACAAGTCGGCGTGAAGTTTGTCGTACGCAACAATCGAATGGTGATTCAAATGCCCGGCGATGTCCTGTTCGATTCGGGTCGCGACCAGCTGAAGGACGACGGGCTCGATATTCTTGGCCAAGTCGCCGATGTCATTCGTCTTGATGCCGATCTATCGGCTCGCAATTTTCAAGTTGCGGGGCACACCGACAACGCCAAGTATCCGGCTGATGGGCCGTTCAAAGACAACTGGGGGCTTTCGCTCGCACGCGCGCGGCAAGTGCTCCTCTTTTTGATCGCGCCGGCATCGGCGCCAGGCGCAAAAAAGCGAGGCGGCGGCGGTTTAGGCCCCCGCCAATGGTCAGCATCAGGGTACGGCGACCAAGATCCTCTCGCTGGCACGGTGGAGACGCAAACGCCCGACCAGATGAAAAAGAACCGGCGCGTAGAGCTAGTGCTGCAACCAAACGTCGACGAAATGATCGATCTCACTAAGCTGCACTGATGCGCGTTGCGACGATCGACATTGGTACCAACTCTGTTCTGCTGCTCGTTGCCGAGTCGAGCGAATCGCAAGGGCTACGTGCAATTTGCGAGCGAGCGACGGTGACGCGGCTCGGTGAGGGGGTCGATCAGACGCGCACCCTCTCGTCGGCGGCGATTGCGCGGACGCTCGACTGCTTAAGCGAGTACGCGGCGGTCGTCGCGTCGCTCAACGTCGATCGGACGCGCGCAGTTGGGACAAGCGCGCTTCGCGATGCGAGCGGAGGCGACCAATTTTGTGTCGCCGCGCGCCACGTGCTCGGGGTCGACGTTGATGTATTGTCGGGCGATGAAGAGGCGCGGATGACATTCGCGGGGGCTCTTTCAGGTCTCGATCAGATCGCGGTGGGGATGATTGCGGTGTTTGATGTCGGCGGCGGAAGCACCGAATTTGTGCTCGGCGATCGTCAGCGAATTTCATATGCAGTCAGCGTCGATATCGGGAGCGTCAGGCTTACCGAACGGCACGTTCACAGCGACCCTCCGACGCAGGAAGAGCTCGATGCTGTGGCGCGCGATGCACGCCAAACGTTCGCCACTCTGGCGAAGCCGATGCTCGAGTGCGTCGCCGTGGGCGTCGCGGGGACGGTGACGACCCTCGCAGCGGTGATGCTTGGGCTCGATGCCTACGCAGGCGATCGCGTGCACGGCCACCAGATGAGCGTGATCGAAGTCGGTGATGTCGCCGACCGATTGGCCGCGTTGCCGCTTGGTCAGAGAAAGTTAGTCCCCGGACTTCAGCCGGAGCGCGCCGAAGTCATCGTCGCCGGGGCATTAATTGTGAAAGAAATGTTGGTCCATCTCGGCAGCTATTCGCTTGTCGTCTCCGACCGTGGTGTCCGCTGGGGCGTAGCGTACGAACTAGCAAGCCGCTAGGCGTGTACCTGACGGGTCTAGTGAGTGATGTCAAAATCTGATCCGTACTCGTGCCCGTGCCCGTAAACGTGCCCGGTTTTTGCTTTCTTGATGGCGAGACGCGCAAGAAAACAGCCGGGCACGTTTACGGGCACGGGCACGAGTACGTGGGCAGAAACCTGGGACAAACGTACGCTGGTCCGTGGGCAATCCTGTGAATTGGCGGACGTCTTTATACCCGGAAGCAGCATCATTGTTTTCTTGTCGCTGTCATAAACCTTAACTTCGGGCTTCACGGGGGTACTTCACGCGATTGCGTTGGTGATGTGAAGACCGAGCGTGGCCAAGCGCGCGAGATTAATCGGCGCGGCAAGCCATGCGAAGTCGTGAGCGATTCGCGTTCTTCCTCGCATCAAGTGCTACGTGCGAAAAATCGCAGGCACCTCGTTGACGACGACCGACCGCATCGTCCGCATTCGCACGTGGAATGTGGACGGCGCCGGCTCTGAATCAACGATTGAAACAACGCCGGATCACCCTTTTTATAAGGATGGCGAAACAGCGCCGACGTTGGTTCGTGATTTGCACGAAGACGACATGCTGAGGGGGCACGAAAACAGCCAGCTTTTGATAACAGGGATTCACTCGAGAAAACTCACCCATCCAATCTACGTCTACAACTTTCAAGTTGAAGCCGAAGAAGGAAGCAACAACTACTTCGCCGGCGAGCATCTCGTCCTCGTGCACAATTGC
>CAMAVR010000047.1 GCA_945861885.1 Nannocystis exedens | reverse complement strand
TCAAAACGAAGGGGCGCGCGCCACCAAACGTCACCCGGCTATTGAGCGAAACTGTCTGCATTCTTCTCTCCAAATCGCAGTCGCGCTTTTTGCAAATCGAGCGGAGTGTCGATTGCGAGCGATTCGCGATGCGACACGACAGTACGTATGCGATAGCCGTGATCGAGGACTCGTAGCTGCTCGAGCTGCTCGGCGCGCTCGAGCGCCGACGTGGGCCACGATGCGAACTCGAGCAAGAACCGTTTGCGGTACGCGTACATGCCTACGTGTTTGTATCGGACGAGCGAATCGGCCGCTTTCGAATCGCGAATGTGCGGGATCGCCGCGCGCGAAAAGTAGATCGCATCGCCGCGCGAATCGACAACACACTTCACGACATTGGGGTCATCGGCCGCCTCGTTCGTCGAAAGCGGCTTTACAATTGTGCCAACGAAAACCGACGCATCAGAAGTCATGGCATAAGCGAGATCGTCGATCGTTTGCGCGTGAACAAACGGCTCATCCCCTTGAATATTCAGTACTACTTCGCAGTCCAAATTAACCACCGCCTCGGCTACGCGATCCGAGCCGCTCTTGTGCGACTCGTTGGTCATCACCACATCGGCGCCAAATCGGCTCGCGCATCGAAATACTTCAGCATCGTCGCAAGCGATAAGCACACGCTGAAGCAGCTTGGCACGCTTGGCGCTTTCCCAAACATGTTGGATAAGAGGTTTACCGCCCAAATCAGCAAGCACTTTGCCGGGGAGTCGTGTTGATGCGAAACGCGCTGGGATTACGCCAATCGTCGTCATGAAAAAATCACTTTTTGTCTTCGACGACGAGACCACACCGATCGGAAGTTCGCTAGCGCTTCGTGCGGCCGGAGCGGTAGTCCGGTCGACGGTATCGTTTCGCAATCGTCTTTTCGACCACATTCCGATCATGTCGCAAAAAGCGCCGATGCCGGTCATATCGGTCGGCGCGATTCGCGCGGGGGGGACGGGGAAGACGCCGGTTGCGCTAAAAATTGGCGAATATCTCGCGTCAAAGCAGCGCGACGTGGCGTTTGTTTCGCGCGGCTATGGCCGAATTTCGCGCGAAGCGCGGATTGCGCATCCTTACGAAAGCGCGTCTTGGAGCGAAATTGGCGATGAGCCCCATCTGCTTCATCAGCGGCTGCCGCAAGCGTGGGTGGGGGTCGACGTCAATCGTCGTCGGATAGCTTCCGAGCTTGCGACGCAGATGCCGTCGCGATCGGTGATTGTTCTCGACGATGCGTTCCAGCATCGCGCGATTCGTCGCGACTTGGACATTGTCTGTCTGCACCGCTCGCTTGCGGAAGAGCGGGTGGTCCCGGCAGGCTTTCTTCGCGAGCCGATGAGCGGCCTTGCGCGGGCGCACGTCGCGCTCTTTATCGGCGCGGCCGATGAGTTCGATGAACTAGAAGAGCAACGGTCTCGCGTGGCCGAACAATATTCACACCTCCTTACCGCGGTCGTATTTCAGGAAGCGCACGAGTGGGTCAATCTCGAGTCGGGTGAAGCGCGAGCCCGCCCGCCGCTTACATCGCCGCTTCTCGTTTGTGGAATTGCCCGCCCCGGGCGGTTTGCTGCGATGGTGCAATCGCACGGGATTTCGCCCCGAAAAGAGCTACTTTTCCCCGATCATCATCGTTTTGAGCCGCGCGACTTTTCCGACGAATCCAACCTCCCAAAGCACGGAATCATCACGACCGAAAAAGATGCGATTCGGCTACGAACAGTCGACGGACTCCCTCATGAGGCTGTTTGGTATCTAAAAATTCGCCTGCGATTCGCTCAAAAAGTCGACGAACAGATGTTTTACTCCCGGATCGATCGAAGTATTTGCGACGCTAATGCGCTCGCGGATCCGGGTGTCGACGGTGATTAAAAATAGGCACCTATCGTTCGAGTATCGGTCATAATGCGCGCGATGGAAGCGTCTGAGCCCTTATCGCCAGCAGGCAGTGCGGCGCCGCCGAGTCAACGTTTTTGGTCGCGGTGGGCTTCCGGCGTTTTTGCCTGGTGGGCCGCGATGGCGATTGCTGCGCCGTTTGATCTGCAGATTTCTCGCTCACTCTCTGGTCAAAGTCCACCGCTTGTTTACGCGGTTCAGAAGTATGGCCAGTGGCCCGGCCGGTTCTGCGCAATTGTTGCGGTGGTGGCGCTTCTGTTTTCATTTTCGCGCCTTAGTTTTTCGAAACTTGTAGCCTCTGATCGAGCATTGCGTTGGCTCGCGGTTTCAATCATTCTTTTGATGCTCGTCGATCAGCTGCTCATCACACAAAGTCTAAAATCTGTGTGGGGGCGCGTGCGGTTTCGTGATTTGGACCCGGCTTTCGCAAACTACACGGCCTTCTTCCAATCGGCCGGGCGCTCCGCGGGGCAATCGTTCCCTTCGGGGCACGTGGCGATGGCGCTCGTGTTCACGCCGATCCCGTTCTTTCTCTACTCGCTGAAGAGTCGGTGGGCATTGGCGTCGCTGTTAGCGGTGGTCGCGTACGGACTGCTTGTCGTGTATGGCCGCATCGCGGCAGGGGCGCACTACCTAACCGATTGCATTTTTTCTTTCGGTCTAGCGTGGCTAGTAGGATCGCTCGCGTCATATTGGGCGCTCGCGCGACTGCATCGCGAGCGGTCGAACCGCGCATCCCAAGTCGACCAGAGATGACGAGCAGCGTCGGTGTGCACCTGAAGGCGCGCTTGGTTCTTGCCAAAGTGCTGACGGTCTTCGCTCGCGAGGGGATCGACGTTCTGCCGGTGAAAGGGATTGTGACGGCGTACGAGCTTTATGGTCACTTCTCCGAGCGGCCGATCGGCGATATCGACATGCTCTTCATGCCATCCGACCAAGAGCGTATTTCGCGCGTTGTCCTGGCCGAAATGTGGGACTTGCGAGTCGACAAACGCGCCGCGCAGGAGTTGGAATTCAACGTTGACGGGCTGACGATTGACATGAAAGGGAGCGTCGGCCCGCGCGGCATCTGCGCGATTTCGGTTCGCGAAATACTCGCGCGAGCGAACCGAGTCGAGCGCGTTGGTGTTTCTTCATATTTGCGTGCCGAGCTTCATGATCAGGCGTTGGTGAGCTGTCTAAACGTGCTTCGCGACAATTTCGTTCGCGCGCCCGCTTGGGCACTGGATGATGTTGAGAGATTCGCCCGGCACAGCGAATTCCAAGTCGAGCGCATGCTGGCAGTAGCGAGTGAGGCGCGGCTTGTTGGCGCGCTATGGGTGGTTGCCGATTGGATGGCGAAGCACCGATTGAGCAACGCGTGGCGCGCGGTACGCGATCGCATTGGGCCATGCCCTCGCCCGCTCTATGCGTATCTTGTCTTTGCCGTGCGACACGACACGTGGCCGCGGGTGACGCAATGTGTATGGCAACTTGCTCCAGATCGCTTGAGCGATCAATGGACGTGCATTGCGAACTTTATTTTTAGCAAGCCGATGCAAGTGCTGCTCTTAGGTGCCTGGTTAAGATCTCGGCGTCGGGAAGCTCGGCTTCTTCGCCAGAGAGATGCCGGTACCAGCCGTAACTCGGCAAAAAACGTTGAGTCTCCGCATTTCGAATCGAGCTCAATATGATCTGTTTTGCGCCTACCGCCGTTGCCACGTGGCAAGTGCCCGTGTCAGTGGTGACGACGAGATCGGCCGATTTGACCCGTGAAACAAGGTCGGAAACCGTGATTCGTGTGAGCACCACAATGCCTCCCGCCTCGCGCTGAAGTTCTTCTTTTTTTTGGGCGAACCAATGCACGTTGTGGGCGTTGAAAAAAATGATTGCGCCGGGAACTTCCTGCCGGATCGTGCGGAGAACATGCCTTGTCTGGTCGAACGAAAGCGAGTTGCTGCGTCTTTTTCCGCCGACATTCAAAAGCACGCGGAGAGACGGTGGCGTCCCGTCTGGAACAACGCATTGTAGTTCCATGCCAGTGAATATTTCGTAGCGTTCGTCGCTCGTCTCAATTCCGAAAATGCTCAAGCATGAGGCTTGGTATTTTGCAAAGTGCTCGCTGTTGTCGGCCTCAACGATTTTATCGTAAACGTTCCAGGTCTCCGCGCTTCCGCGCTTCGACTCGGAGTTTTTGTGGCGTAGGAACACTCGATATCGGTCGCCCAACAGGCGCATTTTTAAAAGGCGCATCGGATTTGCGCGATGGCACAGGTCGACAATCACGTCGTACTGTTCGCGCCGAAGTTGGCGAACAAGCGTAAGCTCGTGGGCGCTCAATCCAACCGAACGGCTTTGCCAAACGCGGCGAAGATTCGGATTGTGATCCAGTATCGGCGCAGCAGTGGGTGAAGTGACGACGTCGATGGCGAGCTCAGGACGACTCTGCTTCAAACTCCTAAAGATCGGCGTCGTCAAAATGATGTCGCCCATTCCCGGGTGGCACCAAAAGAGCACTCGGGTCGGTCGAGAGGGCATCGTTTTTGACCTCTTTACTGCCCAAAATAACGCCAACCACGGCGGATACCGGACCGCCCGATTAAAGAAGCGGGTAACCGCCCAACGGAATCGTTTCAAAACGCGGGCACTTCTTGGTTTGAGCGCTCTTGGTTAAGGGAATGCCATGCTTCATTCACCATTTCCGGTGTAATTCCGAGCATTGAATGAGTTCCGGCCCAAGCGCGTTCGCCCGGTGGCTCAGCTGCACCGGGAGGTCCGGTGAGAATACGAATGCGACTCTTTGGAGCAACGGGACCGTTTATCCGAGGGTCGGTCTTGCCAAAAAGCACAACGAGCGGGCATCCGACCGCTGCGGCGACATGCGCGGGCCCCGTGTCGACACTGATGCAGCCGCGCCCAAGTCGGAGAAGCGCCATAAGAGATCGAAGACTCGTCTCGCCAGCGACGCTCATGACACCGGTGCCGGCACAGGAGGCCAAGTTCGCGCAGATCGCCCGTTCGGGCTTTGTTCCGGTAATAACTACGCTCGTATCGGGATGGCGCAGGCGAAGGTCCGCAATAACGGCCAACCAGCGATCGATATGCCAGGCACGACAACTCCTAGTTCGCCCTCGCTGCGCATCGCGGCTTCCGGGGTGCACTACGATCGGTGACGGAGTCGACCCAATCGCGGCGAGCCAACCGCGGCACGCCGAAACTTCGCCTTGGCTGACCGCCAGCTCAGGCTGGCGTTGATACTCACCTTGGCCAAAATGGCACGCACGTGCGTTGGCGTCGATATTGTGCTCGTTTATGAGTTGAGCAGGCCGCGTGCGAGCAGCTACAACATTGGCCTCCGCACGCCGGCAGAGGCGGCGAGTCTTCGCGCTATCTTCGAGTAGAAAGACCGGTCGCGAGCGATTGAGCCGAAAGAAGCGCGTTAGCGCCCACTGGTCCGGACTTATCCAATATGGAGCGTGGCTCGACCGAACGGTCACGACGTCGCGAACGAATGGCAAGCCAACGAATAGCTCGTTCCCCCATGCTGCTTTTGTGACCACTGTAACCGGAGACGAATATCGCTCCGAAAGCGCGCGAATCGCCGGAATCGCCATGACGAGATCGCCAAGACGTGAATAGCGAACGACGATCGGTGAGATGGCGCTGGACACCATTGATGATTATCTCAACGCCGCGCACGAAGAAATGGATTCGGGCAGCTACCAACGACCTCCGTAGCGATTCGCCACGGAAGGCACGGTGAGCGCCTTGACGATTCTAAGTTGGCACCTTATAATCGTCAGGTGTACATCGAACGGGATATTACATCGAGACTCTCTGTGAATCAGACGCCGGTTCAGCTCGTTATCGGACCGCGCCAATGCGGAAAAAGTACATTACTGGGGCATTTGGCGACTCCGTCGTTCAAAGAAGTTACGTTCGACGATCTGCAGTTGCGGACATTGGCGAATCGGGACCCGGCTCTATTCTTTGAGCAATTTAGTCCGCCTATCCTGCTGGACGAAGTGCAGTATGTGCCAAACATATTTCCGGAAATTAAGCGATATGTTGATCGAATAAAAAAAGAGCGACTGATTAGCGGTCGCCTCACGACGGTGCTGTTCAGGATGACCGGCTCGAATCAGCTGGAAATGGATAAGAGCATTAAGGAAAGCTTGGCGGGTCGCGCAAGCTACTTTGAGCTTAATACGCTGACCGTACATGAAATAAAAAGAGCTTACTCCAAGGTCAGTATCAGCGACGTTTTGTTCAAAGGTGGATGGCCTGAGCTTTATATCGATGAGCAGCTGTCTCCCATCCACTACATCAATGATTACGTGCGAAGCTACGTCGAAAAAGACATCGTATTAAGCGCCGGCATTCAAAAGCAAGAGGCGTTCAATATCGTTCTTGCATTACTTGCGGCTCGAACAGGCATGTTGTTGGACTATGCGAATGTAGCTCGCGATAGCGGTATTCAAGCCGTCACGGTCAAAGACTGGGTCAGCATTTTGGAGCGCACCGGGTTGGTCCACTGTCTAAGGCCATTCGCATCCAATCTGAATAAGCGTCTAACAAAAGCACCAAAATGCTATTTTTTGGATACCGGACTTGCTGTGCGATTGCAGGGGTGGAGAGAGGTCGCTCCGCTAATAACGAGCCCGCAGGCTGGAGCGTTGTTCGAGACATTGGTCTTTTCCGAGCTGTTTAAGTTTATTGAAAATTACGGGAAGGATTGGAATCTCTATTTGTGGCGAACAAAAGAGGGTGAAGAAATCGACTTTATCATCAGCACGGCCAGGGGAGAGGTCTTTGCCCTTGATGCTAAAATGAGCATGCAATCGACTCAAGCGATGAAGATCCCTCCAAGCTTCAAAAAGACATTTCCTCAAGTGAAACAAATCACCTTGGTAACATTCGGCGGTCGCAGACTCCGCTTGTCGGAGGAGTGCGAGGCGGTGCCTTTGTCTGACCTGACTGAATTTCTGATGGAACTGAGCTAGGTTTTCGGCTTTGCCAGCAGCGTTTGATCTGCGCTCCTCGGATATGAACATTCTCATCGTCAAACTCTCGTCGTTGGGAGATGTCCTTCACACGCTGCCAATTGTGTGGGACGTTCGCGCGAAGTACCCAGATGCTCGAGTCGATTGGGCGGTAGAAGAAGCGTACGTTGAGCTCTTGCAGCCGCTGCAACGACGTGGGCCGGCTCGCGGCATCGATCGAGCCATCCCTGTCTGCTTACGGCGACTAAAGCGCAATTTTTCTCACGATGGGTTCGTGAGGCTCGAGCAAATGCATCGGGCGCTTCGGTTGACTGAGTACGATCTGATCATCGACACGCAAGGGCTTATAAAGTCGGCGGCGATTGGCCGCTTAGCTCGCCGATCGGGCTCGGTTGCAGTCGTCGGCGCGGCGAATCGCGTCCATCCAGCATCCTATGAGCCTCTCGCGCGTTGGTTCTATACCGACGCGGTGCCGATTGCGCCGCGAACGCACGCCGTCGATCAGTCACGGAGGGTCGCGGCTGTGGCGATCGGTCACCCTTCCGATTGCGCGCTGACTCCTCCACGCTTCTACGACCGGCAGGCGACGGCGAGCCTGCTGGACGCCCCTTGCCCACTCCGTGACGACTTCTCACGCCGCGTGGGAAGAGGGGGAGGGCGACCGTATGCTCTCTGCATTCATTCAACGGCGCGGACATCGAAGCGATGGGGAAATTCCAGTTGGGTCGCGCTCGGGCGAGAGCTGTCGCGACGCGGAATGACTCCGGTTTTTTTGTGGGGTAGCCGTGACGAAAAGACGATCAGCGATTGCTTCGCATCAGAAGTGCCCGGTGCCGTTGTCCCGCGCCTATTTTCCCTGAAAGAGCTCTTTTCAGTTGTAGGCAATGCGCAGCTGGCCGTCGGTGTGGACACGGGGCTTATCCAGCTGTCGGCCGTGCTTGGTAAGCCGACAATTGCGATTTACTGCGCGTCGCCACGTTGGCGCAGCGAGCCGTATTGGTCACCACTCGCGCGGGCGGTCGGTGATACTTTGCGATCACCGAGCGTGAACGAAGTGTTGCTTGAGATTGACGCAACGTTTGACGTGAGGCCCGCGCTCAATCTCTAAACGCCATGCTTGTTCTATATCGCCTTCTTTGGATTCTGTGCGCCCCGCTTTGGTCGCTCTTTATCGTCTATCGCCTCATTCGACGAAAAGAGCTTGCCGGTCGGCTCGGTGAGCGGTTCGGCGTTAGGTCGGTCGGGAGCATCGAGCCTGGAGTGGGGCCGATGGCGGGGCGCATATGGATTCATGCGGCCAGCATCGGCGAATCGACGGTTGCTTTGACTTTGGCGCGTCATCTTGGAGAGCGCGATCCAAACGCGCATTTTTTGCTGACCACTGGCACAGTCACATCGGCCGATTGGGTGGCTCGTCGATTGCCTCCGCGAACGATTCATCAAGTCGTGCCGTTCGATGAGTACACGTGCGTTGCGCGATTTTTCAGCGGTTGGCGTCCGCGGGTTGGGTTCCTTGTTGAGTCGGAGCTTTGGCCCAATTTGTTGGCCATTGGCTCGAAACGGTGCCCAATCGTTCTGCTCAGCGCCCGGTTGTCGGATCGGTCTTTTAGACGATGGAACTTCTTCCGTCCGTTTGCCGCGAAGCTGCTTCGCAATTTTTCGCTTATCTTGGGGCAAAGCGAAGAAGATACCGTTAGGTTTTCGCAGCTCTCTTCGGCTGAACTGGGCAAACCTGTCGTTCTTCAAGTCGGCAACCTAAAGCTCTGCGCGGGCCGTCCACCTCGCAATTCCGAGCAAGAGCAGATGATGAAGCAGCGGATTGGCAACCGGCCGGTACTCTTTGCGGCCAGCACTCATCGAGGCGAGGAGCGTCTGATCTGTCAGCTGCATAGTCAGCTCGAGCAAGAGCATCCTAGACTGTTGACGATCATCGCGCTGCGCCATCCAGCGCGAAGGCGCGGCGTGCTCACGGTAATCGCGTCGCACCAGCTCCGCGCAACCGTGCGGTCACGTGGCCCGATCGAAGACTCTACGCAGGTGCACGTCGTCGACACATTCGGCGAATTGCCCTTATTTTTCGCTATTTCGGACGCAACATGGATCGGCGGTTCGAGTCGGCATGGGGGGCACAATCCGATCGAGCCGGCGCATTTCGACGCGCCAATTTTTTTTGGACCCGATATGAGCAGCTTCCGGGGTATATCGGAGCAGCTCGTGTCGCTGGGCGCCGCAACACAGGTCACCAATTTTTCTGAGCTACGTCCGGTGGCGAGCGAAGCGTTGGCGAGGCGGACTGCGCGGTCGACCGGTGCGGCAAGGGCGCTGTCTACTCTGGGCGATGACGTAATGCGGCGATCCATCGATGCTATCGCTCCGTATCTAGATTAGGGGGCCGGATGACGATACGAACGGGCTGGAAAGCGTTGCGAGCACCAATGAACGAAGATTCGACGCACCTATCACGTTTCACTGTACCGCGATTGCCGCGCGTTTTTTGCCCGATCGGTCTAGCGATCGCATGCGCCGGCATTGCTCTTGCGGTTGCCAAATATCGCTTTAAATTTATGCCGAAGATTTTCGAAACGCAAATGTTCGCCATCAGCTCTGTGGCGTTGGAGTCGAAGTCGTTCAAGTGGATTCACGCAAATATCGGGGGCGATGTCGCGATATTGCTTGTGCTGGTGGGGCTCTATCTTGCCACGTTTTCGCGTGAACGGGTCGAGAGTGCGCTTGTCGCTCAGCTTCGAGCTCGGGCATTTTTTCTGGCGATCACCGTCAACACCGTGCTCCTCCTTTTTCTGACGCTCACAATTTTTGGCTTTGGCTACATCGGCGTTTTGGTTGCGAATCTTGGCTCGATGCTAGCGATCTACCAAGTGGTCTTTCGCTACCTCTTGTGGCGGGACGCGCGCTACCGCGCCGAACGCACCGTCGCGCAGAGCGGCGCCGAGGAGGTGCAAAGTTCGCGAGTGGCCGGGGTTTGACGCCTCGATGCGCCCGGTGATCGGTTGGCCGATTAATGCCAAATCACCAATAAAATCGAGCAATTTGTGACTGTGTACTTCGTTTGGAAATGGGGCGGCGAACGTCGGGTCGGGCTTTCCCTCCTCGTCAAAGACAACGAGCGAACGCCGGTCGATGCCTAAGGCGCGGCCGGCGCCCCAAAGAGCTCGCGCTTCGGAGTAAAAACCGAATGCTCGCGCGGGGGCTATGTGCTCGCGAAATGATTTCCACGAGCCGTCCCAAAAGGTCGTGCGCGCATCGAGTTTGTGATGACGAAAGTCGGTCGTCACGGCGATCTGAAATTCGCCCGGCTCCAGCCGAAGCATCATTCCTTCAAATTCGTCGCACCACGGCTTCACGATTTGAAGCGGCTCTTGCGGTTCGAGCGCTCGAATCGCCTCGAGAGCGTCGGACCATTGCGAGGCTCCGCCGTCGAGCAGCGGTACTTCGGGGCCGTCGACTTCGACGACCAGGTTGCGAAAGCGCCGACTTGCCATCAGCGGCGCGAAAATGTGCTCCACCATTTCGACGGTGCGGCCGTCAGACAGCGCGATCCTCGATGTTCGTGGAATCGGTCGAGCGGACGTGAGCGACACAATCGCTTCGCTCCGTGCGCCATCGACGCGTCGAACGCGCAGCGGCCCGTCTTCAATGCAAATGCGCGCATGGGTCGCGAGGCCGCTATGCAAGCCGATGCCAGAGAGCCACGGCGTAACGTTCGTCACGCTGCTCCGCGGCGCCGCGAGCGTTCGCGCGCAAGCCCGCGCTCGGAGCTCTCCGCAAAACGAACGATTGCTTGAATCTCGTCGTGAGCCGCATAGTCGGTTCGCAATTTCGTGAGCGCGTCGGCCAACAGAAGCCCCGAGCGAAAGAGAGTGCGGTAGCTGCTTTTAATGCGTGCCATCGGTGCCGGCTCAAATCCGTGACGAAGTAATCCGGCAGAGTTGATCCCGACCACGGCTGCGCGGTCCCCCTGCGCAAAACAATATGGCGTAATGTCCATTACGACGAGGGCGCTAGCTGAAACAAAGGCATGCGTTCCGATTCGTGTCCGCTGATGAACTCCGGCCAGCCCACCAATGGAGGCAAAATCGTCAACCACGACATGGCCACCAAGTGTGACGTTGTTGGCAAAAATACAGCCGTTACCAACGATGCAGTCATGCGCGACATGGCTGTAGGCCATCAGAAGATTGCCATCGCCGATGCGCGTCACCGAACCGCCGTCGACCGTGCCGATGTGAATCGTCGCAAATTCACGAATTGTATTCCGATCGCCAATCACCAGCCGCGTTGGCTCCCCCGCGTACTTTAGGACTTGCGGGATCGCCCCAATGCTCGCGAATTGAAAAATGCGATTGCCCTCGCCAATCGTAGTATCCCCCTCGATCACTGCGTGCGGGCCGATCGTTGTATGCGCGCCGATCGTGACGAGTGGGCCGATCACCGCGTATGGACCGACCTCGACCGACTCGTGCAGCTCGGCTGCCGGATGCACGATCGCCGTCGGATGAATCCTCCTTTCGCGAACCTGATGCGGCGTTTCCCTTTGGGCTTGCGGAATCAAGGCTCGCGTCCAAGTTCAAGCTGCGCAAGTCGCTTCTCAAAACTACGCCATCGCTTTACGAGACTTGGGAGCTGACGAAAAAGCGCGCTCGCTCGCAACCAGGCGGTGTGGTCAAACGCGGGGGTCCCCGAGACGTGTGCGTTGTCGGCGATCGACTGTACCACTCCGCAGCTGGTGAGGCAGACCGCCCCTTCGCCGACGCGAACATGGTCGTTCACCCCCACTTGGCCGGTCAGGATCGCACCGCGCCCAATTGAGCTAGACCCCGCGACGCCAACTTGTGCGCAGAGAATTGCGCCGCGTTCAACCTTCACATTGTGGGCAATTTGCACCAAATTATCGATTTTCACGCCGCGTTCGATCAGCGTCTCTCCGACCGTGGCGCGATCGACGCATGAACATGCCCCAATTTCGACGTCGTCTTGAATGCGCACAATTCCGATTTGCGGAATTGCGACCTGCTCGCCGGTGTCGCGGTCGACGACATAACCGAAACCATCGGCGCCGATGACGCACGATGGATGCAGCGTGACTCGCGAACCGATAACGCAGCGTTCGCGAACGGTGACGTTTGGATAGATCAGGCAGTCGCTGCCAATCACTGCGCTTTCGCCGATGTAGACGCCGGGGAAGAGCACCGTTCGCGCACCGATGCGCGCGCGTCGTTCAACGGTCGCGCCTGCCATGACTGTCGCATGCGGGTCAATCTCGGCCTCTTCGTGCACGTGCGCGCCTCGGCGAATGCCACTGGAGGCTGTGGGGCGCGGATTAAAAAGCTGAGAAATTCGGGCCCAAGCGAGCTGCGGATCGTTCACGCGTAGAAGTGGAAGCGAGCGACTCGCTACATCGCGCGGGAGGCTCTCGGCGGTCGCCTCGCGAGACACAATCACCGCCGCCGCGCCTGTTGATGCAAAAGCGGCCGCGTGCTTCCGGCTTTTGTAAAACGCGATTTCGCCGAGCCCCGCCCCTTCCAAACTGTTCACGCCGACAATCACGACGGCTGGGTCGCCGATCACTTCGCCGCGAACATGCTCAGCGAGCTCGCCAAGTGTCCGCCCCTCGTTCCCCTGGTTCGCCATCGACGCCGCACTCTAGCGGCGCACCGCGAATCGCTGCAACAGTGCTCTCGCGTCGAGCTCGCGTAAGCCACTTGCCGCTCTGGTGGGCTGGCCCTATCCTGTGCCGCACTTTGTCCCCAAAAAACCTAGGAGCACCGGCGCATGCCCTCGTCTGAACGCGTGAAGCAGATTTTATCGTGGTACGGTTCTGACAACGTCGGCGTACGCACCAATTTGGCGCGGCTGCTAAACCACGGCACTCTCGCGGGGACGGGGAAGCTCGTCATGCTCCCGGTCGACCAAGGGTTTGAGCACGGCGCCGCCCGCTCGTTCGCACCGAACCCCGCGGCGTACGACCCCGATTATCATTTTCAGCTGGCGATCGATTCAGGGTGCAACGCCTACGCCGCGCCGCTCGGTTTTTTGGAAGCGTCGGCCGATAAGTTCGCCGGGCAAATACCGACAATTCTCAAGCTTAACAACTCCGATACGCTCGCAAAAGTCGATCAACCGCGAAGCGCCGTCACCGGTTCGGTGAAAGATGCGTTGAGGCTCGGCTGCGTCGCCATCGGCTACACGATTTATCCAGGCTCGGGCGACCGGAATCATATGTACGAAGATTTGCGCGAGCTCATCGAAGAGGCGAAATCGAAGGGGCTACCAACAGTGGTGTGGGCCTACCCGCGAGGCGCCGGCATTTCAAAGGAGGGGGAGACGGCGGTCGATGTTTGCGGCTACGCGGCGCAAATTTCGGCGCAGCTAGGCGCGCACATCATCAAGATCAAGCCGCCGAAAGATTTTATCGAGCAGGCCGAGGCGAAAAAAGTTTTCGAGAAGTACTCGATACCGACGAAAACGCTGGCCGACCGCGTAAAGCACTGCATCCAAAGCGCCTTCAACGGCAAGCGGATCGTGATTTTTAGCGGAGGCGAAGCGAAGGGGACGGAAGAAGTCATCGCCGAAGTGCGAGAGCTAGCCGCAGGGGGAGCATTCGGCTCAATCATGGGGCGAAACGCGTTTCAGCGGCCACGAGGAGAGGCGCTAAAGCTGCTCGCAGATGTAATGGCCGTGTTCAAAGCTGCCGCCTGAAAAACCGCAGAATGTGAACAGGGAGGGCGGGAGATCGGGAGGTTTTCGGTCGAAAAACCACAAACCAAAAACTACTCCCGATCTCCCGCCCTCCCTGTTAAGTTTTTGCCTTTTGATTTGTTAAACAGCGCCTAGCTAGTGGCCGTGTGGCTTTGCGCTGTCGGCTTTTGCCGTGCCTGTTGCTGCTGGCTTTTCGGTCTTTTGGAACTTCGCGTCTGACGCGGTTGCCCAATCGGCGATCCAGCTTCCGATTACGAAAATTGTCGGATCGCCTTCTTTTTGTGCGTAGTGCGACGTTCCTGTCGACACTTTGCCAACATGCAGCAGATACTTGCCGGCGTTGTCTTTCAGCGTGATTGCCACCGTTGCTTCAGGCTTATCGAGCCCTGTTTCTGCCGGTGTTTTGCCATCGCCAAAGTCTTCCGCGTTCAGCGACTTGAACGATCGGAGCGCATCTTTGACTTTTTCTTCGTCAAATTTGTCGATCGCGTTTCCGCGGCTTGTCGCCGCCCACTTTTCACCTTTGGTGAACGAGAGCGTGCCGTTCTTGTTCTCGATGATCATTTGCGCGACGTTCGCGTCATCGAACTTCAAAATCTCGGTGTCGCGCCAGTTTTTTAGCTCGCGCGAGTAGAGGTAGCTCGAGTAGCCCGACGCCGCGAAAATCTCCGGTCGATCGGCCGTCATCATCATCTCGCCGCGACCGCCCGACTTGCCGAAGTAGTTGTCGACTTTTTTGTCGGCGCCTTTCCAGGCAGTCAAGTGCAGCACTTTCGTGCCGTCGAGGTCGTACTGCTTCTTGAGCCCTTCGTCGCCCGCAAGCGAGACGACTTCTTTGGCTTTGATCTCTTTGAGATTGTCGAGCAGCGACTTTACGTTGGCCTGGTTCGCAGGGACGCTCAGCGGCTGTGTGACGGCCCACTTATCCCCCTTTTTCTCGAGGACAACTTCGGGCTTTTCGCCGTTTTTAATGCTGATTTTATCGATTTCTTCCGACGTGCCGATCGCCGGCATGTTGACTGCTGCCGCTTGCGGCGTGCCGATCATGCTGTCTTTTTTAATCTGCACGTAGACAAGGCCGCTCAGTGCAGCAAGCACGACCAAGCCGCCGACAATCTTATGCTCACGGGTAAGTGCCATGATTTTCAACCTTCAAAAGTGGTCTGACGCCCGCGTTATGCGAGCGATACGTGTTCGCGTCGAGTGTTGCGCATGCGCCAACGCGCGACGCCGTATAGAACGAACAGAAGCGGTAGGCCGGGGATCAAAATCCACTGAATCGCCATCTGCGTCATTTTTCGTGCCGATTTCGAGTCGTCGTCGTGCTTCTTCAGCGCCTCATCCGTCTCGTTCGGGTCGAATGTTGGCTTGCTTACGTCGCCGTAGACAAGCCCCGGCTCGCTCAGAATCTTTGCCGAGACGGCGAGCAGGTCGGTATCGCCGGTGATGACGTCGAGCGTGTTCTTGAACGCCAAAATCGCGTTTGTTAGCGCCTGCTGAGCGTATGGCCCTGCAAGCTGAAGAATGTTCTCGTCGCCGCCCATCGGCATCCCGCCGAATTGCCCGCCGAACTGGCTCATGTCGATCCCGTTGCCGGCTCGCGCGAACGGATTCGTCAAGAAGCCGGATGACGCGATAACGAAAATACGCGACGACTTCACGCTCTTTTCGGGGCCTTCGACCCCCTGCTTATCGCCTTCAGGAAACGCTGTTTTTAGGCCACCTTCGAGGTCGACGGCGATGATCTGCTGCGCCCACTCCCCTTTTGGCGTCCACTGCTGAAACGGCTTCAAATCGGCCGTATCGCCCTCTTGGCGCACCGACCGCGGAGTCGATCGCGCGATGACTTGCATTTTCGCTTCAGGCTGCTTCTCCGGGTGCGTCAAAATCGACGACGCGTACGGAAACGCAACTTCTTGCATCCGGAAAAAGGCCGGGTGCGAAGAATCGAGGAGCTTCTCGTCGCCCGAAAAACGCGGATCTTCTTGAACCGTCAAAATCTGCGGGAAACGCGCCTGCCCGATGCCGCCCTGGGTCGGCACTAGAACGCGCATCGAGCGACCGAAGTCGAGCACCACGTCTTTGCGGAGCTCAATCCCGTAGCCGGCGAGGAGCTTCTCGAGACCGTGCGTCGACAGCTCGGCGCGCATCGACGGGTCGCTCGCTTTCATGTTGACCGCGCTTGCGATAATCGCGAGCGTCTTCCCCTTCATGAGGAACTGGTCGATGCGGCGAAGCTCTTTTTCCGTCAGATCTTTGCTCGGCTGCGTGATCAAAAGGCCGTCGAGCGACTCATCGATTTCGCTGTCGCCGCTTTTCAGATCGACATCTTCGAACGTGTAGAACGGGAAGTTCTGCGTGATGATCTGCTGAATGTTCGGCTTGCCGGCCTGTGCGGGGACAAGGTTCGCTTCTGTCAGCTTGATTTCGTCGTGGCCGGTGAGCACGCCGATTTTGTGCTTAATTTCATCGCCTTTGTCGCGGATTTCACGAATTTTGTTCGTGATCCAAAACTCGAGCCCGTCGGTGCGGTCTGGCGGGAGGAACTTGATCGCGTCTTTTTCTGAGCCGTATTTGAACACGAGCCCCATGAAGCCCATTGCAACAGCGGCCGACTGCTGATCGGTTTCGCTCGCTTCGCCAAATGGCTGCTCGACAAGCCCGGCCTCTTTGGCCGCTTTTTTGTCTTCTTCGTTCTTCGCTTCGATGATTGTGAAGTCGAACTTGCCGCCGCTTGATGCTTTGTACTCTTGCAGCAAGTCGCGCAAATCGCGGGTGAATGCATCGAGCTTTGGCAGCCCTTTGGTCACGTACGCATCGACGTGCAAATTCTGTTTCATCGACGTGAGCAGACGCCCGCTGCCGGTCGACAGCGTGTGCCTCTTGGCTTGCGTCGTGTCGTACCTTTTGTACCCGCCGAACGCGCTTAGCGCATTCACGGCGATAAAAATCGCAGCCACTACCAGAATTAATATGCCGCTCTCTGCTGCGGCCTTACGTTTCTTTTCCATGTCACTCCTCACGAATCTTTATGGGGCATCAGGTAGCGCTTGCGCGCTACGACCACTTCCGGCTCTCAAGAGAGCGAAACGCAATCAGCAGACAAATTGCCGTGATTGAGAGGAAGTAGAGGACATCGCGCGTGTCGACGAGCCCGCGCGCGAATGGGTGAAATCGCGATTGAAAGCTGACGAACGAAATGACGTCACCAACCGCGTGATGCACAGTTTCGGCGAGGCTGCCGATGAAGTAGATGAAGAGGAGCGTCGTCACCGTGAGGAAAAACGCGATGATCTGACTATCGGTGATGCTCGAATAGAGGAGGCCGATGGCAATTCCGGCGGCTGAAAAGAGAAACAGCCCCAGGTAGCCGGCGAACACCGGGCCCCAATCGAGCGCGCCGATGTGCCATGGCCAGACGAACATCGCGATCGGGTAGATCAAAGTGGCGAGAAGCAGAACCGTCGCGAGCCCAAGCGCGGCGAAATATTTGCCGAGAATGACGTCGCTGTCTTTCACCGGCATCGTGATCAAAAGCTCGAGCGTCCCCGACCGCTTTTCGTCGGCGAGAAGGCGCATTGTAATGAGCGGGATGACGAGAAGGGTAAGCGCCCACGGCATAAACTCGAACATGCGCGCCATCGTCGCGCGGTCGACCTGCCAAAACCCCCCCTGCTGAAACAGGAAGAAAAAGATGCCGAGCCCCAGCATGCTGCCGCCGATGACGACATAGGCGACGAGCGAATCAAAATAGGCCCGCATTTCACGGCGTGCGATCGTTTTAATATTTTGCATGGCGGCTATCCCTGTACGCTCTGTTCCATGTGGTGGCGCTGGCTTTGACCGTTGCTCCCGAGGCTTCGGTTGCGTCGCTCATCACCGATTGTTAGTTCGCGGAAGACATCCTCGAGAGTCTGCGTGTCGCGGTGCAGTTCGAGCAGTGTCCACCCCTTATCGACTGCTAGTCTGAAGATGTCGCGGCGCAGGTCGATGTCGCGGTTGCTCGACAGCTCGAATGAATGGCCCGCTTCGTCGCTCGCGAGGTCTGCTACGCGCGTAACGCCACGGATGCCCGACAGCGCTGCCTGAAGCTCTGACCGCGGCAACGCGCGCCCCGCCTCGCCCTGAATCGACGTGACGTAGCGAATTTTGCCAGCTTTTGCGCGAATATCATCGAGCGCGCCGTCGGCGACAATTCGCCCGCTCGACACGATGATCGCCCGCGAGCAGGCAATTTCGACTTCGGCGAGATTGTGCGTCGACAGGAGCACGGTTCGCTGCTTGCCGATCTGCTTCAAATAGTCGAGAAACTCGGCCTTTTCGTTCGGGTCGAGGTCGCTTGTCGGCTCGTCCAAAATCAGAATCGGTGGGTCGTGAATAAGCGCCTGGCCGAGCCCGACGCGCTGACGGTAGCCGTGCGACAAGTGGCGGATCTCTTTGCCGAGAACTTGCGCCAGGCCGCACACTTCAACGACGTTTCGCGCTCGTTTCTTAAACGTTGCGTCGTCCAATTGGCGAATATCTGCGGCAAAGCGCAAATATTCGAGCACGCTCATCTCAAGATAGAGCGGTGCGCGCTGCGGCAAGTAGCCGACGCTCCGACGTACTTCGAGAGTATCGTCGAAGATGTCGTGCCCATTGATCTTCGCGACGCCTCCTGACGGCGCGATGAAACAGGTAAGAATTCGCATCGTCGTCGATTTGCCGGCGCCGTTTGGCCCCAGGAATCCAACGACTTCGCCACGCCGGACTTCAAAATTGATCTTATCGAGCGCACGAAACGAACCAAAATTTTTGGTCAGGTCGTTCGCGTAGATCATTACGTCGCTTGACATCCGATCTCCGTTTTTTGTGATGTTACCGAAGTTCACGCTTCACCCAACACTTGAGCGATGCACCGAAAAAGCCTATTTGCCGATATAAAGAGGCGCCACTTGCACGAAATGTGCCCCCTATCATGAGCGGGGCGAATGGTAGCGACGACTTGTCCTCTGTCAACAATCCTGCGTTGTAATCCAGTGAAGTACTGGGTTTCGACCGCGAAAGTCTATAAAGCTGCTTTATGAAACCCGCGCAGGCTCAGCCATACTAGCGACGCGCTAAGCCCGATAAGAGCCAAAACATTGGGCAGTAAATCGAGAGGGCCCGCATCGCGCAGAACGACCCCCCTCATTATTTCGATCATGTGCGTTGCCGGAAGAAGCCGCCCAATAACCTTAAGTACGACCGGTAGACTCGACGTCGGAAAGATGTAACCGCTCAAAAAGACTGACGGCAAAAAGAAGAACTGAGCCATCTGCTGCGCCTGCGCCTGCGACTTTGCGCGGGTCGATACATAGAGTCCCAGCGCAAGCAGCGCGCAAATGTAAATTATTCCCATCACGAACAAGAAAATCAGATTGCCGCGAATTGGGACGCTAAAGCCCCAACGCATGACCCCGAGAATCATCGCCATCTCGGCAAGGCCGAAGAACATATAAGGGGCGACTTTTCCGAGCATGAGTCCGACCGGATGAACCGGCGTGACGAGCAGCTGTTCGAATGTGCCGGTCTCGCGCTCTCTCACGATTGATATCGAACAGAGCGTCGTAATGAGAATCTGAATCAATATCGCTGCGAGGCCGGGAATAATGTAGTTCGCCGTCCGCCCATCCGGATTGAATAAAATTGTCGGATGAACCGCGTATTGTTCGGGCGGCGGCTCGTGCCCTCCAATGACGCGCGAGAGTTTTTCGAGATTCGCTTTGGCGGCAATACCGTTGATTGCCGCGAGCGCCTGCGAGCTGACGGTAGCGTCCGACCCGTCGATCAGAACGAGAACTTCTCCCGTTTCCCCGCGGGCCAAGTCATTGTGAAAATTGGGGGGAATGACGATGCCGACACTCGCCCGCCCCGCGACGATATCGGCTCTCGCCACGCGCTGATCGCTGGTGACGTGAGTAATTTTAAACGTGCGCGTCGCGCGCAATTTATCCATAAATTCGCGGCTATATCGTGAATGATCGCCATCGACGACCACCGTGGGCAGGTCGCGGGCAATCTGGTCAATAAAGCCGAACAAAAGAAGCTGAAAAAGCGGAATCGCGAGCGAAATAAACAGCACCGAGCGGTCGCGCTGAATGTGCAAAACTTCTTTTCTGAAAATCGCGACAAAAGAGTTCCACATAGCTGTCCTTGCCGGATTTAGGCTTCCTCGGTGCGGGCCGCGTTTCGCTCGAGCGCTGCTTTTCGCGTTAGTGTGACGAAAACGTCTTCGAGCGACGGCTCGACTTCACGCACGGTTGCTCGGTCAAACCCTGCCGCGTGGAGCCGACGGAGCAGCTCGTCGTCGTTAACGTTGCTGGCGACCACGGCATGCACCGCCTGCCCGAAAATCGTCGCTTCGAGACAAAAAGACTCATTTTGAAGCCATGCGAGCGCGGCCGCGGTGCGGTGCGTTTCGACTTCGACCCGTCGCCCGCCATGGTATTGGATTTGCGGAAGACGCTTCAGCTCGTCCGGCGTCCCCGTGACGAGCATTTGCGCCAAGTACAAGTAGCCGATCGCGCTGCACCGCTCGGCTTCGTCCATATAGTGCGTCGTTACGAGCAGGGTGACGCCGGTCGCGGCGAGGCGGAAGAGCACATCCCACAACTCGCGTCGGGCGACCGGATCGATCCCGGCGGTCGGCTCGTCGAGAAAGAGAACGCGGGGCTCGTGAAGAAGCGCGGCGCCGAGCGCGAGCCGCTGCTTCCATCCACCCGAGAGCAGCTCGGCTCGCCTGTCGATGTACGGACCGATGTGCGTGAGCTCGACCGCGGCGTCGCAACGCTCCTTCACTTTGGCGCCCGAAAGGCCGTAAATCCGAGCATAAAACTCGAGATTTTCGCGAACGGTCAGGTCGGGATAGAGCGCGAATTTTTGGCTCATGTAGCCGATGCGGCGCCGGATCTCTTCACCGCTTGTCGCCACGTTGAGGCCGAGGACGAGCGCTTCGCCCGATGTCGGCGCCAGTAGCCCGCACAAAATCCGAATCAATGTCGACTTGCCGGACCCGTTTGGCCCCAAAAGCCCGTAAATTGAGCCTGTTCGCACGTTTAGAGTGACCTTGTCGAGCGCCGTTACGTCGCCAAATCGACGTGTCACGGAGTCGACGACAATCGCCGAAGTGCCCGCGAGCGACCCGGGACCTTTCTCAGGTTCGATCACCGCGGCACTCGCATGAACGCCGCCATCCCCGCTCGGACTTCGGCGTGGCCGTCGAGCAGGCCGACCCGCGCGCCAAACACCTGGTACGCGCGCTCGTCGGCGGTTTGCAAATTGCGCGGCGTGTACTCGCCCGTCTCATTAATAGACTCAATTTTGCCGTGAAATTCGCGATTCGGAAACGTGTCGAAGAAGAGCGGAAACTCGTCGCCCACGTGAATTCGGGCCATCTGCGTTTCGGGGATATAGATTCGCACGAAGAGCTGGCCCGGTTCGATCAGCGTGGCCGCTGCGGCGTTCGGGGCGAGAATGTCGCCTGGGCGCAAATTGAGCGATTCGACGCGCGCTTCTTGTGGGGCGCGAATTGTCAGCTCGCTCAGCATCACGTTCACCTGATCGAGCCGCCCTTGCGATGCGGCCACAACGGCCCGCGCCGCGCGAATATCTTCGATCCGCGCCCCTGCTCGCACGAGCGTCACAGTCGACTTCGCTTCAAGCGCGCGCGCCGCTGTCTCTTTCGCCTCGAATGCGCGTCGATCGAACTCGGCTTGCGAAATCGCTTTGGTTTCAAGAAGGCGCGCGGCTCTCGCCAAATCGGCCCGCGCTTGCCATGCAGGGGGCGCCGTTGTCGCCTCGCGCGCGTGCGCTTGTGCGATTTCTTCGGGGCGAGCCCCTTTTTCGAGCCGCGCGAGCGCCGCTTTCGCCTGTTCGAGCGCCGCCTCGGCCATCACCCGTTGCGCTTCGAGGTCGCCGACTTCGAGCTGAACGATTGGGTCGCCGGCGTGCAGCGTATCCCCCTCGTGTGCTACGACCTCTTTGACTCGCCCGCCGACGCGCGAACCGACTGTCACCGATCGCGCTTCGACTGTGCCGCTCCATTCGAACGGCTTCTTCGCATCGAACACTTTGTAGGCGCCGTATGCCGCGGCGGCGAGCACTAGCAGCGCGAGGATAGCTAGCTTTTTTTTCGCCCCGCCATTTGGTTTGTCGCTGTTCTTCTCTGTTGTCATGAAAATCTCTCGAACAGTTATCACGCTTGCGATCCTCACCGCCATTATTGGGGCAGCTCTTTTGGCCCGCCTGCGAAACCGCACGACTAGCCGCCTTTGCGGGAGTGGGTTTCAGTCGGTCGATGCGCGCTGTTGCCCGTCGACTGTCGAAGGGGGCCTTTGCCGCATGGACGCCTGTCCGAGGCCACTTGCTGCCGTTGGCGGAGAGTGCATCGCACCAGCGCGTCGCGTCGTGATCGGCGACACGACGGTCGATGTCGGTTCGGGCGACTGGGAAGCAGGGGGGCTCGCGCGCTCCCAAATGAAACGTGTCGCCGGCTTCGCGATCGATGCGTTCGAAGTGACAGTGTTTGACGCGGAGCGCTTATTTCCTGGGCGATTTACGCGTGAAATGGCGGCGCATGATACAGCGCGCGCCGCGTACGGCCTCAATCGCGACGAAGCGATCGCAATTTGCGCCGCGCGCGGCGGCCGCCTTCCGACGGAAGACGAGTGGCTCGTTGCTGCTGCGGGCGGTCGAGAGCGCGGCGGAGTCACAAGGCGCTACCCTTGGGGCGACACCGGTGCGGTCTGCAGGCGCGCGGCCTGGGGGCTCGAAGTCGGGCCGTGCGCGACGACCGGCAAAGGGCCAGATACTGTTGGAGCACACCCAAGCGGCACCACGCCGGGCGGTTCGCTCGAAGAAATTTTCGATATGGCGGGGAACGTCGCCGAGTGGGTGGAGAGCGGCGCGAACGCCAGCGGCGTCGTGCGAGGCGGATCGTGGCGAAGCGAGTTCGCCGCGGAGCTCAGAACCTGGGCGCGGCGCGAAGTCGACGCGGCGGTCCACGACGATTCAATCGGCGCGCGGTGCGCTTACGATATCGCTAAAAATAGCGGTAAATAGCTCCTATCGTTCCGTGACGTGTCACGGCGTTGCCGGCTCTTTGCGGTCAAAGAGTCGCTCCCAAAGCGGGCCGGTATCGGCGAGCATTGCCGGCCCCGACTCGTCGTCGTGTAGCGTTAGTGTTCGATCGAGTTGCGCGGCGCGAAGTTGCCGCCCGCCGCTATCGAGCACCACCATCTCTTCGACGAGCGACACGCCGGTCGCCAAGTAGGTCACCGTCGTTGTGAGATCGTATTCGATCATCTCGCCCGTCTCAGCGCCCTCTTCGCCGGGCGCGCTGCTGCTCGCCGCTTGCGCTTCCATGCGCAGTCCGACGCGCTTGATCGGCACACGCGTCATCATCACGAGCCGCCCTTTTCGCGGCAAGAACATCGTCATAAGCGTCTCGCATGCGACGGGCGGCTCCCCCGCTTTTTTCGGCGGGCAGCCTGTATCTTCCGCCGTCACGACGACCTCTGGCCCCATGCGCTGCACTGCAAACTTCATCCGCTCCGGGAGCGCTCTAAACGGCGCGATGGCGTACACTTCAGCAAACCCGTTGAAATTGCGTATGAGCGCGAGCGCCCCGCCCTTCAGCCCACCGGCGCATATCCCCTCCCAGAGCCACACGACGCGCAGTTGATCGGGGCCGCCGCCGAGCGACATTTGCCCTTCACCGGTATTGAGCGGCCAGCCATTTGCCGGCGTGCAGTAGCGGAGCTCTTGCGTTGCAAAATTGTCGCGACCGGTGCAATCGCGCGCCCCCTGCGCCAGCGTTGACGCTTTGCGATCGAACGACGGATAGACGAGCGCCCAATAGTCGGGCCCTTCAAGCCCGATGATCGACCCATCGGTCGTCATCGATTGCGGGTCGCGCCAGACGCACGCTGGTATCGGCGCCGCCCGACGCGGGATGTCTTCGTTGAGAGAGCGCGGGGGAAGCTTGCATGACATCGAGGCACATAGCGCCGCGAACACGCACATCAATCGCGTGAGTCGCGCAATCCTCGGCAAAAAAAGCCTTTTTCGCAACACGAAGTTGTGTTCCACCTTCATCTGTTCTCCCCATAGGTGCGCCAAATCTTCGTATCACGAAAAATGATTCGTCCCTTAAATCCGGGCCCGTGCGACCGTTTGAACACTAGGACACGAAGAGCCATTTCGGGGGCGGTGAACTTGGCGGCGAAACCTGATCGGGTTTAGCCGACGAAATCGACGGAGGACGGTCATGTCGTACGAAGGCTATATCAAGACGGAAGGGTCGAGTCAGGGCGTGTTCAAAGGGGAAAGCCCAATTGAAGGGCACAAAGACCAGGCTCCGATTATCAATATCGCTACGGAGATCTCTGTCCCGAGTGACCCGCAAAGCGGGAGTGTCACCGGCCCTTACAGAATCATGCCGGTCACTGTTATCAAAGAGCTCGGCGCCTCCTCGCCCCAGTATATGAACGCATGCACTCAAACCGAAATGCTAAAGAGCGTCGTCATAGAATTTTGGACGATTGTCGGGTCGGGCGATGCCACTGACGGCGGCGCTGGCGGAAAGCCGCAGTGTTACTATCGAATTACACTAAAGGATGCGTTTGTCATCGGTATCCAAGTGTATCGACAGTACGACACAAAAAACCCCGGTGGAGGGCAGAGCGGCGAGACTACCGTCATCGGAGGCAGACCGATGGGGAAGGCGGTCAACGACACGCGAGAGCTTCAAGCGGTCTCGTTCAGCTGTCGTACTTATGAAGAAGAGCACCTCATCGGGCGGACTCAGGCGATTGCCCAGACCGATGCTCCAGGCGAGGGTGGAGGAGGCGGCGGAGGCGAAGGGGGCGGCGGGGAAAAAGAGTAGTCGCAGTTCAGGCTGCACCTTATTCTCACGCAGACGAACGGAGCCACGATGTCGGGCCACACGCTCCTCACACGCATTCGCTATTCGGAATTCGCGACCCCTCGACGCGCAATTCCGGAAGGGGAGCTGTTTGCCAGCATTCGCATCAATCTTCGGACAATCTTCAACACGCGTCGACGCTCGGTTCTGACCAGCGACGATTACGGCGTCGACCCCGAAGATCTGATGAGCGGCACGGCCACCGATATCGCGACTTTTGCGCAAGAACTTCAGCGCACGATCACATTGTACGAGCCGCGCCTTTCGCAGATAACGGTAAGATCTCTGCCAAAAGACCCGGAACAGCTTACGATAAAATTCGAGATCTCGGCCACGGTCAAGATCGGCTTGGCGTACCAGCAGTTCAGCTTCGAAGCATCGCTGAACCGCAACAGAACAATCGACATCAAGTGAGGTGGTTGCAGTCCGATTGAGTGCGCGAGCGAATGAGGAGGCTACCTGTTTAACAAGTACTACGCCGACGAACTGAACTACTTGCGCGAGCTCGGGCGCGAGTTCGGGCGGACGTATCCGGCCCTCGCGCCGATGTTGGCGGATCGTGGTAGCGATCCAGATGTCGAGCGTCTGCTCGAAGGGGTAGCTTTTTTAACCGGACGGGTTCGGCAAAAGCTCGACGACGAGATCCCTGAAGTCATTCATTCGATCGCGAAAATGCTCTTCCCGCAGCTCGTGCGACCGATTCCATCGGCCGCGATTCTAGAGCTGACGCCGCTCCCGCAAGCGCTCGCCGCGAGGCACGTCGTGAGCGCCGGATCCGAATTTTTGAGCGTGCCAATCGACGGAACGGAATGCCGCTTCCGATCGACCAACGATTGCGAGCTGACGCCGTGGTTCATCGATGATGCTCGACTGGAAGAGCCGGCGCCAGGTCGGCAACAGCTGCGGCTCGACATTAGGACGATGACGAACGCGCCGGCGATCAGCATCGCCCCAGACGTCGTCCGGCTTCATCTGAGTGGCGAAATTGAAACAGCGCTGTCGCTCCTGATGTGGATGCACACGCAAGTGGACGACGTCGTTCTCGTCGAGTCGAAGCCGACCGGCGGGTACGAACGCGAAATTTCGCTCGGAAAAGGGGCGCTAAAGGCGGTCGGGTTTAACGACGAGGAAGCGCTCTTCCCAACTGAGCGAAACGAATTCCCCGCGTTTCGGCTGGTTGAAGAGTACTTCATCATGCCGCACAAGTTTGCGTTCGTCGACGTTGAGGGGCTTCTCAAGATCGCTCAATTTGACCCAAAAATGTCGCGATTTGGGCTGATTATTCGTTTTTCAAAGCCGTGGCCTCTCCGGCTAGCGAAAGACATGATCAAGCTTCACTGCATGCCGGTCGTTAACATTTTTGAAACTCCGGCAGAGCCGGTTCGTTTTGACATTCGGCGCGTGCAGTATGTCGTATTTCCGGCCGGGCTTCCGCTGAGTCACGGTGACGTCTATGCGATAAGAAGCGTCCAAGCGATTCAAAAGACGACGCGCAACCGGGTCAACGTGCGCGCTTTTTATGAATTCGATCACGGCGTGGGGATGACGCGGGAGGAGGGGTGCTACTACGCAACTCATCTGCGTCCCGGCGTGATCGGCGATACGGTCGATCTCTTTATTTCGGTTCACACGCCGGCCGACATGGGGGTTCTCCCCGACACCGACATTTTGTCGATCGATCTGCTCGCGACGAACGGCTCGCTCGCTTCAAAAATTCGCGCCGGTGAGATTTGCAGGCCCTCGGCAAGCTCGCCGACCGTCGCGACATTTCGAAACTTGGGCGCGGCGACACGTCACGTTCCGACGCCGGTTGGCAGTGACTTGCAGTGGCGCGCGCTAGCCCACGCGAGCATGGGCCTTCGGGAGCTAACGGACACAGAAGTTTTTCGAGGTGTGCTCGAAGTCTACAACCGACTTGGGGCGGTCGATCGTCAGGCGGCGCGCGCCAATTCGCTTCGCGTTGCTGCCGTAGACCGCCTCGAAGTCAATGTGGCCGAACGTCTCTACAAGGGGACACCGATTCGTGGGCTTGAAATCATCGCCTATGTCGATGAAACGGGTTTCACGGGCGACGGCGACATTTTTCTTTTCAGCGCCATCATCGATCGATTCTTTGCGGCCTACGTTTCGCTCAATTCGTTCTCGGTGGTGACTCTCCGTGGGATTAACTCGAACCTGGAGATTAAATGGCCCCCTCGTACCGGCGTTTTGACGATGATCTGAGAGACTACCTGCAGACGTCGGGGGCCGAATTTAGCTTCTTCCAAGCAATTCTCCTCCTAAAAAAGCTGTCGCTCAACTCCGCGCCGATCGGCGAGCTGGGCCCGGTCACCGACGAGGCAATTCGGTTTAAACACGACCCGCGATTGATCTTTCAATCGTCTGACATCTCGCAAATTTTGTCGCACGTCTATCACGAGGGGCGGCAGCGAGCCGAAGTAACGTCGACGTTTCTCGGGCTCATCGGGACGTCGGGGCCTCTGTCAGATGTGCTAACCGAAAATGTTCTTGCAGCCGATGCTGTCGGTGAAACCGCGCTCGGCGCGTTTTATAACATTTTTCATCACAGGATCCTCAGCCTCTTTTATCGCTCATGGGTAAAGTACCGGACCGAGCTCGGCTTTCGAACGACCGGTGACGGACCAATACGACGGGCACTCGCATTTGTCGGGATCGACCCGCTCGCCGGAATTCCAAAAAACTCGCTTCCACCGAATGTTCAGCTCTCGCTGGCGTGGATATTGGCGCAAAAAACGCGGTCAGCGCGCACGCTAAAATTGATCCTCGAGCAGTTGATGCCAAAGATGCCGATCACCGTCGACAGCTTCGTGTTGAGGCGCGCGTGGCTGGCCGACGACCAGAAGATGCTGCTTGGCAAAGCGCACAGCTCGCTCACCGGCGATTCGGCGATCGGGCGAACAGTCCGCGATCGCATGTGCAGATTTCGCGTGACGATCGGTCCGGTGTCGTTCGATGCGATGAGAGATTTCGTTCCGCGCGGTAAGCACTATGCGCGACTGCGCGGCTGCCTCGAACAGTTTACGCCGAGGGTACTTGAGCCTGAAGTTGTCGTGCTCGTTGCAGCCGATGAGGCGCCGCTTTTCCAGCTCGGCCAGCCGCGCGGCGGTGAGCTTGGAGTGACGACGAGAATCGGGACAAGAGCGCACGACCTCGCGGTCCGCATTCTAATGAGTAACACCACACAAGACGCCCGCGTATCGTTCAACGGCGCTGTCTGATTGCGCGCGATTGAAAAGAGCTCGATTTTTTGGGTAAAAATCTGCTGAACTACCGCCATGATGTTTGCGATTGATCGCGCGCTTTTCGGATGCTTAGTCTTTGCAGTAATCGCCGTGGGCGCTCTCGGGTGTGTAACCGAAGTTTCCGGTCTCGATCTCTTCCCCGATTCGGCGCGCGTCGATGCCGGCATACCGGTTGATGGCGGCCTCCGGCTAACGGGAGCGAGCGACCTTCCCGGAAACGACCGTTAAAATTCGTAGCGGTGTCATTCGCGCTAAAAACGCGACGACTTTGTTGATCCAGCCGGTGATCCCGAGCGG
>CAMAVR010000046.1 GCA_945861885.1 Nannocystis exedens | reverse complement strand
CCAACGCTTGCACGAATGGCGCAAGCCAGCGGTCAAGACGTTGTTCCCACCCCGTTGTTCGCTGCATGGATGCTGTTCAAATCCATTTCGCGAGGAATTTAAATATCGAAGTGACCTTGGCTCTCAAAAAACTGCCAAAGTAGTGCTAGCAGCCATTCTCGAAACTCGCCGACCGTCATGTGCGACACAGGTGCAAAAGCGTCTGCGTTGTGACTGTCAAAAATCAGCCGCGTCACCTCATCCGACTCGTACGGGATGAGCGGCTCGCTTAAAAATTGCGTCAGCGGCGTATCGGCGAGCTGCATCTGCGCGGCGACTTGCTCTTCGGCTGACTCTGCGGCAATCCCCGCAAGAACGTCGCCCGAGCGAATCGGCGTTGCTTTAGCCATCAACTCTCTGAGACTGTCAAACCGCCGGCCGCCAAACGTCATCTCACGGTCCTTTGAAAAATCGATCGACGCATACGCCCCTGAAACCCTATTGTCCCCGTCCCCAAGCCCTATGTTCTCACTACGACGTTATACAGTTATTCCCCGCCTTCCACCTTCACTTGAACCGCTGCGCGAATTATCGCTCAATTTGTGGTGGGCATGGTCGCCACTCGCCCGCGAGCTTTTTGTGCGGATCGACCCTGCCCTTTGGGGGGAGGTGCACGGCAATCCGATCGAGCTGCTCTCCCGCGTCGACCAGGCGCGCCTTGAAACGCTTGCGAAAGATGAAGCGTTCGTCGCACATCTTCAGTCGACCGTCGCGCTGTTCAGAGCGTCGATAGCGCCCGAAGGGTGGTTCTCAAAGCGATTTCCAAAAATGGCCGGCGCGAGAATCGCATATTTTTCGATGGAATACGGCCTTCACGAGTCGTTGCCGATCTATTCGGGCGGGCTCGGCGTCCTTGCCGGCGATCATCTAAAAACGGCGAGCGACCTCGGCCTTCCACTCGTTGGCATAGGGCTAGCGTACGCCGAAGGGTACTTTCGCCAAGTGCTGAACCCTGAAGGGTGGCAGGGCGAAAGCTACCCGATCAACGACTGGAGAAAGCTGCCGGTCCGGCCAGTGCGCGCGCCGAACGCATCGAGTGATAACGATCGCCTAATTATTGATGTGCAGTATCCAAAGCATGTCGTGCATGCGCAGCTTTGGCGGGTTGATGTCGGGCGCGTGCCGCTCTATTTGCTCGATACCAATTTAGAGCAAAATTCGCCGGACGATCGTGCGATTACCGGGCCTCTGTACGGAGGCGACCACGAGTTTCGCGTTCGGCAAGAGATCATGCTCGGCATCGGGGGGATGCACGCGCTCGATGCGCTCGGGCTCTCCCCGACGATTTGCCACATGAACGAAGGGCATTCGGCATTTCTGGCAATCGAGCGAATCGCGCGCATCATGCGCGAGCGAAATGTGCCGTTCCATGTCGCCGCCGAAGCCTGCTCGGCCTGCAACATTTTTACGACGCATACGCCTGTCCCCGCGGGGAATGACGCGTTCGACCCGGCCCTTGTGCGGCAGTATCTCGAACCATACCGCGCCGCGCTGGGGATCAGCGAAGGAGACCTTCTCGCACTCGGGCGCGTCGATCCGGAAGATAAATTCGAGCCGTTTTCGATGCCGGTGCTCGCACTTCACACGTCCGATCACTTCAACGGCGTGAGCGAACTTCATGGCGATGTTTCACGAAAAATGTGGAGCGGGTTATGGCCCAATCTTCCAACACACGAAGTGCCGATTCAGTCGATCACGAACGGCGTTCATATCCCTTCGTTTATTTCGGATGAACTTGGGGCGCTTTTTAACCGATATTTAGGCCGGACATGGGCCGAATCGACCGACGATCCGGCAATCTGGGAGCGCGCCTATTCAATCCCCGATGCCGAGCTCTGGGAAGCGCACGAGCTTCGCCGTCATCGCTTGGTAACCCTTGTTCGCAGCTGGCATGCGCGGCACGCCGAGCGACACGGTGCCGTGAACGCGGAGTTTGAGCTCGGCGACGAAATTTTGAATCCGCGCGTGCTGACAATCGGCTTTGCGCGGCGGTTCGCAACGTACAAGCGGGCGACGCTTCTTTTTTCAGATCTCGACCGCGTGGCGAAATTGCTGGGCAATAAAGAGCGGCCCGTTCAGCTCATTTTTGCCGGAAAAGCCCACCCAAAAGATACCGGGGGCAAAGAGCTGATTCGGGCGATCGTTCGCGCAAGTCGCGAGATTAATTTGCGCGGGCGCGTCGTCTTTGTCGAAAATTACGATATGTCGATTGCGCGCGCACTCGTGTCGGGTGTCGACGTTTGGCTAAACACGCCGCGACGTCCACTCGAGGCGAGCGGCACGAGCGGGATGAAAGCGGCGGCCAACGGCGCGCTGAATGTAAGCGTTCTCGACGGCTGGTTCGCCGAAGCGTGGCGCGACTACGGCGATTCGATCGGTTGGGCAATCGGGCGCGGCGAGCAGTACGATGACGGCGAAGGTGATAAAGTGGAGGCCGACCTTCTGTACGACCTTCTCGAGCGCGAAGTGGTGCCGCTCTTTTACCATCGCGAAGATCGCGATGATATCCCCCACGCGTGGGTCAAGCGGATGAAAAACGCGATCGCAAAACTGGCGCCGCGTTACAACACGATGCGGATGGTGCGCGAGTACACCGAGCGCTTTTATGTGCCGTCTATCGAGCTCTCGCGCGCAATGTTCGACAACAACCTCGCCGGTGCGCGCGCGCTCACCGCTTGGAAAGAGCGCGTCCAAAAAGCCTGGCCGCACGTGCGCATTCGCGACGTTACCGTTTCATCGCCGACCGATATTCTCGTCGGTGAGCCCGTTCGTGTTGAAGCTATCGTTGAGCTTGGCGATCTCGAACCGAGCGATATTGCGGTTGAGCTGTATTTCGGTTCAACAGGCGGCGGACATGGGCTAAGTAACGGCGCAACGATGCAAATGACATGGGTCGACCGCGCGCCAGACGCGCCAAACGCGATTGCCGGGTCGCAGCGATACCGAGGCGAAATCCCTACACACGAAAGCGGCGCTCATGCATTTGCCGTTCGTGCTATTCCTAGGAATTCAGCATTGACACATCGGTTTGAAACTTCGCTGATTCGGTGGGGATGACGGCGACATAAGGGGGGGGTTACGCGCGATGAATCTGCTTGAAAAGATTAAGAAGCAACAGGCGCGAGTCGTGGTCGTCGGCGCCGGATACGTCGGGTTGCCGCTGGTTGTAGAGTTTGCGAAAGCTGCGTTTCGCACAACCGCATACGATCGCGACCCGGCGAAAATAAAGTCACTCAACGCCGGCAAGTCTTACATCGAAGACATCCGCTCCGAAGAGATCGCCGAACACGTGCGCGAAGGCTTTCTCTCTGGCAGCACCGACGAGGCGGTGATCGACGAAGCCGACTGCGTGATTTTGTGCGTGCCGACACCGCTAAAAAAATCAAAAGATCCAGATGTGAGCTTCATCGAAGCGGCCGTTGAGACGGTTGTTCGACATCAGCATCCAGGGATGTTGGTTGTCCTCGAGTCAACAACATACCCCGGCACAACGCGCGATATTCTCGTGACGCAGCTAACTCAGCAGGGGAAGTACGGGATTGGCAAAGATATCTTTGTCGCGTTTTCGCCCGAGCGAGTCGACCCAGGGAACGCCAAGTTCGGGACACGAAACACCCCGAAAGTGCTAGGTGGAGCAACACCGGCATGCATGGAGGTCGCACAAGCGCTCTACGATCAAGTGGTCGATACCGTCGTCCCGGTATCAAGCCCCGACGCCGCTGAGATGGTGAAGCTTCTTGAAAATACGTTTCGCGCCGTCAACATCGGGCTGGTGAACGAGTTTGCTCTTATTTGCGAGCGACTCGGCCTCAACGTTTGGGAAATCATCGGCGCGGCCTCAACGAAGCCGTTCGGCTACATGCCGTTTTACCCAGGGCCCGGTTTAGGAGGGCACTGCATCCCCATCGATCCGCTCTATTTGAGCTGGAAAATGCGCGGATTGAAAATGCCGGCTCGTTTTATCGAGCTCGCCGACATGGTCAATACGGCGATGCCGGAGCACGTTGTGCAGATTACGGCGAACGCTCTCAACAACCATAAAAAGGCGATGCGCGGGTCACATATTTTGGTGGCGGGCGTCGCATACAAACGCGACATCAGCGACGTGCGCGAATCGCCTGCGATCGACGTAATCGCAGGACTAAAGCATCGCGGGGCCGAAGTGAGCTACCTCGACCCATGGGTGCCGGCGTTCAAAGAGCATGGGCTGTCGATGGAAGGGGTCAACCCCGATACGAGTTTCGCATCGTACGACGCAATCGTGATCATCACGGATCACAGCGGGCTCGACTATGCACGAATGACGCGCGAGGCGCCGATCATTGTCGATACGCGCAACGCGACAAAGCGCTACGCGGCCGACTCAAAAGCGGCGATCGTCACGCTCTGACGCGATATTAGGGCGTCATTATTTTAGGCATAAATTTCGCCATTGCCGCTGCCGGTAGGCCGGCACGAAGCGCCAATTGAATGCCGCTCAGAAGCGCCAATCGACCGAGACGAGTCGCGAGACCGCCACCGAGAATAAACCCTACACCAATCGCCGCCCCAAGAAGGAGCTTCGGGTTCTTTCGCGTCTCTTCCAAAACACGATTTTTTAGCGACGTCGCGAACGAGCCAAAATCGTCGCGCCACTCGACGGCGGTGCTCAGCTCAGAACTGTTGGCGCGCATGCGAGACTCGCCCCTGCCCGCACTCTCCCGCTCATCGCTTTCGTCGGTGACCTCTCGACCACCATGTTTTGATCGTTTGCGATCTCGATTCGATATAGGTTGCGCTATCGAGTTCATGTTGTTCTCCCTAAGTAGATCACGTTTCTAACGCGATGATCGATTTGCCAACTGTTGGCTACTCCTAGGGTGCTGCGAACATCGTGCCAACTACGCGGGTCTCAAACCAACGGGAACGGCATAGCTCGTGCATCTCGCTTTTGCGCTCCACTTCGGAGCACTTAGAGGAGATGATCCGATGAAGGCATCACGAAAGTTCAAGAGAATGTTAGCCGCTGGAGTTGCTCTTATTGGTGCCGCTCAAATCTTGCGAACCATTGGCGTCGAAAAGCGCAGCAGCAGCGCCCGCCGCAACGTTATGTTTGGCGGCGCAGGTGCTCTAGCGCTCGGAGCTACCGCCGGCGCGGTGGCGAGCCTACTTTTTGCCCCATCAAATGGGCGGCAGCTACGAAGAGACATCATGCACAAGTTGGGCGGACTCAAAGATCGCGGCGGAGACCTCATTGCTACCAAGGAGGAGGAAGACAACGCCCCCGAGCAAGAACGCGAAGTCGAACCAATCGACGTGAGTCCGCTGCTTCACACGCACTAGAAACAAGCGGGTTTCATCCCCCCATGAAACCGCTCCGCGATTCGTCAGGCGCTCACAATGCCCGTGGGCGCCGGCCGAAGACGAATGAAACGATGGCCAGTACTAGAAAAGCGAAGAATAGAATCTTCGCGATCCAGCCTGCTTCAGCGGCAATGCCAAAAAAGCCGAAAGCAGCAGATATCAATGCAATCACCAAGAAAACGGCGGACCAATAAAGCATGGTTCTTCTCCTCGCCACGTCTAATGCATTGAGCGTGCCAAACCGTTGAGCCAGGTCGCGTGGTCTGGCACGATTGTCGCATCAAGACGACACTGAAAAAGGAGAACGTCATGTACTCAAACAAGATCGCGACCGTCTTGGCCATTGCCGCTTTTGCCGCGTGCAACAATCCGGAGAAGGCACAAGAGCGAGCGAATGAAGCGCGAACCGAAGCGCGCGAACAAACCGATCAAGCACAGCGAGACGCCGAACAAAAGCGACTCACAGCCCAAGCCGAAGCAGACCGCAAACAGCGCGAGGCGACGCTCGTGCTCGCAAGCGCAAAAGCCGATTACAAAACGCGGCTAGATACACTCGTGGCCGATATCGATGGGCGAATTGCCGATTTAAAAGCGAAAAATGCCAAAACTTCGCAAAAGATGAAGGCAGCAAACAACGACCGAATCACCACGCTAGCCGAAAAGCGCAGCGTCCTTGAAAACGACCTTCGCCAGCTCGAGCGCGCGACTGCGAACGACTGGACTCAAGTAAAAGAGCAGCTTGATAAAGACATCGAGCGTGCACGCGTCGATCTCGCGACGAGCGTTGTTGGCAAGTTGTAAGTCGGTCCCAGCGCGGCTCTGAGTCGCCCCCATTCAATCAAAACCGCGCGATTCGTGAAGAAGATCGTTCAACATGACCCAGTCAAATTGAACGACCTCACGAATCGCGCGGTCTCACACTCGCGTGTCTGGCGAACGTACTGGCGGCAGGCGCGCGCTTCGTTCAATCGCTTCGAGGAGCGTGCGCGTCGCACGTTCATTTGAAGCGGTAGCGCGCTCAAGGCGCTCCGTCGCGGCGGCAAGAAGCTCGAGACGAGCCGCACTCCCCGCGTGACGGCGGGCCGCGGAAATCGCGACGACAATCGCGACGACAATCGCGGCGATCAGTGCCAGACCGCTGACGAGCGAACCGAGAATGACGACCGGACTATGCGTGAAACCACGAATCAACCCGCTGCTTATTCCTTCGCCGGCGCCATCGGCCGCATCGCGAACAAACAGCCGAATTGCCTGGGGATCGGCCCCCGCGCCCGACATTCCGTCACGCGCACCAATAGCCGCCTCACGCGCTATGTCGCGAGCCATCTGCGCCAGGACCGGCCTCATCGCCCTCGCGACCCACTCGGGCATAGCGTTCGTTCGGCTCGCAAGCTCGTCGATCGCGCCGCCGACTGTCGAACGGGCTATTTTCGTTGAGGCGACTTCGAGCTGCTTCGTGATCGACACCATCACCGCATCGGTCACGGCGCGAGCCATCGGCTCAATTTCCGCCGTCATCCCTTCGACGGCCCCCTTCACCCCTTCGCGTGCAAGAACATGAACCGACTGCCCTAATATCGGGTCGCCGTACACGTTTTGGTAGGCCACTCGGCGCTTGTCAGCAGGGATGCTAGCAACGCCGTCATAGTAGCCACGCACCGAGCCGGCCGCCATACTTTGGGCGGTCATCGCCGGATCGACGCACCCCGACGCAATCGCAGCCAGCGAACAGGGCAAAAGTGTAACGAAAATCGCGCGTCCAAAAACGCCACGCGAGAGGATGAGCGCAAACAATGCGGCAACTGTGCAATACAAAACCATGGCAGCCTCCCTAACCGAGAGCCTGCATTGCTCGTGCCAACACAGCCGATTGATGGATGCCAGTCCTTCGACCGGAGCAAAACGCTCCGGTCGAAGGACTAAGTGTCCATAAAAGACTTGAGCTGCTTACTCCGAGAAGGATGCCGCAACTTGCGAAGCGCTTTCGCCTCGATCTGACGAATTCGCTCACGGGTTACTTCGAAGTCTTGCCCGACTTCTTCGAGCGTGTGGTCGCTCTTCTCGCCAATGCCAAACCTCATTCGCAGCACTTTCTCTTCGCGCGGCGTCAGCGATTTGAGCACTCTTCGCGTCTGCTCGGCGAGATTCATGTTGATGACGGCATCGGACGGCGACACTGCGTTCTTGTCTTCGATGAAATCGCCGAGATGCGAATCTTCTTCTTCGCCGATTGGCGTTTCGAGGCTGATCGGCTCTTTCGCGATTTTTAGTACCTTCCGCACTTTGTCGAGCGGAAGCTCCATCTTCTCGGCAATCTCTTCAGGCGTCGGCTCGCGGCCATACTCTTGCACCAAGTATCGACTCGTCCGAATCAGCTTGTTGATCGTCTCGATCATGTGCACGGGGATACGAATTGTCCGCGCTTGATCGGCAATCGCGCGCGTGATCGCCTGGCGAATCCACCATGTTGCGTACGTACTGAACTTGTAGCCGCGCTTGTACTCGAACTTGTCGACCGCCTTCATGAGGCCGATATTCCCCTCCTGAATTAGGTCTAAAAATTGAAGCCCGCGATTGGTATACTTTTTTGCGATCGACACAACGAGCCGCAAATTCGCTTCGACGAGCTCAGCTTTGGCCCGCTCAGCAAGCCGCTCCCCTTCGAGAATCGATGCGTACGCTTGCCTCAGCGCGCGAACATCGAGGTCGAGCTCTTCTTCAACGCGCCGCAAATTTTTGAGCGCCGCGGTGTGATTGGCCATCACTTCATCGACGGTCACTCCGTGACGGCGACGAAACTTCTTCTCTCCTTCGTCGTCGCCTTTTGATGTCCGCGCTTCGCGACGAAGCAGCTCCATCTCGACGCCGGTTCGACGCTCGAGATCGGCCGAGCCGCTGTCTGCGCGTTCGACCCGCTGGATAAGACCACGCAGCTTCACGACGATGCGATCGATCGTCTTTTTGTTGAGCCGCATCTCTTCGAGCGAGACGACGAGCTTTGCGCGATTCGATTCGAGCCCGGCTTCGATGGCGCGTCGCCTTGCGGGCGTTGCCGCTTCGACCGTCGCGCGCAGATCCTGCCCCGCTTTGTCGAGCAGCTTGACTTTATCGATCAGTCGAAGGACGCGCTTTTCGGCCTCTTCTTCGTTAAATTCGCGCTCTTCGTCGTCGCCGTCGCGCACGACATCTTTCACGCGCATCTTCTTTTTTCGAAGCTTGTCGCCGAGGTCGATGATCTCACGAACCGCTACCGGCGAGTTCAAAATCGCGTTCAAAATCGCGACTTCGCCGTGCTCAATTCGCTTCGCGATCTCGACTTCGCCTTCGCGCGTCAGAAGCGCAACCGCCCCCATTTTGCGAAGGTAGAGGCGCACCGGATCGTTCGACTTGGCGTACGCCGAATCGAGCTCTTCTTGCGCCTTGTCGCGATTGTCGCGATCGCGCCCCGGTTTTTTATCCGGCGACTCCTCCTCCATCACCCGCTTCGGCGCAATTTTTACTTGCGTCGCCGCGTCGACGATTTCGATGTCTTCATCACCGAGAACCCCCATGACGTCATCCATTTGGTCGGCGACGGCATCGCTTGGAAGCGCATCGCTCACTTCGTCGTATGTGACGAAACCCTTGGATTTCCCAGTTTCGATGAGTTTTTGGACTTCTTTGCGGTCACGATTCTTTGTCGTCATCGCCGTAGCTACCCGCCTGTGCCCGTTTTCCGAGCGGTAAAAAGGCCGACTTGTCGTTTATGTCCCCAACCCCGACGCCGTCACCTGACGGAACGCTGGGGGTTACCCCATGCATTAACCGAGCACGCGAGTTCGCCTCGCGCGCCAGCTCAATTTCCGCTGACCAATCCCCCACAATCTTTTCTTGTTCACGTGCAAGTTCGACAGTCTCTCTCGAAAGAAGAATTCTGCGAAGTTTCTGGGCATTTTCGACTACGTGGGCGCGCGCGACCTCCGGCGTATCGTGCTTCGGCGCAGCAAGTCGTTCTGCGGCAAACGACCGAATTGACACTGGAATCTGCGCGAGAAGCGCCCCGCTATCGAACGCGCCGCGGCTGCGCCCCGCTGACACAGCCGCAACGGCGCGCGCGGCGAGACCGTCGAGCAGCGCAAGCTCACTGCACACGATCGAATCGTCCAAAAGACTCGGATACTCAATAATCGCCCCCACCATCTCAGCCCGCTCGAGTGAGCCCGGCGCTCTAGGCCGAACTCGCGCGCGTTTCGGATCGCCGCCGCCACTCGCTTCTCTCGATGCCGACTGAAGCGCATTACCAACTGCCCGCTCAAGAGCCCGAAATGCATCGGGTGACCGCGCCATGTCAAGACGCCCGGCCAACTTATCGGCATACGCCTTCGCCATACTTCGCACAAGTGGATCGTTCTGCTCGGCGAGAAGCTTCGAAACTTGAGCTACGCGCCCCGCTCGCTCAAGCGCATCCGACGCGACGAATGTCTCGTCAAGCGCCTCGTCGATTAGATGCTCGAGCACGCCACGAGCGCGCGCGACGACCTCTTTGAGCGCATCGACGCCTTTCGTCCGCACAAATTCATCCGGGTCGATGCCATCGGGCAGTACTGCCACTTTGGTTGTCAGCCCCGCCGACTGGCACCCTTCGCGCGACTTGAGTACCGCTTTTTTTCCGGCGGCATCGCCATCAAACAAGAGCACCACCGTCTCGCAATAGCGCTTTAGCAAGCGCGCCTGGTCGCTTGTGAATGCCGTACCGAGCGGTGCGACGACATGTTCAACCCCTTGCGCGTGGAGCGTCACGACATCAAAATTCCCCTCAACGACGATGGCGCTCTCTTGCTGACGAATCGCGTTTCGAGCTTGAAATAGGCCGAATAACAGCCCCCCCTTCGTGTAGATTGGGCTCTCGGGCGAGTTGATGTACTTCGGAAGCACGACCGCTTCTTTTTCGATTTTTGGCGCCGCATCGGCGCTAAGGCTCGCATGCGCGACCTGGGGGTCGTCAAGCTTGCGCCCACTAAACGCAACAACGCGGCCTTGGTGATCAATCACGGGGAACATGAGACGATGACGGAATCGGTCGTAATATCCGGTTCCGCTCGACCTTGGAACAATCAGCCCGGCAGTTTCCGCCACAATTGGTGAAATCGACTGCTTTTTCAAAAATAGGACGAGGGCGTCCCACCCGGATGGGGCATATCCGATGCGAAACGATCGCATTGCGCTACTTGCGGCGGCGTTTTCACTCGTGAGGCCGCGACGCGCCAGCTCGCGGAGAGCGCAATCGCGATGCGGATGAGTCGACAGCTGCTCTTCGAAAAAAGTCGCTGCGACCTGATTGGCTGCATAGAGCTCGTCTCGACTTTTTTTCGCGCGATCGACTTCGCTGCGCTCTCCCCGCTCCTGCTCGACTTCGATCCCCGACCGCTCGGCAAGGGCGCGAACCGCCTCCGGAAACGTGAGCCCGTCCGATTGCATCACGAAGTCGATCACGCTTCCGGACGCTTTGCATCCGAAGCAGTGAAAAAAACCGCGCTCGGCGTTGACGTGAAAGCTGGGCGACTTTTCTTGATGAAATGGGCATAACCCGACCCAAGAGCGGCCACGCCGCTTGAGCGATGAAACGCTTTCGGAGACGACAGCGACGATGTCAGTCCGCTCGCGTACTAGTGCGATCGTGCTCGGTGATATCAATAGCTGCCCCTTCTAAAACCCCATCCGTTGTCGTCGAGCTGACGAAAAATGGCAAGGGCCAGAGGCACGACAGGCTCTCCGGTGACGTAAAATTACCGCCTAGCTAGACGCCAGTCGCCGACGCCAGCGCGTCCACGCGTAGAACGGCGCGCCTGCCATAACCAGCACGAGACCGATGAGGCTTTTCACGCAAATTTCTTCGCCGCGTCGATAAGCGTTAATATCTTCGACCAGCGTCATCACGAGAAACACCGACGTAAATAAGACAAAAAATGCGGGGACATATGGGTAGCCGGGGATCGTAAACGCGCTTGGCAGCTTGCGGCGGCGGAGAACAAAAACGGCGATGCCGGTAAGCAGATAGAACAGCCAATTGACGAAGACGTACATGCTCGTAATCAGGCCAAATGAGCCAGAAACGAGCAAAACAAGCGTCCACCCGCACTGCATCCAAATCGCGGTCGCCGGCGTGCCAAAGCGGCGGCTGATGCGCCCGGCGCGTTCGACAAATAGCCCTTCGCGCGCCATCGCGTAGCAGACGCGCGCGTTCGTTAAAATCGCCGAGTTGGTCGTGTCGAATGTCGACAGCAAGATCAAAAGCGCAACGCCAACCGCGCCTGCCGGCCCCGCTACAGTACGCATCATGGCCGACGCAATGCGATCGCCAGGGACGGCCGCCAGATCGTCAACGGGGAGAACATAAAGATACGCGAGATTCACGAGCAGATACGTAAGCATTACGATCGCCGTGCCGAACATGAGCGCCAGCGGCAACGTGCGCGCCGGCCTCCGCACTTCGCCGGCGATAAACGTCACGTTCGCCCAGCCGTCGTACGACCAAAATCCGCCGACGAGGGCTGTCACCAGGAGCGCAAGACCGCCCCATGAGCCGCTTGTAACGAGGCTTGTATTGGGCGCCGCCAAGTTCGCGAACGACCCGTTTGAATAGCTTAGGCCGAAAATAACAACGACGACGAGCGCGAGCACTTTGACCGTTGTCGACACCGATTGAAGCGCGCCGCCGACTCTTACTCCGATAACGTTGATGATCGTAAGAAAAATTACGACCCCCGACGCGACAATCTTTTCGCCGAGCCGTGCGCCAGGGAAAATACTCCCCAAATACGGCAGATGAATCGACCACTGTTGAATCTCGGGAGGCGGCTCCCACAGCGGCACAAACTCATTCACGTAGCTCGCAAAAATAAATGCGATCGCGCCGATCGCCCCCGACCCGGCGACCATAAAATTCGCCCAGCCGAAAAAAAATCCTACCGGTTCGCCGAACGCCTCGCGAAGGTAGACGTACAGGCCGCCGGTTCTTGGCATCTGGCTCGCGAGTTCACACAGCGTGAGCGCGCCTACGAGCGTCATCACACCGGCGAAAAACCAGGTCATTAAAAGCGCGGTCCCGCTCGTCGATGCGCGCGCCATTCCTCCCGTCGATACAAAAACGCCCGACCCGATCATCGCACCGACCGTAACTGCGGTGCTGGCGTAGACGCCTAGCGCCGGAACCAATTCTCTTGGCCGTTCGTTTTCGCACACTTCGGTCTTGTTCATCCTTGGATCGATAGCGTCACCCGCTTCTGCACCCTATTGAGGCCCACGATTGCCCCCCAACGGCTACGAGAACACGCCACTACGCCCCATCGCGCAAGACTCGCCGCGGCGTATGCTACGATATCTGACCCACATGTCATCCAATCGAAGCCATTTACCGCTCGGCGTGTTCGATTCAGGGCTCGGAGGCCTCACCGTTGTTCGCGCCTTGCGCGAGGCGCTCCCCGGCGAAGACATCATCTATTTAGGCGATACAGCCCGCGTTCCATACGGCACAAAAGCGCCCGAAACCGTTGTGCGCTACTCGCTCGGGTGCGCCAGAACGCTCGTGGCCCGGGACGTGAAAGCGATCGTCGTGGCGTGCAACACCGCCGTGAGCGCCGTGGCGCCGGAGCGACTGCGAATTGATCTCGATTTGCCTGTAATTGGCGTGGTCGATCCGGGCGCACGGGCTGCAGTTGCCGCGACGCGCAACTGCAAAATCGGCGTGATCGGTACGTCGGTTACAGTGTCGTCTGGGGCTTACGTCCGCGCCGTCGCTGCGCTCTCAACGCGATGCGAAGTGGTCGCAAACGCCGCGCCGCTTCTCGTACCGCTCGCCGAAGAAGGGTGGGTCGAGGGGGAGGTTCCGCGTCTTGCCGTGCGCCGCTATTTGGAGCCGCTGGCCGCCGCAGGGGTCGATGTAATCGTTCTCGGCTGCACGCACTACCCGCTTCTTCGCGCGGTCATCGAACATGAAGCGCGCGCGATGATTGGCGAGCACGTGCGCGTCGTCGATAGCGCGCACGCGACAGCGAGCGACACCGCCGAGCTTCTGAGAGCGCAGCAGCTCCTCCGTGCTTCGCCAAGCGGCGGAAACGTGCATATTTGCGTGACTGACGTGCCGCGATCATTTTCTGAGACCGCTACGCGCTTTCTTGGTACCAAGCCACGCGACGTCGAGCAGATCGACCTCGTCTCGCTTTAGATCGGACGATTCGATGCACCAAGTTGCGCTCGAAGTACCGTTCGTCGAACCGATCGATCTGTTCGCGCATTTTCAAAGCGAGCCGCATGCCGCGCTGATCGATTGCCCTCGCGCCAATGAACAACTCTCTCGATACGCGGCGATCGGCTTCTCGCCATGTTTCACGATCGCGGCTAAAAACTCGGTGATTCGATGCAGCCACCCTCGCGGAAGCGAGACGGCGAGGGCGCGCGGTGACGCGCTATCGGCGCTTGAAAAGCATCTCGCGCGATTTCGCACGGAGCGCCTCGTTGGCATTCCGCCGCTGCAATGCGGCGCGATCGGGTACCTCGGTTACGACTTGGGGCACGCGCTTGTCGGCATCCCACCGCACCCAAACGACGACATCGGGTTCGACGATATGCAGGTCGCGTTTTTCGATCGCGTAGTCACATTTGACATGGTTACGAAACGCGCGTGGGCCGTTGGGATGGCACCTGAGGGTGCTGTGGCTACGCGGCACTCGGACGAGCTTGCCAAAACGGTCGAACAGATCGCTCGAAAGCGCCGGCGCAGCGACGTGCCCGGACGCAAAACGCTTGAACCGAACTTTTCGCGTGGACAGTACGAGACGGCCGTTCAGCGCGTGCTCGATTACATTTTTGCCGGCGATATTTTTCAGGCGAATCTTTCGCAGCGGTTCAAAGCTGAGCTCGGCGATCTCTCCCCTTTTGAACTTTACTGTCGCCTGCGAGAGCGGACTTTCGCTCCCTTCAGTGCCTACGTGGCATTCGGCGACACGGTGATTGCTAGCGCATCGCCTGAGCGCTTTGTTCGGCTTGACGGGCGCCGGGTGGAAACGCGTCCGATCAAAGGGACGCGCCCTCGCGGCAAAACAGCCGACGAAGATGAAGCGCTCCGGCACGCGCTGCTCAACAGCGAAAAAGACCGCGCCGAGAACTTGATGATCGTCGACTTGATGCGAAACGACTTGTCCCGCGTCTGTCGACCCCACTCCATCAAGTTGACCGACCTCTTCGCAATCGAATCCTATGCGACAGTGCATCACCTCGTGTCGACCGTCGTTGGTGAGCTCAATCCGGATCTCGGCGCCACCGACCTACTGCGCGCCACATTCCCCGGCGGTTCGATCACAGGTGCGCCAAAGATTCGTGCGATGGAAATTTTAAACGAGCTCGAACCGACCGCTCGCGGCCCATACTGCGGAATTTTAGGCTATTTTGGCTTCGATGGGTCGTTCGATTCGAGCATTCTGATTCGCACGATTGCGATCAAAAATTCGCTAGCGACGTTTCAAGTCGGCGGCGGCGTCGTAGCCGATTCGACACCGCACGACGAATACGAAGAGACGCTCGTGAAAGCGATGGCGCTCATAGACGCCCTTGGCGCCGACGACTCCAAAAAGTTAGCGGGCGCAGCGGTCGACTAGACGGGAGATCCATTCCAACCGCGCGCTTGGAGCGCCCACTTCTAGCTGGGCGCGCACGGCGTCGAGTTCGGTCTGATCGTTCAGTGCGCACGCGGCAATCGCTCGTTGGCGCAGCACTTCGCGCGCGATTCGTTCGGTTGGAGGGCTCTTCGCCGCTTCGCGCAAATATTTCAGGCCGTCGGCATAAAAGCCGCGTTGGACGAAACTTTTGCCCAATAGAAACGAAGAGAGCGGGCCGCGCGACGCACCGAGCTTCGCCGCCGCGACGAAAATATCGGTGGGGCGATCTCGCTCGCCAACGAGAAGCGCACGCGCGGCTTCGCGTTCCTGAAGATCGAGCGATTTGCCAGACGCGACGAGCTCTTTCACTTCGTTGGTTCGCGCCGCATCTTCATCGGTCAGTCGACTCGCGAGCGCTCGATAGCGCGACTCGGCCGGCTCAAAATTCCCTTCCCGAAATTGCGTATCGGCAAGCTCTTGGTCGCTTCGATCGCGCCATGTTCGCGGCGCTTTCGGCTCGCCGGCAACCGCTTCGAGATTGCGCATCGCTTGCGCGCCGAACGCCCCGTCACGTGCTTCTACTGCCGAGCGGATCATCGCGGCGCTACGCCCAAATCTCGCAGCGTGATCGCCAGCGTCGTACGACAGCGCGTCGTCGTAATATTCGATGGCGCGCGCGTAGTCGCGCTTGTCGCGGCACTGATCGCCGCGCTGCCTGAGCGCGTCGACAACGTGCGGGCATCGTCGCGCAAAAAGCCCGGGCCTTTCAAATCGCGCCTTCGCATAGGCCAAAACTCCGTCAGACACTCGTTTTTCAGCCAAAAAATGCCGAAATTCAACATCGATGGCCGCGGCCGATCTGCCGCTTACCTGTTCGACGGAAGCCCCGCCGTACCACTTACGAAACGCTTCCGCGCCGTACGCCCCTTTGAACCAATTGATGAACGCGCCAGCGACGGTGTAGCTGCGCGCCGCGGGCGCCGCGAGAAATCGAAGCGAAAATACTTCGTCAGCGTGCGGGAGAATCCCAAGCTGAAGCATCGCGCGTGACCACTCGACCTCGCTAAGATCATCATCGCCCGGCGACGCGGCAACCGCCGCCCCTTCGATCAACCCCGGGTCGGGCACGAGCCCTCCAAGCGACCCCGCAACCCGAAACGGCCCACGCCCAAACGCTCCCGCGACAACATGCGCGATCTCATGCCCGAGAATAGGGTGTGGATACGAGGCGAGCTGAAGATAGACTTCGTCGCGCCACGGCTTCGCGATGTACGTATCGCCTGCCCCCATCAGACGCTTCTTTTCAGCCGCGTCACGAAAAAAGTAGGCGGTAATTCGCTGGGGCCCGCGGACGCCAAATGCGTTTTCAACCGACGCGAGCTCTTCTTCGCAATCTCGAAGCATCAGCTCGGCATCGGCGCGAAGAACGCCTGCCGGAAAAACAATGTCGCAGCGCGCGCCCGATAGCTGGCCACCAAGCGCCGCGCGAAGGGTCGAAGCGGTATGCCAATGACCAAACCGCGGGCCGCAAATTGCAATCGCAACGCTGATGGCGATCAGCACAACGCCGAGCGCAAAACGCTTTGCGAGCACCAGCAGCACGCCCAAACATGTGACAAGCGACGCAGCTCGATAGACCCAAAGCGCGTCGCCTGCATCGATCACCGTGTCGTAAAGAACGCCCCCAAAATAGCCAAAAAATGGGTCAAACGCGAAAACCATAGGCGACGCGTAATAACGGGCGAAGCTCACGACGATCCCGCTAGCGGGCGCTGCAATCGCGCAGACAATCGCTACCCATCGGGGCGCGGAAACGCGGCGCGCCCCTTCACCAACAAGCGCCCCCCACAATCCACCAAGGCAGGAACCTGCGCCGGCGGTGAGTGCAAAAAAGAGTGATCCGCCTACCGGATCGCAAAACCCAACACGAAACGCATGTACCCACGCCATCGCAAGCGCGCATGCAGCGAAAAAAGCGCCTACCGAAAGGCCGTAAACCGCGCTCTCAAAAGGGGTGCGGGAGCGGTCGCGAAAAACGTCGCTCGCGCTGACAATCGCCGCGACGCTTGGAACGATGAGCCCCGCAGCAAGCGCGTGCTCATAGCCGGGCCCGTCAAAGAGCGGCAAAAAACCGACCAAAAACAGGGCAATAACGACAAAAAAAGCGCCGATCAGGGCCGCACGTGAAAAAATCGAACGGTTCACCGGCGTGTTATAGCGCGTCTGGATACTCCGATGGCATCGGAGTCGACGGGTCTGCGCCGGCTACCGGCTCTTGGAGCACGAGCGGCAGCACCTCTTCAATTCGTTTGACGAGATGAATCGTCAGCTGGTCGCGCACTTCTTTTGGCACCTCGTCAAGATCGCGCTCGTTTCTCGCCGGAATCAGCACTTCGCGGATGCCGGCGCGATGCGCGGAGATCAACTTTTCTTTGATCCCGCCGACCGGAAGCACGCTCCCGCGTAACGTAATTTCGCCCGTCATCGCGACGAGACGCTTCACTGGGCAGCGCAAAAGAAGCGAGGCTACCGCGGCAAATATAGTGATTCCGGCGCTCGGGCCGTCCTTTGGCGTCCCCCCTTTTGGAAAGTGGACGTGCAGGTCGATTGTCTTCAAAAATTCGGGGTCGACACCGAGAACCGCGGCGTGCGCGCGAACGTACGATACGGCGCACGAAGCCGATTCGCTCATGACCGATTTCAAATTGCCGGTCACCACAATTTGACCGTGCCCAGGCATTTGCATCGCTTCGATGAAAAGAATGTCGCCGCCGCTCGCCGTCCATGCCAGACCGGTGGCAACGCCTGGAAGCGCGGTCCGTTCGGCCAAATCGGGTAAAAATCGGGGCGATCCGAGCACCGACTCGACCATCTGCGCATCGGCCACCATATGCGGGTCTTCCCCCTCGGCGAGGCGCATCGCCACATGACGACAGACGGCGCCAATTTCGCGCTCGAGATTGCGCACGCCGGCTTCGCGCGTGTACCCCTCGATGATCTTGTCGATGCCGCTGTCGACAAACTCGAGCCGCTCATCGGTGAGACCATGCGCGGAGAGCTGCTTCGGGCACAAATGATTGCGCGCAATCGCCCGCTTTTCGGCGCGCGTGTAGCCCGAAATATCGATCACTTCGAGGCGATCCCACAACGCTTCAGGAATCGTTTCAGCGTCATTCGCCGTCGCGATAAACGTCACTTGCGAGAGGTCGAACGGCACTTCCAAGTAGTGATCCTGAAACGAATTGTTTTGCGCCGGATCGAGCACTTCGAGAAGCGCTGCGGCCGGGTCGCCCATCATGTCGACCGCGAGCTTGTCGATCTCGTCGAGCACGAGAACCGGGTTTTTCACCGCAACTTTTTTGAGCCCTTGCACAATCCGCCCAGGCATCGCACCGACGTAGGTGCGGCGATGGCCACGAATTTCCGCCTCGTCGCGCACACCGCCTAGCGCGATGCGATGGTAACGGCGCCCCATCGAGCGCGCGATGCTGCGACCGAGCGATGTTTTCCCTACGCCCGGCGGCCCGATGAAACACAAGATGGGGCCGGCTTTATCGGCGCGCAATTTGCGGACCGCCACGTATTCAACGATCCGCTTTTTCACCCGCTCGAGGCCGTAGTGATCTTCGTCGAGGCAGCGACGCGTCTCTTCAACGCTAAGCCGATCGGTCGTTGATTTCGCCCACGGCATGTCGGCGATCCAATCGAGATACGTGCGCGTCAGATTGTACTCGGCCGACTGCGATTGCATCCCCACGAGGCGCGAGACCTGCTTCTTCGCCATCTTTTGGATGTCTTCGGGCGCCCCCGATTCGGCGAGGCGCTCTCGCAGCACATCGATCTCGTCTTCGTCCGTCTCGCCGAGCTCTTCGCGAATGCTCCGCATCTGCTGCCGCAAAATTTGCTCGCGTTGCGATCGTCCTTCGGTCGCCACCATCGTGGTGACTTCGGTCTTCACGCGCAAACGCTCGAGCTGACGATTGACGATCGCGAGCACTTCGCGAACGCGCGATTTCGCGTCCAAAATTTCGAGGATGCGCTGCTTCTCTTCGATGCTCGCCTGGTCGGGGCCGAGGTTTGAAACAATGAGGTCGGCGAGCGCGCCGTTCTCTCGCACGTTGTCGAGAATGCCAACCGTCTCTTTCGGCAAATTTGGCATCAACGCGACGACTTTGCGCATCGATTCACGCAGCGTCGCGCCGAGCGCATCGATCTCTGCGTCACGCTCCAAATCTTCGACAATTCGCGACACGCGCGCGCGCAAATATGGCTCTTCGCTCACCGCCGAAACGATCCGCATTCGCGAGAGCCCGTGAATCACGACCGAGTAATTTGCCTGACCCAAGCGAATGACACGAACGACGCGTGCGAGCGTACCGATCGTATAGAGCTCGCCTATCCTGGGATCGTCGAGTTCGGAATCGCGCTGCGTAACAACGCCGACGACGGCGCGCTCGAGGCCGAGCAAATCTTCGACAAGGCGCACACTCCGAATGCGCCCGACGTTAATCGGAACGACGCTCGCAGGAAAGACGACGCTGTTCCGAAGCGGCAAGATCGGAACGATGTCCGATTCGGGCGGGGACGACTCATGGCTCACGCGTTTGTCGTATCATCTATTTTTCCCCCGCCGTCATCGAAGCTGGTGCGCGCCATCCAGCGGGTAACGTGATGTCGGGTGGACGAACATACATTGGTTCAATGTCGTCAATGGGTCGCTCGGGCTCCAAAAGCGCGATTTCTCCGATCACCGAGGCGCGCGGCACATCGTGAGGTGGCGTTATCGATATGCGTGATTCAGGTAAAAAAGCGGCAATTGCAGCCGCTGCTTGACCGACAATCAGGCTCGAAGCGGCGCCGCACTGACGAAGCAGTTCGGCGGCATCGACCGAGCGAACGTGTGTCGGCTCGACGACAAACGCCCCGCCCCTTCGACATTGCAAGTAAACCTCCCCCTTCCCCGCCTCGAGTGCGCTTGCAACCGGATCGCCTTGGTCGTCTGCGCCAAACGCAACGGCATCGAGCGACGTTACGGGGACTGCAGTGGCGCCGGTCGCAATCGCGATCCCTTTCACTAACGCGAGACCGATGCGAACGCCGGTGAACGACCCCGGACCGACGCCGACGGCCCAGCGCTCCACATCGCGTGGCTCCCAACCGAGCTCACGCATCGCCGCGTCGATAAGCGGTAAAATCGACTCACCATGCGCATTGCGAACGAGCTGCTCACGCTCGAACAAGAGAGCACCGCGGTCGAAAAAAGCGACCGTGCCGAGTAACGATGTTGTGTCAAGCGCTACGAGGCGCCCCAAAAATGGTCGATTCATCGGAAATTTACGCAAATGGGACTATGACAGCCGTGACACTTGCCCGCATCCTGTTTTTCGGGCTTCCTCCTCCCACCGCAATGAAATCTACCTTTGTCACCCGGGCTCCTGGCTTAGCACTTCTACTGCTCGCACTGTCGGCATGTCACGCGAACGCAAAAGTCGCCGCATCGACGACTCCCGGCCCCTCGCTCGCCACAACCGAGAGTCCACCGCCTGCACTCGCAACCGGGCGCCTCCCCGACACCGTGCAGCCGCAACGCTATCGCCTAAATTTGAGCATCGACCCGCGTGAAGAGCGCTACTCAGGCAGCGTCACGATCGATGTAGATGTCCAGAAATCAACCGAGTTTATGGTGCTTCATGCGCGAGAGATGAACATCTCTCAAGCCTCCGCCGCGGCAGCGGGCGGGGCGATCGGCGCGAGCACGTCGATGAGGCGGGCCGCAGGTGCGATCGCCGACGACGAGCTTGTCATTCATTTCGAAAAGCCTCTCCCCGTGGGGAAGACGGCGGTCACGATTCAGTTCGACGCACCGTTTTCAGAGAAGTTGCAGGGCCTCTTTCGCGTGAAAGAGGGCGGTCGATGGTACGCGTTTAGCCACTTCGAGCCGGTATCGGCGCGCCTCGCATTCCCCTGTTTTGATGAGCCGGCCTTCAAAGTCCCGTTCGAAGTTTCAATCGTCGTCCCCGACGGGATGATCGCTGTTTCGAACACAGTAGAGACGAATCGCGTTCAAAAAGATCATCAAACGTCGTTTCATTTCGCAGCGACTCCGCCCCTTCCGAGCTACCTCGTGTCGTTCGCGGTGGGCGATTTTGAAATTCGCCAGGGAGCCGCGTCGCCGGTGCCGATTCGGCTTATTTCTGTGCGCGGCAAAGGCGCGCTTGGCGAGCGCGCGCTGACCGAAACGCAAACGATTGTTACAGCGCTCGGCGACTATTTTGCCTTCCCCTATCCGTACACAAAACTCGACCTCGTCGCCGTGCCGAATTTTGGCCCCGGCGCGATGGAGAATGCCGGGCTCATTATGTTTCGTGAAGAGGCGCTGCTGATCGATCCGGCGACCGCCTCCGAACAAAATCGGTATCGGCAGTCGGCTGTCATCGCACACGAGCTCGCACATCAGTGGTTTGGCGATCTGGTAACGCTCCAGTGGTGGGACGACATCTGGCTAAATGAAGGCTTCGCAAACTGGATGGAGTCGAAAGTGATCGACAAGATCCATCCGGAGTACGGCTCGCGACTCGGCAATGTCGCATCGATGCACGAAGTGATGAATATCGACGGGCTGGTGAGTGCACGCGCCGTGCGCCAAAACGTGACGACAACATCGGAGGCGATGGAGGCGTTCGACAGCGTGACCTACGAAAAAGGCGGCGCGATCCTGTCGATGCTCGAGCACTGGCTCGGCGCGGCGACGTTTCAAGCTGGGGTTCGCGAGTACATTCGCACGTATGCGTGGAAAAACGCCTCGTACAAAAGTCTTTTCGCGAGCCTCGGTCACGCTTCAAACCGCGATGTGCAGTCGGTCGCGGAAACATTTCTCAATCAATCGGGCGTTCCCACCGTACGCGTATCGACAACATGCGAAAAAGGGCGTTTGACTGCGTTCGACTTTTCGCAGACGCCGTCGCAACCGCTAGGGTCGCACGCGAATGAGCATCGAACGTGGAATATTCCGGTCTGCGTTCGGGTCAGCGGTGAAGCAGCTCCGCGCTGTTTTAGCCTCGATTCGCAAAAACTTCACGCGGCGGTGGCGCCAACCGTAGCATGCCCAACGTCGGTTTTTCCGAACGCACAAGGGGCGAACTACTATCGATTTGAGTTAAATGAGTCCGAAGCTCTCGCGCTCGCAAAAGCAGCAAGCACGCTGTCGATCGAAGAGCGAATCAGCTTCCTGTCGAACACGTGGGCCCAAGTGCGGCGCGGCACTCTCTCGGTCGGCGTGATGATGCGCATTCTCCCGGCGTTCGACCTCGACAACAATCGGCACATTTTGTCCGAAAAAATAGGCATTCTGCGCGACATCGACGAATCACTTATCGACGCGCCGGCGCGCCCCGCATTTCGTTCGTACGCGGCGGCTCGGCTCCTTCCGGCATGGCGCGAGCTTCGAACTGCGTCGAACCTCAACACCGATCGTCAGCTGCTAAGGCGCTCGCTGATCGGCGCGTTGGTCGATATCGCCGGCGATAAGTCAGCAATACGCGACGTCAACACCTACGCCGATGCGTGGCTGCGCGGCACACCAAAGACCGACGCCGACACAACGCAAGCCGCGGTTGAGTTGGCGTCGCGCCATGCGGGACGCGAACGACTTCAAGCGCTGCGAGCCGTCGCAAAGCAGGCAACGATTCCGCAAGACCGAGTGACCGCGCTACGAGCGATGGCCGGCTTTAGCAACCCGGCAATTCTCCGCGAAGCGCTAGAAGACACGCTAACACCCGACGTGAAAGTCCAAGACGCGCGCTACGTCTTCGGCGCGGCGATGGCCAACAGGGCAGCGCGCCCCGTCGTAAGCCAATGGGTGCGCGAGCGATTCGAACCGCTACGAAAAAAGTTCAAAGACGCCGGAGCGCGCCGACTGATAGACGTAGCATCGGCCGCCTGCACCCAAAAAGAGCGAGACGAAGCCGAGGCATTCTTCGCGCCATTCGTAGGCGAAATCGAAGGGACAAAACGCCCATTCGCCGAAGCGCTAGAGCAAGCCGATCAGTGCATAGCGCTACGCCAATACGGCATGGCCAGCGCAACAGACTACTTGAAAAAAGGGCTAAAAAACAGCCGCGAACCGGCACCAACCGAGCCAGCCGATTCAGCAAGAGCAAAAAAGCGCCCCGCGAGATAGATGCGCGATCGGCGTTTCCGAGCGCTGCTCCGCGCCTATGCTACTGCAGGCGTGAAGGAACAAGATGGTACCTGAATTTACTACTGAGGCGCTGCGCGTGCTGCGCGACCCTTCGTACTTTAGCTGGAACGCGATCACCCTGCTGGGGCTCGCGATTTATGTCTATGGCGTCGAGATCGAAAAGCGAAACTGGAGCACTGTTTGTGCCGGGCTCGCTTTTTGGTCGATGGACTGGATCAACGAAGTCATCAACGGCATCGTCTTGCATTGCACCGGCACAGCCGCTTTGTGGACGACGACCGGGCGCAGCAGCCTGCAAATTCTCATCGGTTTGAATTTGGAAATCTGCCTGCTCTTTTCGTTCGCCGGGCTCGCCTTCGCAAAAACACTGCCGAAGAACGCTGCGCTGCGCATCTTCGGCATTCCCAATCGAATCTTGGCGGTTCTAGGCTTCTCGATTTTCTCGGTCATCATCGAGCTCTACTTGCACGCGACCGGGAGCTTTCACTGGTACTATTCGTTTTGGGACGAAAAGACCCCGTGGCTCATCATCCCGTTCGGCTACGGCACATTTTACGCTGCCGCGGCGTGGGCGCATGACTTGCCAACGCTAAGAGCGAAACTAAAATTCACCGGAACGCTGGTAGGCACCGCGGCAGCCTTACTCATCATATTCGGCCCAGTGCTCGGCTGGCTTTAAGTCACGCGCTGCACCTCTATGCGTGTGCCTGCGTCTCTTTCGCGCGCGGAACACCTGACTCCATCGCCGAGCAGATGTCTTCTGCACGCCCGTCCTTAAAAATCGCTTCGACGCGTTTTGCTTCTTCGCTATTCTCGACGTGAACGGAGATCAAAATGTTGCCACCTTTGATCTTCCCCTCGTAGCGCTTCGCTTCAATCTCGGGGATGCCCATGCCGACAAGCGCGCCGGCGACGCCACCGACCATCGCTCCAGCTGCGGCGCCGCTCAGTGCGGCCAGCAGTGGACCGGCTGCAATGAATGGACCAAAACCCGGAATTGCGAGGCTGCCGATACCGACCAGAAGCCCGAGCGTTCCGCCCGTGATCCCCCCCGCACCGGCGCCCGTAATCGCCCCTTCGGGGGCCTTCGTATTGTGTTCGTGCGCGAAATCTTTCGTCCCTTTCTTGTCTGGAAAGAGGACCGAAATATCGTTGTTCGAAAACCCGGCCGACTGGAGCTGCCCGACAATGTAGTCCGCGGTTACTTCGGACTGAGCAATACACATAATCGCTTTTTTCATAATCTTATCGCTTTCAAATAAGTCTGGGTTGCGCTCACTTGTTTATTTCAAGCTGATTGACGACTTCAGTTACCCCCGCCGTCTGAGCGGCGAGCGCTTCGATCGCGCTTTTTTCTTGCGCGTCTCTCACGGGCCCGCGCAGCGTCACTTTGCTCCCGGTGGTGATGACTTTGGCATTCTTCGCGTTGAACGAGAGCGTGTCGTCGCGCATCAGCCCTCGGCGAATGCTGGCCGTGATTGCCGTCTCGGCGCGGCTATTGCCCTGATCCATCGGCGTCAGCGTTTCGCCGCGATCGCGACTATTAATTTGCGTGTTGTCGGCGTTCGCGCGATTCGGTTCGCGACTGTTGATTAGAGTGTTGTCGGTCCTTGGCTCGCTTTGTTCGCGCCGAATCGTCGTCCCCTGCGAAGTGGTGGTCTGCGTTGGTTCGGCATTCTGGAGGCGGATATTTGCACGTGGTTCGCTCCGAATAATCGTCCCCTGACTGCTTGTTTTCGCATGCGGCCGCGATGCTTGTTGAGAGTTTGACGGCACGACTTCCGTGGTCGGAGTTACGATTGGCCCACTGGTCTCGATGCTTTCGCGCGGGGTCGAATTGGTCGCACTCGCCGCTGCTGCGGGGTGCTGGACCGGTCGCGTTTCGGTAGTGGTGACGCATGCCGCCGAAGTGAGCGCGCAGCCTAGGGCAATAATTCGAGTGTTCATGTTTTCTCCGTTGTTACGGTTTGCAGAGATCGACATGAGCAATTTTCGGGCCACAACTCCAAGCAAGATCCGAGCGGCCAACAGGCCACTGTGCGCAGCGACTAAGATCCATTCGCTCATTTTGATGACCCACACGCTCGCTTTGAGGTAGGTGCATCTGCGGCAGCAACCGCCGAGCCGCTAAAGAACCCAGACGCAACAGGAAGAGGCCTACTCCGCGTAGACAGAGCCCTACAGCTGCTACAAAACCGCGCGCAAAAGTAACAGCGCTAACGACTTGAGTGATGGATCCATTTTGCAAGCCTGATGAAGAACACTTCACGGGCGCGGGCTGAATTTCGCGACATCGCTCCGGCGCCGCTTAACTTGGAGTTTCACAATGGTATCGCGCTTGCAGCTTTCGTTTGTTCTTTTCGCCGCTCTTCCGCTCGCCGGCGCGTGTGGCGACGGCGCTCTCGACACGGCGCCCACGGCGGAGGCTACCCTCGAGCTCGACACCCCCTGCCCTGCTGAAATTTGCGATGTGCCCATCGCAACACCGCACCTCGGTATTCGCTCGCGGATCGCTCGGTTTATCGCTGACAAGATCGGCCTCGCGGAAATCAACGGCCGCGTGTTCACCAAATTTCCGACTCTAGACGACCCAGAAATTGGCCGCTCAACAGGCTTCCCGGTCGGCCTTGCGATCGACGTCGGGCCGGCATCAACCGGGTTTCCAGCAGGCGTTGGCAAGACGGTTCATGATGAACTCTTTCCGGGTCGCCCGTTCAAATTTAATGTCGTTTTCGCACGCGCCCACTCAGACATTTTGGGTCACGGCGATTACAGCAACCCTCAGTCGATTTGGTACAACGTCTTTCTTGGGTATTACGAAATCGACGTAAAAAAGTCGGTTTGGGGGCGCCCTTTTGGTTACGATATTTCCGCCGACGGCACGCCGACTATTCTGATCAACGATATCAAGCGCATCGGAAAAGCCGACTGGAATCACTTTTCAAACGAGCTTTACGGCGTGCCAAAGAGCGCGATCGCCGTTCACCGTCTCGACGATGTCAGCGAAACGAGCGACCCCGCCCCTTCTCCACCGCGCGTGAAGCGCGAAGGGTGGGACGGCGCTTGGGATCTCGTCGATTTGAATCACGTTAAAGTTGTCGGCCCGTACTCTGCGACCGGCCTCGCCGGTTACGATCGTAGCCATCCGCTCGTCGGCTGGATGTGGCGTTACGCATTCGGACGCTGGAGCGGTTTCGACAGGACGGCGAAAAGCTTCGAACCGGTGCACATGCGCGGCAAGTTTTTCATGACGTTCAAAGCCGACCGCGACAAGAATGGCGAACCGATCTATCGAACATTCCTATTCGGCGGCACAGTCAACGAGGCGTGGGATTCGATTGATCCGGCTAAAAATAAGCGCTTTTTAGACCTTCAGCTCGACACCGTCGCAAAAATTATCGCGAAAGAACGCGGCATCGGGTTCGCCCCAATGAGCACTGAGTAAGCGCAGCTCGTCCACTAAGCCGCGACGGACGCGAGAAGTCGAACCGCCTCCAACCGCAATTGTTGACGCCGGCAGTTCGCTATATTGCTGAAGCGCCCAGCGGTATGGAAGACTGCACCTGGATGAAGGTGCTCTTTCTCGACGAGTCCGGCGACGCGTGCGCTATCCGGAAGGACGAGCACCTGGCCCGTTGCGGCGTCGCGGCTCTTGATCCCTACATGCTCAGCTTCGATGTGCTCGTTGAACAGTTCTGCTTCAACATCGGAGACAAACCCGAAGCCGGCGTCATCGTCGCGGAAAAGCGAGGCCCACCTCTGGACCTCGAGCTTGATGTCGCGTGGCTGAATCTGAAAGTGAAAGGGACGCGGCACCTGTCTGCGCAGCGCATTGCTCACACCATCGTTGGCGTGACGACGCGTACTAAGCGAGATCGGCTAGCCGGTCTTCAGCTGGCAGATCTCGTCGTGTCACCTATTGGGCGCCATGTTCTCGGACGCACCCCGCGTGAGGATTTTCGGATCATCGAGCAAAAACTCCGGCGTCATCGCGGAGCTATTTGGGCGCGGGACTTGTAGTTTTGCCACAAAAAGAAAAAGCCCAGGACCCGCTGCGCAGTTCCCAGACTATGGTCTGAGTATGTCCTTCAAAGGCCACAGTGTCAAGACGCCGGTAATTCCGGCTACTCGGCATCGGGTTCGCCACCGGACGCTCAACCCGTGAGTCATTTGACGGTCCAAACCGCGACTACTACTTTGGCATGTTTGCGATTGTACCAAAGGGTGTCCTTGTGAATCTCTATATTGGCAACTTCCGGAAAGTGACTAAGATTAAACTTTTTGTAATCGCTGACTAGCTGTTCCGAAAATATATCGTGCTCATGTCGATGCGCGGAATCGTCGTACGATTGATAAATCAGCGAGGAAATACGGCGTTCACGCTCGAGGCCATAAGAAACGCAGTCGAAGATGAGTTTACCTCCCGGCCTGAGGTAGCCGAGAAACATACGAACTGATTCGTCGCTGCCTAGCAAGTGACCGATATGGCTAGAGCCTAAATCCATGGCTATAAAATCAAATAGATGAGCCAACGATTTGTTCGGGATCGATCCATCCAAAATAAGGTGAAGACGATCTTTTGGAGCCTTTGCGAACTCGGACTCGCTATCTGCTGGACGCTCTTTTAACGCATGTTCAAAAAATAGGTCATCCGGACTCAGCGATACCCAAACCGCATGCGCTTCCCCCCCAGCAATGTCGGCAGTCGCCAGATCATCCGGAGGGAGTTTTTCATTCGGTGCTCGCGCGAAAAAGAGCCCAATCTTTTTCCCCTCCGCTGACAGCTCTCTAATTTTCGAAATTGTTAGCTCGTTGTCACCAAGGTAGAGATACTTTCCAAACCGCGGGTCGTCCTTCTTCGCCAATGCAGCGTCGGGCGTCAAATGAATCGCCTGACGATCGATGCGATGTGGGGTGTCGGCGTCGCGATGCTCAAGAGCATGCTGTTCAGGCCGATGAGATTCATCATGGTGCTCACAGCCAGCGAGGGCAAACAGACACGCCGTCAGCGCCGAACCGGCTTTCGATAGCTTCATATTGTTATTTCAACATACAAAAAGGGGACACGCCAAAAAACCGGTTGTGGCAGCGGCTAGGGCGGGGTTGAGCCGCCGTGATGCAGGAGCGTCCGTTGGCGCAGGCTCTCCTGGAGGAGCTGGTTGAGCGCAATCACTTTTTGTAAAAAATCTCCGCGATTTGGCCCTTCCTGGACATCTTTCTTATGATGTTTTTTCATGAAAAAATAAAGATGTTCTTCTGCGGGCGTAGCGCCCGGCGTGCCGCCATCTTGAATTTCCAGGTACAGCTCGTTAACGCTTAAGACAGCTTCGATCAGCTCACGCACCGCCGGCTGAGGATGTTCAAAAACCGTCGCGTACCCTGTGATCAGACCGTCAACCACCAGAGTCTTTATTTCTCTCACATCGTAGCCACCGAAGTTGTCGTGGCCAAACATCGCCATGCCGTACAGTCGCTCGAATTGCCCCTTCACGCGGTCGACGTCCCCTGTTCGCCTATTGCGATACCAGCTGTCGGCCTCGGGCGTTGCAAACGATTCGGTGTCGATGAGCCAAACTTTGTACGAATGGTCGATCGGTTCGCCATGAAGCGACCTGCTGCCCGGTCTCCGGGCGATCATGATGTTCGACATATGCAAATCTTCATGAATAAATTTCAGGCGCGGATTAAGCAGGGCAAACGGAGCCCCGGGCCGAAGTCCGGCGAAATGGAGATTGAGCAGCCCGAGCGCGCGCCCAACGCTAAACATGATTTTGAGCAGCTCCCCCATCCCGAGCCGCGCCGACGCGCCTTTAGGTTTGATCATACTGCTCAGCGACTCGCCGTGCGCCGCGTTAAGAATCGTTAGATCAATGTCGCCACTGCTGATCATGACGCCGCCCATGTTGATCGGCTTGAGCTGGAAGCGATACAATTTTTCGGGGACTGTTACGATCGGATACCCCGGACCCATCGGTATGTTTGCTAGGGTCTGTTTAAGAAATCAAAAAAGCCGCAGAATTTGAACAGGGAGGGCGGAAGGGCGGGAGTATTTTTAAGGGCCGACAGATAGGTTCGGTCAAAATCGTCACCGAAAAGTTTTCCCACGGCTCGCGAATGGATTTTGAAGCG
>CAMAVR010000045.1 GCA_945861885.1 Nannocystis exedens | reverse complement strand
CGAAAAGCATTCTAAAAGCTGGAGCGAGATCGATCGCGGGAGCCGCCGAACGCGCCGTCGAAAAAGTCGGCATCCCCGTTATTGGCGTGGGAGGTGACGGCGCGGGAATGATGCGCGTCAAGCCCAGGGTGGGAACCGCGGCAGAGGGGGTGGTGGGGGCAGAAGCACAGGGGGCGCCTAAGCCCAAATCGCGTAGCGCTCGGCCGGATCCACTTCCTGAAGCCGAAGGCCGACCTCACTCCATCCCCGAAAAACCTGGACCAAAGGGCCAGTACACGACGCATAATGGCGACGGCACGTTTAAACAGTATAGGGGAGAAGGAAAGCCGCACGGGAACCAGCCGCGCCCCAACATCAAGGAAACCAAACTTGAGGTAAGGCCCGACGGCCAAACGTTCCCTTCAAAGCCCTCCGTTCGAGAACCCACTCGCGGAGAAATTCCAAAGGACGGGACGAATGGAACTCAGTAACTACGCAACATGGCAAAAAGCAAATTCGCCCCAACCGTATTCGCTTTTTGATTATGTCTATGGAGCCGGTCGATCAGCGAACATACCAGCTGACCTGTTTATCGCGTTTGCGAAGCTGGTTTGGCCTGACTTCGTTGAAATAGACGGACGCATATTTCTTGCCGAGCAATATTCGAAAACCAAGCATGAAGAGCTTTTGAAAAATGGGAGCTCGACTCAGGAAGCGCAATATTGGATGAACGTGTTTTCGGTCGACGGATTGTTTCTCGAGATCGCCGGCGACACGCCAGAGCATTGGGAGGCTTTCGCCGCGATTCTGCGCGATTCGTGGGAAGCAAAACTTCGGCGCGACTACCCGTCTCGAAAATTCGAAGTAAGAGTTCTTCGCGACGAGAATGACGATGGTGCGGACGACATTCTCATCGTCTTCACCGAATAGTCCGACGAATAACACGGGGGAGTCAAAGAGCGGCGCGCGCAGCCCGCCGCTCCTTGTCGCGGTCCGCGGACCGTCAGTCGCGGGTCTGGGAGTGGGGGTGGGCCTTGCGGGTTACAGGCAGCGGCAGCGGCACTTCGAATCTGCAGTAGGAGACGACCGTGGCGATAACGACATTATGGAAGCTCCCTGTTCCGTCGACAGCTCTGCTGGGCGACGGACCGATATTTGAAAGAAACTACGGACGGGTGGTCCGGATTCGCTTTGCGTACGAGGTCGACGAAGGCGACTGCCACGAGGCGATTATTTTCGACGGCGTCGAGGCATATATCTGCACATACTTCAACGCCCGAGGCACCTGGACCCACGACGCCTATAGCCGGCTAATTGATCGCGGCGAGACACCATGGCTCAGCGAAATCGCCGCCAATCTCACGCGCTACGGCGATTCGGCCGCAGGGCTCCTGCACTTGGCCATCAACTTCGACGACGGCCCCTGTTATGAGGTGATTTGTAGGTCGTTTGTCGTGAAGACTGGGGACGAGTCTCGCGACGCTCGACGTTCCGCGCTGGGATCTTAGTCAAGTTTGCTGCCACGCGGCGGCTGCGTGGAGAAGATTGCCGAGCGGCTTGTATCGGCCCAACGCGCTTCGATGTCGGCCCCTGACCGTTTTCGGGGTAAATGACGCAATAATTTGACTATCCAGGAAAATAAGACTATCCCCCAGCGCCCGCGGCCGTCGTCTATCGCTCCTTCTTGGATAGAGTTTCGAGACGCGAGCCGGTTCTGCCGGTTTGCTCCGCGGTTGTGGACCGCGTTCGCCGATTCTTTCATCGTTTCGATCCGGTTCGTGAGAGATTCGTTCGCGTTGTTTTCCTAATTACTAGTATCGAGTCGGCGTCGCTTTCATGGTTGCGGCCCGGCATGGAGTCCCCAAGGTGTCTTTGAACGCGTTCTCACTTCAGGCGGTTTTACCAAAGGCCGGAGCAACATCGGCCACCACAGAATCGGCGCAGCCCGCACCAGGAGGAGCGCCACCAGGCGGCTCGTCGGGCGCGATGTTGATGACATTCGCCCCACTCCTTCTCATCGTCCCGATCCTATTTATGTCGTTTCGGCGCCAGAAAAAAGAGGCCGACGCTCGCTCCAAGTTGAAGCGCGGCGACCGGATTACGACGAACGCGGGGATTATCGGCGAGCTAGTCGAGGTTGACGATAAGATTGCAAAGGTAAAAATTGCCCCAGGGACGACGGTCCAGGTGCTCGCGTCGACGATTTCAGCATTCCCTGAAATGCCGACGAAGAGTGGCGCATCGCCGTCAGCCCAGTAGGGTTAGTGCACTTTTTTTGTCAGTAAACTCCAACGAATCGAATATCGCATGGGCTCTTCAAAACGTACTCCGCTGCTGGTCGCGCTTGCCGCAGTGGTCGCTGGATATCTATTTTTCCGGGCGGATTCTTTTTGGGGAGTCATCTCGTCGGGTCTAATCGTTTTGTGGGCCGCGGTCGGATTGCTCCCGGTGATGGATGGCGGCTGGCGCTTTAAGACCGGGTTCGTAACGGTCGTTTTTGCGTTGACGTGCATCGTCCTCTGGCCGACCGTCAACTCGCTCAGCGGCGGAAAAGCGCATTGCCCCGCCTACCTCACCGATAACATCACGTTCGGGATCGCGCCGGGGCTCGACTTACGCGGCGGTCTTCGTCTCGTCTATTCGGTTGAAGTCGATGAAGCAATTCGCGACAAACGCGATCACTTCGCCGACGAAATGCGCCGCGAACTAGCAACAGTTTACGGCATTTCGTCAGGGACCGACGTGATGACGCGCGACCAGATGTCGAAGCTCGAGGCGAAAGTCCACGTGTCGACGCCCGAGACCGAATACATTCGCGTAAAGTTTGTCGACCCGGCCGATGTGTCGAAGCTCGACGACCGCTTTCAGAAAAAGTTCGCCACCGAACTCACCCAAGTCCGTTCGAACGGCCCGGGCGAAGTTTCCTACAAAGTTCGCTCCGAAGTCGAAAGCCAGATTCGTGAGCGCGCCGTCAATCAAGCAAAAGAGACGGTTAGCCGCCGCGTCGACGAGCTCGGTCTCCGCGAAGCAAGCGTCACAACGCGAGACGAAGATATCATTATCGAAGTCCCCGGCGAGAATCAGAAGGTTTTTGAAGAGATCAAAGACATCATTCGCCGAACGGCCCGTCTTGAATTCAAGATGGTCGATGATCCGAGCGACTTTTTCAAAAACAAAGAAGAAGCGATCCCCGAAGGGGAGGGGATATCGGTCTATCCGGAGAACGCACCCGACGGCGTAGGCAAATCGGTCCCGACGCACTACGCGCGGATCGTCAAGCAAGAGCACGAGACGATTGCGCAGTCGCTCCACAGATTAAAAAAGTGGGTCGCCACGCTTCACGTTCCAGATGACCATCAAGTTGGCTACCAAGAGCTAACCGAGTACGACCCAGATAGCGGCAGAACAACCGAAATTGGTTGGCGCACCTATTATCTGTTCGCGCGCGCCGAAGTGACCGGCGACTACATTACCGATGCGCAGGTTTCTCAGGAGCAGAACCAAGGGCTCGGCAACTACTACGTCGCGCTGACATTTAGCCCCGCAGGGGCCGATCGTTTTGAGCAAGTGACAGGCGCAAATGTGAAGCGCCGGTTCGCGATTATTCTCGACGACATCATCGATTCAGCGCCGGTCATCAATCAAAAGATTGGCGGCGGCCATGCGAGCATCACGATGGGGGCGGGCGACCCAGAAGTTCAGCTCGCGAATGCTCGCAAGCTCGAACTAGTGCTCCGCTCCGGTGCGCTCCCCGCGCCGATCACGCCATCGAACGAGTCGCTCATCGGGCCATCGCTCGGTCGCGATGCGATCGGGCAGGGGATCAAAGGGATGCTCGTCGGCTCGGGCCTCGTCCTTCTCTTTATGGTGATTTATTACCATAAATCGGGCGTCATTGCCGACGTCGCTGTCGTGTTCAACTTGCTCCTTCAGCTGGCGATTCTCGCCTCGTTTGGAGCGACGATGACGCTGCCGGGGATTGCGGGGTTAGCGCTGACGATCGGCATGTCGGTCGACGCAAACGTTCTTATCAACGAACGTATTCGCGAAGAGTTGCGCGCAGGGCGCACGCCGCGCGCTGCAGTCGATGCCGGTTACAACAAAGCGTTCTCGTCGATTCTCGACGGTCACGTAACGGTGTTTATCTCGGGGCTCATTCTCGCCCAATACGGTAGCGGTCCGGTGAAAGGGTTCGCCGTAACGCTGATCGTGGGGATCGTAGCGAGCCTATTTACAGGCGTGTTCTGCACACGCCTCGCGTTTGATTATTGGGTACGCGGCAATAAAGCGAAGCGTGTCAGCGTCGGCGGCGGCCACTAGTCCTTCGACCGAATTCAGGAGACTGCAATGGAACTCTTTAAGCCTGGCCGCCAATACGACTTTATGGGCCAGAGAAAATTCTGGATCACGCTCAGCATCTCGCTCGTCGTGATCTCTACGTTTCTCGTATTTTACCCCGGACCAAACTACGGCACCGATTTCCGCGGGGGGACGGAAGTTGAAGTCGCGTTTGAAAAGCCGATCGACGCCGCGCAGGTGCGCGAAGCGGTCGAGCAGTCTGGCTTTGAGTCGCCCGATGTCGTGCAAGTCGTCGACGCGAATCACCCGTGGCGATTTATCATCCGAGTTCCCGACGTCACCGTCGTGACCGACGAATTGAAAGAGCAGCTGCGTCACGCGCTCTGTTGGGCCCCCGAGGGGGCGGTCGTCGACTCGAATGCTTGCCCAGATTCGGCGCGCGCCAGCGAAGTGAAGTTCAGTCTCGGCGGCGATAAAATCATCGCGCGTTACGACGTCCCACCGGATCTCGAGACGATTCGCCATCAAGTTCAGTCGGTAGCGGGGGTGAGTCTGCGGAACAATCAGAACAATCCGCAGATCGTCAATCCGCGCGACCACCGCGTCGAGATTCAGCTGCAGTCGAAGGGCGATCAGCTGATGGAAAGTCTCCGCTCGCACCTCGGAGCCGACGTCGTTCCAGAACACGCGCTTCGCATGGAGTGGGTCGGTCCGAAAGCCGGAAAGCAGCTTCGCGACAGCGCACGAAACTCCGTCGCGCTAGCGATCGTGTTCATCATGCTCTACCTCGCGCTCCGCTTTGATATGCGATTTGCGCCCGGAGTCGTTCTCGCGTGCGTGCACGACGCAATGGTTGTGATCGGCGTCTTTATTGTTTTGCACAAAGAGATCACTCTCTCGACGATTGCAGCCGTCCTCACGATTGTCGGCTACTCGATGAACGACACGATTGTTGTCTACGACCGCATTCGTGAAAATCTGTCGAAGCATCGCGGGATGAGCTTCTGGTCGATCATCAATCTGAGCGTGTCTGAAACGCTGTCGCGTACGATTCTGACCTCCGGAGCGACGATGCTAAGCGTCGTTGCATTTTTCATCTGGGGGACAGGCGTCATCAAAGACTTCGCCCTCGCGATGGTGATCGGGATTATCGCCGGGACATATTCGAGCATCTACGTTGCAGCCCCCTTCACCGAGTGGGTTGACGAAATGATGACACGCCGCGGGAAGAAAAAGGGCAAACCGGCGCGCCGCGCTGCCATCAAGGCTTGACCGCGGCACGCTAAAAGCCCGACAACCTAACGGTGTTTAATCACCCATCGCCGCTCCCACCGTCGGCAAGTCAGCTCGCAAAAACGCATTCGATGACGCTTACCGCCGCGGGGGTTCTCGCGCGGCGGGGGTTTCACGATCAGGCCGCGATTACGACATTTCTCGAGCCGAGGCTGTCGCATTTGAGTCCGCCAACGCGCATGAAAGGGCGTGCGGAGGCCTCATCGCGCATTGTGCGCGCGATTCAAAAGCGCGAGCCGATATGCGTTTTCGGCGACTACGATGCCGACGGGATCACGAGCGCCGCAATCGTGAGCGATATTTTGCGCGCACTCGGCGGCGACGTTTCGGTGGTGCTGGCCGATCGCTTCTCCGGGGGCTACGGCCTTTCCGACGAAGCTCTTACGCGCGTGATGGAGACGGGGGCGTCGCTTTTGATTACATGCGATTGCGGTTCGAGCGATCACGAGCGGCTATGGCGGGCGACGCGCAGTGGGCTCGACACGATTGTGATCGATCATCATCGCGTGCCAGATGAGCCCTTGCCGGTGCTCGCATTTTTAAATCCGCACCGCCCCGAGTGCGAGTTTGAATACAAAGGGCTCGCATCGTGCGGCCTTGCGCTCTCGCTATGCGCCGCCGTTCGCGCCGAGCTAGGCTCAACGCTCGACGTTCGACAATGGCTCGATCTCGTAGCGCTCGGCACGATTGCCGATGTTGCGCCGCTCGACGGCGACAATCGCCCCCTCGTGCGCGTAGGCCTCGCCGAATTGGCAAGACGCGCGCGCCCGGGGATTCGGGCGCTTTTGCAAATTGTAAGGCACGGGCGCGGCGCGTTGAGCGCGGAAGATGTAGCGTTTCGCCTGGCGCCGAGAATCAATGCGCCGGGCCGCTTAGGGAGCCCAACCGCGGCGCTCGAGCTTCTTTTGGCAAAGAGCGATGGCGATGCAATTCGTCTCGCGGGTGAGCTCGATGCGATGTGCGAGCGTCGCAAATTGCTCGACCGCGCGATGCTCGATGAGGCGCTGTCGATGCTTGCAGACCCAGCTCTCGCCGCGATGCCGGCGATCGTTCTCGGCGCGCAGGGGTGGCACCAAGGCGTCGTGGGGATTGTGGCGGGGCGCTTGGCCGCGCGATTCGGCAAGCCGACGGCAGTCATCGGTTTTGATGGCGCGTTTGGGCGTGGGTCGGCGCGCGGGCCGAACGGTTTTCGCCTGTACGACGCGCTTGCCCGTTCACGTGAGGCGCTGGCCGGCTTCGGCGGGCATCAAGCCGCGGCGGGAGTGCATGTTGAATTTGCGAAATTTGAGCGTTTTCGCGAGCTGTTTTCGGAAAGCTGCGCCTCAATGGGGGCGCCTGCAGGCGGAAGGGCGAGCGACCTAACCGCCGACGCGCAGCTCGAAGCGGAAGATGACCCGGTGAATGTTCTCGCCGACTTGGAGCGTTTCGAGCCGTGCGGCCAAGCGAATCCAGCGCCAAAAATAGCCCTTTTACGCGCGCGCGTCCTCTCGCTGCGAAATTTGCGAGCCGGCCTCGTCCGCTTTGAAGTCGCCACCGGCGGGCGCACGATTCCGTGCTTTGGGTTCGACTTGAACACATCGGGCGTCCGTTCCGGGTCGGAAGTCTCGATTCTCGGCTCGTTTCGGCGCGATACCTACAGGGGGACGAACTCGGTGGAGATGCGCGTCCTCGAAGTGCATCCGAGCGGCGTATAATTTTCTTTATTCGGTAGGGTTTGGCGGTTTCATTTCGTACGCTGCGAATCGTGCAAGATCGACCGGTGTCAAGTTCAAAACGAGGGAAGCCTTTCGTCCGCTTTCGGGGCGTCAAAAAATCATTTGGCACCAAAGAGATTTATAGCGGCCTCGACCTCGATATTCATCGCGGCGAAACGATGACGATCATGGGCGCATCGGGGAGCGGCAAAAGCGTGCTTCTAAAGATGCTCATCGGCCTCCTCAAGCCCGATCAAGGCAGCGTCGATTTTGACGGCGCCGACGTCGCGCAGATGAACGAACGCGAGCTTTTGCAAGTTCGCGCGCGCATCGCGTATCTGTTTCAAGGGGCGGCCCTTTTCGATTCAATGTCGGTCGGCGACAACGTTGCGTACGGCCTTCGCGAACGCTTTTGGCGGACGATGTCTTCCACGCAAATCGCCGCGCGCGTCGAGCAATCTCTCGGCCTTGTCGGCCTCCCGGGGATTCAGGCGATGCGCCCATCCGATTTGTCAGGCGGTATGAAAAAGCGCGTGGCGCTCGCGAGAACGCTCGCACTTCGTCCCGAAGTGATTCTGTACGACGAGCCGACAACCGGCCTCGACCCGATCAACACAGCGCGGATCAATCACTTGATTATGGGGATTAAGCGCGCCACGCACGTCACGAGCATCGTCGTCACGCACGACATGGGAACAGCGTTCGGCGTATCCGACAGGCTCGCGATGATTGCAAAAGGCAAGATCCTTCTCGTGGCACCGAGGCTCGAGTTTCGAGAGACAACAAATCAGTATGTTCGCGATTTCATTGAGGGGCGTGCTCCCGAGTCGGAGGCTGTGCGCGATTTGTTGTCGTCGTAAATGGGCGAAGTAGCGTTCATCCTGTACGGTGGTTTTGGATTTCTGAAGGGACGGAGATACGGCGGTGGGACACGAAAAAACAACCAGATGGACAGTCGGCATCTTCATGTTTGTGGGGGTCGTGCTCCTAACAATCGCCGTCTTTGTCATCGGCGAAAACCGGAACATGTGGGACCCAAAAATGACCTACCAATCGCCGTTCAGCGATGTCGCCGGGTTGAAGCCGGGGTCGCCCGTGCGGATGGGCGGGGTCGACATCGGCAGCGTCGTTTCAGTCGGCTACTCGAACAGCGCCGGCGACTCCCGAATTTACGTAAAAATGTCGATCGTGAAAGCCGAGGCGGAGCGGATTCGGACGACGACGGTCGCGCGCGTCGTCAACAAAGGGCTCTTGGGCGACAAGATGGTCGAGCTCACAACGACGCAAGGCGGCGCCCCCCCGCTCGACCCATCCGAGCTCATTTTATCGGAAGAGCCGATCGATCTTCAGACGTACATCGCCAAGTTTGAAGCGTTAGCGCAAAAAGCCGAAAAAGTGATCGACAACATCGAGAAGGGGACACGAGCGTTCGGCGAGCCGAAATTTGGCGAAGATGTGAGAGTAATTCTCGGCAGCGCTCGCGACGTGATCGATGCCGTGGCGCACGGAGAAGGGCCGATTCATCGTGCGATTTTCGACGTCGAGATGGGAAAAAACTTAAACAGTTCGCTGAAAAACTTGGCGGCAACGACGGCTGAGGCGCAGGGGCTTGTCGCCGATTTGCATCAAGTGTCGACGCAAGTGCGCAAAGGGCCAGGAGCCGCGCACGTTCTTTTGTACGACGAGACGATGGGTAACAGCATGAGATCGCTCGTTGGCGAAGTCGAAAAAGACTTGATCGCGGTCCGCGAGGGGAACGGCCTCGCGCATTCGATCATCTACGGCGACAACGCGTCGGACCACCTGATGGCGAACGTGCGGTCAATTGGCGACAACGTGCAAAAAATCGTTGCCGATGTTCGCGCCGGAAAAGGGACGATCGGGGGCCTTCTGGTCGACCCGTCCATCTATGAAGACATCAAAGCGGTCGTCGGCAACATCGATCGCAACCAAGTCTTGCGTGCTCTCGTTCGTTATTCGATTCGGGCAGAAGAAGAGCGGGCGACGCGAGAGTCGACAAGGGCAAAATAGCCGATACGATCACCGCCGATGTCGAACACCGAAAAAAATACGGAAAATCAGGCGCAGTGGGACGCGGTCGAAGAGGCGGCGGAGCTGCTCCACGAAGAGCGCTTTCAGGAGGCGCTTTTGGCGCTGCGCGAAGCACTCAAAGCCGATCCGCGCAATCCATACGGCTACTACTTTTTGGGTCTCACGCTCTTCGAGATTGGCGAGCTCGAGCCGGCGCGCGATGCGTATCGCGCAGCCCTGAAGCTCTCTCCCGGCTATTTAGGCGCGCGCGTTGCGTTGTCGCATGTGCTGAGAAGCCTCGGCGATTTGCGCGAAGCGATTCGCGAAGGGGTCGAAGCGCTGACGCAAACTCCCGGCGATTCAGATGCGCTTCACGCGGTAGGCCTCGCGTATCTCGCACGTGGCGATAGCGCCGCTGCCCGCAAATATCTCACAGCGTTTTTGGACGCCCGGCCCGAGTACGAGACCGCATGCGAAGTGCAGGCGCTGCTCGGAAATTTGGATAGCGCAAAATAGCTTGCGGGATGATGGCCGTCAGACATAGTCGCGCGTGATGAAGCGTAACCCCCCCTTTTTTATCTTAGTCCTCTCAGTTACATCGATCGCGATAGCTCTCTCAGGGTGCGGCGCGAGCAATGACGAACCGCTTCCCGAAGAAGACTCTTCATTCGTTGCGCAAGAGATGAGGTCATCGGTTAATTGGTTCGCTCAAGCCAGCGACGACTTCGGCGCGCTTGACGACTGGCGAGCCGAGGCGCCCGAAAGAGCGCCAAGCAAGCCTGCTCCTAAGAGCGACAAACCTACGGGCGGATCTGAAAAAAAGCCGACAAAAATGGTGCGAATGGGGAGACCACCGCCAGGGTGGTCGGTCTGCTCGAAATAGCGTTATTGCCCGCAATTTTGAATATTAATACTGGCGACGCCGACGCACGTCTCTTTTAGTTCGCTTGACGTGAGTGCCGGGCAGTGAAGCATCGCAAAGAGACGCCCCGGCTGCGCTTCCATTTTCGGATTCGCGTTGAAGTCGAGCGTGCATGTCCGCGATTGAAATGTGCCGATGTCGTCGCGCGAAAAATTGGCTGAAATATCGGTGTAAATCCCCGTTCCGTCTTCAACGAGGTCTCCAGAAATCGCGATGCCGCCGACTGTCGTCAGCCCATCGAGCAGCGCAATGTTGGCAGAGACCCGCAAGCCTGGGCCCGTCTCCTGCACGGTGCAAAAAATGTTGACCTGTTGTTCGTCCAGAATGTCGTGATTCGTGACGAAATACTCCCCGTCTTTGATCTCAAGCCAATCGGTTGCGGGAAGTTTACACGCCGCTCCCGCATCGCCTGGCCCGACGGCGACGCTGATCGATGCAAGCGCCATTTCGGGTGGTGGATCGGAGCATCCAACGACGGCCGCGGCACACAGCAGCGCGAACACACGACACCAAACGTATTGATCGCCGACAATCTGATTCATGCTGCCCCCCCCCTTTTGCGGCCGATTACCGCGTTTTACGCGCCGCCGCGAACCCCTGCCCCAAATCGTTTCGAAGATCGCTTGCCGCTTCGATCCCCACGGAAAGACGAATTAGCCCATCGCCGATCCCCAGCAATTCGCGCGCCTCTTTTGGGACGCTGGCGTGTGTCATAATCGCAGGGTGTTCGGCAAGCGACTCGACTCCGCCGAGGCTCTCGGCGCAGACGAACACTTGCAGCGCTTTCAAAAACGCTTGGGCGGCTCCGAGCCCTCCGCGGAGCACGAACGTGATCATCCCCCCGAAACCGCTCATTTGGCGTGCCGCGATGGCGTGCCCTGGGTGGTTACGAAGGCCGGGGTAGTAGACGCGCTCGACATCGGGATGCGTAGCGAGCCATTCGGCGAGCGCCCCCGCCGTTTCGACATGTTGGCGCATGCGTACGGCGAGCGTTTTCACGCCGCGAAGCACCATGTAACAATCGAACGGGCTCGGCACTGCGCCGACAGCTTTTTGAATAAAACGGAGCTTCTCGCCGAGCTCGGTATCGCTCGTCATCACCGCGCCGCCGACCACATCGGAATGACCGTTGATGTACTTGGTTGTCGAATGGACTACGAGCGTGGCGCCGAGCGAGAGCGGCTGCTGGAGCACCGGCGTCGCGAACGTGTTGTCGACCGCGAGCGGAACTCCGTGCTCTTTTGCGACTTTTGCAATCGCCGCGATGTCAAAAATTTTCAGCATCGGGTTTGATGGCGTTTCGAGCCAAATTAGCCGTGTATTTGGCTTGATCGCTGCCTTTACGCGCGCGATGTCGCTCATGTCGAGGAACGTTGCATCGAGGCCGAACTGCTTCACCACGCGATCAAAAATTCGGAACGTGCCGCCGTACACATCGTCGCCGACGAGAACGTGATCGCCGGCTTTGAGTGTCATGAGAACGCCGGTCGTCGCTGCGCACCCGCTAGCGAATGCAATGCCGTGCGTCGCCCCTTCGAGCGAAGCCAGGCAAGCTTCAAGCGCGTCGCGTGTTGGGTTGCCAGCGCGCGAATAATCGTAACCGCGATGCTCCCCCGGCCCATCTTGGGCGAATGTTGTTGAGAGGACAATTGGGGCCATGACCGCGCCGGTCAGGCGATCGTGTTCTTGCCCACCGTGAATGCACCGAGTTTCAATCGACAGTTCGTTGTTGCGCATAGCGGCTCGACTCTAACACGCAAAAGACACGTTGCCTCGACCCCGAATAATACGTTGATTATTCGGAGAAAATGGGCTTTTTGAGGCCCCCATGAAACGACGCCTCATTTTGGGATTGCTGGGGGCTTTGGCCTGCGGGACGGCGAATCAGCATTTTGATCGCCCAAATCCATCGGAACGTGTCGCGCCACCCCCCACATCAGAGGGCGCACGGCCCACAAGTGGTGAGAGCCACGCCGCAGTGCGAATTGTCGTCGAGCCAGGAGATCGCGGCCGCTCGCTAACAGCTGCGATTCAAGGGGCGAAAAAATCGGTCCACGTGACGATGTACTTGATGACGCTGAAGACGAATCAGATCGTCAAAGCGCTGATCGAAAGAGCGCAAGAAGGGGTCGACGTAAAAGTCATTTTAAACGCAAAATTTCCAAACAATATCAACGCAAACAAGCGCGTCTACCAAGCGCTAGAGCAAGCGGGAGTGAATGTGAAATGGGCGCCCGCAGCATTCGAGTACACACATTCAAAATGCGTGATCATCGACGGCAATGAAGCGTGGATCATGACAATGAACGCCGTATGGTCAGCCTTCGAAAAGAACCGCGAATACGCCGCAATAGATAGCGAGCCAGCCGACGTAGCCGAAGCCGAACTGATCTTCGCAGCCGATTGGGACGACAAATCAAGCACCCCACAGGGCGATCTAGTCGTCTCACCAGACAACGCAAGAGCGCGAATCGAAGGGCTCATAAGCAGCGCAAAAAAGACAATCGACGTAGAAGTAGAAAGTCTGTCGGACACCGGAATCGTAGCCAGACTGAGCGAAGCCGAAGCAAGAGGCGTGCAAGTAAGGGCAGTCATAGGACAAACAGAACGCCCAGCAACGCAGCAAGCCATAGCAAAGCTAAAAGAAGCAGGCGTCGAGGTAGTAGACGCAACCGGAAAAGAGCCACCCATCCACGCAAAAGCAATCGTGGTGGACAACACAAAAGCCTACATAGGCTCAATCAACATGACCTACACCTCGCTAACAAAAAACCGAGAGCTAGGAGTGATAGTCACAGTGCCCAGCGAGGTAGCAAAAGTAGCCACAACGATCGCAAGAGACCTCCAGCTAAACTAAGGCTGTGCGCGGAGCGCGCAAAGAGCCAAAATAATAGCTATCTCAGAGCTACGCTTGCGATTGATGCGAGCGCCGCGAGCGATTTGTCCAAAGTGCAAATCGTTGCGCCGGCCTTTTGAGCGGCGAGTAAAATCATCCGATCGACGACCCCTGGAATTGCAAGTCGATGCTTTGTCGCTGTAGTCGCGAGCGCGATGATTTCATTCCAATGCTCGCGCGCAGTCCAGTCGAGATCGATCGATCGCATTGCCGCAAGAGCACGCACAATGGTGGTTCGCTGCGCTTGACGAATATGCCCGGAGAGCAGCTCTGCGCGTATCGGTTCAACAATAACAGCTCGATCCTCCAAAATATCGGCGCGCAATTGCGCAATGCTTGCTGCCGATGCACGAGGACGCAAAGAGAAAAACTCAACCCACATCGAAGTGTCGACCAGCACATGAGATGTGCTCATCGCGATCGAAGCCGCTTTTGCTCCTTCGCGCGAAGCGAGAGCGCCCCGCTACCCTGAAGCTTCGCCAACTGTTCAAGCTTCTTTTTCCGAATCAACTCTTCAAGGCCAATGATAACAGCCATAGTCTGCGACGAAGCGCCGCTAACCTCAACCGCCTCTGCAAGCAAGTCTTTTGGGATGTTCATTGTAGTACGCATCATGCATATCTTATATGCATCAGTTGCCCTGTTCAAGGCATACATAGTCGCCTTCCGGATCGACGGGAGGATGATCGTTTCGCCGGGGTAGCCGAGGGGCGATGCGGGAGTTCAGTCTAGATTGGGCATGTCTGGATTCGGATTTCGGAAGCGGGATAAATAGACCGTCTGCGATTTAACCTCGGGCTTCCCGAGGGAGGCAAGCGGGTCGTATGCTCGCGGGCTTTTTATGAGCTTAAAGACGGCGGTGTTTTCGTCGGTGGCGTCACCAAAGGTGATCGCCTGTGAAGGACACGTCGTCTGGCATGCTGTCTTCGGCTCCAGGACACCCAGGCGTTGCACGCAATACGTACACTTTTCGGCTTCGCCTCGAGTACGGAGCGTCACGTTGCCATTGAGCGGACGTCCTGACGCCGCGACGGTGCTCGCGGACGACGGAGGGCCGTACGATATTGCGTCTACCGGGCACACGTCGCTGCACTTCTTTTGGATCGTACATTTCTGGTAGTTGATGAGAACTACGCCACTGCCGACCGGTTCTTCGATGGCGCCTTCGGGGCACGCCGTCTCGCAAATCCCGCAATGGACGCACGTCGACGCAATAGAGGTTTTGTCCGTCTGTCCGGCAAGCGCAAACGCACGTACTTTGACCCATTCCACCACCTCCTCTCGCACAGCGCGGTCAGGGCCGACAAGCTCGACGTTGTTCTCCGTGTGGCAAGCGATCACGCACGCCCCGCATCCTGTGCAGAGGTTTTGGTCGAGGACCATTGCCCACCCGGACTTAGCTTTCGCCGTTGTGAGCGCGAAAAGAGGGAGGCGCTTTTTGAGGCTTCGAAGGATGCGCGTCGCGTCGCTCACCTCTTTGGACGCCAAAAGGGCGTCGAAACCTGTCGGAGTGCGCAATTCGCGGGGTGCCCGAGCAAGTGGAACTATTTGGTTAAGGCCCGTGATGGTTACCGCGACATAGTCGAGCGCGGTCTTTGTTCGCAGTGGAAATACGGTGTAGCCCACGCCGGCACTGACGCTCCCGCTCGTGCGCCCCCCGCCCATGGTGAGGGTGACCACGCCGTCGGGTTGTCCGTCGACCGAGATGACCGGAAGTTTAGTCGACCGCCCGCCCGCATCAATTCTCACCAGCTCGCCCTCCGCCAGTCCGAGGCGGCCCATCGTTTCGGTTGATATCCACGCTGCATTTCCGTACCGGAGCTGACTGATCGGATCGGCTAACTCTTGCATCGCGGGATTGTTCGCGAGGCTTCCATCATGCACTGTTGTGCACGGAATAAACGTTACCTCCAATTCACCTGACGGTGGCGCGGTTCGACGGTAGCTATCAATCGCGTTGCGAAGTAGGTCGAGCTTTATCTGCGGACTGACCGTCGCCGGACTGTAGGCGAGGTAGCCGTCCCTCTTAACCTGTACCCACTCGTCGTCGGTCGGCGCGCCACCAGCGTTCACGCTGGCGAATGTCTCGCGAACAAATTGTTCGTCGTCTATCGGGGCTTCCCGTCCTAACGCGCGGAGAAACTGAATGGTGCTCCCCCTCGGGTCGGTCGTCAAGGTGACCGGTTGCTGCAAGAGAAGCCGGTCCCGTTCGAAGTGCAACCCCCACTCGTGGAACGGCGTACTGTGAGGTAAAACCCAAGTAGCTTTTTTTGAGGTTTCGTTGAACTGCTCCGTGAAATGCACAATTAGCGTGACTTTTTTCATCGCCTCTGCGAAGGGCACGTCTGCCGGCGCATCATATGCAGGGTTGCCATCGAGGATGATCAGGCAGTCGACCTCGCCTGTTTCCATCTCGCTCGTGAGATCCGCGATATCGTCACAATAGCGAGGCTCACGCGGGTCGATCACACCGGTGTACTCGACGGTCTTCCCCACATTACCCAAGCTGTCATTGATTGCGGCTGCCACTGCATGTACCTCCGGCGCCACCGAGCCACCAACCCAAGCGACCGACTTTCCACGCGCAATGGCAAAGTCTTTCGCTGCCACTCGGAGCCACTCAGCTCTTGTCGCCCCAAATGCCGCGACTTCGTCCGACGAAGCCTTCAAAAGGTCAAGCCCAGAAACGCCGAGGTCGGACAAATGACCCGCGAAGATTCGCATGGCCTCAAACATTTCGCTCGGCTTGATTCCCATCCGATGGTCTGCGACCCTTCCAGTGAGCGTTGCTGTCGACTCGACGGAATACAATCGGAATGGGCGATTGCTCTCCGCCGACTGACGTCGAAGTGCAAAGTCCGCCGCATAGCGAACGCTTCCAGGGCCGCCTCCCAAGAAATCGGATCCGAACGTCACGACTATGTCGGCTCTGTCAAACCGTGCCTGAGACCACAATTGTCTTCCATAGGCACGCGCCAAACCGATCCTCGAATTTTCGCGACCGGCCGCCGACCACACATGGACTTTGAGGTCGGCGTACTTGGCCAAAAGCGGTTCGTAAAGACGCTTTTTCGTAAGCGAGCCGTTCGAGCGCCGAAGAATGCGCACGTTTTTTCGAGCATTGAATATGGCCGTGATTTCCGAGTCGAAGGTATCCCAGCTGCTGCCGTCTCCGTTCTTCGTCGGCGTAGTGACGCGATCCGGGCTGAACTGTGAATAAACTCGCCCCTGTGTTTTCGCATCGACACCGGACCTCAGCGCGGGGTTCCCTTCGAGAAGCACCACGCTCCCGTTCTGGATTCTCGCGATTACCGGGACGGGCCCGCTCCCCGTCGTGATCACCGTGGGCAAGAACGAGGTAGAAACCGGATGGGTGGCCTCCAAGGTATCGCCAAACGACGAAGAGTGAGCCGTCGACCCGCAACCACCAGCCCCAGCAGTAGCAGCAACCGAGGCCGCCCCAGCCATCATAAGCAAAAACGAACGACGCTCAATTTCAAGCGGGTCGGTCGAATCAGCCAAATCAACGGTCTGCGCAACAAACGGACGCTTAGAATCTTCGCTCATAAAACCCTCCCAAGCCCAGCGATCACAGCCAAGCAGCAGGGTAAACGAAGCGACCCAAGAGCTAAGGAGATACCAGCAAGGGAGCAATCGATTGGTGGCAGTTCAACCGATAAGCTAAGAAATCAAGCCACAATAAGCTCTTTAAAACGGAAGCGCCAAAAGTTGCAACGTCCAAGCACAAGCAAGCGCAAGCCTCAACAATCACGCCGAACGATCACAACGTCGAGCCAACCCCGAAGGGGAAGCAGCCTCGACCCCAAAGGGGAAGCAACCTCGACCCCGAAGGGGGAGCAACCTCGACCCCGAAGGGGGAGCGCGGTCCTTGGAAGCGGGGCGACCCCCGAAAGGGGGAGCAAGAGCACAAAGGGAAAAACCCAGATGCATTTCGGGCGAGACCAAGCGGCTACGGTGGTTTGCGGGCGCAGCGTACGCCGGGTACGTTGCGCCCGCAAACTGCCGTAGACGCGAAGGTATCGCCCGAAAGGCACTGGGTTTTTGGGTGACCGACGGGGATTGAACCCGCGACAGCTGGATCCACAATCCAGCGCTCTACCGACTGAGCTACGGCCACCAAAAAGAGACGCTGAAGCATAACTCTAAGAGACTTCGATGCAACCCCTTATCCGACTATCCGACATCCTGCTAGCCAACCACTATCGGACCTCGCGCCATGTTTCGCTCGCCGCACGGAGCGCCCACGCGATGCTCTCATCGTTTGAAGATGCGCCAATGGGACTCCGCGTCCCCCACAATAGCCCTCGGAGCGACGCTTCGAGCCCCGACTCAAGCGATACCAAATCGTACCCCCCTTCGAGCACGAGCGCGACTTTCCCCCGCTCTCCCGGCGGCGCATGTTTGTCGGCAATCGCGGCAACTTCGGCCGCCATCCACCCGAACGCCGCCGAGCTAAGCTCCAACTGCGCCAGCGGATCGCGAAGCGCCGCGTCGTATCCCGCGCTGATCAGAATGAGTTCGGGACGAAACTCGTCGAGCACCGGCAAAATAATTCGCTCAAACGCTGCCCGGTATGTTGAATCGCCCGATCCGGCGAGCAGCGGAATGTTGACGGTATAACCGGTGCCGTCGCCTGCACCGCGCTCGTTCGTCGTCCCCGTCCCCGGGAAAAAAGGGTGCTGATGTGTCGACAGGTACAGAACGTTTGGATCCGACCAGAATATTTCTTGCGTGCCGTTGCCGTGATGCGCATCCCAATCGACAATCGCGACGCGCGAGAGCCCCATCGCGCGCGCGTGGGCTGAGGCGATTGCCACGTTGTTGAAAAGGCAGAAGCCCATCGCGCGATCGCGCAGCGCATGGTGACCCGGCGGCCGCGCCAAAACGACGCCGCGTGCCACGTCACCTCGCACGAGACGATCGACGAGCGCCACCGTGCCGCCCGCCGCGAGCCGCGCCAACTCAACGCTCTTGGGTGCGATAAATGTGTCGGCATCAAGATAGCCTTGCCATCCGCGCAGACTGTCTAGTTTATCGACAAATTCATGCGCGTGGACCCGCGCCAGTTCGCTCGCTGTCACATCGCGCGCCGCAACCCGAAGCCAATCGGCGCTGACAGTCTGAATCGCTTTTCGCGCGGCGACGAGGCGTTCGGGCCGTTCAGGATGATACGCGCCCGACGCGTGCAAGTCGAAGCGCGTGTCGTCGAGAAGCAGAGCCCGCGGCGCGATCAATTTAGCGTGCTTTTCGCCTTGCGTCACGCCAACCATCCCGCGACGAGCGCTCTCGCCTCGACGATGTTGTCTTCGATAGAGCAGTATGTCCATCCGCCGTAGCGGCCGATCGAGTGCACGTCGCGCTGCTTCAAGATTGCTGACAGTTTCGCGTGTTCGCGCGTCGAAGTTCGCGAAATGTGCACATAGGCTGGGTCAAGTACGACCGCGTGCTCGGCTACAAGCTTGTGATCCGAGATGACCCCTTCGCGATGAAGATCGCTGAGCACCCGCGCGCGGAGCTCGCTCAAATCGGGTGTCGCGTTTCGCGGGTAGCCGACTTCGACATAGATGCTCAGGCGATCCGTTGCGAATATATTGTCGTAGTAGCCGATGCGATAAAACACCGTCTCTCGGCTCGGATAGTAAATCCAGTGAGCGTCGCTCCGCCCTTTTTTGTCGAAGCCGAAGTTGAAAACAACGACTTTATTGGCGCTAAAAACGCTCGCATCGTGCGGAAGCGCTGCAGCCGCCACGAGGTGATTGAAGGGCATCGATGAAATGATGCGTTCAAAAGCGATTTCGCGCTTCGTCGTGCGCGCAACTTTTCGCTCGAGATCGATGGCGATCACTCGCTCATTCAAACAAATTGCATCGCTTCGTACGTCTGACGCGATCGCTTTGACATATTCGATCGCGCCACCTTCGGGGTACGTGAACGTTGAATTGTAGCTAGCGTTTGTCGGCACCTTCATGTTCCGAATCACATCGGCGACATCAACGTGGGGGAAAAACCGCCCCATTGCATCTTTATCGAGTGTCGACAGATCGCAGGCGTAAACTTTTTCGTTGTACGGAACTAGAAACTTGTCGCAAATTGCGCCGCCGAGTCTTTTGCGCAACATCTCGTGAAAGCTCTCGTTAATCGGAGCCACATCGCGATCAACACTTGCAAAATAGAGGTCGTACAGGCAATCGATGAACTCTTGCTGCGGCAGCTGATGAATATTTTTTTGAAACGGAAAGTCGATCAACCTCCCGCCATACGAGATGAACGATTTTTTTTCGACCGTCAGCACTTTTTGGTCGGGCATGCGTGCGCGCAGCCAGGCCTCAATTTCGGGCTGTTTGAAGTGGAAAAAATGCCCAGAATAGTCCCAAACAAAGCCGTCTTTTTTGACCGTTTTGCAGTAGCCGCCGATTTGATCGTCGGCTTCCAAAATAAGATACGGGTGACTCCCGAGTGCGGCGGCAGCTGCAAGGCCGCTGATGCCGGCGCCGATAATCAGTGTTTGTGTCGAATCCATGGATAGGGCCGGAGCTTAAACGAATGGGAGGTCAGCGGTTTGATTTAGAGCAGACGAGCTCGAAATTTTTCGAAATTTCGAGCGATGGTCTAGCCATTGCGCTCGTGTTTGTCGCGATTGTTCTCCTATTTCTCGTCGGAGTCGTCGCCTACCTTGTGCCAACTTTTTACGCGATGAGCACGCACACCGAAAAGCGGCCGCTCAGGACGACGCTGCGTTCGGTTTTTGTTGAAGCATTTTGGGTCCTTATCACGCAGCCGCTTTTTGTCTTTTTTTATATCTTTGGTGGGCGTGCCCGAGGCGGCAGTCGTGGCGTACCGATCGTGTTTGTGCACGGTTATTTGCAAAATCGCGTCGTTTTTTTGCGAATGGCGCGGGCCATTCGTCGCGAAACAGGGCGGCCGACCTACGCGTTTAACTACGATTCCCGGACGTCGATCGCTCGGATTGCCGGTCGGCTAGAAGCGTTCGTGAACCGAATTTGCGCCGAATCGGGGGCGACCGAAGTCGATATCGTCGCGCACTCGCTCGGCGGAGTTGTCGCTTTCGAGTACCTAAGTTCCGAGCATTCGCGTGCGCGCCGTTGCGTGACGATCGCGAGCCCACACCAGGGGGTGATGTGGCGCGGCCCGCTTATCGGGCCGTCGGGGGCAGAGCTTCGAGCCGGCAGCGCGTACTTCGGTGAGCGTGGCGCGAGAGAGCTTCGCGTTCCTTGTCTGAGCATCGCTTCAACGCACGACAACGTCGTTCACCCATCATCCACATCGTCGATCGCGTCGCGCGGCGGAACCGACGCGGTTGTCGCAAATTGCGGCCATCTGTCGATTCTGTTCGCACCTGACGTCATTGCGCGCGTGACACAATTTATCAGTTAGCGCGCCGACGCGATTGTGTGGGCGGGGTAATTTGGAAGCGGGAATAGAGCACTTTGACGCCCGCACATGTTGCGACTACTGCAGAAGGGCCCCCTTCGCTGCAGGAGATCTTATGCACTGGAATTCACTATTCGCGTTGTCGTTGCTCTCAACGACCATCGCAGCTTGCGGCGCTTCTAGCCCCGCCAACCCTAACATCGTCACGTCGCCAACGGCACCGACCGAGTCGCCACCCGACGCCGGCGCTGTCGGAGTAGCCCCAACGGTTCCTGGCGCCACCGCGCCGAACACCCCAACCACGCCCAGTACCGGCACGCCGTCTGACGGTGGGGCGCCGTCAGTGCCAGGCGAACCCGAACCTGTAGTGCCGGTAGGGCTGCCAGTTGCTCCGAGCTCATGGGGCGAACGGCTCAGCGATGCGGGGCTCGACATCAACAATCTCCCACCGCTCAACCAATTGACAAAGCCGCAGCTAAAAGTGGTCATGCACAGCTTCAACGACACGCTCGGCGTACGGTGCGACAACTGCCACGCCGATCACGATTTTAAAGCGCCAACGGCCAAGAAAAATGTCGCCATAAAAATGTGGGATCTGTTCGCGCGAGGGCTCCAAACGAGCGACGGGAAACCGGTCTACTGCGACAGCTGCCACAACGGGTCGATGACCACGCTCGATCGCGAAGACCCGTTTGTGCTCGGCGAGTACATGAAAGCGCAGTTCGTCAACAACTTGAAGAGTCGGAACGGGCAGCCGCAAACATGCGCGACCTGCCATGGGAAGCCATTTGTAGGCGGGCTATTGGACGTGTGGGCAGGGGCGAATTAAATCGCTTTTGTTTTGAACGTTACGCTGATCGGGATGTTCTGCTTGACGCCGGTCCCCAAATAGTTCGGCTTTTTTATGCCGTAGCTTGTGATGTCGACTTCAAAGTCGCCGCTTGCTTCAATCTGCCCGTCTTGTCGCTTCACGACGTATTTTACCGAAACTTCTTTTTCAACGCCGTGAAGCGTGAACGCCGCTTTGGCTGCGCCGGATGAACTTTCGCCATCTTTCAGGGGGCTCACCTCCGACCAGGCGACTTTTAGAACGGCATTTGGGTATTTTTCGACATTCAAATACCCATCGCCTTTCATGTGTTCGTCGCGCAACTTGGGGCCGCCATCTTCGGTTGTTGTTAACGTGCTGAGCGGCACTGAAAAGACGATTGTCGTGCCATCGTCGGCGATCGCCAACTGCGATGTCGTCCCCTTAAATGACATCGCGGGGAACCCGGAAGCCGAAAAGACGATCCGGGCCGATGTCGGGTTTGACAGGTGTGTTTTGGCCGGAGCGGGCGCTGGTGCAGCGATTGCGGTCGCCGGAGCGGTCGGAGCCGGTGAGGCCTCCGCGGGCGCTTTAGGCTTGGTCGCGGTGGCCACAACTGGCCCTTTTTGCGGGTTTGTGGCCGTTTTTTGGGCAATTGCGAACGAGCTGCCAAGAGTCAAGGCTAGGGCAAGCGCGATCGCCGACCGTGACGGATGGATGAAAAATGCAATCATAGCGGGTCACTTTCTCAGAATCTGCCGAAAGAAGCGTTTCGACAGATTCTTGCCTACCATCACGGGGAGGCACGCGCCTCCCCGCCCCAAAAAACGAGGTTTTTTGGAGGTCCCCACCCCACGCGGGCATGCCTCCGGCATGCAATTCGGACTTTGTCAAAAAAAGAATTTCTTTTTTCGACAACTCTGTCAGTTGATCTTTTCTGAATAGATGATGGGAGTCATCAATATGGAATTCTACGTTGAATTGGCAGCACTCCTTATTGGCGTCGTCGCGGTGGCTCTCCTCTTGTATCGCGCGGCATATCGACGTCGCCAGGGTCGAGCTGCTCTCGAACCGTCTACGGCACCGGTTATCGTTTCGCCAGCGGCGGCGCCGCGTGAGTCGCGCCGTGGTGACGATGACGTTGCTATTTTGCGCAAAGGGCTCGGCGGAGTGCGCGGCGGTTTTGTTGCGCGACTCGCCGCGGCGCTGTCCGGTGCACGAGGGCTCGACCCCGCTGTTTGCGAACAGCTCGAAGAGGCGATGCTAACGAGCGATGTCGGCGTGCGCACGTCGAAGCTGATCGTCGATCGACTGCGTGCGCGCTTCGCGAAAGGGGCGGGCGATGTATCGAGCGAAGCGTGGGGCGCGCTGCGCGGTGAAGCGCTTCGCGTACTCGATATCGGCGGCGATACGCCGCTTCGACTCTCAGCTCCAGAAGGGGCGAGCGGCCCGGTGGTATGGCTGGTTGTTGGGGTGAACGGCGTCGGAAAAACAACGACGATTGGCAAACTTGCAACGCGCCTCCGAGGCGAAGGGAAGAGCGTTTTGCTCGCGGCGGCCGATACGTTTCGTGCGGCTGCCGTGCAGCAGCTTCAGCAATGGGGCGCGCGCGTTGGGGTCGATGTGATTGCGGGGGCCGAAGGCGCCGACCCAGCTTCGGTCGCGTTTGAAGCGACGCAAGCGGCGATCGCGCGCAACGTCGACGTGCTCATCGTAGATACGGCCGGCAGGCTTCACACCAAAGCGCCGTTGATGGACGAAATCCGCAAAGTTCGTCGCACGATCGCGAAAGCGCTTCCAGGTGCGCCGCATGAAATTTTTCTCGTTGTCGATGCGACAACGGGGCAAAACGGTCTCGCGCAGGCGGCGGTATTCAAAGAGGCGGTCGATTTGACCGGGATCGTTTTGACAAAGCTCGATGGAACTGCGAAGGGGGGAATCGTCCTTGGTATTTGCGACGAGTTAAAAGTGCCAGTCAGGTTTATCGGTCTCGGTGAATCGGCCGATCACTTGCGCGAGTTTCACGCCGGCCCATTCGTCGAAGCGCTCTTTGGAACCGAAGAGGCGTACTCGAATAAGACGATGACAGTGCAATAACGCGCGAGAGTGCAAAACCGATTGCTCGCAAGAAATCGTGCATGATATAGTCCGCCACCATTCGCGAATCGCCTAATTACTCAAGCATTTTGAGATGTTAGGTGAGCCAAACGGCGCTTCGACAGATGGTGGATGATGATAAGCACGGCTCAGAAGTGGCTCTTTGTGGCGGCGGCGCTGGTCTTGCTTCCGTCACCCGCGTTTGCGCAGAAGAAGCGCGGAGCCAAACCGACAACAACGGTTGAAAAGCAGTCGACCGAAACAACCACAACGACTGAGACGCTCGAGCTCGATGAGGAGCCGAGTTCTCCAAGCGCGCCGACCGAAAAAGGCGTGGCCACTCCAGCGCCGCTAAGCGCCGGCGGCGGCATTTGCGAAATCGATCCGTCGGCATGTCCAAAAGAGCAAGATGTCCGAAATGCGGCGTCGCGCGCGGTTGAAGCAGATATTTACGCCGTGCAGCAGATCTACGCGCTGCGAGCAAGGCGCTTCGAGCTCCAGCCGTATTGGGGGCTAACGCTGAACGATCAGTTCGTCAGCCATCCAGGCCCAGGCCTCGCTGCGAACTACTACATTCTCGATGTTCTCGCGGTCGGCATTAACGGAAATTTGTACACCGGCCTCAACGTCGATTCCGTCTTCAACTTTCAGAATCGGCGAGCAACACACCTATCGCTCCCGCTGAATGAGTATCAGTGGAACGCGAACGTCAACGTCACATATGTGCCAATTTACGGCAAATTTGCCGGTTTTGGTGATTTCATTTTTCACTACGACGCATACATCGTCGGCGGCGCAGGGGCGATTTCAACCCGCCCGATTCCGATCATCGATGCCGACAATCGCAACTTTAAGTGGCGCGTAAAGCCGGCGTTCAACGCCGGAATCGGCGTGCGCGTCTTCTTCAATCGATGGTTCGCCATCAATCTCGAAGTTCGCGACTACATCTTCAACGAGCAGCTCGAGTCGCTCCAAGTGGCGACCACGGCCAGAGGTTCGCAAGATCCGGGGACATGGTACGGCGAGAGTCGCCTGACAAACAACGTGCAAGCCCAGCTCGGAATCAGCATTTTTCTCCCAATTAGTTGGGAATATCGGTTGCCGAAATGATGCGGACGCGATCCATGAACAAGTATCTTATTTTGGCGGCGGTTCTAGTTGCTGGCCTTGCGACGGCGCGCGATGCCGGTGCCCAAGAGATTCAAGTGACAGGGCCGCTCAAAGGGGCGCCGGCAGTTCGCCATTTGAGGCTCTATCGAAAATCGCGGTTTGAATTGGCGCCAACCGCGTCGTTCACGTTTCTCGATGAATACCGCCGGACGATTCTTGTAGGAGGGCGCCTTCAGTACAACATCACCGACTGGCTTGGCGTCGGTGTATGGGGGGCGTACGGAGCGGCGAGTCTAACGACCGATCTAACCGATCAGATCGACCGTCACGCAGATCGCACTCACCCGATGACAAAGCCAAATGTCTCGCCCTATGCGGGCGGTTTTGTGGCGCAGACGGGGCGCCTTCAGTGGATGGCGGCGCCGCAGGTCCAGTTTGTCCCTTTTCGCGGAAAATTATCAATTTTTCAGCTGATTTTTGTCGATGCCGATGCGTATTTGCACGGCGGAATCGCATTCGTCGGCGTGCAAGAGCGTGCGAATTGCGGCGGCACGGGGCAGCTACTTTGCACCGATCCCGAGTCGTTCGGTCTTGCAAGTCGCGTCGCCGTCGCGCCGACATTCGGGCTCGGCCTCAATTTTTATTTCGCAAAGTTTATGTCGCTCGGCCTCGAATACCGCGCAGTCCCATTTTCATGGAACCGCGCAGGGTTCGATACGCACGGCGCAGGGCCCGGCTCCCGCTTCCCCGACGGGAAGGTCGATTCGCGCGATCAAACATTCAAATTTAATCAGTTAATTTCCGTAGGAATAGGCTTTTCGTTCCCAGTCACACCGAAGATCAGCAATTAGGCTCTGTTTAAGAAGCCCATTCATCCGCGGAATCGCGGTGCCGATTCGACCCCAGAATTTGAACAGGGAGGGCGGAAGGGCGGGAGATATTTGGTTTATCGGGCGTAAGGCGACGTAGACCGTTTTTTAGAGTTGCGACGTGCTTTCCGCACGGATGGCGCCCACCGGTCATTCGGGCATTTCGCCGCCGTCATAGGTCTTAGTCATGCAGACGCCGACGGCGTCATTTTGGGCCTTGCAGGCGGGAGCTGTAATCTCGTTACCGTTGTCACACCCCAACGTTGCGCCTTTCCAGCACGTCATGGCGACCGTGTATTCCTTCCCGCAGGGGCTCGCCAACGCCTGTTTGCATCGCTTGACGGGAAATTCTAGCTTGCAGTTTGGTACGGCGGCGAACAGGTTCGCCATGGCCTGACAGTCGACCCCCGTGGAGCCGCCGGTGGAGCTCTTTGAATCGCCGCATCCGCAAAAAGCAACAGCTGCGACAACACCCAGTGTGAATCGACCGATCATTTGCACCCCCCAAACGTTGCTTGAACTTTGCACCCGTGTTGTTTCGGACGGTCGCATGAATTTGATGGGCAGCGCCACACGTATTTGACCCGATCGGGTGCCTCTGGGCTGGCCACCACTCTCGCACACTCGAAGCGTGCGATTGTGCCATCGGTCGATCCAGTGTGGCCCCGAAAATTTGCTTTTGCGTACGAAATGCGCTCGGCTGCCACTTGTGCTGCTTATATACGTCCGATGTGGCGCCAGTTTTCGGACGCGGAGGACGAATGGCTAAGCGGGGGGGCAATGCAGTCTCGCGGATTGTGGGTCGCGGATTGGCGATCGCGGTCGTTGCGATCCAAATCACGATGATCACGTTCGCTGTGCTCGGTATTCAAGGGTGCAAAAGTTGCGGCAAAGCGGATCCGGAGCTTGAGGAGGAGGCGGGAGCAACCATTCCCAACAACGGAGTGGACGGTGCGACGCCGTGGGACGGTGCGACGCCGTGGGACGGCTCTTCGGCCGAGCCTGGTGGATGCACTGCGATGTTTGTGAGCGTGGACGGCGGTTGCAGTGCGCGTCTATTCACATTTGCCGGCAACGGGAGCGATGTTTTCAGCGGAGATAACGTCGCGGCCGTCGATGCAGGCGTTCCGGCTCCGGTTGGCCTGGCCGTGGACGAGGCGGGGAATGTTTATATTGCCGAATCGGCGAGTCACGTCGTTCGCAGGGTCGATATCGACGGAGTCATCCACAGTTTTGCGGGAAATGGGGATGCAGGAGCGCCGACGTTCGTCGATGCGAAATTGAGCAGCTTCATCCAGCCAATGGCTGTTGGGTTCGATCGGCAAAAACATATTCTTATTGTCGATTTCGGGAGCAATAGAGTCGTTGGGGTGAACGATGGCGGCGTACTCTTTCCATTCGCCGGCACGGGAGCGCAGGGGGCCGTCGATGCTGGGACAACACCGGGCGACGATGGAGGTGCGACCGACGCACCGCTGAGCGGGCCAAGTGATATTCGTATAGATGGCGAAGGAAATGTCTACATTGCGGAGTACTACGGACAGGTCATAAGAAAAGTCGCCGCGGACGATAAGATCACCACCTTCGCGGGCAAATATAGAGTAGCGTGTGACGGCGTATCGGGTGCAGTTCGTAACTACTTTCGAAACATTGTAGGATTTGCGATAAGCTCGACCGGGAACTGGGATGTCGCGACTCGTAGCGGCGACCGGTGGGGTTCGGGAGGAATCGATGCGATTCGCACGGGCACCCACGATGTCGTTAGCCTGCGAGAGAAGCCTGGCAAGGAAAGGAATGATCCGTTGTGGCGGCCGGTCGACTTGACCATCGCCGAGGTACCCGATGATACCACGACTGTCGATAGCACCTTTGGTGGGTTGGAGACCGACCCGGCATTGAACGATCTGTCATGCATAGGCTATCCTGGCTACGGCAGCGCTAATTGTCCCGCCGATGACGTCCTTCTGGCCAACACTCACTTTTTAGGGCCGAGAGGCATTGTATTTGACGAGACTGGCAATCTGTATTTCTCCGACTCAGAGACCCATCTCGTACGCAAAGTGGACGTTGCGACCGGAATGGTAAAGACAATCGCTGGTCAATGTACAAAGGCCTCTATAGTGCAAGGCGCCCCCGCCGCTAGACTACCCGATGGGGGACTTGGCGGTGACGGGAGGGCCGCGTTGGCCTCGCTGTTATACCGCCCTACCGGCCTAGCCTACTTTCGGGGCAAGCTCTACATCAGCGACACTGGCAACCACCGCGTTCTTGTGATGCAAGTCGGGCCGTAATCCGCCGTTTGCTTTCCGCACGCATGGCGCCCACCGGTCATTCGGGCATTTCGCCGCCGTCATAGGTCTTAGTCATGCAGACGCCGACGGCGTCATCTAGGGCCTTTGTTTCGGTGTTGAAGGCTGTCGCGAAAAAAGGCCTCACGCACGCAGAGCTCTCGACTCGCTCCGGTCTTCCACGAAGTGCGGTGACCGGCATTCTGTCTGGAAGTCTCCAGAAGGTGACGATCGACCGCGTTTTGAAGTTGGTTGAAGCGGCGAATCTGGTGGCAAGCGTTCGCGTCACACAAGCTGCGTGAGCCTTGGTCTACGGAACCGCGCGGCCCTCGCAGAGGAGCGTCTCATGAACTTCGACTTGCGTGAACGATTTTGCACCACGCACGTGGCACGTAACGTGCGTGCCGTTGCGCGTGACTTTGACGTTCGACGTCGCAGATTTTCCATTCGCAATTTTGCGTACTTCCCAAATTCGTTCCGGTTCTTGACGAACATGAGCTCGCCGCCGGAAAACTTGCCGCACTTATGGCGCGAAGCGCAAATCGCGATCTCTTCGACGCGCGAGAGCTTCTGCGACGCTCCGACCTAGACATTGCGAAGTTACGACTCGCATTTGTCGTTTGCGGCGGAGCGAATCGCGAAGACTGCCGCATGATATCGGTCGAACAAATCCACACGACGGCTGCGGACACCGATGAGCAGCTTGTTCCAATGTTGAGGCTCAACGGCGCCCCGAGCCAGCCCGCGCACCGCCTCAACGGCCCAACGATTGCCGTCGACTTTCGCGCATTTCGTCTCAACAGGCGCGACGCCGACGCCACACCCGCAGCTCATGCCACCGACGTCGTAATATCCACCTTAGTTAGCGGCAGATTGGACCAAATTAACAATAATCCCGTTACCATAGTCCGTATCAGCATAGGTGTCCAGATACCAGTAGTCGTTAGCTGTCCCAATAATGAAACCTCCATTTGGTCCTCCTTGAGCCGTGAAATACGTCTCGTCATAACAATCAACTATGAGCGGATAGCGCGGCTCACAGCAGGGCGGGTAATCACAGGTCTGCTCGTCGAAACTAGCCGTTATATCCAAAACAACATAAACGTTTGGATTGTTCGAAGAAAGGAAACCCTGCGACTTAAGGTTGCTCAGGATCGCCGGGGGGCAGTTAACTTGATTGGTTGCCAAATAATACTGTCCCGAACCTTGCGCCACGACTGGGCCCCCTGTGTTCGCCCCCCCCGGCGCCTGCTCAAAGTAGCTCTGTAGCCAATGGACGAGCTTCTTCTGCCAACTAAATGGCAAAGCGTTGGGCGTTGAAACGTTCATCGGACCGTACGACGCCATATTTGTGCCAGTGCCTAATCGTTGACCGCAACTACCGGTACCTCCTGATCCGGATCCCTCTAAGGAGGCTGATTGCGACTGTTTAGCGCCAGTACAACTTAGAAACAATAAACATATAACAATTAGGGGCCACGGTCTCATTGTTATAACTCCAACTCACGTGATTATTGATGAGCTCTACCCAGGCGAGTTGCTCGCAAACAGCGGCGTCACCAAGAGACGGAGTTGCACCCCGACTTATCTATTCAACGCACGCCTATTGTAAAAAGTAAATTTAAATTCGTGCCCGTGCCGGTAAACGTGCCCGTGCCGCTTGACACGCTGTAGGGCCTGTACGCAGTTTCTCCTCTGACCCGTAAACGTGCCCGTGCCCGTAAACGTGCCCGGTTTTGAGAACTGTAGAAGAGATCGTGAATTCGCTATTTTAATCGGATGAACGGCATGCTTAATCGCTCTGTGCGATGGTGCGAAAA
>CAMAVR010000044.1 GCA_945861885.1 Nannocystis exedens | reverse complement strand
GCCCCCGCCCTACAATGAACCCGATGATTTGCGTTTCCAATCAGATCTCTAAGGCCTGATCTCATATTCGATCCGTAAACGTGCCCGTGCCCGTAAACGTGCCCGGTTTCTTCTTTTCTGGGAGCAGAGCAGAAAAAGCCGGGCACGTTTACGGGCACGTTTACGGGCACGGGCTGAATATAAGATCACGCCCTAGACGTAGTTTAGATACGGGCGCCTAGCTTTGCGATGCTCTTCCAGCTGAATACGTCGACGCCGAGGAGCGTCATGTCTTCGCTTCCTCCGTAGACAACGGCCGGTTTGCGAGCCCTGTCGCCGGCAAGTGCGCACCAAGCAAGCAAATTTTTTATATATTCAGGGCGCAAAGTCTGCCCCGACTTTATTTCAATCGGCATCATCCCAAACGGCCCTTCGGCCAAAATATCAACTTCAAGGCCGGAACTGTTTCGCCAAAAAAAGAGGTTTGGTAAGAGTCCGCGCTGAAGCCTCGCTTTTAAAAGCTCCGAGACTACCCAATTCTCCATCAGCGCTCCGCGAAATGGATGGGTAGCGAGTTGCGACACGTCGGTCAGGCCAAGCAGACTGCAAGCTAAACCAGTATCGTAAAAATACAATTTTTGCGACTTTACAAGCCGTTTTTTAAAGTTCTCGTGATGCGACCGCAGAAGAAATACGATGTAGCTCGCCTGCAAAACACTCAGCCAATTCTTGATCGTCTTTGCATCGACTCCGCAGGCTTCGGCAAAATTGGTTGCGTTAACAAGCTGCCCAACGTGCCCCGCGCAGAGCTTGACGAACGTTGTGAACGCATCAAGATTTTGAACAGCGAGAAGCTGTCGAACATCGCGCTGAATATATGTCGTGACGTAATCGGTGTACCAACGCCACGGTGCGACATCGCGAACGATTACCGGCGGGTATGCCCCGGTGTAAAAGGCATTGTCGAGGCCTGGAGGCTCACGCAGCGCTCCTTGAAGCTCGGACATTGAAAACGGTAACAGCTCAACCATGCTCACGCGCCCCGCCAAGCTCTGTGTCACCGCGCCATGCATGCCGATATGTTGCGAGCCGGTCAGAACGAAAAGGCCCATTCGCCCATCGGCGTCGACCATGACTTGCAAGTACGACATGAGCTCAGGGCAGTGCTGAACTTCATCGAAAATGCCGCCATCCGGAAAGCGAGCGAGAAAGCCACGGGGGTCGGAGTGAAATAGACCGCGCTGGATCGGATCCTCAAAGTTGACGTACGGCTTTTCGGGAAAAACCATTCGCGCCAGCGTTGTCTTCCCGGATTGCCGGGGACCCGTGATGGCTAGGATTGGATATCCCCGCGCAAACTCAGCTAATTTTGCTGCAATACCGCGTATAATCATCGGCTATCTTGGCAATATAGCAGATCCGGAGTCGGATTCCGAATTTGCACGATCCACTAATTCCGGCTGATTATGGCTCCGAGATCTGCCTCAATCTCCCGCACAATTGCCCCATTCTCAATCATCGCCGCAATCGCCTCAATATCGCCGTAAAGTGGCCGGTCGCCCTCATAAGCCGCCACCCCCGCGCGTACCGCTCGATGCGCCGCGCTCACTCCGCGGCTCGCTTTTAGCGGCGCTCGCTGATCAACCCCCGCCGCCGCCACCATCAGCTCAATCGCAAGCGCGTTTCGCACATTGGCAACCACGGAGAGCAGCTTCCGCGCGCTGATGCTCCCCATACTCACGTGATCTTCTTTGCCGGCCGACGATGGAATCGAATCGACGCTGGCGGGATGGCACAGAATTTTATTCTCTGCGACAAGCGACGCACTTGTAACCTGAGCGATCATAAAGCCAGAATGAAGCCCTTCGTTCTCTTTGCCGGGCGGCGCGAGAAAAGGGGTAAGGCCCGTCGATAGCATCGGATTCACAAGCTGCTCGACGCGCCTTTCGCTGATATTCGCGAGTTCGGCCACCGCCATCGCGGCGAGATCGAGCGCCAGCGCGAGCGGCTGCCCATGAAAATTCCCGCCACTAATAATTTCAGCGTTGCCCAAATCGTCGATAAAAACGCTTGGATTATCGGTCACGCTGTTGACTTCGCGCTCGAGCACTCCGCGCACCCACGTGAGCGCATCGCGCGTCGCGCCGTGAACTTGCGGCATGCACCGAAGCGAATACGCATCTTGCACTTTGCCGCACTGGCGATGACTCTCGGCGATTTCGCTCTCGGCAAGCAGCACCCGCAAATTGCGCGCGGTCGACGACTGCCCCGGATGCGGCCTTGCCACATGAAGGCGATCGTCGAAAGGGCGCGATGTCCCTTTGAGCGCCTCGAGACTCATCGCCCCTGCGATATCAGCGATGTCGACCAATCGCTCCGCTTGAAGGAGTGCGAGCGTGCCGAGCGCCGCCATGTATTGTGTCCCGTTAATGAGTGCGAGCCCCTCTTTTGCTTCGAGCACAATCGGAGCAAGGCCCACGCTACGGAGCGCGTCGGCGCCCGGTACGAACGGTTGCGAGGTGGCCCCTTTTTTCTTGGCGTCGACCACCGACGCTTCACCTTCGCCGATCATCGCGAGCGCGAGATGGGCGAGCGGCGCCAAATCGCCCGAGGCGCCTACAGAACCTTGTGCCGGAATTCGCGGGCAGACGCCGCGATTTAGCATTTCAACAAGCAAATCAAGCACTTCAGCGCGCACGCCCGAAATGCCTAGCGAAAGAACGTGGGCGCGCAAAAGCATGATCCCGCGCACGTGCTCTACCGCCAAGTTGGGGCCAACGCCGGTCGAATGCGAGCGGACTAAATTGCGCTGCAGCGCTCGAAGGTTGGCGGCGCTCACGCGCGTCTCGCTCATCGCTCCGAAGCCGGTGTTCACCCCATAGACGGGTGGCGACTCGTCACCACGCGCGCAAATAGCTTCTATCCCGGACCGAGACCGATGAACTTTGACGCGCGATTCGGCGGTTACCGATACCGATTTACCGTGCATGGCGACCTGCTCGAGGTCGTTCAACGAAATCGGAGCGCCTAAGAAGACAGTGGCATTCATACGGTCGGCCGTGCCTAGTCGGGCGCCGTTGTCGTGTCTAGCCCTAATCGCCAGGCGCTTGATCTTGCGTCGCGTTAGTGCCCTAAGATTCCGCCATGCTTGAAGTATTGCGTGGGCGGAGTTTTGTGTCACCGTTTCACTCCACCGCCGTCTGCTCGCACTTCGATGAGCGAGGCTTTTTTAGGGTACCCATGGCTCATTTGACAAATCGTAGGCTTTCGATTCTCGCGACTGTCGCGCTAACGTCTGCATTCGGGTGCGGGCCAACGACCGACCTTTCTGACGACGCGGCTGGCTTCGATGACGTAACGGAAAATTTTGAAGCGCCGCCGCAAAATGGCCGGACCGAAGCCGAAAAGAGGCTCGCTGTCGAAGCGCGGCGACGCGAAATCGCCGCTGCCAAGGAGCAGGAGGCACGTGATGCCGCCGCGCGGCTGAACGAACGCTACGAGGGGGTGGATCGCCGCCGCGCGGACCATAAGCTTGATGCGCTAATAAAGCAGCGGCGCGCCGAGATTGTTCGGCAAATGGCCGCCGTGACGAAGCTTACAGCTGATTTGCACCAAGTTCTTGAGAGTGAACGCGGTGTGGAGGCGGCGGAATCGTTTCCGCCAGCGTCAGAGACTATCGCGAGCGTCGGAGTCCCGCGGGTGCTCAATTCGCCTGTGACCGTGGCCCCCAAAATGCCAAGTCACGATGCCGACACGAATGCAGAGTGTGACGACGACGAGCCGGTCAAACTGGAATCGACACCAAGGCTCTCATTCAATGAGCGCCGAGCGATTCTTCGCCAGCATGACCGTCTTGGCACGCGCTCGGGACGCGTCGCAGAAGTGGTTGAAGATGCGGAGGAAGCCGAGGAAGCACCTCCCGCCAGCGAAGAGATTCGGCGTGAGCGAAGCCGCGCGATTCAAGAGGCGCGTGCCGCCAAGGATCGGTTTCGTCAGGGTGGCCGGTCGGCCTGCCGCCTCCATCCCGCGATCGATATGGATGTTCGCGAGCCAGTGTCGAAGGACGTTAGCCAACGGATCGAGGCGGAGCGAGCTGCTCGTCTCGCACTGCTCAAGGCCGCTAAAAGCACCACAGCGCCGGCCGCGGAACACACCGTAGACACGGCCGCGACCCCAGATAAGTAGCCATTCCCCCCCCGCGTTTTCGCGAGGTTTATTTTCGGAGAAAGCAAATGCACCGTTCAACAATAAGTTCAGTTTCAGTTCTTGCCGTTAGCGCCCTAATGGCACTAGCCGGTTGCGGTTCAACAGACAGCATTTCCATCGAAGCGGCGGAGAGCTACGACGACGAAGCGGCGCCGATGAATGGCGGCGATGCCGGGATTTCGGTCTTCAGCGGACCGCGCGGCGAGGCGGAGCGTTTACGGGCGGAAGATAGGCGGCTTGCCTTGCAGCGCGAAGCAGCGCGACGCCGGGCGAAGGGCGACGCGGTTCGCGCGGCTACTTTGGACAGATTAACCATGCGCGGTACCGAGGATCCACGAGCCGCGAACGTGCGGCATGCCAACGCCGAATGTCGCCACTTGTCGGCGATTCAGGTGAGATCGAGCTGTGCTTGGGTCGCCAATCTTCCATCGGCGAACTGGGCGTCCAGGGTGCGCGACGATCGGGCGGCCCGCGCGGAAGCGGCGAGACAACGCCAAGCGTACCTCTGGGAACAGGAAATATGCAGATTGCAGGATGCCGAACAGCGTTCGCAGGGTGACGCGCCGTACGGCAGGCCATCGTCGCACGGCACGGCGCAAGAGCGACCGTTGACGGCCGATAAAACGAAAGAAGAAATTACCGCACAACGTCGTGCGCGCGGACGAGCGCTGCTTGAGGCTAGGAAGATTGGCGATCTCGCTACTGAGGAGACCATTCTGGCAGAAGCAGAGGCAATTCGTTCCGCGTGGCCTGACCTATTGCCGCATTTGAACACCCCAAACGGTACCCGTTATCACGAAGGTGCTGTCGCTCGGAGCGTCGAAGGTTCCGTTCGAGTCTTGAGTGCGCGGCGCGCGGACACCGAAGCACCGTCCTACAACGAAATTGACGCGCGCCCCGCGACAGGTATCCCGTCGATAGTGCGGCATGACGTGGAAGACGCGATCGTCAGGGAAGCCCGATGGCACGTTGCGTTTCCGGTTGCGACCCCCTCTCAGCACGACGAAACGCCAGTTTGCGGAACCACGTATTTCGATCGCCTCGCGGCCAGCGACTTCGACGTTCTCGAACAGCTCGACGAGGCTCTTCGCGACTTCGACTTTGATGAGACAGCGGCCGAGGACGCAGACGACGAGAACGAATAGCGAGGCAGCCGATTACGCTATCGCATAATGGCAGTCCGAATTACCTTCGACTGCCTGATGCGATACTACGTAAACCTCGATCCAAGTCGCCCTGATGACGTAACCACCGTCGACGTTGAAGTAAGCGCAGACGGACACCTAAAAGCAGCCATTGGAGGGCGTCGTGTTGTCGTCGACGTTCACGAGATAGACGGGCGCCTGTCGATGATTATCGACGGGCGAGTCGTCGATTTAACGGTCGAAGGTGCGGCGCCCGACCTCGGCATTGTCGGCCGCCGCGAGCGCACATACGTGCGCGTCGAGAGCGAGCGGCAGCGGGCAGCGGCCGCGGCGCATGGGCGAGCCGGCAAGGGAGAGTCGCTCGTGCGCGCGCCAATGCCAGGGCGCATTGTAAAAGTGCTTGTTTCTGCAGGAGATCATGTAAAAACAGGCGATTCACTCATCGTGATGGAAGCGATGAAGATGGAAAATGAAATTCGCGCCAAAGGGGCAGGGGTCGTTCGCGAAGTGCACGTCGCCGTCGGAGATACGGTCGAAGCGAAGGCAAAGTTGATCACATTCGAAGCCGGTTCCAAATGAAAGCGCCGCGGGAAGAGCGTCTGATCCGTCGTCGGTCGCTCGCCGAAGATGCGCTCAATATTCCAAATTTGCTAACGATGGCGCGAATCGTCGTCATCCCCGTTTTTCTCTATTTTTTGAATCGCGATACCCCGCGCGACGGCGTCATCGCTGCCCTCGTGTTTTCAGCGGCGGCTATCACCGACCTGCTTGACGGCTATTTAGCCCGCAAAATGGGCGTCGTGAGCGTCCTCGGAAAGTTGCTCGACCCGCTCGCCGACAAGCTTATCGTCATGGCGTCGATCGTGTGGTGCGTGGCGATGGGGCGCATTCCGGCGTGGGTTGTCGTGGTGCTTCTCGGTCGCGATATTTGCGTGACGGGGCTACGAAGCGTCGCGGCAAGCGAAGGGGTCGTTATCTCCGCCGGCCAGGAGGGGAAGGTGAAGACGGCGCTTCAGATGATCGGGCTTATCGCGATTGTCGTCGGCTATTCGTACCATTTGCACTATTTTTCGCTCGATTTGGGCGTGGTCGATGTGGTGCTTGTGGGGCGCCTGTTGATTTACGCGTCGCTCGTGTTTTCATTCGCGAGCGCGGCGCAGTACTTGGGCCTCTTCGCCGCCGCGGTCGACGCGAAGAATCGAAAAGCGAGCGAAGCCGAAAGTCGTTAGAGCCGGCTCGCAATTAAGCTATAAGCCTACCCGTTGTGCGCGTGGAGGAGAGGTCAAGTGCTTGATATGAGGCGTCGGATGTTGCGGAGGTCGGTCTTTGGGGGTCTGCTGCTCGTTAGTGTTGCCGGCGTGTTGGCGGCCAGCTGTTCCAATCAGGGGATGGGGCAGCGCTGCGACAGGCGTGCGCAAAACAGCGGCAATGATGACTGCGAGCCTGGGCTCGTATGCGTTCCTCTGGCTCAGCTGAGCGATACGCTCGCGTCAACCGATACATGCTGTCCGGTCAATCGAGCCGCGCTGACAAGCGGCCCATGCGCCGCCGGCCCAGCGTCGATCGCCGATGCCGCTGCGCCAGCGCCCGATGCAGAAGGCCCCGCAGATGACGGCGCTGCCCCGCCCGAGCTCGATGCAGAAGCTCCCGACGGCGCCGCGCTGGCTGACGAGCCTGACGGAGCGCCGGACGATCCTGACGGCGGTTAGTAAGCATGTCACCGGCCGAAACGCTCCCCGCGCTGGCACAAAAAGCGCTTATTTTAAGCCTATTGGTGTCGGCGCCGGCCATTGCGGTCGCGGCGCTTGTGGGCCTTTTCGTTGCAATTTTCCAAGCCGCATCGCAGATTCAAGACCCAACAATCGCGCATGTGCCGCGCCTACTGGCTGTCTCCGTAACGCTTATCGTGTGCGGGTCGTGGATGGCGCACCAGGTTGCGAATTTGGCAACCGATCTTTTTGCGCTCGCCGCCAGTTAAGCTTCAATGTCGAAAAAAAAGCAGCTCGTTTTTCGCAGCAACGTAATCCGATCGATTCGCGCGTTTTTTGAGTCGCGCGACTTTTTGGAGGTCGAGACGGCGCTTCTCGTCCCCTCGCCGGGGATGGATCTTCATCTAGATGCATTTGAAGTAAAAACCGATTCGCCAAATCGATATCTGATGACGTCGCCCGAATATCAGATGAAACGTCTGATCGCCGACGGTTACGAGCGGATTTTTCAAATCGCGAAAGTCTTTCGCCAATTCGAATTTGGCAGCCGTCACAATCCCGAATTTACGATGCTCGAATGGTATCGAGCGAATGGCACTGTCGACGACGTGATGAGCGATACCGAACAGTTGGTCGCGATGGTGACGGGGGGAGGGTGCGTGATCGATGGTGTGCGGTACGACACGCGTCCACCGTTTGAGCGACTGACGGTCGGCGAAGCGTTTGCGAGGTATGCGTCGATGAGCCCGGACAGCGCGTTAAAGTTGGCCGAAACCGACGAAGATGCTTTTTTTCGAAAGTTGGTCGACGAAGTCGAACCGGGGATCGCAAAGATCACGCACGCCGTATTTTTGACCGAATATCCCGTATCGCAAGCATCGCTGGCGCGAAAAAAGCCTGGAAATCCGCGCGTAGCCGAGCGCTTTGAGCTGTACGTCGCCGGTGTCGAACTGTGCAACGGTTTTGGCGAATTGGTCGACCCGGTCGAGCAGCGAAAGCGATTCGAAAGCGACCAAAAAGCGCGCCGCGCGCAAGGAAAGAGCGTCTACCCAATCGACGAAAAGTTTATCGATGCGCTAAAAAAAGGGCTCCCACCATGCGGCGGAAATGCCGTAGGCGTCGATCGACTCATAGCGCTAGCCGCGGGGAGTAGAGAGATCGCCGAAGTGATCGCGTTCGCGGACGATGAATTGTGAGTGGGTGAGTTGGCAGGACTTGGCTCTGTGTTTACCTAAAACCCCTCGCCGTAGCAGTAGACCGCTCCGCTTTGGTGGCTCACGCATGTTCTGTTTTTTGATGCCATAATGTGTATCGGCTTGTCGCTTGACTCGGTGGTTGCGATTGCGCGAGGAGTCGCGACATATGGCTCGTCCCCGCCCGTGATTTGGTGATGGTCGTTGGCCCCCCAGCAGTTGACGATGCCGCTGTGGCGCATGAGCGCACAAGTGTGCCTGTCGCCTGCAGCGATCGCGGTCACTTCGCCTTTGAGTTCGATTCGATGACGAACGTCGATTCCATACGTTCTTGAAACGTCGTCGCGTCCAACTTGCCCGAAGTCGTTTGCGCCCCAGCAGGTGACGCTTTCATCGCCGAGCAGCGCGCACGAATGGCGGTCGCCGAGCGCGAGTGCCGTTGTCAGTTCCGCAAAATGAATCGGCCTTGTCAACGGCGCATTGCGCGTGATGGTGTCAGACGTCCCCAACTGACCCGACTCGTTTGCCCCCCAACAAGTGATACGCTGACCGGCGTCGAGCTGGACGCATGCGTGCCGGGGGCCGGTGGCGATAGCGATCGGATTTGTACCTGCGCGAAGCTGCACTGAAAGTCCGCCTAGTTTTTCGAACGGATTGCGGCTGCCAATTCCGAGCTGCCCGAAGTCGTTTCGCCCCCAGCATTTCACGTTCGCGAACTGTGACAAGATGGCACAAGCGTAGCCATCGCCGACAGACATCGCGACGGGCTGAAGCGGTAGTGGAATCGCCGCGCCTACGTGAGGTCCGTGCGGTTGGTCAGGCGAGAGTTCCCAACACGCCATCGTGCGGTTGCTCAATAGCGCGCACGCTTGATTTCCCCCGGCGGCGATCGATGTCGCCGGCGCAGCGAGCGTCACGCGAACGTATTGGTGACCAAATTGTGAACACCAGACGACTCCTTCCGCATCGCGACTGCAGATAAAGGTGCTTCCTGCGGCGAGCTGATGCGCGCCGCTCGTCGGGGCTGAGGGGAGATGTTCTTGCGACGAGTCGAGCGGGTCGTCTGGGAGCGACGGCGCGCTTGCCAGCGTCAACGGGTCGAAGACCTCGTCGCTCGACCATTCGGAAGGTAGACCTTCCGCGCATGCCGCGCCTAGATCCGATGGACCGCCCTTTGAAGTCTCTAGCAGCCGCTGACTCGAATTGTACGATGGGGGCCGTTCGCGTGAAGAAGACATCGATACACGGGGGTGCTTGCCCCCCGGAGCCCAATCACCGTACGGAATTCGGTCCGGCCAATTTTTTCCAAAGCAGGCGATCTTTCGATTTGCGAGAGCAACGCACGTCTGACCATAGCCGGCCGCGATGGCTGTCGGTTCCGCCTCAAACTCGGGGAGGCCAAGGGGGGCCGGCTGAAGATTAACCTCCCACCCAAGTTGGCCAGCCCGACCGCTACCCCAACAGTCGACCACCGAGCTAGATACAAACGATGCGGCTCCCGGTTCTGGTCGTCGACTCGCTTTGCGAGCCACGCGGGCGCACGAATGATAGCGCCCGGCCGCCACTTCGAAAACCGCGGGGAGGCCATCGCTTGGCGGCGCAAACGCATCGCCCGGAGGCGTTACAATGCTTCCTAGCTGACCGACTGTTTGATCGCCCCAACATCGCGCCGAGCTGTCTTCGAGTACTGCGCAGCCGTGTCTCTCGCCGAGCGCAATTGAGCGCGCTCGCTTTCCGCCTAGATCTATCGTGCGAATCGCAGGCGGCGGCTGCGTCCCTTTCGCTTTCCGTGGCTCTTCGTCGCCCCAACACTTGACGCGGCCGTCGACGATAATCGCGCAAAAACCGGCTCTTCCCCCTGAAATGCTAATTGCTGGCGCGAGTAAGTGCACCGGCGCGAGCGAAGTTTGCGCCGGCGCTACTCCGCGCTGAAGTAGCCGGTTGTCGCCCCAACAGCGCACTTGCCCTTTTTTGTCGAGCGCGCACGCGGTGGACAGGCCGACCGCAATGCCGACCGCGCGCACATCGAGCGGCACACGAATAGCCCCCGTCATTGGCCGATCGGCCGTATCGATCATGTCGGGCGCCGCTCCGAGCTGTGCCGCGTCGTTCGGCCCCCAACACCATACGTCGCCTGCCAATGTGAGTGCGCAAAAGTTCCGACCATAGCCGTGAATGGCAGCAGCGTGCGCGCCAAAATAGCGGCGCGATACGCTCGTCTCTGCGAAAGGAACATCGATCGCTTGTGCCTCTGCGGCTTTCGTCAGGAAGTCGCCCGCAGCGGCTTCACCTGTCGGCCGTGCGCCTGTTTCGGAAGTCGGTTCGGTCGGTCGCTCGACATGTTGGCATTCGACGGAGCCGTCGTCGGCGAGCCAGCACAAATCGTCGATTCCAGCTGCCATTCTCCCCGGCACATTGCTTGCCGAAAAAGCAGAGTCCCACGGAAGGTCGACGCGCGTTTCGGCGGCATGACGCGTGGCAACTTGCGGCAGCGGCTCGGCGACGGAAATCATGGTCGGCTCGGCGACGCGCATTTCCGCGAGATGTTCACGAGGTGGAAATGCTCTAGCGTCGCCTCTGCACCGAAGCGTTCCGTCATCAAGCACGACACACGTGTGGTTACGCCCTCCGACAATCGCCACGACATGTTGCCCCAATGCTTCTTCGAGCGCCATCGGCTCACTTGACGTTTCGGTGAACCAAGCGCTTGTGAATTGGCTTCTGTTGTTCAACCCCCAACAGGCTGCGCCAGTTGTTTCGAAGGTTACGCAGGTGTGCCATCCGCCCGAGCCAAGCGATTGGATTCTCCCGAGTGAGTTGATCTTTCCGAGTGAGTGACCGGGCGCGAGCCTTGCAATCTGGTGCGGAGTATCGCCGCGCACTGTCGCGCCGCTTTCACCAATCTGAGCGAACTCATTCCCTCCCCAACACTGAACGGTGCCGTCTGCAAGCGCGGCGCATGCGTGCTCGTTGCCGGCAATGAGTCCGATCGCTTTTTTGTCGCCGAGCGGGACGCGCACCGGAGCGGACGATGCGAGAGATGGCCCCGATGCACCTTGTCCAAGTTGCCCGAGACTGTTGTCTCCCCAGCAGTGGACCGATTCATCATTAAGTCGTGCGCATGAAAAGAGTGTGCCGGCGACGATCTCGAGAGCCGGCGTCTCCGATGCAAAAACAACCCGATGAAGTATGGTTGGCGCGAGGGGCCTGGGTCCAGCCGGAGCGAATTGCAAGCCAAGTTGCTGCTGTGAATTGCTGCCGCCACACCACACGTCGCCGCCGAGCGCAATGATGCATAGGTGCCTCCTGCCGACGGCCACCGCCGCCGCTTTCGTTTCAATGCGAAATTGTTCGTGCGACGTATTGCGGCGCCAACAGGTCACATCGTTCGCCCCATCGAGCACACATGTCGCCAGATCGCCCATTGCGACCGATTGCGCGTTGCCAGACGTCGTCAAAAACACGGGCGGTTGTTCAACTCCCCAACACCGAACATTGTTCGCAAAGTTGACGTCTGTTTCGACGACGCACGTCGAGCCCTCGTACGATGCGATTCGCGCCGCAGCGACAAAGGGAGCAGGGGCGAAATTCTCGGGCGCCCGCTCTTCCGAATGAGATTCGGCCGGTGCAGCCGTCGTCTGGCCGCAGCCCAAAGCGAGTAAGAAAATAGCTAAAAGTGGGTAAGAGAGGCGTAATAAGATAGGCATGAGTAATTCGAGCTGTGGCACGCGACCATGCGGGCGCAACTCTGTGGGCGTGATCTCATATTCAGTCCGTGCCCGTAAACGTGCCCGTAAACGTGCCCGGCCTTTTCTGCTCTGCTCCCAGAAAAGAAGAAACCGGGCACGTTTACGGGCACGGGCACGTTTACGGACCGAATATGAGATCAGGCCCGTGTGCTCATCAAAAATCGTCGAGGCGCCCTGACGCGGGGTGATGCCATTGACTTTACGGATCGTTGCGCCAGATTCCGGCGGCGGCGACGGACGCCGGTCAGTAAGGGAATCGCTGTGAAATACGCTCCGAAAGTTGCTCAAACTGCGTCGCTCGCTTTTGGCGCGCTGCTGATCCTGAACGCCATTGGCTGCGGAGGCGCGGGCGTTGCTCTCGAGAGCGACGCTGAGTTCGACGCGCAGAGTGCGCCTGAGAACGGGCTTTGTGAAATGTGCGAGGGCGTCTTGAACGGCTGCAGAGCCGTGAAAGCTCGATGCGGACGCGCGCTTGAGACGGCTGCGAACCCGCTCCGCTATGCAGCAACAGCCGCCGCGTGCGGAGCGGTAGGGGGGGGAGCGGTGTCGTTTCTCGGTTGGGTAACATCAGGCGAGAGCGACGGCGATAATGACGACGTCCTCACGAGCGCAGCGTTCTATTACGCCCCGCCGGCGATTGGTGCGGCCGTCAGCGCGGTCGGGGGGCTCGTCGCGTGGTACCGCGGCGACGCGCCTGCCGCGAAAGCCGCGAGCGTCACAGACGCGACGGACACGGGCACCGCGATGACCGAGCTGCCCGCGCCGGCTACGCCGCCCCCCAGTTCACCGACGCCCGAGCCGAGTGACAGCGATGACGATTCAGGTTGTTTGAGCCGACGGTCTCCAGCAAGCAACGACACGATTATCTCGATGCCTGTAGCGAGCGATTAAGAAGGCGAATAACGGTCAATACACTTTCTGATACGCGAACCGAAAAAGACGTCGTGATGAGAAGATCACCGTCAGTGTTTCTTTTGGTCGCAATCGCCGTTTTTTTTCGTCGATTGCAGGATTGACTGTCCGATATGCAATGTTGATTACCGACTTCGCGCCTATGCGCGCACAGTAAGTTACATTGTGACTTATTAAAATTCGGTGCTGTTTTACCCCGCTCTCGTAAACTAAGCGAAGGGGTAAACGTATGACCTTAAAAAGTTTTTTGCGTAGAGACCTGTCGAAAGTTCTTTTGGCGACCGTAGCGGTTGCGGCTATTACACGGAAAAGCTCAGCCGACGGCGTCACGCTTCCTTCATTGCCGTTAGAAACACAATCGCAGTTTGCAAGGCTCCCTTCGGACGCACAAGCCGTCGCGCTGAGGCAGCTCTCCCGCATGGGCAACTACGACCAATTTCACACCATGCTCGACCCAACTGGGCACTTTTTCTTCTTTGAGGATCAGCAAACCGCGCAGACCGATTTAGCGGAATCGCCCCCTCAAACGATGAGCCTGGCGGACATCGGGCCTTCAGGTTTTACGCCGGAAGGAGTACCGATTTTTCACACGCTTCGCGGATCGCGATACGTTATTTATCTTAACTTTTTGGGAGGTAACATTAGCGGCACCGCTTGGAACACTTACGGCGGCGCACCGATGTACGACGCGCTCCCTTATATGCTCGATAGCGATCGCGCGTTCTCGACGACCGAACAGGCGATGATGGGCAACATCTGGCGGCGCGTGGCCGAAGATTTCGCCCCGTGGCAAATTGACGTCACGACCGAACGGCCGGCGACGATGACAAGCACCACGACCAACGCGATGATCACGAGTCGCCGGTCGGCGAGCGGTCTGGCAATGCCGGCCTCGAACGCCGGTGGTGTAGCGTATCTAGATATATTCGGATATTCTGATTTCGCTTATTACAGCCCCGCATTCGTCTATTACGACAATCTAGTGAGGGGCCGCGAAGATGTCGTCGCCGAAGCGACCACGCATGAAGTCGGACACAACTTTGGGCTTTCTCACGACGGTATCGCGGGCGGAAGTCCGTACTACGGCGGAGCTGGCACCGGCGCGACTTCATGGGGCGCGATCATGGGCGCGTCGTACTTTCGTTCGGTCACCCATTTTAACAACGGTGACTATGCAGGTGCAAACAACCACGAAGATGACCTCGGGATCATCACCGGACACACCCCTCTAAGATCCGATGACGTTCCGAATACGACGAGCGGCGCTGCGGTCATCGTTCCGAGCAATGGGAGCTTCAATCGCGCCGGGATGATCGAGTGGTACAACGACGTCGACATGTATTCGATCGACTCGCTCACCGCCATCGCCGTCACGGCGAAGCCGTACACGAGTGCCATTAATACGACCGGCAACAATGTCGACTTGGCGATCGAACTCCTCAACAGCACAGGCGCCCGCGTTGCCTTTTCGAGCCCCAATGATTCAAGTGCGGCATCGATTTCAGCCAGCGGCCTTTCAGGAAAATATTACCTAAAAGTATATCCCGTCGGAAACCCGGTAACGCCGTATTCGGTTTACGGAAGCATGGGGCGGTACGACCTTCTCGGGACCGCGACGATAACCAACGTTCCTAATCCTCCGGACCCACCAAATCCTCCGGACCCGCCAAACCCGCCAAATCCTGGTGTGGTGATTTTCCAGGAGTCGATGGCCAACTATCCCTCAGGCTGGACCGTCAACATGTCGGGGGCGGCGTGGCATTACGGAAGGCCATCGTCGTCTCTCGATCCGCGCGGCTTTAGCGTCGTCGGTAACGTTATCAGCGGCTCCGGGCTTTATCCGGAACCGATCGCGAACAGTCAGCAGCTCATTTCAAAGTCGTTTTCAACCGTGGGATACAAGTCGGTGGCCGTATCGTTTGATCGCTTTTTAGGCGTGCAAGCCGACGACGTAGTCAGCGTACACGTGTGCGAACCGGGGGCGAGCTGCATGACCCTCTGGACGAACAGCGGCGCCGTGAACGACACAACATGGAAAAACGTCGTCTACACACTCCCAGCGGAGAAGTGGGGCAAGCCAAGAATAACAATTCGATTCGGTTTAGGGCCGGTTCAAAGAGCAGCCAACGGTTCCAGTAGCTCCAGCTTCGGGTGGAACATCAAACAGTTCATAGTCACCGGGATAAAGCAGTAACAAGCTGCAATTTTAATACGTCACGGTTGGAATATTATGTTGTGGCTTGACGAAACTCGGTGTGCGCGCACAACTCCTCCGCGTCATGCCGCAGTGCGTTTTATCGCGCCGTCGGTCGGACGTCGCCCGTTGATCGCGATTCGTCGCGCTAAACGGGCGATTTTTGTTGTTTGTAACAAGGAGCTGTGAATGAAACGATGGTTGTGTCTGCCACTTTTGGCGATTGGCTTGACTCAATGCGGCGGATCGAGCCCCGATCCGATTGGCAAAGCTGGGCAAGCGGTGAAAAGAGCCGAAGAGGTGGTTTTGACGACCGCGGATCTCGCGACCTATCGCGTTCGCGCGCTGGGCGACGTCGAAGGAAACTTGGGCAAGTACAAAACGCATCACGTGCAGAGCGATATTCTCCTCGGCGACCCTGACGGCCCTATCGACCAAATCACGCTAAAAGATGGCGTCGGCACGTTCGTCTACCTGGGCGACACAATCGACGGCGGCAAGCAGAACATTAAGTTTCTTGAGCTCTTGATTAGCCTCAAGCGCCGTTACCCTCATCGCGTCGTCCTTCTCATCGGAAATCGCGACATCAACAAGTTGCGTCTGATTGAAGAGCTCGACGACGAGGCGCTCAAGCTCGACGACCCCTCAACGATGTACCGGCTCACCGGCTTTCGCATTCAGAACTGGGACGAGAAATTTGATGCGTTCATGAACCCAGCTGACCCGGCGAAGCGCCCGCTCTTCAACGGCACGCCGACGGAATATACGCACGGCAAAAACCCTGCGAGCGACGCGGTGTTGAAGGCAAGATTCCTTCTCGCCAACACGTTTGGCGCGCCGGCATTGTTTGAAAATCTCAAGACTGAGCTCGCAGCCATCAAAGGTGCAGCGTGCACCGACGAAGAGGTTGTCGCGTATTTGAAAGGGCTCGCGCGACCGGAAGGGCTCCTCGGCCAGTACCTGAGTCTCGCGCAGGTGATGTACTACGACAAGCATACGGAGTCGCTGTTTGTTCACGGCGGCATCCCGGCAAATGGTCCGGGAATCATCCCTGGGCGGGAAGCGATTGCGATCCGCGACAACGCTAACCTTCTCGAATGGATCGCCGAACTCGAAAAGTGGGCGCACGATCGCATTGCCGACGCACATGCAGGCCGATTCGCCGAAGCGATGCCGCTCATCGCCTTTCAAGAGCCGATGGTGCAGGAAAAAGCAGGCAAAACGTCATGGCAAGGTCCGCTCGGCGACGATCTTCCGAACCCCAACAGCGTGATCACGGCGCGACCATGGAGCGGCGACAACAACGCCGTCATGCTCCCACCGGCGGTGCAACAGCAGCTTCTCAAGGCCGGCGTGCGACGCTTGGTTTTCGGTCATAGCCCTATCGGCGAAGTCCCGCTCTACATGCGACTGCAGTTGCCCGAAGGCGCGTTCGAAATGATCGGCGCGGACACATCGTATGCGCGCATTGCAAACAATGGCGCCGTTTCGATCTCGCCAAACGAGACACGAATCTTTGCCACGTTCAACGAGTACGAAGTGCCGCCGCCCGCAGTAGCTGGAGCTCCCGCGGCCCCGCCGCCGCCCGCAAAAATCGCGAAGCAGATTCCGCTTCTCTACACGTCGCGCGACCCGCATCTTGGCACAAGCAAGCTTGTCGCTACTGAAGCGGAGCCGACGAAACAAGACCGCGTGCAGTGGGTTCTCGGCTCGCCGCGTTCGACCGATGGCGCGGCGAAGAGCGCTCCCCTCATGGTCCATTATTACAAAGACGGGCGAGCCAATCTGCCGACATACTCCTTCGGCCGAACGCGCTAGAGCCTTATAGACTCGCGAGGCATCATCGGCTTGCCCTATGTGCGAACCGATGATGCCGGCGAATTGCGCGTCGCGCGAAGCAGCCGCTCGAACGTGGGCGCTTGCGGCGACCCTGGGGCGTACTTGCTCGCCAAATTAACATCATCGACATCGGCTTCGACTTGAAATTGCGCGCGGGTGAGCTTTTCGGCAATTTCAGCTTGCGATAGCGCCGATTTTAGCGGCTCCGACATCGACCGGAGAATCGCTTTGATCGCTCGCACATAGAGCGACTCATCTGCCGCGCGCTCCCAGTAGGTCATCACGAGTGTCGACCCTGGCGCTGAGCATTCGGCGATGCGGTCGATCGTTTGATCGATCGCTTCGATCGACAAATACATCACGACGCCCTCCCACACGAATGTCGTCGGTGCCGCGCGATCGTGGCCGGCTTCTGCGAGCCGATTGGCGAAGCTTTCGCGCTCCAAATCGACCGGAATCGACCGGACCTCTTTTGCGCGCGGGATGAGTGCCGCGGCCCGCTCTTTTTTGTACGCTTGCGACGCCGGATGGTCGACTTCGAACACGACCGTTCGCTCAAGATTGTTGAGGCGGTACGCGCGGGCATCAAGCCCCGCCCCGAGGAGGACGACTTGCGAAACGCCCGCTCGCGCCCGCTCTTCGACGATGTCATCGATATACCGTGTGCGCAGCTGGACATGCCGCGATCGCCCTGAAAATAGGCTGTCGAGTACAACCGTCGCGGCGCCGAACAAATGGCGATGCTCGCGTGCGCCTACGATGAAGCGCGCATATTTGTGCGGAACAAGGAGCTCAGCAAATGGATCGATCGCGATGGGCCGCCGCCTGAGCGAACCGAGACCTCGATCGAGTGCAATAAGTGCTGCGGTGGCGCTCGGCTCTTGGGCGTTCATGGGCGCCTTTCTACCACATGCGCATCGTGCGTCGATCGATGCGCAAGAGTTGCCGATCGCGGCGGACGGGCGGTAGCCTCCAAGCATGGACCATTCAGCCGGATTTGCCTCCCCAATCGATCGATTTCGCGACGTCTACGACCGCGCAACGAAAGCTTCGCCGCACGATCCATCCGCGATGGTAATTGCCACCTCAGGCGCGCACGGTCGGCCGTCGGCCCGCGTCGTTCTGTTGAAGCACTTCGACGACCGCGGCTTCGAGTTTTTTACAAATCGCCAAAGCCGAAAAGGGGCGGAGCTAGCTGCGAATCCTTACGCAGCGCTATGCGCCTACTGGCCAGCAATCAACGAAGAGGTTTCGGTGGGGGGGAAGGTTGAGCTCCTGAGCGAGAGCGAGTCGGATAGCTATTTCGCAAAGCGCCCACGCGGGAGCCAACTTGCGGCATGGGCGTCGAATCAAAGCGCCGTGCTCACTGCGCGCGATGAGCTTCTCGCACGCCACAAAGAGTTCGAAAAGAAGTTTGCCGGAGGCGACGTGCCGCGGCCGGCGCATTGGGGCGGCTACCGCGTCGTGCCAGACCACATCGAATTTTGGAAATCGGCCGATTCACGCCTGCACGAACGCGTGCTGTACACGCGTATTGCCGCGGGGTGGAAGGTCGAGCTGCTCAACCCATAGGTCACTCCGGCATTGGGTGGTTTTGGAAAAACTCCCATATCCGATCGTTGGCCGATAGCACGCGTGTTCCACGGGCGATTTTTCGCCCTCCTGGCCACGCGTGTCTGCCGTTTGGGAGCGACCATAGCTCAACTTCTGCACCATCTTGGCACTCCGAATGCGCATGGAGCATTACTTCAGGGCCGGGCATCGATTCGACCGGTTTGTCGCTGCAGCGGTTGATTTTGGCCCACCGCGCGAATGAGTCGGGGGCCGACGTCCACCCTCTTTTTTCGCGACCATCATACGGGATCAGTTTGTCTTTCATCCCGTGGAACGAAACGACGGGGACAGGGCGTGAGGGATTGCACTCTTCGACGCTAAGCGTCCCCGACACGGCGGCGACCGCTGCAATTCGTGATGACAATTCACATCCCAAGCGATGCGCCAAAAATGCGCCGCTCGAAAACCCTGAAGCAAATACGCGGCGGCGATCGACGCACATTGTCGATTCGATCGCGTCGAGCATTTTCGCCGTGAAGCCGACATCGTCTGTGCCTCCCGTCGCTGCGGTGCCGCAGCACGCGCCGCCATTGAACGAGTCAAAAAGAATTCCAGTCCCTTTCGGATAGACGAGAATAAACCCTTCGGCTTCAGCCTTTGCCGATAGATCGGTGAGCCACTCTTCGATGCGCGGTGAGAGCGCAAAACCGTGAAAATTAAAGACGACCGGTGTTCGGAGTTTAGGATTGTAAGTTGACGGGACAAACACGCGATATTCGCGCTCAACGCCGCCACTATCGATCTTCCATTTTTTTTCGCGCGGCTGAGGTTCCATTGAGGCGCACTCTTTGCCGCCATCGGAAAAAATCGCGTCGACAGATTTGTGGGTCGCTTCGCTTTCGTCGGGACCGACTGAAGTGCCGACGGAGCATCCGATAGAACACACCGACAATCCTAAAAAATAGGTAAAATTACGCATAAATATATGAAGTCCTAAGAGAGACCGCGCGCTATACGCGGCGGCGCACCGGTGTGCCATCAACTCGTCAAGAAATCGTAGCGGGCTCGCGCAAGCGTCAAACCGGCGCTGAAAGTGGTGCGAAACTGTTGACGCAGTTGGACTTGAAGGGCAGCGCCCGCGTGCTACCAGGCGACTGTGGCCCAGCGCGGAGACTCATTCTTATCTTTGTCGGTTGACTCGCTCGAATGGCGCGCAAGTCGCCTCGCTCACGTAGCGGTGTTTCGCGAGTTTAGCTTCGAAGCGCGTCGCCGTTTTGTCGAAGCGTCGCGCATCCTGAGCCTCGACAAGGGCGAATATTTGTGGCAGCTCGACGACGCCGGTGCCGACCTTGCGGTGATTCTTGAAGGGGAGCTGAGCATCGTTCGCGACCAGCCAGACCGCATCTGTTTTCGGCGGCTGGTGATGAACGACGTTGTTGGAGTGACGGCGATCGTTCGCGCCCCGGCTTCGGCCGACGTGATTGCAAGTGAATCGTCACGCCTACTGATGATTTCGGGCGAAACGCTGCGCGCGTCGATTCCGGCCTATCCAGAAATTGCCTTCAAAGCGCTAAGTTACATGGCAAAGCTTGTCGCGTCGCTGACCGACGAGCTTCAGCAGCACCGATTCGAAGATTTGGAGTCGCGAGTCGTACGCTGTATTCAAGCGATGTCGGCCGGGCGAAAAGAGCTAAAAACAACGCATAAACAGCTTGCGGAGCACGTCGGCGCGCATCGCGAGAGCGTGACGCGAGCGCTGCGAGGGCTCGAAGACCGAGGCGCCATTCGTTGCCATCGCGGACGAATCGAAATTCTAAATCGAGAAACGCTATGAATAAAATCAGAGCGGCAGACGTGGCTCCGGTAGCGGTGCGGCGCATGCGCGCCTGATCGAATCGGTCGGCACCGGTTCGGTCGGCGCATCTAAAAACGAGCGCGCGATTTCGATAAGGCCAAAGGCGGGCGGACCATCAAAAGGCTCATCGGGGCGGAAAAAGTGGTGCCCGAGGCACTCAGCGTAGCAATCCTGCGCGTTCGGAAGGCGACCGGTGCGGACAGCTTCCATAGCCCATTCGCTTGGCGTCTGCCGGTCTAACCCGCCGCGCAGGAGCAAGACCGGCGCATGCACAACGCGCGGACGAAATTCGTCGGGCGGGTAGGTTGCTCCGAACGCTCTGAGTTCGACGCAGTCTTGTATTTCGCGGCGGCACTGTTTCACGGCTTTATCTGTCCGATTCGTCGCCGTCATGCGCGGGTCGTTTTCCCATGTCAGCGGGCCGTCGAGGCAATGAGTGACTGCTCGCAACCCGTACGTCATCATGTTTTCAATAATTTTATCTTCGAGTTTCCACTGAGCCACAAGGTCGGACTCGGCCACTCCGCTTACGTTTGCCGCGCGACGATGCAGAATAAGCGCGGCGTCGGCAGCATGCTCGGCGTATTGCAGGCGTTGCCTTGGCGCATCGAACGGCCTTCCAATTTCAGCCGATGTGATGCCGATCGGCTCGCGACCGGTTTCATCCCACTTCTGGCTAAACCAGTCGATAAATCGATCGACGGCGTGGGAATCGTAATTTCCGCGACGGGCAAATGGTTCGCACTTGTTGTCGGCAAACCCTTCGATAATAGCGACGCGCACCGATTCAGGGTGTCGTTCAAGTGCGCGAAGAGTTGCCACGGTCCCGTACGACACGCCCCACGCATCAACCTTACTGACGTCAAGCAGCTGTGGGAGCTCAGCGATATCGGCGGCGACTTCGAGCGTGTTGAATGCGATAATATCGACGCCCGCGTTGATCGGCCCCTCAAGGCATTCGGACAATGAGCCTTCGTGGCAGTGGAGAGCTGGTTCCGAGAGAAATGCCCCGCGCGGTTCCATGAACACGATTGGTCGAGCCAGCGTGCGCGCGAGCCCTGGTCCAAGTTTCGTTGCGCCCATCGCGATGCTCCCGCCGGGCCCTCCAACATTGTAGACAAGCGGCAGCGCATCGGTCGTCGATGGCGGATGAAAGATCACGACGGGGACTTCGACCGTTTTTTGATTGGGGAACGCGCGATTCTGCGGGACGACGAGCGTCATGCACTCGGCAGAACCGGGGGCGATGCCAAGTTTGGATGGGCACTTGCTTCGAAAGAGTTTCGCTTTAAGCGGTAGGCGTTCGCGAGGGCAAGTATTGTCGGACGGCAGGCCGTAAACTGGCGTGTTGACGCCGTTGCTGCTGGTGCCGTGAACCCTGACGTTGGCACACGCCCAAATAAAGTTTCTATCGAGCGACGCTTCGCAGCAGCGACCGAGAAGGAAAAAAAGCGCGACGCGGAGCAAGAGGGGGCCGCGGATGCCGCGGGAGCTGTTGCCGGATAAGAAAAATGTGGCGTGCGGGTGGTATTGAGCGAGCGGCGCGTCGCCTTCGAGTGCGTCGGCCGATTCGCATGTCGCGTCGGGCTGCGATTCGGCGACACGCGGTTCTGTGTTTGGGTTGCGCTTACGGGTCGCCTGGCGCTCTTGTCGGTATTTTTTTAAGAGCGCGACGTCTGAGAAGCGCTTGAACTCATTTGCTGAAACGCGCGCGCACGCGGCATTTACCCAGCGTTGCGTGCGGCCATTTCGGCCATTTTCGGGCGCGGTGGCGTCGATTGGCGCGCTTGTCGCGTCGAACGCTCCGTCGTCGATCGCGGATTCTGAGGCGTCAAAATTGCCGCTACACCCAATGAAGAGCGCGCAAGCGGCGACGGCAGACGTGTACACGAAGGCGGAGAGTAAGCGCATGGCTCAAGCGACAGGCCGCGGAAGTAGGATCGAATGGGTGAGTAAAGCGCTACTTGCCGGTCGGCTTCTTGGCAAAGTTTGGTTTTCTCGCCCGTATAACGTCTTGAAACGTGATCTTGTCGGTCGGCACTTTGAGCACCTGCCTGACTTTGTCGCCAATGACTTTGGCAGGGACGTCATGCGCAGTGCGTGCTCGCAGCAGCGCGGGATCGCCACGCCATGGCGTGTTCGGCTCGATGAACATGACGTGGTAACCGTGGTTTTTCGCGGCCCGTACGTATGACTGCATTTCCCACAATTCAATGTTGGAATTCGGGACGACAACGACCGGTGTTCTTGCCGCCATTGCGGCGTCGGCTGCGGCGGCGTTGTCTTCGTGATATTGCGCGAGCTTAGTGACGTCGAAGCGGTACTGGGGGGTAACACCGTCGTCGGCAACGCCCATAAAGTAGTCGTCGGTTGTGAAGACGGCTACTTGGCCAGGCTTGAACGCTTTTTTAACCTGTTCGGCCAAAAACGATTTTCCTGAGCCGCTGGGGCCACGAACCATCACGAGGACGCGGCCATGCGCGCGAAATGCATCCTGCACGCGCTTGATATTTAGAGAATTGTCCGCGCCGTCAGCATCGGCAAACGTAGGCGGGGCGGCTGCAGCTGCAGCGTGTTCCGGTTCCTGCTTAACCGCGGACGGTGTAGCGGCGCCGGCCGGTTCGTCTGCACCAGCGAGATCATCACCGGCGGTATCGTCGTCGTCGCCGTCAGTCTCGTCCCCCTCGACGGCGAGCGCTGAAAATACGCCCTTTCGGAAGGGCTTTTTACCGTTTGTTGGGCCGCCGAGCTGCTCGCTCTCAAGGCCTCTAGGACCGTGTTCCGAGGCGTGGTCGCTGCACCCTGCAAAAGCGAGTGCTGAGCCGGCTAGTGCCGCGTTAATGACCCAAAAAATCGGTGGTTTCATATGTGGTCCGCCCGGCGGTTGGTTGCTGTCCGTCGCTATTTTTCCAACATCGATAAAATCAGCGATATTGGAAAAATCTAGCATGGCGGTTCTTCTCGGCAAGGCGAGCCAAATCGAGATTCAGCTAATTACTCGTCGGCCCCGGGGTGTCAGGTTCGGTGCTCGGCGTGGAGGAGAGATTGTATGAGCGCCCTGGAGGGGGGCTCATCATGTCACCTAGCGGAATGCCGGCACTCGCTGGAGTGTTTCCGCCGGACGACGACGATGCGCAACGAGGGCTCGGGCTCGATAACTCAGATGACGCCGACGAATTTCCGCTGTCCCCCGACGACGCGTTTTCAACTTCGAACGCGTCGTCATCGGTGTTTGAATCGTCGCCGTCGGCCGTTGCGTCGTCGACGGTGCCATCGTCAGGCGAGATTGCGCCGTTGACCGATGGAAGAGGGTGGGCGCTTGCTGGAAGCGAAAAGACGGCAATGGCCGTGATAAAAAAATAGGAAAAGTGTTTTAACATACGCGTGCCTCCGCCTGCAGGAACGCTCGTTACGCTGCCACTCCGATACGCAATGTCTAGCGCTGTTTTAGTGGAGGTCGGCTTCGGAAATTACGTTGATGCCGACTAGCTTCATCAATCGGAGCGCGTTTGATGATTGGACGATTCCGTCTTTTAGGTTGTAGTCGAAGATCATCTTATCGCCCTCGACATGCTCTTCGAAATGCACGTTGCGCAGCTTGCCGGTTGCGCCGAACTCTTTGACCTCGCCTATCGCTACGTCGTGTGTCGACACGGCTCCGATTGCGCCGCGTGCCATTAGCGCGCGCACGATGGCGCGGGCGCCGATGATTCGTTCGCGCGAGTTCGTTCCGTGCAGAATCTCGTCGAACAAAAATAGTTGTGGTTCGCCCCCGGCGCTGGCATCGAGAATGCGCTTTATTTTCAGCAATTCGGCGTAAAATCGCGAAACCCCGGAGTCGAGTGAATCTTGAACGCGAACGCATGCCGCGAGCGCGACGGGGCCGATTTTTAGCCCGACCGCGCAGACTGGCGCACCGGCATTCGCCAGCACAGTGTTCACGCCGATTGCGCGAAGGAGTGTCGATTTTCCAGACATGTTCGACCCGGTGACGATGAGCGCCGCTCCTGGGCCGTTTAGCGTCACATCGTTGCCAACTCGCGTTGCCGCGTCGATCAGCGGGTGAGCTAGCGACCGCGCGTCAAAAATTGGAGCAGCAACTCGCTCGGGCCATGCGTACTCCGGATGCTCAAACGCAAATGACGCGATGCTTGCGATCGCTTCAATCTCGCCCAGTGCATCGAACCACCCCGCCACTTGGGGGCCGGCTTCTTCACGCCATCGCTCAAGCGCTCCTGCGCAGTGAACATCCCACAACAAAATCGGTGCGATAAAATTGCGAAACACTTCGTTGTTTCGGGCATCGACGAAGCTGCATGTGCGCGCCAGCTTTGCCATCTTGATAGCGGCGCCGCTCTTTAGTTGCTCACCGATGGCACTGAGCAGCGTCGCGTGAAAATGCTCTTTGCCGACTAGTTCAAAAAGTGCCGCATACCGGAAGAGCGCTTCGGCTTGCCCCGAAACGCGCCCCACAGTAACGCTCGCATCGACGCTCGCGCCGCGAAACGCGAGCCACTGGAGAGCGAACGGAATGAGCGCAAATGCGCGCGAATAGCCAGCAAACGGCGCGGCGATAAAAACGCCGATCGTGGTTGCAGGGAGCAGCCACGCACCGAGGCGGCGACGTCGCGATTCGGGCGCGCTGCGAGTGTTGGATGCCCATTCAAGAAAGGGGCTCGTATCAGGCGCATTTTTGCCGATGAGCGACCCGTTAACAAACAGCTGTTCGCGAAGCGACAGCGTGCCGGCCAGTTCGCGCGCGGCCGATTGGCGGCCGGCGATATCGCAACTTTGCGAGAGCAGCGAAGCCAGCCGATCTTGGCCGAACTGCGTGCGCGCGGTGCAGAGATATTGATAGAGCGATGAACGACCAAAAATGTCGAGATCGTCGGTAAAAATGTGCTCTGCGTCGCGATAACGCGCACCATCGTGCACGAAATCGCGCCAGCGATCGTCGAGTCGCGCGAGCCCCTCGTCGTAAAACTGAATCGACGCCATCGCCGCCGCGTGACGAGCAAATGTGCGCGCGTGAACCATGACCAAAAGCGCGAAAATCACGACCGCCGCGATCACGCCGCCCCACGTCGCCGGCGGAAATGCAAACCAGACGATACCGATGAGCAGCCCGATGATCGCGAGAGCAACTACGAGACGCGCCGACGAGATGAGCCGTGCGTAGCGATCGATTTCCGCGGCTGCCCCTACGCGAGCGCGGCGCGCCGACTCGTACAGTGTGCGAGCTGGTTCGTGGGTAGTGGCGGTCGATTGTGTCAATTGGCAGCCGATGGTGTTGTCATCCCGAGCTCATAAAACAAGAAACCCATTTCGTCTGTGAGTTGATCGACGAGCTTGGAAATCGGCTTACCTGCGCCGTGCCCCGCTTTGCTCTCGACGCGAAGCAAGACCGGCTCTGCCCCGGACTTCGCCGCTTGCAAACGCGCGGCGAACTTGCGCGCGTGCATCGGATCGACGCGCGAATCGCTTTCGGCTGTGCCGACGAGAACCGCTGGATAACGCTTTCCGTCGACCACATGATGGTAGGGCGAGTAGGCGTACAGAAATTGAAACTGCTCGGCGCTGGCCGATGTTCCGTACTCAGGCACCCACAGTTTTCCGATGCGAAAGTTATCGTACCGGAGCATGTCGGTTAGCGGGACGAGCGAGAGCGCCGCGCGAAAGAGCTCAGGGCGCTGCGTGATCGCCGTGGCAACAAGAAGGCCGCCGTTTGACCCGCCGACGATTCCAAGGCGATTCGGTGTGGTGATCTTTTCGTGAACGAGCTCTTCGGCGCAGGCGATGAAGTCATCGAATACGTGCTGCTTGTTGCCGAGCATGCCGGCGCGATGCCACGTTTCGCCGAATTCGCCGCCGCCGCGGAGGACTGCTGTTGCCCACACGCCGCCATATTCAGCCGTGAGAAGCGCGCGACTGTTAAAGCCTGGCGTCATGCTGATGTTGAACCCGCCGTATCCGTTGAGGACCGCGGCTCGCGTGCTGTCGTGCGGAGTGCCCGGCTTTTCGACGATGAAAAGCGGGACGCGTGTGCCGTCGGCGGATGTTGCGTAGATGCGCGAGACGGCATACTGCCCTCCGCGGAACTTCGCCCCGACCTGATCCCACATGGCTTCTTTGCCGGTTTTCCCGTCGATTCGCTCGACGGACGGCGGCGTTGCGAATGATGAGAAGTGGATAAACAGTTCGTCCGAACGCTCGTCACCGAAAAGGCTCGCTGTGCCGATTGACGGGAGCGGTAGTTCGGCGATCGGCTTGCCGGCGCGCGACAATCGTTGAATGCGCGACGATGCGTCGTGCAAATACGTCGCGACGATCGACCCTTTTAAAATCGTCACATCGGTGAGTACATCCTCCGACTCGGCGATCACGGGGCGCCATTTATCGCGCGTTGGCGCGGCGTAATCGACCGCGACGAGGCGATACCGCGGCGCTTCGAAATTTGTGTGAATGTAGAGCTTGTCGTTCAGAGCGACCGGATCAAACAGGGCGTCGCTTCCGGTTGCGATTTCGCGCCAGGTTGCACCTTTTTTGGCTAAATCAAGCAGGTAAAGCTCACTTTTTTGCCACCCCTCGTGCACTCTTGCGACGAGCCATCGCCCGTTTGGCGAGAGGGTTACCGTTGGCGAATCGGTTTTCTCGCGCCCTTCGCCGAAGACGTATCGGTCGGTTTTTGGGTCTTGCCCGATGCGGTGCTCGTACACTTTGCGAAAATATTTTTCGTCGCCGGGCGGCACGCTCCCCGGAGCTGGATAGCGCGTGTAAAAAAAGCTCTTTCCGCCTGGCCGCCACGCGATGCTTGCGTTGCGTGTGTACTTGATCGTGTCGGCGAGATCTTTTCCGGTGGCGACGTCGCGGAGGTGGAGCGTGCTCTCTTCGTTGCCGCTTTCGCTCACGCCCCACGCGACGAGCCGCCCTTCGAGCGATGGCTCCCACCAGTCGATCGCGGCGGTTCCGTCGGCGGAGAGTGCGCTTGCGTCGATGAGCACGCGATCTTTGCCGTCGTATCGATTGCGCACGTAAAGAGTTGGCTGATTTTGCGCCCCTTCGCGCTTGGTGTGAAAATAGATTCGCTCGCCGCTCGCCGCCGTGGCGATGCGTGGGCCACCGACCGCGCCAATTTGCAAGAGCGAACGAATTCGTGCGCGTAGCGTTTCGGCGCTGAGGCTCGATCGCGAAAAATATTCGGCGAGGGCGCGCTGTGTCTGCTCGTTCTGTTTCGCCGTCCATTCGGCGACTTCGGCGCTATCGCCGTCTTCGAGCCAGCGATAGCGATCGACTACTGGGACGCCGTGATATGTGTCGGTTACCGGGCGAACAGGCGTGTCGACTGCCGCTTTTGTGACCGCTATTGGCGGTGGTGCAGGTGGAGCGCTTGCAGTTAGCGGCGAAGTAGGTGCTACTGGTACAGAAGCGCAACCAACCGAAAAGGCAGCGATTGACGCGACAGAGCGGGTAATGAAACGTGCAGTCATGCGCGGAAGGTAGCGCGCAAATCGGCGATATGGCAGTGGAGAGTCGCTATTGAACTGTTTCATTCGCTATCCTGGAGTCGATGATGCAACGAGCACCGCTAATTTTGCTTTCGAACGATGACGGGTATTTCAGCAAAGGGATCCGCAAACTCCGTCAGGCTCTTTTAGACGTGGGGGCGCAAGTCGTGCTCGTTGCGCCTGAAACTGAGCAGAGCGCATCGAGTCATGCGCTGAGTTTGCATCGGCCGCTGCGCCTGCGCGAGTCGGAGCCAGGCATTTACGCCGTCGACGGCACGCCGGCCGATTGCGTCTACGTAGCGCTCTATTCAGGGACGCGGCTGCTTGAGCGAGCGCCTGATCTTGTTATTACCGGGCTGAATAAAGGGCCAAATCTAGGGCAAGATGTATTTTATTCGGGCACAGTGGCGGCCGCGCGCGAAGGCGCACTGTGCGGGATTCGGGCGCTAGCAACAAGCGCCGGGTTTCGCGCCAATATCGATGAAGCAGCGCGCGTCGCCGCGCGAGTGGCAATGGCTATTTTAGCGGCGCCGATGACCGCGCCGGTGCTGTTCAATTTAAACATCCCCGACCACTGGAACGGCGAGCTGCGAACAACGCGATTAGGCTCACGGATCTACGAGCAAGAAGTAGAGTTTCGAAAAGACCCGCGAGGGCGCGAATACCTATGGATCGGCGGCTCCGAAGTGCGCCACGAGCGAGCCGACGGGACCGACACCGACGCCCACGACGACGGCTTAGCCTCGCTGACGCCACTGGTCTTGGAGTTAACCTCGCCGACAGAAGTCACGCTAGCAAAGCAAGTGGCAAACGAAGCGATGAAGCAATTATCGGCGAAGTGAACATGAGCAGGCGCGCGCTCGAATTTGTAGGCGCGGTTACGACAAGCGCGATTGTTTTCGCGTGCTCGGATCACTCTGCGGAGGAAGCGCCGGGCACCGACTCGCAAGTGATCGCAGAAGTCGTGGTTCAAAATGGCCACGAACCGGGGGGAAAAGTGCCGCTTTCGTCGGTTGGTATTTCTCTTCCGGTCGACTACGTGACTAACTTTTCAGAGTTTGCTGGTCTCACGAATTTGCTCAACAACTTTCAGCCGTATCAGGGCCCAATTTGGCTTCGGAGGGGCGGCGACGGCGCTTGCGGCGCATCGATGGCCGACGCTCAATTTCTGGCGCGCCTGAGTTCGATCCTGGCGGCGACCGGTTCGCCGATGAGTTTATGTCTCGATTTTGAGAGCAACAGCCCTGCCGAGGCATCAAGAGTTGCGAAGGCAGTGCTCGACTACTTTGGGACCGAGCCAGACAAGCTAAGGCAAATTGTCGGATTTGAAGTCGGAAACGAGCCTGATTTATATCTAAATCATACGTTCGGTGCTCACACGTACACCGAGGCAAATTGGGGTTACGAAGAGTATCTTGAGCAGTTTGATGCGTACAAATCGGCGCTTTATTCATCGACACCACCGACCCTCACAAAACCTTTTTTGATCGGGACGGTGGCGGCCGGGACGGAGTCAGTATTCAGTAAAAATTTTTTAAAGAACCAACCTGATTTTATAAGTCGCGAGCGAGCGGTCTTATCGTCGTCTGCTCTTCACTATTATCCGCTAAGCCGTCCGGTCCCCACGCTGACTGAAGAGGAGCAGCGCGCGAAGATCGAGAGTCTTCTCTCGAATTCATCGGTTACCAATGGTGTTCAAAAACTTGCCGGATCGATTGACGCGGGGGCGACGGCAGGGGTGCCTGCGCGGCTCGGCGAAGCTAACTCTGTTTCGGAGGGGGGCCAAAAAGGGGTGAGCGACACCGCTGCCGCGGCATTGTGGGGTGCCGATTTGCTCTTTGAAGTCGTCAATGCCGGGGCCATTGGCATCAACTTTACTCTAAACGACGGCTTTTATAATCCGTTTACGATTGAGGCAAAAGGCGCCTCCGATCCGCAAATAACGGTAAATCCTCTGTATTACGGAATGCTATTTTTTGCGCACGCTGTGCAAAACGATGCGCGATTTGTAAAAGCAGACACTTCGACGCAGAAAAATATTAAAACTTGGGCACTTAAAGACAAAGACGGAAACGTTCGCGTCGCCATCCTCAACAAAGACATGTCTGCTTCCGGCACCGTCGTCGTTAAGCTTGAGAATGCGAGCTTGCAAGGGCTGCTCACGCGGCTTGATACTCCTTCAGCGATCGCTTCAACCGGGCTCAAATTGGGCTGCCAAACCTTCGACAATACGAAGGACGGAAAGCCTAGCGGTACGCTGTGCACGGAGCCTGTCGCCCCGACCGGCTCAAGTTATCGGGTGACTATCAAGAGCGCGAGCGCGGCGATCTTAATGATAAAATCGCCGCAATAGCTCCGGCGAGTGCCGTGCGACCAAGGACCTCGCTGTCGAAAGTGACAAGCGGCTGCCTTCACGCGCCGCAAGCCAGGGAAGAAGTGCTCTCCTCGGTGCGCGAATGCCCTGTTGAAGCTTGCACGGAGCATGTTTGCCGTGCAAAGAGGCGGATCGGAGGATCTTTGCATGAACAAAGTTCGTTTTCTCTATCCAGTTCATTTTTTTTATACGATTTTATTGAGTATGACAGTCAGTCTGTCTGCTTCAGCAGCAGCCAAGCTGAACTTTCAGCTTCCTCCTGATCCCGCACACCAAATTGAAACCAAGATTGAAAACGTCTATGCAAGCAACAACCTAATCGTTGTTATGCATTCGCTTGGAGTATCTGTGTCTCGCGATGGTGGCCGGAGTTTCAACGACGTTGAGCTTCCGATCGGCTCAAGAGATGCGAAAAAAAACGCAAAGATTCACGTCGATGCGAAGGACAACGCTATCTATATTACGTTTAACGGTGGTCTCTATAAATCAGAGGACGCAGGACTCACGTTTTCTCTTCTGAAGAGTCTCCCTTACGACGGAATAGATAGCATCGCATCAAATGGTTCGACGGTAATCACCGCCTCGTATGAATACAATTTCGGTGCGCCGACTAACCATATCTACTTATCGTCCAATGGCGGAAGATCATTCCAGCGCAAGAGTATTGGAGATAGCCTCGAGACCACCTTTAGCTTTGTAACAAGTTATCGGGACCGATTTTATGTTAAGGGCGCGTTTTTTAGGGTCTGTTTAAGAAATCAAAAAAGCCGCAGAATTTGAACAGGGAGGGCGGAAGGGCGGGAGTATTTTTAAGGGCCGACAGATAGGTTCGGTCAAAATCGTCACCGAAAAGTTTTCCCACGGCTCGCGAATGGATTTTGAAGCGGG
>CAMAVR010000043.1 GCA_945861885.1 Nannocystis exedens | reverse complement strand
CTCCAAGATTTTCGCGTGTGGGATCCGAGGCTGCTCGATCTAGGAGCGAATCGCGTCGCGACGGCGGTTGCCGTTGGTGATCATCACGTGTGCGTCATTTTGAATGTCGTCGAACAGGGAGCGACGGTGCAACGAGGGGCGATAAAGTGTTGGGGAGAAGGGTGGCAGCCGGCGTCGCCCGACTTGGATGCCGATCGGATTGCAGGTTCAAGGCCAATCCGCCTCGGGGTCGCGACCACAATCGCGGCGGCCGGCGGCGAGACATGCGCGGTGTTTCAAGACGACGGCATGAAGTGTTTCGCCGCGCGCTCGGGGATAGTGAGTGTGGTTGGACGCAAAAAGTTCTTCGAGCCAAGCGGCGCACCGCAAGATGACGGCGCAGCGAGCTCAGCCGAAATACCGGTGGTTCAAGTCGCATTAGCGCGCGAGCACGGCTGCGCTCTTTTGGGAGACGGATCGGTCAGTTGTTGGGGATCCAACGCGTCGGGCGCCCTTGGGACAGACGGCGCGCTGACCGAGCATGTCGACTTGGAGCACGCGGTCCAAGTCGTCCCGCCAGGCCGCGCCGTATCGGTTTCCGTCGGCGCAAAGAACAGCTGCTTCGTTGAAATTTCAGGGAACGTTTTCTGTTGGGGAGAAAACGACCACGGAACACTAGGAATCGGAGCGCCGGGGCCACTGCGAACAACCGCCTCGGAGCCAGTACGTTTCACCGTCCAGTAACGGCTGAGCCAACCGTCTAGCTCAATTTGACATAAGAACTTGTTCGATTCACGTAGACAGTACTGCTAATGGCAGTAATATGTTGGAATGAACCGCGTTGTTTGGAACAGGGGGGTTCAAAAGCAGCTGTCGCTAATTCCAGAAGTGATTGTTCGCAAGTTTAGAGTTTGGGTGGCTCTAGTTGAGGAGTCAGGGATTCTAGAGGTCAGACGATGCAAAGGGTTCCACAAAGCATGAATACTAAAAAAAAATATGGGATCCGGGATCTCGAGCGTCGCCTTGGTAAATTAACAGTCGGCGAATTTATTCACGCGTGGCGCGCAGCAGAAGAGATGAGCCTCAAAGACTTTGGCAATCGAATTGGCATGTCGGTTGCGAATCTTTGCGATGTTGAGAAGGGGCGTAAGGGGGTGAGTCCTGAGAAAGCTGCGGCTATTGCTTTTGCGATCGATGTTCCACCTGAGCTACTCATCCGACTCGCTCTGGAAGAGCAGCTTCGGGCAGCTGGCCTTAATTACACAGTTGCGGTCAAGCCGGCGGCATAGCGCGTTTTTCAGCCTGTTTCTCACATGGGGACCGGTTGCCAAATGCTTACTCGATGCTACATCTACCCATCCCAACCACCTGGCGGTTTTCGCGGTGAAGTTAGGGGAATATAAGGGGTGTTTTGATGAAGTTTCTCGATTTGAAAACCGCGCTCAGCGAAGGATTTCTCGAAACTGAAGAAGAGTCGCTCAAGAGGCGCGCGAAAGCGGCGATCGATTCGTTTTGCAAATCAGTAAAGGCCGAGCGAGCCAGCGGCGCGGCTGCGGTCGATGTGGTGCTTACAGGGCGACTGTTCGGTTCGGATATGGGCGAGGCGTAAAGCGCCCCCGCGTGTCGGATACAAAAAGCTAATCGCGTGCGCGGTAGATCATGCGATGGTGGCGCTCTGTTCGAAGCGCTGCTATTGCGTAGTCCCGCGCACGGGTGGCGGAATGGCAGACGCAGTGGATTTAGGTTCCACCGCCGAGAGGCGTAAGGGTTCAAGTCCCTTCCCGTGCACTTTTTGACGGAAGGCAGCCATGGTATCCGAAGAACTTTTCAGGTCTGCGCTTACAAATCAGCTAGAAGCTACCGACTTTACGGGGCTCGGCAGGCGTTATGTCGGCAAAGTGCGCGACAACTACACGACTGACGACGGGCGTCGGTTCATCGTCGTGACCGATCGGATTAGCGCATTCGATCATGTGCTCGGGGCGATCCCTTTTAAGGGGCAAGTGCTGAATCGCCTCGCGGCATGGTGGTTCGACCAAACGGCCGCTATCGTGCCGAATCATAAAGTACGGCTCGCCGACCCAAACGTTCTCGAGTGCATCGAGTGCGTGCCGCTTCAGGTCGAGTTTATCGTCCGAGCGTATTTGACCGGGTCGACATCGACGAGCATTTGGACACATTACCAGCGCGGTTCACGCGAATTTTGTGGCTATAAGCTCCCCGAGGGGATGCGTGAGCACGAAAAGTTACGCGAGCCGATTTTGACGCCGTCAACCAAAGCGCCCAAAGGCGAGCACGACGTTAGCGGTTCGCGCGAGCAGATTCTCGCAACCGGCCATGTGTCGGCGCGCGACTTTGACGAAGCGGCTGAGCTCGCGCGCAAGCTGTTTCGCGAAGGGGAGCGAATGTGCGCCGAGCGCGGCCTTATTTTGGTCGACACGAAGTACGAGTTTGGTCGCACCCGCGAGGGTTCGCTCGTCGTGATCGACGAGATTCACACGCCCGATTCGTCGCGATTTTGGCAGCAAGCATCTTACGGTGCGCGGATGGATCAAGGCGTGGCGCCCGAGCCGCTCGATAAAGACTTTGTGCGCCGCTATCTCGTGGAGCAGGGCTACCGAGGCGACGGGCCGCCGCCACCGCTCCCTGATGCTGTGCGCATCGGCGCCGCCAAGCGGTACATCGAAGCGTACGAGCGAATTGTCGGAGAGCCGTTTGTTCCGAACTTGGAGGCTCCGATGGGCCGAATTGCTCGCGCTCTCTCGCTAAATACGGAGACAAACGGATGAAAGCGACTGTCTATGTGCGCCCCAAAAAAGAGGTGCTCGACCCGCAGGGAGATGCGGTGCGAAAAGCGCTTGAAAAGTTAGGTTTTGGCGGCGTCGCGCAAGTCCGCATCGGCAAAGTCGTCGAGATCGAATTTGCCGAGAATATCCCCGCAAGCGAGCAAAACGCGATGCGCGCAAAGCTCGAGCAGATGAGCGATACGCTCCTCGCCAATCCAGTTATGGAAGATTACGAAGTGACGTTTTAAGGGGCGTTCACTCATCGATACGAATTGATGGCGCTGGCCCTTCGCAGCCTCCGCGCTCTTTCGCTAGAATGTCCCCTAGCGCATCGCGTACGCGCGTTGACGACACTTTGGTCGACTTGCACTTGACTCCGCTCATCAGACCATCGCCCCCTGTGAGCACGAAATCGGGGAGTGCGAGCCACACGGGGTTGTCGTTTCCCTCGTTTGAATTGGCCGGGTAGATTACCTCGCCGATCGTCACGTCGATCAGCTCCCAACTGCGCATCCCGCGCCCGATGTGCGCTCGCGCGCCCGATATTGCAAACGGGAGCCGCGACAGCATGAAGTTCCGCGTGATGCCGTTGCGGACCATCTGCTTAATCCCGGCGACTGTTGTCTCGCACGCCGCGATCATATTTTCGAACGGGTTTGCCAGGAAAAGATCGGAATAGCGCACCGGGCCCGCGGCAAGCCCGACCCGCAGCGCACCTGCATTTGTGAGACCGACGACTGGGACACCGGCCGGGGGCGGAGCCGCATCGTTCACTCGCATAGCAATCGCGCGCGCCATCTGCTCGCCGAACGCCGTACCGCGCTGCCCATGCGGTTCGCATCGCGTCGCGAGCATCGTAACTACTCTGTCCGATTCGGAGCGCACGGCGGCTCGCCAAGGCTCCATCAGCGCTCGTACTTCGGTCGCAAGCGGGGAGGGCGGCTCGCCCGCGGCGAACGACACGCGTCGCTCAATCCCCGCAAAAACGGGCAATTTCGCCCCATCTTTCATGCAATACCGAATGCGGTGCACCCCGGCGCCGTGCTGGTCGCTCGACACCATCGGCACCCCCATCACTTTGCCGAGCATCCACCCGTGACGATGACCGGCGATCACCAGATCGGGCTTCGCGTCGCCGAGCTTGCTCAAGAGCGTCGCCATTTCGCCGACGCGCTTTTCGCCTTCGGGGTCGATTGTCGGATTGAGCTCTTGAGGGAGGTCACCTTCGATACTCCCATGCGCCAACAAAACGACTGGATAGGCTCCCGCCTCGCGAAGCGCACGGATCGACGCGGCGACGCGCGGAACGGCATAGGTGTCAAAATCGAGGTCGCGAACGTTCGGCCGAAGGGTAGTCCACGGCGTTGAAATAGTGGTGTAGCCGACAACGCCGACCCGATACGGCCCTCGTTCGAGAATGACGTGCGTCTTGTGCCCCGGCCAATGGACTTCACCCCCGCCACGGTATGTAATATTTGCCGACAAAAACGGGAATTTTGCTTGATGCATCCGCTCGAGAAGCACGCCGCGCGGGCCGTCAGGGCCGGCATTGTCGCCGACATCTTCGGGCGCTGTCGCTCGCGAAAAACCAACGGGACCAAAATCGAAATCGTGGTTTCCGATCGCCACCGCGGCGACGCCCATCGCGTTGTACGCCTCGACGATCGGCGCCCCCTCGGCTTTCACAGTTTCGATCGGGCCGGTGAAGAGGTCGCCCGCTTCGAGCGGCATGACGATGTCGCCCGACGCGCGAATCTGCGAGAGCTGCTCGGCCAGCGCAATTACTCCGCCGGCCGGCACGCGATTGAGGTCGACGATGACATCTTCCGGGACGATCTGGCCGTGCGTGTCGTTCCACCCGACGATCGACAAACATGGTGCGGAAGCGGCCGACGGTGTCGACGGCGCTTTTGGATGCACTGCTCCGCAATCGGTTGCGGCCGAAAGTGCCCAAGACGAGATGGCAAAAATAGAGAGGGTTTGAGCAGATTTGCGCATTGGCGTGATGCTAACACAAGCGATTTTTTGGAGCCGCGCTACCTTGTCGCGCGATGACACCACTGATCTACGCCACACGCCGCTCCGCCCTTGCCCTTGCTCAGTGTCGGGCATTCGTCGCGCGGCTTGAACAGCTCGATGCGTCGGCGAAGTTTTCTGAACTTCAAGTGACAACGAGTGGCGATCGCAATGCAGACGTGCCGCTCGCCGATATTGGCGGCAAGGGGCTGTTTGTCAAAGAAATCGAAGAGGCGCTTTTAGAAAAGCGGGCTGATTTCGCAGTGCATTCGATCAAAGATATGCCGGGCACGCTGCCGCCGGGGCTCGCAATTGCGTGCATTCCGAAGCGTGAAGATCCACGCGACGCACTTGTCGCGCCGGGCTACTGCACTCTCGATGCGCTCCCAGCAGGCGCTCGCGTGGGGACAAGCAGCTTGCGGCGCGCCATCGCGATTCGCACGCGTCGCCCCGATGTCCTCGTCGTTCCAATGCGAGGGAATTTGGATACGCGCCTTCGCAAAGTCGATGCCGGCGAGTTCGATGCAACCGTGCTCGCGTACGCAGGGCTAGTGCGGCTCGGGCTCACGGCGCGCGCCACAGAGATTTTGTCGGTCGATGTCTCACTCCCGGCGATTGGGCAGGGCGCACTGGGGGTTGAGTGCCGCGCGGACGATGCGCCGATGCGCAGCCGTCTCGCCGCCGTGCACGATATCGAGACCGCGATTTGCGTCGAAGCGGAGCGCGGCGTAATGGTCGCTCTCAACGGCAACTGCCGGACGCCGATTGCCGCCTACGCTGAACGTATCGATTCGGGGGGCCTTCGTCTGCGGGCGTTTGTCGCCGAGCCCGACGGGACACGCTTGCGATCCGCCGATGTTCAGGCCTCATGGCCAGCCAGCGAAAGCGAAGCGCATCAATTTGGTCTTAAAATAGGCGCCTCTCTCAAATAGTCGCAGCGGCGATCTTTCTAAGTTGATGCTAGAGTGCCGGACTTTCGCATGAATCAAACCCTTGTACTCGGCTTGGCTGGCGGTTCTGGCTCTGGCAAAACGACGATCGCGCACGCGATTTTGCAAGCGCTGCCACCTGGGGCGGGGGTGATGCTGCAGCAAGATCACTACTACCGGGCGCAGGGGCATTTGCCGTTCAACGAGCGGGAGCTCGTCAATTACGACCATCCCGATGCACTCGAGCTCGACCTCTTCTGCGCCCACGTTGATGCCCTGAAAGCGGGCCAAGCGATCGTCCGCCCAAACTACGATTTTTCGCTCCACGATCGCGCACCCGAGGGCGACCCGCTCGAGCCAGCGAAAGTGATTGTCGTCGAGGGGATTCTCGTTCTCGCCGACGCGCGCCTTCGTTCGCGCCTCGACATCAAGCTTTTCGTCGACACCGATCCCGACATCCGGTTGATGCGGCGCATTCGTCGCGACTTGGAGCAGCGGGGCCGCACGTTCGCGCAAGTGCGCAAGCAGTACTACGAGTCGGTGCGCCCGATGCATCTCGCCTTCGTTGAGCCGTCGAAGCGATTCGCCGACCTGATCGTCCCGGAAGGGGGCGAAAACCAAGTCGCTTTGGATATGATCTTAAGTCATTTGCGTGCGCGCTTGTAAGTCATGAAGCGCCGTAATCGAATTCAGCTAACCCTCTTCCCAGCCGCGACGGCGAGATGAGGGTGCTTGTTTTCAACGGCGATCAAGCGGAGTCAATCGCGGATGCATTTGCGGTTGACGGCTATGCGGTTGACACGTGTGCGGCGTCTGACGAAATCGCGGCGCGCGTCGCAACCGAAAAATACGACATCGTGGTGATCGCGTGGTCGTGGCCTGATAGCGTCGGCGTAGAGCTCTGTCGCAATGTTCGTCAGTCGTCGAGTGGGACATCCATCGTCGTTGTGTCGACGCGAAGTGAGCCGAAAGAGATTATCAACGCGCTCGACGCAGGCGCCGACGACTACGTGACGCGCCCTTTTCATTCGGACGAATTGATGGCGCGCGCGCGCGCAGTCGTTCGTCGCGCGTCACGCGGAAGTGGGCGCATTGCGGCCGGCCCGATCGAGCTCGATTTGCACCAGCGTATCGCGCGCAGTTCAGGCCGCCGAATCGACACGACCGCGCGAGAATTTGCGCTTTTAGCGCTCATGGTTCGTTCGGCGGGGCAGCTAGTGACGCGCGCCGAAATTCTCTCTCAAGTCTGGTTTTTGAATCGCGATGCAGGCAGCAACGTGATCGATGTTCACATGCGAAACTTGCGCGAAAAGCTCGGCAGCGCATCGGTCCATTTGCAGACAGTGCGCGGCCAAGGCTACCGATTTATAGCGCCCTCGTAGTGCGCCGTTGGAGCGATTGAAAAGCCGGGCACGTTTACGGGCACGGGCACGTTTACGGTCCGACTTGAAGCCTTACGCTCTCTCCTTTTACCGTTACGGACGGGAGAGCTAGCGAGAGCCCGGAGTCGCGTACTGTCGCTAGGATGCGCGAGATCATCAGATGCCTGATCGCGAAAAAGTCGTTCACATCGTTCGCTTTGTATCCGGCGGTGATGTCCATTTCGATCGCGTGACTGTTGAGCCGTGACATAAAAACGCCCACGGTGTCGACGACCGACTTCGGGTGGTCGCGTAGCACGCCGTAAAGCCGCGAAACGCAAGCTTCGATGCGTGCCGTGTCGGTCTCGAAAGCGATCGGAAGAATGCAGTGGACTCGGTAGCGATCGCGCACCGAAAAATTTTCGATGCGCATCTCGGCGATTTTCGAGTTTGGAAACGAGACGACGGTGCGGTCATACGTGCGAATGCGCGTCGACCGGAGCCCGAGCGCTTCCACGTGCCCGAGAACTGTATCGACCGTCACCAAGTCGCCAACTTGAAACGGATGGTCGAGCCCGAGCGCCGCCGCGCCGAACACGTTTTCGAGCGTTTTTTGAGCCGCCAGCGTGAGAGCCAAACCGGCCAGTCCGAGGCCGGCCACGAGGCTTGCAACCGGATAGCCAAGCTCGCTGAGCACGGCGACGAGTCCGATCGCGAGGAGGCACCCTTTTGCAACTTTTCGCATCGTCGGGAGAAACCACAGGCTCCCTTGGTGCGATCGTGACCATGGGCTCCCCGAAGCGAGGCGCGCCGCTTCATCGACGGCGCGGATCAGCGCCCAGAGCGCCGCGATTTCAAAGCCGGCGCGCAAGAGCGATTCAATGAACGCGATCGCGTCTTTATCGAGTGCGCCCCACGGGAGCACGGCGGCGATCAGTGCGGCTGTCCATGCGAGGCGCAGCGGGCCGACAAAACGCGCGGCGGCGTCGGGGGAGCGCGCGCCTCGGAGCACGAGAAAGCGATGCAGAAGCCGCTGCGACACGCTCGCGAAACCGAACGACAACATCGTCGCGATTAGAAGGACGATCGGAAGTGCGAGCCATTGATAGACGAGAAGATCGAACGGACCGACGCGCAGGAGCCACGGCGAGAGACGCTCACGCAGCCAGAGGCCGCGCAGCGTTCCGTACCAGTCGTCAACGCGGTCGGTTGTTGCCCTCGAAAAGAGCCAACGCGTCTCGTCGCCACGCGTGCGACGAACGATGCGCACCGACTCCGACGGGGCGCCGCGCTGAAGCGAAATGCGGCCGAGTTCGTCGACATCGGGTCTTAGTCCGTCCGACGTGCTTCCTGTCGATAGCGGCGAAACATCATCGAGATTGACCGCGAGATGGCGTCTTAGGACGGCGTAGAGCCGCGCCGCTGTCTGCTCGGCGGTGCGCCCGTCGACTCGGCTTGATAGATCGAGATACTGCGCCGCTTCGGCATATTGGCCGCGTCGGCACAGGTCGAGAAAAGAGCTGATGGCGGCGCGCGGCGAATCGGGGGCGACTTTTTCTTCGGAATCGGCGTCGGCAGCGGCCGGCTGCCCGCCCAAATTGACATTCGAAGTAAGACCCGCAAAGCCCGATGGCGCCCCGGGGCGGGCGAGTGCAGGTGGCGCCGCAAATAGGATCGCGCAAAAAAGAATCGCAAAAGAAATGATTCGACGATTCAGAATAGCCATAGACGGTTTATATACCGCGCTCAGCCAATGATGCTCACCGGTCTCGACCGCCTTGTTTCTTCTCCCCGTCTTCGCGAGCGTATTTTTGCTCCGAGAGTTGCCCTGTTGTCTCATCCTGCGGCAATTACAGGCGATTTTGTGCATGCCGGTGAGGCGCTGCGCCGTGTGGGGGTTGAGCCGGTGATGCTTTTCGGGCCCGAACACGGCTACGGCGGCGAAGCGCAAGATATGGTCGGTGTTCGCAGTTCGGTCGATGTACACAACATCCCGACACGCAGTCTTTACGGGACAACGCGCGAAACGCTCGCTCCCGATCCGCGCGATCTCGCAAGCTTTGACCTGCTGATTATCGACATGCAAGACATCGGAACGCGCTTTTACACGTTCGTATGGACTGCCCTTTTGGCGATGCGAGCTTGCGTGAAGCAAGGGGTGCGCGTCGTCGTTCTCGACAGGCCGAACCCGATCGGTTGCAGCGACGATTCGATCGAAGGCGCATGCCAAGATCCGGCATTTTTGTCGTTCGTCGGGCTAGAGCCGCTGCCGATTCGTCATTCGCTCACGATTGGCGAAATTATCGCCCATTTTGCGGCCCGTGGCGATGTTAGCGCCGACGCGTTGACGGTGGTGCAGGTTGAAGGGGGGGCTGCACACCAGCACGCGCCGTCTTGGGGGCGGCCGTTTGTGATGACATCGCCGAACATGCCGTCGTACGAAACGGCGCTTGTGTATCCGGGTGGGTGCCTTCTCGAAGGGACGAACATTTCAGAAGGGCGGGGGACGACGCGGCCGTTCGAAATTGTCGGAGCGCCGTGGGTCGATGGCGCAGCGCTGGCGAACAAGTTTAATCATCTCGCGCTCGAGGGCGTAGTCGCGCGGCCGATTTCGTTTCAGCCGATGTTTCACAAGTGGGCGAAGCAAGTGTGCGGCGGCGTGCAAATCCACGCGACCGACCTGCGATTTCGTCCCGTCGCCGCCTACAGCGCGCTCATCGCCCTGATCGCCAAATCGCACCCAAAAGATTTCGCCTTTAGGACCGAACCGTACGAATTCGTGAGCGATACACCAGCATTTGATCTTCTAACCGGAAGCGACGTCGCGCGCCGAATGATCGAGTCCGGAAGCGACGTAAACGCCATCGCCGACGAAGTGTCGCACGCAACCGAAGCCGACATCCGCGAAGTCCAAGAAGCCCGCGAAGCCCTGCGGCGATACGCGGCGTGATTGCGGGGCTGTTGCGGCTTGCGTGGCATGACTTCATGGTAGACTCGCTCGCTTGCTAACGACGGTTGAGGGAACGGCATGACATCTCTTCGCATTGGTTTTCTTGGGGCTGGGAATATGGCCGGCGCGCTCATTCGGGGGATGGTTCTCTCCGGGCGCGTTGACCCTAAGAACATTGTTGCGAGCGATTTGCGCGAAGAGCGTCTTGATGCGTTGCGGTCAACACACGGGATCACGACGACGCGTGACAATCTTGAGCTTGCTAGCTCCGTCGATCTGCTCGTCCTCGCTACGAAGCCGCAAGCGATCGATAAAGTTCTCACGCACATCGCGCCGAGCGTCCGCGCCGAAACGTTGACGATCTCGGTCGCCGCGGGCGTGCCGATCGCGGCGATTGAAGCGCGACTTCGCCCCGGCGCGCGCGTGATTCGGTCGATGCCGAACACGCCGGCCCTCGCGCTCGCGGGAGCGACGGCCATTGCCGCAGGCACGCACGCAAACAGCGACGACATGGGGCGAGCGCGCGCGCTGTTCGAGGCGGTCGGTCAGGTCGTGACGCTCGATGAGTCGCTGCTCGACGCCGTGACAGGCCTGTCCGGCAGCGGCCCCGCGTACGTCATGTTGATCATCGAAGCGCTCGCCGACGGCGGCGTAAAAGTCGGCCTCCACCGCGACACGGCGCTCCTTTTGGCCGCGCAAACCGTGTTCGGATCGGCCAAACTCCTCCTCGAAACGGGCGAGCATCCGGGCCGTTTAAAAGACATGGTTACAAGCCCCGGCGGAACGGCGATCGCCGGCCTACACACGCTCGAAGCGGGAGGCCTACGAACAACGCTCATTAACGCCGTAGAAACCGCAACAAATCGAGCGAGCGAACTAGGCCGAGACATGGCCGCACGCATGGCCAAGTAGGCGCGTTACCGCCCCATGATGTCGGAATAAGTTACTAGCGCTACGAGAGTGAGCATCAGGATCAGCCCAATCGCGTGAATTCGCGCCTCGATTTTTGCGTCGGGCTTTCGTCGGGTGATCGCTTCGAATGCGAGAAACATCAATCGTCCGCCGTCTAGTGCCGGTACTGGCAGCAAGTTAAACACCGCTAGGCATGCGCTAATCGCTCCGAGCAGCTCAAACGCGCTGCCGGCATTTTCGCGCACCGCGCCGGCTAAATCTTTGACGATACCGACCGGGCCCGCGACCTCCGCCTTTTCTTTTCCGACGAGCATTCGCGCGATGCCGCGCAGATTGCGCCCGACGATATCGAGCGGCTCCGTAATGCTGAGGCGCGCGGCTTCGAGCGCCCCAACTTTTTCGATGCGAAACTCGGGCCCGATGAGGATTTTCCCCTCGTATTTGTCCCCTTTTGGGGCCGGCGTTACGATGACTTCGAGCGGCTTGCCATCGCGGTTGACTGAGACTGTGACCGGCTCTCCCGGATGTTTGCGGATCGCCGCTTTGAGCGCCTCCCAATTGCCGACCGCCTCGTGATCGACCGCGACGACTCGATCGCCGGTACGAATATCCGCAATCTCCGCCGGGCCGCCTGGCGCCACGGTAACTCGCATGCTCACGTCGTCGATCACAGGTCGCCCTGCGAGCATGAAGCCAAAGAAAAATAGAACTGACGCGAAAAAATAGTTGGAAAGGGGGCCGGCAGCCACGGTTACGACGCGGGCCCAGAGCGACGCGTTCAAGTAGCTTGACGGGTCATCCGGGTCGTTTTCCTCGTAGGGGTTCATCCCCGCGATTTGCACGTATGCCAAAAAAGGGATGATCGCGATCTGGAAGACAGTGTCGCTGCCGGCCGGCTGATGCTTGTAAATCGTCGGGCCAAAGCCGATCGAAAACTTCACCACGCGCATCCCGAACTTGCGCGCGGCAAAATAGTGCCCCGCTTCGTGGACCACCATCAAGACGGCAAGCCCGAGGATTGCGACAAGGTACGAAGCTATCGGCATAAAAGAACTGTAAGGTGGCTAGAGCGTCAGCGCCACTCTGCCCCGTAAACGTGCCCGTGCCCGTAAACGTGCCCGGCCGTTTCTTCGCTGTTACGCAGAAAAAGCCGAGAAAAAGCCGAGAAAAAGCCGGGCACGTTTACGGGCACGGGCACGGGCACGTTTTTAAAAGAACGAAACACCGAACGTTGTTTCGGGGTAGCCAACACGCAGCGTTAGCGCGATCTTTTTGTTGGGGAAGTGGTATCGCCCGCCGGCGGCGATTGTTGGCCGTACCGAGAGGACATCGCTGCTGCAGGAGCGCCCCGCCTCGCACCTGCCGTAGGTGCCGTAAAAGAGCGCCACTCCGGGCTCGCCAAAGACGCTCCATTCGGGGGCGAGATAGAAGTTCCATTGCAGGGCGGCCGGGAGCATGAGAACTGTGGCATCGCAGCCGCCATTGGCGCAGCCTAGATACTTGATCAGATCGGCGCCGAAGCCGATCGCCACGTTGTTATTGATCGTTGTCACAAAGCCGTTGTTGACGATCGGGATGGACGCTCGGCCACCTAGACCGAAGCCGTTTAGACCGTAAATGCCGTCCCACCCGAAGGCCACGTGCGGCTCTAGCTCTACGTGGTAGAGCGGGTGTGCACCGGGCGTTGATATGATGCTCTCGGCCCGCGCGGGGGAAGTGGCAGTTGCGGCGATCGCGACGAGTGCCGGAATGCAAAAAGCGAGTGCTTTGATATTAGTTGGCAAGTTCATACCGTAGGGCTTTTATCGCTTACAGCGGCGATCGCAAGATCACAGCGAAGCGCGTAGATCGACCGGGCCGGTCAATCGGGGGCGCTGCATCTCGCCAAAGCGGCAGATCCGCGTGCCGGTGAGCGAGAGAGCGCTCGGCGCGTCGGTCGCCACGCAGGTCATAAAGCGCGAAAAGGGCGCGAATGCGTTGCGGAGCGCGTCGATACTGGGCGCGTGAAGAAGATGAACATGACGGCCGGGAGGCGGTAAAATAATCGCGTCACTGCGTGCGACGCCAACGACGGCGCTGTCGCTTTCAAACAGCTCGCCACCAAATCGCATCAGGTCAATATACTCGCGTGATTCCCGCTGCTCGCGATCGGTCAGTCGCCCTCGAGGGACACTTTCGGCGGCAATTCGGAGTGCGCTGGCGAGGCGCTCGCCAAGGCGTTTTGCAAGATCGAAATCGCCGACCACCGCGACGATTCGTGGGCTAAGACAGCCGCGCTGATCAAATACGATAATGTCGCCGACGATTCGCGATAGCTCGCGATCTGAGATGGCGTTGGTGGCAAAAATAGCGCCAAAACCGCTGCCGTGCCCGCGAACGACAAGCCCCGGTGCGCGCGCGCGAATCGACGCGATTGTCTCGTCGCGCCCATAAACGTGAACTTCACCCGACCTGATTTTTTCAAAAGCGATGGCGTCGACAATCTCAATCGCCGGGTCGTCAGCGGCGTCAACGAGCGCCGAAGCAAATATCGTATCGCGCTTGGACAGGCGAACGACGACGCGCGGCGCCGCCGCTCGAGCGATCGCGATGGCGCGAAGAGCGGCGACAAACACGTTCGCTGAGAGCACGACATGCACACAGTCGGCATCGCCCGCGGTCGCCACAAGGGTGTCGATTTCGGCGTCGGTAGCGTCGATTTCAACGTGTTCGCGCAGCGCGAGGTCGACTCCTTCGCGCGACAGGCCGCTCTCGTCGGCGATTGCGTCGACAATTTTCGCGCGCGCCTCAACGACGTCGTGCGCGGCCCAGACAAGCCTACGCACCGTGGCAAACCGGTCGTCGCGCGATCGTCTCATCGCCCCAAAAGCTCATCGATCGCGATCGAACAGCCGCGTGGCGCGGCACCCGGTGTGCGCCCGAGCAGCTCGAACCCGCCAGGCACCCGCCTCACGCGATCGGCGGTTAGCACCGCGAATGCGCTGTCGATGTTCATCAAGTCTTCGATCCGCGCGATCCCCACATCGCCTTCGGCGACCGGCGCGAGCGTGTCGGGATCGACCGGGACAACGCGCGCCCACGGCGGTTCGGCGTAGAGACCGTGGGGCGCATTTGGGTCGCGCAATGTCGTCTCGTAAAATTGGCTAGATAGCTCGGTCATTCCGTATTCGCTTACGATGGCCTGTGCGTCGATCGCGAACGCTCCCGCGAGCGATTGACGAAGGTCGGAGGCGCTCACTTCGCGCGACTTTCCTTTTGTGCCGCCAGTGAGCATCACGCGGCTTTTAGACGGCAGCGGAAACGGCTGGTCGCCGAGCGCGTCGAGGAGATGCACAAACGCAAACGATGTGCCGAAAAGAAAAAGCGGTCGGTCGCTGTCGACAAGCAATGTGGCTACGATGGCATCGAGGCGCGCTAGATCGATTACGTCCCCCTCGATGATATACGGCGACTCGCTCGAGGGTTCACCAAAAGAGCTAAAAAATGCGGCGATCATGTGCGTTAGCGACGAGTCGGGCGATTCAGTTGGCGATGGGCCGAGAACCGCCATCCGCACCGGGAGCGCGAGGTCGTGCATCAACGCCCAGCGTCCGAAGGCGATCGCTGCGGCATCGTATGTCGCCGTGGTGCGCATGAAGTGTTCGCCCCGTTGACCAATTGTCGTCCCGCTCGTGCGAAACGTGGCAGTCGCTTCGGATTCGGGGAAGGCAAAAACGCGCGAGACTTTGAATGCGTCGGCGGGCGTCGCCGGAAATTCGGCCGCCGTGTGAAGCGCATCTGGCGAGAGGCCTCTCGCGCGAACGAGCCGCGCGTAGCCTTCGATGTGCGAGCACTGAAAGCGGGCGATATCGACGGCGAGTGCGTCGAACGACTCGGGCATCGCGCTTCCGCTTTCAAATGCCTCGACAAAAGCGCGTGCTCGCGCGTGGAGAGAGTCGCTTGCGAGCAGCTCTTTTGACAAGTCTGTCAAAGTGTTGGGCACGCCGACTCTCTCTTCTCCATTTTATTCAGTGCATGAGCCGGGGCCGCTAATGATCGGCTGGCGCTCTGGGAGCCCGCATTTTCCATCGTACTTAATCTCCCACCCCTCTTTGCATATGCAAGCCCCATCCTTTTGGCAGGCCCCCGCGAGCGAGCTCATCCAGTCGTAGTGATTGCATGTCTGATCGACGCCGAATTCGCACTTGGGGCCGATCGCGCTTTGGCTGCTGCCGATGGTTTCAGTTGCGTCGGCGCCGCACCCGACTGAAAATGCACCAATACAGCAGCTGACAAGCAGAAATTTAGCGAACGTGTTCATCTGGGGCCTCCAATTTTTAGGAGCGCACAGACTACCGCTCACCCGTCTTGGCTAGAAGCCGAAAAGGATAGCTCGTGGGTAAACGCTTCTAGCAATCGTTCGTCGATTGTTAGTGGCGGCGACAGTGTGAGAGTGTCGCCGCGCACCCCGCCCGTTAGTACGATGTAGCCTTTTCGCAGCAGCTCTCGGGTGAGCGATAGCGCTGCGGCGGCGCCCCCTTTGACCGTGATGCCGACCATCAGTCCACGCCCGTCGATGGCGGTTGCTATGCCGCCGAGCGTCGCTTTCGCTAGGGCTGCTCGCCATGCGTCGCCTTTTGCTCTCACTGCTGCGTGAAGCTCGGGCTCTGAGAGCCGTTCGAGCGCGGCTAGCGCCACTGCGCACCCGATTGGCGCGCCGAAATGCGTCGCCGTGTGAATCGCCGTCCCCCCGTGCGCCCCCCAGGCGGCCATGGTGCGCGCGCTCCCTATGCATGCTGACACCGGGAGGCCCGCTCCTAACGCTTTGCCGAGGCAGATGATGTCGGGCACCACTCCGGCTTCAACGCTTGCCAACATCGCCCCTGAGCGCCCGAGTCCTGTCCAAATCTCGTCGGCGATAAGCAGTGCCCCAGCGTCGTCACACGCCGCTCGAAGCGCCGGTAAAAATTGCGCGGGGGGGGCCACGCAGCCGCCACGCCCGAGGATCGGCTCGACGAGAATCGCCCCGATTTTCCCCGAGTTTAGCGCGGATTTCACCCCTTCGAGCGTTTTTACGAGTTCATCGTCGGAGCGCGGGTACGACTCAAAAACGACATGATCGCCGAGCTGTTCGGCAAATGGTGACCGAAATTTTTCGTTTAGCCCGCAAGCGGCAAGCGGCGCATAGCTGAGGCCGTGGTAGGCGCCGCGAAACGCGATCACGCCGCTCCGCCCCGTAGCGATCACGGCGGTTTTTAGCGCCGCGGTGATCGCGTCGGCGCCGCTGAGACCGAGCATCACGCGCGCGCCCGGCTCCGGGTAAATCAGCGCGAGGCGATCGCACAGCGCGAGCTTCACTTCGCTGGCGTAAACATCGCCGAGCGCCATCGGGAGCTGCTCCGATTGACGCGCGATCGCATCGCTCAACCACGGCGGGCTATGCCCAAGCGCGGCGGCGCCGAACCCGCCGACGAGATCGACGTATCGATTTCCGTCGACATCGATCACGTTGGCGCCGATCGCGCGTTCGTACACAATCGGCGCCTGCTCGCTCGCGCTTTCGGCGGCGCGCGATGCACGACGCGCGTCAAATGCGGGGCACTCGACCGCATCAAGGCGCGCCGAAATTTCGCGAGAACGCGGCCCAGGCGGCACGACCCGAATGTCAGGAAGGTCGTGCCCCGTTGCTGTTTGCGCGGCTGCTTTCAAACTTCGAAGTCGGCTTTTTCGAGCAGCTCGGTCACGCGCCACAAGAAGCTGTTTGCTGCAACGCCGTCGACAACGCGGTGGTCGTAGCTAAGCGCCATCATCATCATCGGATGAATCGCCATCAAGTCTTCGCCATCGGGCCCTTCGACGACGACGACACGCTTTTGAATCTCTCCCATTCGGAGGATGCCGACGTTCGGCTGATTGATGATCGCTCCACCGAACAAATTCCCCTTCAAGCCGGGGTTTGTCACCGAGAACGTCGCTCCGCTGAGATCGTCGATCGTGATTTTTCCGTTTCGGGCGCGCTTTGCCACTTCGTCGATCGATCGCACAATGCCGCGTAAACCAAGCTCATCGGCGCGGCGGACGACCGGGACAACAAGCCCGTCGGGCGAATCGACCGCGACGCCGATATTGACGTCGCGCAAAATGACGTACGCGTCGTCGAGAACTCTCGCGTTCAGCTCCGGATGGTCGCGCAGCGCACGCGCTGTGGCCGCTACGGTGAACGCCAACATCGTCAGCCCGAGCCCCTCTTTTTTGTACCGCTCTTTGTTCGCCTCGCGCAGCTTTGACGCGCGATACAGATCGATCTCCGCCACCGTCACCACGTGCGGCGACGTCACTTTCGAGTATGTCATGTGATCGGCGGTGATTCGGCGCCGACGCGTGAACGGAATTACTTTGTCGCCTTCGACGGGGCGATACGCGGGGACTTTGAACGACCCGTACCCGGCGCCTGGTATCGGCGGCACGTAGTCGCTCGTGCTTGCGATTATTGGGCGAGGAATCGCCACTTGCGTCGGCACGCTCGATGTCGGGAACGGATAGCCTGTTGGCGTAGGCGATGTTGCCTGACGTGGAAGAGGCGGAGGCTCGGCTGGCGCTTCCGACGCGCGGATCACATCGTCTTTGGTGATTCGCCCGTGGTCGCCCGACCCGAGAATGTCAGCCAAATCGACGTCGTTTTGCAGCGCCGCTTTTCGTGCTGTTGGTGTTGCGAGCGGGCCCCCTGCTGCGCTCCGCGCGCCGCTTGGCGACGGGCTCTTCATCGGTGGCGAAGCAGGAGCCGGTTTTGCTGGCTCGGCAGGCTTTGCCGCTTTCGGCGGCGGCGCCGCTTTTGCGACCCCTTCCGAATCGATTTGGCAAATCACCGTCTTCACGGCGACGACGGCCCCTTCGGCAGCGATGAGCTTCGTGACAATTCCGCTGGTTGGCGCCGGCACTTCGGTGTCGGCTTTATCGGTCGCGACGTCGAGCAGCGGCTGATCTTTTTTAACCGCCTCTCCCTCGCGAACTCGCCATTTCGTAATTGTCCCCTCACTTACGCTCTCGCCGAGCTGGGGCATCGTGACGTCGACTAACATGGTGCGCCTCTCTCCATAATTGGACCCCGAGGGTACTACCGCCTCAACGGGTGCGACGGAAAGATGCAACGAAATAGCCGTCGGTACCATGTTGATGCGGCAGCAATCGAAAACTTGCCCCCCCTTGGGCCAGCCGCTCCGCCACCGGACTATCGAACGGCGCGGCCGTAAAGTCGGGGGATTGCGCTAAAAATCGCTCGACCACATCCTCACCCTCCTCGCGCAAGACGCTGCAGACGGCGTAAACGAGGCTGCCGCCCGGTTTTACCGTTTCGGCCGTCCGGGAGAGAATTGCCGTCTGCAAGTTGGACAGCGTGGCTATTGACTCGGCAGTGCGGCGTAGTGCCAATTCAGGGCGCCGCCGAATTGTCCCGATGCCGGAGCAGGGCGCATCGACCAGAACGCGGTCGTAGAGGCCGAGTTCACCTTTTCCGATCGACCAATCGACCGCAAATGTGCTTCGGACGGCGCGGCCGATTTGCGCGAGTTCACGCTGGAGTCTAGCGAGTTTCGACGCGTGCAGATCGGCGGCATCGACTGCGCCATCACCGACTTCACCGATTAAAAGCGCCGATTTGTTGCCGCGACCGGCGCACGCATCGAGCACAACCTCGCCTTTTTTGGCGCCGAGCGAGAGCGCGACGACTTGCGACCCTTCTTCTTGGATCGACCAGCCGACCCCATAGCCCGGGAGATCGGCCACGCGTCCGCCGTCGCGTACCAGCACCGCGCGCGGAGAAATAAGGCCTAAACATACATCTGCATCGGGGGATAGCTCGCGAACGCGCGCCGCTACCTCCTCGCGATCGCCGGAGTCGACGCGAAGGCCGACGGGCGGCACTTCGGCGCTCGCCGCAATAAACGCGGACGCACCATCGCTCCCGAGCGAACGAGTCAAGGCATCGCGCAGCCACGGATCGACCGATTGGCTTACCGCGTCGGTCAGGTTTGCGGGCTCCGCCAAAAGCTCGCGCGACAGCTTCCGAAGCACGGCATTCGCAAACGCCGCAACTTGGGGGCCGTTGAGCGACCGAATCGCCGAAACGCACTCGTTAACCGCTGCAAAAGCCGGAACGCGAGACAAGAACGCGAGCTGGTATGAGGCGATGGTCAAGTGGGCGCGTACCAGCGGATCGAGCTTCCCGATGCCGCGCGAGGCGAGCGCGTTCAGTCGCATTTCGAGCCAGGGTCGAACGCGTAGTGAGCCGTATGCGAGCTCGGTGGCGAGCGCTCGGTCGCGCGGCGAAAGTTGCGGATAGCGTGCGATTTCAGCATCCAAAACCGGTGCGGCGAACGCTTGATCGCGATCGATTCGCGCGAGAACGGTGGCGGCAATGCGGCGTGGATTAGGTGGCGAAGGGGGTTGGGCGGGCATAGGGGTTCAGACAGAGATGCAATTGAGTTGCATATGCATGTGAGATGGCGTAAGTACCGTGCTCAAATTCGGGTCGCATAATAATGCGGTTTTAACGCGGCGCGGCGTCTTCGAACGCCAGCCGATTCAATGGAGCGATAGCACCTCGGCATGTGTCACGAATCAGAACCGGGAGCAACGAGGTCGATTGCGAAGTGGGCGGCCTGTGCGCTTTTTCTCCTGCAAGCCGGCGTGGCTAGCGCCCAGGCGACTCCGTCAGCCGTAACGCCGCCGGTCGTCGTCCGTCACGTCGACCCAATTTACCCAGCAAATGAGCTCGCATCGAGCAAGCACGGTGACGTCAACGTTCTGATGACGATCGACACCGAAGGGCACGTCAGCAGCGCCGAAGTAGCGGCGTCGACCGACCCCGACCTCGATGCGTCGGCACTCGAAGCGGCGCGTCAATGGCAGTTCACGCCGGCGATGCGCGATGGCGTGGCGATTCCAAGCCGAATTCGCGTACCGTTTCACTTCGCCCCGCCCGCCCCCGACCCAGTCGTCGAACCGGCCGCGAGCGACCTTGCTGTCGCCGGCAATACGGCGCATGAGCCGCCGCGCGATCCCGAAGAGGTGCACGAAGCGCTGCACGAGACCAAAGCGTCCGAGCCGTTGGGGCCTGAAGAGGTTCTTGTTCGCGGCAGGCGCGCGCCCGTCAGCCGAGGCGCATCCGATTTTGACATTCGTGTCGGCCAGCTCGCGATTATTCCGAAAGCAAACGCGAGCGACTTTCTCAAGCTCGCGCCAGGCATCATGCTTTCGAACGAAGGGGGCGAAGGGCACGCAGAGCAGGTCTTTTTGCGCGGTTTTGATGCGCGCGAAGGGCAAGATATCGAGTTCTCAGTCGGCGGCGTGCCGATCAACGAGAGCGGCAATCTGCACGGCAACGGCTACGCCGACACGCACTTCATCATCCCGGAACTGGTCGAGTCGCTTCGCGTTGTCGAAGGGCCGTTCGACCCGCGCCAGGGCAACTACGCGGTCGCCGGCAGCGCAAACTACGAACTAGGGCTCGACAAGCGCGGCCTGACCGCGAAGGGGACGTACGGGAGTTGGGGGACAAAGCGCCTCGTGCTCACATGGGGCCCCGAAGAGACAACGCGCCACACGTTCGCCGGTGTCGAAGCGTTTGAGACAGACGGCTTCGGTCGCAATCGCGATGCAACGCGAGCGAGCGCGATGGCGCAGTACGAGGGGAAGCTCGGCGGCGCAGGCTCGTACCGAATTCTCGCGACTGCATATGCCGCGCAATACCATTCGGCCGGCGTGATTCGCGCCGACGATTATAAAAACGGTCGAATCGGATTTTACGATAGCTACGCGCAGCCGGCGTTTACCAACGAAAAAATCGCGGGTGGTGGTAACAGCTCGCGCTTCTCGCTCTCGTGGGACATGGACGCAAAATACGGCGCCGTTCCACTGACAAATCAGATTTATTTGATCAAGCGAGGGCTAAGATCGCTCGAGAATTTTACCGGTTTTCTCGAAGATACCCAAGATCCGCTGCAGTCAATTCATGCGCAACGCGGCGACATGAGCGATCTGTCGGTCGATGAGTGGACGATCGGTAGCCGAGGTTCAAGTCGGTTCGAAGCAACTGTATTCACGCAAAAGCAGACGCTCGAATTCGGCTATTTTGCGCGACTCGATCTCGTAAAGGCGTCGCAGCAGCGCCTTCAGGCGTCCGACGGCGTCCCCTACAAGACCGAAGCCGACCTCGACTCGACGCTCACCGACATTGGGCTTTACGCCGACGCGAACATTCAGTTCCAGCCGTGGCTCCATTTGCGAGGCGGCCCGCGCATTGATGTCTTTTCGTTTGATATCAACAACAAGTGCGCTGCAAAGTACAAGGGCGAGCATTTAAACCCGAACAATCTGCCGATCGACGCGAGCTGCCTTACGCAGCAAGATCAGGGTCGCCCCCGCGAAGCGAACCAGCGTTTGACGACGTCGAGCGTCGCGCTGATGCCGCGCGCATCGCTGATTGTCGGCCCGTTTGCGAACGTAACGTTCTCGGCTAGCTACGGCCAAGGTGTTCGCTCGCTCGATCCGATTGCGATCACACAAGACATAAAAACACCGTTTGCGCGCATTCACGCGTACGAAGGGGGCGCTTCGTACGCGCATGACATTCGTGATGTTTCGATCGTCGCGCGCACTGTCGCGTTTCAAACGTATGTCGATCGCGACATCATGTTTGACGAGAAACAGGGGCGCAATGTTGTCGGTGTCGGCACCACGCGTACCGGTTGGCTCGGGTCGATTCGCGCGATCGGATCGTTCTTCGACGAATCGATCAACCTCACGTTCGTCCGTTCGACATACAACGATTCGAATCTTCTCGTGGCGTACGTCCCCGATGTCGTTCTTCGCTCTGACACAGCGTTTTTTAAAGAGCTTCCGTGGTCAGTTGCGGGCAGGCGGCCGCGCGTTGCTCTCGGCACCGGCATCACGTACGTCGGCCCACGCGCGCTTCCGCTAGGTCAGCGAAGCCAGAACATTGTCACGGTCGATGCGCAGACGACGCTAACTTGGTGGCACTACGAGATCGGCCTTACGGCGACAAATATTTTCAATCGTCAGTACCGGCTCGGCGAATACAATTTCGCGTCTGATTTTCACAGCCAGCCGCAGCCGACGCTCGTCCCCGAGCGCCACTTTACCGCCGGCGCTCCGCGCGGCATTTTCGCCACGTTGGCGATTAATCTTGGAGGTTCGTGATGCGCGCAGTTGCAGTGGCATGCGCTTTGATGGCGCTTTCGTGCGGGTCAACGGGAGGCGACACAATTGATTTTCCGCTCGCCGCCGCCGGCCCGGCCGACGCGGTTGCCGGTAGGCCGCTCGAGTTTTCGAACGATAAAGGGTGGCACGTCGTTTTATCGAAAGCGACGCTTCACATTGGTGGCGTCTATTTGAACGAAAGTCGGCCGATATCAGGAGGGCAGGCGCTCGAGTGCTTTTTGGAGGGGACGTACGTCGCCCAACAAACATCCGCGCTTACGGTCGATCTGCTAACGCCCGCGCTTCAGCGTTTCCCAGCGTTGATGCACGGGACGACAACTCCGGCGCAGGTTGGGCAGGTTTGGCTCACCGGAGCTCGCATCGACGATACAAAAGATCGGACACGGATTCTCGTCATTGAGGGGGTCGCCGATCGCGCTGGCGTTTCGAAAAAGTTCTTGGGCGCCCTTCGCATGGGGGCGAATCAACAGCTGAAAAAGGGCGATCTGCCAGGCGCATTTCCGCCATGCAAAGATCGGATTGTGGCGCCGGTCGACGCCGAAATTACGGTGCGACCTGTCGGTGGGTTGGTTTTGCGCATCGATCCCCGCAAATTCTTTGGCGGCGTCGACTTCGGCGCGCTACCCAACGGTACTTTTTCAGACGGTTCTAAAAATACGCAAGACACGCTCCTAAGCACCAATCTTCACGCTGCCCAGAAGGGCGGCCCTTACGTTTTCGAATGGGCGGATGACCTATGAGGCCGATGCTCAACCGAAAGAGAAAATTAATGAAAACGCTTATTGCTTTCGCGACATCGATCTTTGCCATTTCATGCTCGAGCAGCGGTAACAACTCGGCAACGTCGCAGACATTGCCGGGCGGCCCATGCCGATCGGGGCCGACTTTGGCGAGTGGGTTCACGTTGAAAGAATTTTGCCCACCGGCCGATCCAGGCCCCGGCGGCGTCATTTTTGCGGCATCCGGCGAAGAGCTCGCGCTCAAAGGGTATGAATTCCCTCCGGTGAATCCAGGCGACGTCGCTTTTGTCGACGGGTGGCAGGTTCATTTTACCCGAATGCTAACGACAGTTGGACGAGTCACGCTGTCGTCGAACCCCGATTTTTTGCCGGGCGATCAGTCGAAGACCGGTCCCGTTGTCGCTGACGCGAGCGGGCCGTGGGCGGTCGACTTGGCGCGCTCCGATGCCTCGAATTTGCCAGGAAAGGGCGGGCCCGAAGAGCAGGCGGTGCCGCTCGTTTCCCTCGTCGGTCAATCGAACGGAAAGCAATTTGATGCCGCCAACGGCACTCGCTACGCATTCGGATTTAATACAGTCGCCGCGAGCGCCACTGCGCAGAACGTCAATCTCGACGAAGCGGCGCTCGCCGACTACGAGGCGATGACGAAGCAAGGGTGCACAACGTTCTACGCCGGCGTCGCGACGTTCAAAGGCGATAAGACTGACGCCGCCTGTTACCCCGAGAGTCGCAAGTCGTGGCCTGATGTCGTGAAGTTCAACTTCTGCTTCAAGTCGCCGACGACGTATATCAATTGCCAAAATCCCGACAACGATGGGCGACCGCTCGCAGACGAAGAGTCGCAGCGGGGGATTGCGTTTCAAGTGAGCCGTTCGGTCATCGCTCAGATCACCATTCATACCGACCATCCGTTTTGGGAGGGGATGGTGCACGACGCTCCGGCGCATTTCGATCAATTCGCCGCGCGCGTTGTTGGACAAACTCCCGGTGCAGAGCCGCCGAGCGTAACACTCGAAATGACGAAAGATGTGCCGTACATCGGCTACACCGACGCGGCCGGCAATCCGATCGATTGGCGCTACTGCATCAAGCCGGCGACCGGTGAGCGAGAGGGGCACATGAGCTTTGAGCCGGGCTCACTACCGCGCGCGATCGGCGGCGATCCGGCGACAGGTCTGAGAGACTATTACGATTTCGCGACCTACAATCAAAGCACGCAAGGTCATCTCAATTCAGACGGCCTCTGCGCAGTAGAACGCAACTACCCGTCGCCGAAGTAGCCGAACACACGCCCTACGTAAAAATCTCCCGCACCGCTCCGCGAATTAGCTCCCAGTGCCGCTCGATGTCGTTTTTGAACGCGACGATCATCAGCAGCGCTAGGAGCGTCATTCCGATCCAATTGGCGACTTCGCGCGAGCGCCGGGAGATTGGCCGCTTCGACACCGCTTCGATGACAAGAAACGCGAGTTGTCCGCCATCGAGCACTGGAATTGGGAGCAGATTGATCAGCCCCAAATTCATCGAAATCATCGCCATTGCCCAAATAAAATAGGTGCGCCCTTTGGCCCCTGCGCGCCCGGCGATATCGTAAATCGTGATCGGCCCGCTCACGCTCGAAAGACTGACGCGCCCTTCGACAAGGCGCGCAAGGCCGATGCCGATAAATTGCATAACGCGCCCCGCTTCGGCAAATCCGTGGCGAATCGCATACGTGACCGGGCTCGGATTGGGGACGAGTTGCGATTGAGCTTCGGGCGCCCAATGAATCGTGCGAAACGCGTAGCGCGCAACTGTCTGGCCGAAGTCGTCGCTCAATCGCTCTTCTTGAAGTTGCAGCGCGCCGCTCATCGGTTCGCCGAGGCGCGTCCATTCGAGGCGATGTTCGCGCTGAGGATCGCTCATCAGCGCCGCTTCGAGCAGCTGCCACATCCCTTGAGGTTGCCCATCGAGTGCGACAATGCGGTCGCCCGATCGTAACCCAGCGCGCCACTCCGTCGAATTTTCTGGGACGATCGCCGCCATCATTTCAGCCCCTTCGATCCCGGTTCGGACGAGCACGTCGCGCGCGCGTTCGTTCGCGTCGTTCACATCGGCCGCTTCGGAGTCGCGCCGTACCGGCATCAGCTGGAAGATGCGCGACTCGTAGAGCGCAATTTCCGCGAGATCGTTTTCGCCTGCAGGTGCGACGATCGGCCGACGCACATTGAGCACCACCGAGTCGCCGTGGTTCGCCGATAGGAGGCGGAAGAGATCGTCGAGAGTTGCGAGTGGCTTGCCGTTGACGCTAACAACGCGATCGAATGTTCGTAAACCGGCTAAAAAAGCGGGCGAATCACGATGCGGAACGCCGATCACCGGAGCGGGGAAATTTGGAGCGATTCCGATTCGACCGATCCGATCGACGACATCAAGTTCGCGTGGCTCGAGCTCTTCAACCGGCGTAATCGTCACCTCGACTTCGCGGCCATCGCGCTCAACACGAAACCCGAGCGGCCTTCCGGCGTTTGGCGCAACGGCCTGTTGAACGTCGGGAAAACTCCCCATCCGGATCCCGTCAACCGCCAAAATGCGATCGCCGACGGCAAGCTTCCCATCGGCCGGCTTGCCTGGCAAAACAGCGCCGACTTGCGCCGGAAGAAATGCGCGGTCTTCGAGAAAAACTGACGTGTAGAGGACGACCGGGAACATGATGTTCATCGCGGGGCCGGCCAAAACGATGGCGATCCGCTTCCAGAGCGGCTGCGCATCAAACACGCGGTGCGCGTCGTGTGGTGTCGAGGCGTCGGTTCGCTCGAGCATTTTGACGTAGCCGCCGAGCGGAAAAAGGCCGATCGAATATTCGGTTTCAGGCCCGCGAAATCGCAGCACTTTGGGGCCGAAACCGATCGCAAATGCGAGGACGCGGACGCCGAAAAGTTTTGCCACAGCAAAGTGCCCGAACTCGTGAATAAAAACGAGAACCGAGACGAGAAGAATAAAGTAGACGAGATCCAATGTGCGGCGTCAGACGAGAGCGGATGTCGATTTCCCGCCGGCGAGTGTCGCGACGGCGGCGGCAAACAGCTCTACACCATCGGCGCCGCCCGTGCGCGGATCAACTGCGCGCTCGGGGTGCGGCATCAGCCCTAGAATATTGCGGTAGGGGCCGCCATAGATGCCGGCAATCGACTCGGCCGAGCCGTTGAAATTCGCTTCGTCGACAACTTCGCCGCGGGCGTCGCAATAGCGCACGGCCACGCGGTCTTCGCCGTTCAGCTGCTCGAGTAGCTCAGGCGACGCAACGTATCGCCCCTCGGCGTGCGCAACCGGCATGCGCCAGACTGCCCCGACGGTTCGCGTGAAAGCCCCTCGGGCTGCGACGCGGATGTAGCGGTCGCCGCATTCGAATCGCATTTGTCGATTCCGGGTGAGGCCGCCCGGGAGTAGGCCGATTTCGGTCAATATTTGAAAGCCGTTGCAGACTCCGAGTACCAGCCGCCCTTTTGCGGCGTGCTCTCGGATCGCCGGCACAATCGGGCTCACTTTGGCCAGGGCGCCGCATCGCAGGTAGTCGCCGTAGCTAAATCCGCCTGGAATCGCCACCAAATCGGTATCTGCAGGGAGGGCCGTTTCGGTGTGCCAGACGACTGTTGGGGGGGTAGACGCGGCGCCGGCAAGAGCCGCGATCATTTCGGCATCGGCGTTCGACCCGGGGAAAACAATAACGCATGCACGCATAGATGGGCGTGGCGTAGCATAGCCTTCGACCCAATTTGGCACTATTTTGCGCTCCGCATGACAACTTGTCCCCCACCGCCGCCATTTCCAGCAGACCCACCTGTGACCGAAGCGCTCATCCGGCAGCATAAATTGAGCGACGACGAATACGCGCGGATCGTCTCGGCGATCGGCCGCGAGCCGACGTTTACCGAGCTCGGTGTTTTTAGCGTGATGTACAGCGAGCACTGCTCGTACAAATCATCGCGTCGGCATTTGCGTCGCCTGCCGACCACCGGCGCGCGCGTGATTCAGGGGCCGGGAGAAAATGCCGGCGTGGTTGATATTGGTGATGGCTTCGCCGCCGTTTTTAAAATGGAGTCGCACAATCACCCAAGCTTTATCGAGCCGTATCAAGGCGCCGCGACAGGCGTCGGAGGGATTTTGCGCGACGTTTTCACGATGGGTGCAAGGCCGATCGCGCTTCTCAACGCGCTACGTTTCGGCGCGGCCGATCACAAGCGCACGCCCGAACTTTTGCGTGGCGTCGTGGCCGGTATCGGCGGCTACGGAAACTGCATCGGTGTGCCAACGGTGGGCGGCGATTTGCAATTCGATGCGCGTTACGACGGCAATATTTTGGTCAATGCATTCGCGTGCGGCGTCGCGCGAACTGACGCGATTTTTTACGGAAAAGCGAGCGGCGTCGGCAACGCGATTTTGTACATCGGCGCCAAAACAGGCCGTGACGGGATTCACGGCGCGACAATGGCCTCGGATGAATTTTCAAACGATGGCCCTGCCAACAGGCCGACGATGCAGGTCGGCGACCCTTTTGTCGGCAAGCTGCTGCTCGAAGCGTGCCTCGAGCTGTTTCAGTCGGGCGCCGTTGAGGGGATTCAGGATATGGGGGCCGCGGGCCTCACGTCGTCAAGCGTAGAGATGGGCGGGCGTGCGGCGACGGGAGTCGAGATCGATCTCGATGCCGTTCCACGTCGCGCAAAGCGAATGGCTCCATATGAAATTCTGCTGAGCGAATCGCAAGAGCGAATGCTTCTCGTTGCAAAGCCAGGCGCCGAAGAGACTGTCGCAACGATTTGCAAAAAGTGGGAGCTCGATTCGGCGATCATCGGGCGCGTCACCAACACGCAGCGGTGGGTCGTGCTGGCGACACCCGACTACGATCCGCTCAGCGACCCGCCGTCGAAGCGGAAGCCGCAAGTAGTGTGCGATCTCCCTCTCGATGCTTTGACCGAGGGGGCGCCCGCGTACGATCGCCCGCGTGCGACCGACGTAACAGTATTTCACCGGGCGCGCATCGAAGAGGGCGACGTGCCGATTCCGGCTGATTGGGGGGCCGAGCTGCTTCGACAGCTCGGGTCGTCGAACGTCGGCTCGCGCGAATGGGTATGGCGCCAGTACGATCACGTTGTGCGCGGCGGCACGCTCGTGCGCCCCGGTTCCGACGCCGCGGTGGTGCGCGTGCCGTGTGAGCGCGATGGCCAAACAATCGATAAATTCCTTGCGTTTGCGGTCGATTGCAACGGTCGCCATTGCGAGCTCTCCGCGTACGAAGGGGGCGCGATGGCCGTGGCTGAAGTGTGCCGAAATTTAGTCTGCAGCGGCGCCGAGCCGATCGGCCTGACCGATTGCCTTAATTTTGGCAATCCGGAGCGCCCCGAAATCATGGACCAGCTCGCTTCTGCAATCGACGGCATCGCAGCGGCGTGTCGCGCGCTAGGTGTGCCGGTCGTCAGCGGCAACGTGAGCCTCTACAACGAGACCGACGGGCGAGCGATTTTGCCGACCCCGATGATAGCCGCCGTCGGCCTCTTGAAGAGCGAGCACGATATTGTCACCTCTTGGTTCAAAGGTGCAGGCGATGTTGTCCTTCTGCTCGGCGAACCAACATCGGGCACGCGAGGGCTTGCGGGGAGCGACTATTTGTCGTCGCACGTAGGCCGAGTCGCGGCCGTGGGGGGGAAGCATCCGCGCATCGACTTGGACGCAGAGGCGGCGCTTCAATCGTTGGTGCTCGGGCTCGCGCGCGAACAGCGGCTCGTCAGTGCGCACGATGTGTCGGGCGGCGGCCTTGCGGTCGCGCTCGCCGAGTGTTGCGTTTCGGGGCCTATATGGTCGGGCGATTTTGGCGCGAGAGTCGATCTCGATTTGTCAATCGATCGGGGGCGACTCGATTTAACGGCGCTGCTTTTCGGCGAAGATCCGAGTCGTGTGATCATAAGCGTTCGCCGTGATGATGTCGCTTTGGTGAAAGATCGAGCGGTGCGGGCCGGCGTGCCGGTGAACCAGATTGGCGTGACAGGTGGGCATTCGCTGTCGATCGGGTTCGTCGACGAATCAGCCGCCGCCCAGGCCGCCATACGCCTCGAATTGAGCGATGTGCGTCGCGCGCGATCGAAGTGCCTCGAGTCGATTGTCGGTGCAGCGTGAGGGCTGATGCAAAGCCAGCGATGGCGCTACAGATTGGTTACAACAACGATCTTCAGCACCGCGGGCGTCGGTACCATGTGCAGACGGAAGATTCGGGGGTTCATCGCCCGCAGGTCACAACGCATCTGTTCGTCGAAGGGCAGATATTAAAAACGCTAAAAACAAGCTACGCCGAGCACCTCGGTCGCCCCGACCTAAGCGCTTTTGTAAAAGAGCTGATGAAAGAGCAGCACAAGGCGATCGTGATCGCGCTTCGAGACGGCGAGTTCGATGGCGCAGAGAGCGCGGCCAAAAAACCGACCCACGATGAAATCATGAAGATGACGCTCGAAGAGCTCGTCTTCTACTCAATCGCCCAAGACGCCTCCTAGGCCGACCAAAATGGCAAAAATGGGGGGGGCGGGGGCTTGTCCCACGCCGCATCGTGCGCACTTTCAAGACCGCAACTCCGCGCTTTTGCGAAATCCTATGCTACTTTCCGCCCCCTCTACACTCGGCTGGCGCCGTACGTCGCGCGCTTGCCGGGCTCAACTTGAACTCGAGCGTAATTGACATGACTCAACCGACCAATCCCGCGCAAACAAACAGCAACTCCAGCGCCGAAGCCGGCATCTCGCTAAGCGGCGGCGCGGCGATTTTGGCGCCGATTTCGGCATTTCCAAACGGTGTCCCCGGCAACGCGATGGTGCTCTTGCCAATCGCGCCAAACGGCGCGCCGCTCGAAAAGCAGATCCTCGAAGGGCCAGTGGCGCTCCAGATGGACGAGGTATGGAAGCTGCTCGGTTTCAACGGGCCAGCGGTGCAAGTTCAGGATGAGCAGGGGCGGCCGATCGTTATCGGCCTCGACGATTTGCTCGGCGGCCTCGAAAAGCACTTCAACGAGTCGCCCGACGATTTGAATCGCGGCCGCATGTTTGCGCAAGAGCTGATCAAGCACGCGCGCCACGAAAAGGCCGAGAACGTCCTCAGCAAAATGGTCGCTGCGGGCGGCACCGGCGAAGATTGGCTGGCGCTTGGCGTCACGCAAGTCGCGCAGAAAAAGTTTGATAAAGCCGAGGCAACGCTGCGAGGGGCGCAGAATTTGCTGAAAGACAGCCCGTTTCCGTCGCTGCATCTCGCGCGTCTCTTCCGCGAGAAAAAGGACAGCAAGAGCGAGCGCGACCAGGTCGAACGCGCGCTTCAAATCGAGGCCGACTCGGTCGACGCGTGGGCCTACTTGACCAACATGCTCCGCGAAGATGAGGGCGAAGCGAAAGCGATCGCCGCGGTCGAAGAGCTCGCAAACGCGCCGATCAACGCAAAAAGCGCGGCGCCGTACATCGCGCTACAAGGGTTTTACGCGAACGACGAGAAGACACGCGACCAGGCGATGGGCTTCGCGAAAAAAGCGGTCGAGCGCGCGCCGAACGATCCGATGGCGCTTCTGTGCCTCTCGGCTCTCTTCGGCCAAGCCGCGAAGCTCGACGAAATCGTGAAGTTGCTCGCACCGCACGAAGCGGCGATGCAGCGCGACGTAAGGCTAGCGCACAACTATTTCGAAGCGCTCATCCAAATGGGCGATCTCAATCGCACGACGGCGCTGCTAAACAAGCTTGCCGCGTCGCCAAACCGCGAAGTAAAACAGTTCGCAATTGACCGCTCACGAGCCGTGTCGCAGCTACTAGCGCAGCAGCAACAAGCGCTCCAGCAAGCAGCAACCGCGCGCGCATAGGCGGAAGAGGGTGTGCCGCGTCTCCCTCACCCCCTAGCGATTGACACTTAGACCTCTCCCCCTCTCCCATAGGGAGAGGGGACGCTGCCCAAGTGTGAATCGCTAGGGGGTGAGGGCATCGCGCAGAAATCGATCTTCATGCTAATTTTAGCCATCGAATCGTCGTGCGATGATACCGGCGCCGCGGTTGTTCGCGATGACGGCGCAGTTCTGAGTGACGTCGTGCAGAGCCAGATCGCTCTGCACACGCCCTACGGCGGCGTTATTCCCGAACTAGCTTCTCGCGATCATTTGAAAAACGCGTCGCATGTTGTGCGCGACGCGTTGTCGCGGGCTGGTATTGCGCTCACCGACGTTGATGCCATAGCGGTAACAAATCGCCCAGGTCTCGTCGGTGCGCTGCTTGTCGGCGTGCAGATCGCAAAAGGGGTGGCGTGGGCTGCGCGTAAACCGCTCGTGGGTGTCGACCATCTCGTCGGCCACCTGCTCGCGGTTTTTCTTCGTCGCGAGGGGGATGCCGCGGTCGAAGCGCCGTCGTTCCCTTACGTGTGCCTTCTCGCATCAGGCGGTCACACGGCGATTTATCGCGTCGATGCGCCCGACGCGGCGCAAATTGTCGAGCTCGGTGCAACGCGCGACGACGCGGCGGGCGAGGCGTTCGACAAAGTCGCGAAGCTACTCGGTCTCGGCTATCCCGGCGGCCCGGTGATCGATCGATTGGCCGCGCAAGGAGATGCGTCGAAGTTCGCGTGGAAAACGCCGATGGCGCAGCGTGGGTCGCTCGAGTTCAGCTTTTCAGGGCTTAAATCGCAAATCGCGCGTCACGTCGAAGAGCACGGCATTCCAAGTGACGCAAACACGCTCGCCAACATTTGTGCATCGTTTCAGCGTGTGGCGACAAGCGTCCTAGCGCGAAAGTTGATCGACGCGGCAGTGCAAGAAGGGGTCGATCACGTCGTCCTCGCCGGCGGCGTTGCAGCCAACCGAGAGCTCCGCGCGAGAGTGACTGAGTTGGCCGAAAAGCACCGAAAAAAAGCATTCTTGCCAGGGCTAGCAAGCTGCACCGACAACGCCGCAATGATCGGATATGCAGGCGCCATCCGGGCCAAAGCGGGCGAGTTTGCCAGTTGGGATCTCGTTGCCACAAGCGCCACGGAGTTAGCGCGACAAACGCGAAAAGGGCGAGGGAAGCGTTAGGGCCTGTACTCAGTTTCTCCTCTGACCCGTAAACGTGCCCGTGCCCGTAAACGTGCCCGGTTTTTTTCATGGGCAGTGGCGTTTTCTAGCAACTTTTTTCTTCGGTGGCCGATGATCCTTCGTGAATCTCGATCACGAAAAACTC
>CAMAVR010000042.1 GCA_945861885.1 Nannocystis exedens | reverse complement strand
TGCGATTTGCCGATTAAGCACACAATGAATGCGATTAAAATAGGTGAATTGTATTGTCTCAGGTTGGCAACTTTGGTCTCAAAAAACCGGGCACGTTTACGGGCACGGGCACGTTTACGTGGGCAGATCAGATTTTGAGATCACGCCCTCTAACCAGACAGACAACTCCGACCCAAATCGCAAATGAATATTTCATTACGCCCCCCGTTCGCCGTTAAAACGGTTCCGAACGGGTTTACGTAAGGCATCGCTGCTTTTTGAGTGGTCTATTTACCCACACCAGCTCGACACTGGCGCAGCTTTGACGAGCTACTGCCTTTTGCGCTGGAACGCTGGGACGTCCCAATCGTGGTCGTGCGATGACGGGAAGGTGCTTCGCGGGGCGGGCGCTGGCGCCGGCGCTCCTTGTGTGTGCGTGCGCGACTCGGGGACAGCTGCCCTCCGGCTCGGCACAGAGACCGTGGATGGTGAGCTGAATGGCGAGCTGTGGTGCTGCACCTGGTGTTGGTGGTGATGCTGCGACGACTGCCCGTAAGAACGCGCTGCTTGCGATGATGACGACGATCGCGCCGGCACCGACGTGTGCACTTCGTGCATGGCGTCGCGCTCGATCGTGTCGAAACCGGTCGCGATGACGGTCACTTTCACGCTGTCGCCGAGCGACTCGTCGATGCTCGCTCCGAAAATGATATTGGCATCTTCGTGCGCCTGCTCTTGCACGAGCGACGCCGCTTCTTGAATTTCGCGCATCTTTAGATCTGGGCCACCGACGACGTTGATCAGAACGCCTGTTGCGCCTTCGACCGAGATGTCGTCGAGGAGCGGCGATGCAACTGCCATCTCTGCAGCGACTCGCGCGCGATTTTGCCCTTTGGCGATCCCCGTCCCCATCAATGCGCGCCCCATGTTGCTCATCACGGTTTTCACGTCGGCGAAGTCGACATTGACGATACCGCTTAGCGTGATCAGATCGCTGATCCCCTTGACAGCCTGGAAGAGAACTTCGTCGGCTTTGCGGCACGCATCTAAGAACGTGAGTTCATCGTCGCCGAGAAGCAGAAGCTTCTGGTTCGGGATGGTGATGAGCGTATCGACTTGCTCGGCGAGCTGCGCGAGCCCTGTCTCTGCGCGCCGTGCACGTTGACGCCCTTCGAACAAGAACGGCTTCGTCACGACGCCTACTGTCAGCGCCCCTTCTTCGCGCGCGAGCTGCGCGATCACCGGCGCCGCGCCCGTCCCTGTGCCGCCGCCCATTCCGGCGGTGACGAAGACCATGTCGGCTCCGGAAATAATTTCTTTGATTCGCTGAACATCTTCGAGCGCCGCCTTTCGACCGCGCTCCGGATCGGCCCCCGCGCCAAGCCCGCGCGTGATGTTCGATCCGATGTTCAACTTCGTGGCTGCTGCGTTTCCGTTAAGCGCCTGCGCATCGGTGTTCACGACGATGAACTCGACCCCTTCGAGGCCGAAGTTGATCATCGTGTTGACCGCGTTGCCTCCCGAACCGCCCACCCCAATTACTTTAATCCGCGCTTGATATTCTTGCGTTTCATCGGCGAATTCGATCGAAAAGCTCATCTCATTGTCCTTTCGGCTCACACGCATCGCACTGCGCGCTGGCCCGCTGACTCAAACAAATTCAAAACTGCGCCACCCACCCCACTGCCTCGCCCGCCCCACTGCTAACCCGCCCCACTAAAATGCTTGCTTGATCCACTCCCAAAAACCGGAGCGCGAACGCACGCCGCTCTCCGAACTGAATTCACCACTCTTTGATGTCGCGCGCGATGCTGATGTTGGATGCGCGACTCCTTTGCGACGCGAAGCTGCCTCCGCCATCGCATTTGCTCCGTACTTCACCAGACCGACACCGGTAGCAAACTGCGGACCGTGTACGAGCTGCGTGATCCCTTTAATACCGGTCGGATAACCGACTCGAACCGGCATGCCGAGAACCTCTTCGGCGAACTCCGGCATCCCCTCAAGAAGCACCGCGCCGCCGGTTAGTACTACGCCGGCAGAGAGCTGCTCGAGCATCCCCGTGTCTTCGATCCGCTTTCGAATCACCGCGAAAATCTCTTCGGCGCGCGGCTCGATGATATCGGACAGAACGCGCCTCGGCGTTCGCCTTGGTGAGTGTCCGCCGACGCCTGGCACTTCGACCTCTTCTTCGTCGCCGACCATTCGCCCGAGTGCGCAGCCCGATAGCCGCTTTAACCGATCGGCTTCGGCCATCGGCGTTCGGAGGCCGGCGGCGATGTCGTTCGTGATGTTGTTGCCACCGACCGGAACGATGCTCGTGTGCGTGATGCCGCCGTCGACGTAAAGAAGGATGTCGGTTGTACCGCCGCCGATATCAATCACGGCGACGCCGATCTCTTTTTCGTCTTCTGATAAAACTGCTTCTGCGCTTGCGAGCGGCTCGAGAACGACATCGGCCACCGTGAGCCCGCACCGCTCGACGCAGCGGATCACGTTCTGCACGCACGATGTTGCCGCCGTCACCAAGTTCACTTTGACACCGAGACGCACTCCGCTCATCCCGATTGGATCGCGAATGCCGTCTTGGATGTCGACCATGAACTCGTGTGGAAGCACGTGCAGAATTTGCCTGTCGGCATCGACCGGTATTGCGCGCGCCCCTTCGAGCACTCGCTCTACATCGGAGCGCGTCACTTCGCTCCCGGTGATCGCCGCCACACCATCTGATGGTTGCGAGCGGATGTGACTCCCCGCGACGCCTGCATAGACAGTGCGGATTTCAACCCCCGCCATTGTCTGCGCCGACTCGATCGCTTCGCGGATCGATCGCACCGTCCACTCGATGTTCGACACTATCCCTTTGCGCAGGCCCCGACATGGGACCGACGCTACTCCCAAGATGGTGATTCCATCTGGACCGGTCTCCCCGACAACCGCGCACACTTTTGTGGTGCCGATATCGAGGCCGACTACTATTTCTCCTTGATTATTCATCGACAGCGCCCCGTGCATGTTGTCCGGTGAGTGGGCCAACTTCTTTGCTAACGAACGCGTACCACAACACGGTCCGGACGTGCAGGGTTGTCGACCATGATCGCACTCGGAACGACGCTTCTTTTGTCCAGGTCGGCAACCACGCGCGCTGTCTGCGCGATTTTACGATGAAATTCGCCCGCCCCAAGATTGACCTCCATCGCCTCACTTCCAACCACTAAAGTGATTTCACCTGAATCTCCGTACCGGAGTTCACGAAGAGGAAATCGATGTGCAAGAACAGTTGACCTGTAGTCAGCCGCGACTTCAATCGCGCGCGTGATCGCGCCTGTGACGACCGATCGATCCTCCGAAATTTGGTCAACCGTGATCCCCGAAATCATCGGTAAATCGGCCGGATCGCCCGCCTCAAGCGACTTAAAAATCTCCCCTTCGCGCGTCGCCAAATAGGGGGTGTCGATGAGCACTATCGCCGCCGGCTGCTGTTCAGTGACACGAATTTCGATCTTGTCAGGGAGGCGACGAACAAAAAGTGCATCCCGAATCCATGGATCGGACAAAAGTGATGCGCGCGCTTTGTCGAGATCGACCGCAAATACGTTGTCGTTAAGAATAACCGCCGACTTTGCGACGATCGCATGCGCCGTTCGCACGTGCGCGCCATGCACGATCACTTCGCGCAGTGAGAAGCGCTCGCTTGTCGTGACGTAACGATGCGCGCCCCACGCAGCTCCGAGCGACGCCGCCCCAAATGCGCCGACGGCGAGCGCGGTGCCAACTTTTCGTGCGAGGGCGCGCATGTTTGCCGCGCGAACTTTGGGATCGACCGGCACCGCCACCGGCGCCTTTTTGATCTTACGGTTGCGCGGAGCGTTCACCGAACGACCTCACTCTCAAGCGACGCGACAAGCTCGCGCGCGCATGCGTTGATGTCACCGGCGCCTAATGCAATCACGATATCGCCCGGCCGCACCGCTTTCAAAAGCGCGGCGCTCATCGCTTGCTTGTTACCAACATGTTCGACATCGCGGTGCCCATGCGCGCGCACTGCTTGCGCGAGCGCTTCACCGGTCGCCCCTTCGATTGGCGTCTCCCCAGCGCTGTAAACATCGCCGACGAGAAGTAGATCGGCTTTGTTGAACGCGCGCGAGAACTCTTGAAAGAGCAGCTGCGTACGCGTGAATCGATGCGGCTGAAACGCGACGACAACGCGCCTCTTGAACGACGATTGCGCGGCTGTGAGCGTCGCTTCGATTTCGGCGGGGTGGTGACCGTAGTCGTCGATCACAAGCGCCGTCCCCGTAGCCCCCTCACGCGTCAGTGTCGGTTCGCCGACTACCGTGAATCGCCGCTGCACACCATGAAACGAAGCGATCGCATCGCGCGTGACGCTAAGCGGAACTTCAAGCTCGTCGGCTACTGCAATCACCGCGAGCGCATTGAGAACATTGTGCGCGCCTGGCATCCGCACGACAAACTCGCCGAGCGCTTCACCGCGCCTCGCCACGTCGAATCGTGTCGACAGCCCTTCGAAGCGTAGATTCTGCGCGCGGTAGTCGGCCGGCCTCGAAAACCCATACGTCACATGGCGACGCTCGAGGCGCGGAATGATTTCCTGCACCGTCGGGTGATCGATGCACATGATGCAGAGCCCGTAGAACGGCGTCTTGTTTGCAAACTGCACGAACGCATCTTTGAGGCGCTCGAACGTCCCGTAATGTGTCAGGTGCTCTGCGTCGATGTTGGTTACTACCGCGATCGTCGGCGTCAATTTTAAAAACGATCCGTCACTCTCGTCGGCTTCGGCGACGAAAAGATCGCCGGCACCGAGGCGCGCGTTCGACCCGAGCGCATTCACTTTGCCGCCCACGGCCACCGTGGGGTCGAGCCCGGCTTGACGAAGCACCGTTGCAACAATCGATGTTGTCGTCGTTTTGCCGTGCGACCCGGCGATGATCACGCTGTATTTAATCCGCATCAACTCGGCGAGCATTTCGCCGCGCGCGATGATCGGAATATCAAGCTCGCGCGCACGAATGATCTCGGGGTTCGTCGGGTCGATGGCGCTCGAATAGACGACGACATCGGCCGTCTCCACGTTCTCGGCGCGATGGCCGACATCGACGCGAACACCGAGGCCCGCGAGCCGACGCGTCGTCTCGCCCTCTTTTAAGTCCGAGCCTGATACGTCGAACTGCATTGTGATGAGAATCTCAGCGAGACCGCTCATCCCGATCCCCCCGACGCCTATAAAATGTACGTGCCGTACTCGCCCTCGAAACATCAGTTTAAATCCGTTCGCAAACGTGCCGCCTGTTTCGCGATCGCTTGACGCGTCTCGCGGTCTGCCCATGGAATCGCTTCGATTTGGGCGATTTCCAGTACTTCGCGTGCGACGCGCAACGCCGCATCGGGCGCGCCGTGCTCCGCCGCTGCGCGCGCCATCGACGCCACAAGCGCATCGTCGGTGAGCAATCTCCGAAGCTCCATCGTGAGGCGTGACGCATCTGCCGCTTCTTGCCGCACGCAGACCGATGCTCCGAGGGCGCTGAGCGCCATCGCGTTTTTCGCCTGATGATCGGCTGCCGCTTTTGGAAACGGAACGAGGATCGACGCTCGCCCAATCGCCGCAATTTCAGCGACCGTCACCGCCCCCGCGCGCGCCACGACAACATCGGCTCGCGCGATTTCACCCGCGACGTCTTCGAGAAACGGCACGACTGTGACCGATGAAATTCGCTCGCGCGCGTAGGCGAGAGACACCGCCTCTTCCGCTCCGCGCCCCGCTTGATGCACCACTTCAACTTCGATGCCGCCATCGAGCAACCGGCGGATCGCCTGCGGCAGCCGCTCATTGAGCGCCCCCGCGCCTTGACTGCCGCCCATCACGAGCACGCGCTTCCGCGCCGAAGGGACGTAAGGCGACCGCACGAAGTCGGAACGGAGCGGCACGCCGACGACCCGCACGCGCGCGGCAGAAAAGATCGTCCCGGTTTCAGGCCAAGCGACGAACGCACGCTTTGCGAAATGACCGATAAGCCGATTCGCCAAGCCGGCGATGCTGTTCGGCTCGACGAGAACGACCGGAATGCCGAGCATCGACGCGGCGAGCGACACCGGACCCGCGGCGTAACCGCCGATGCTGATCACAATGCGAGGCGCGATTTTTCGAAGGCGGGCGATCGCATCGACCGTGGCTCGCGCGGCCGAGGCGGCCCCGTTCACGACCCGCCCGACGCCACCACCGACAATCGGATCGACATCGAAATATTCGATCGCGAACCGATGTTTCGGAACTACGTCGCGCTCAATCCCTCGGTGCGTCCCAGCAAAAACAATCTCCACATCGGCGAGCGACTGTAGCGACTGAGCGAGGGCGATCCCCGGAAAAATGTGGCCGCCCGTCCCCCCCGCGGCGATCATGACGGTGCCGCGCTCTACTTTTGCCGCTTTCGCATCGCCCTTTGCGCACTTCACGACATCACCTCACGAGCCGCCGGTTGGCGCGAAATATTGAGCAAAATCCCCGCAGCTGCCGCATTCACGAGAAGCGACGAACCGCCAAAACTAATAAACGGAAGCGTGAGCCCTTTTGTTGGAACCACCGCCAAGGCGACCGCCAAATTCATCAGAACCTGCACTGCAAAGAGCGTTGAAATCCCAAATGCGAGGTAGGCGCCAAAGTCGTCGCTTGATCGCAACGCGATGCGAACTCCTCGCACAACAAGCATCAAATATGCGGCACAAAGGACGACAATTCCAATAAATCCCAGCTCTTCACCGATAGTCGCCGCGATAAAGTCGGTATGCGCGCCGGGGAGATAGAGTGTCTGAAGCCCCTGGCCAAGGCCGAGCCCGGTAAGCTCGCCCGAGCCGAACGACATCACCGCTTGGTACGGCTGGTAGCCGCTGCCAAATCGGTTTTGCTCAATGTTGAGCCAGGCCAAAAAGCGCTCGTATCGGTACGCGCGGAAACGAATCGCCGCAAACGCGAGCGCCAAACCGACGATCGATGCGCCGAGGATGTAGCCAATTTTCGCCCCCGCCACGAAAAGAAGGGTGAATGTCAAAAAGACAAGCACGACCGCACTCCCGAAATCGGGCTGCTTCATGCAGAGCGCCACAAGAAATCCCGCGACGATTAAATGCGGTAAAAAGCCTATTTTAAACGACTTCACCTGCTCCGCCTTTTTTGAAAGCGAGTAGGCAAGCCAGATCACGAGCGCAAGCTTGGCCGGCTCTGCCGGCTGAATGTGAATCGGCCCAATCGCAAGCCAACGCGTCGCGCCTCCACCGGAGTGGCCAAAGCCGATGACGCAGAGAGTGAGCAGAACGATCACGCCAACGAGCAGCGGGTAGGTGAGCCGATACAAGTGGTGGTAGTCAAAAAACGACGCGGCATGCATGACTGCGAGCGCCGCAATGGCAAACAGCCCGTGCCGAAGCAAAAAGTACTGTGGGTCGTGGTGGCGAACGGTCGCTTCAACCGTCGACGCGCTGTAGACCATAACCACACCGAAGCCGATAAGCGCCGTCACCAGCGCGGCGAGAAACAGATCGAACGGAGCGGCCATTTCGGCCGAGCCGAATGATTTTAGAAACCCGGCACCAGGTGCGCGCGGCGCCGATTCTTCGGCAATTTTATTGCGAGCGGCTGATGTCATCGGTCACCACCATTGAGTGCGCTTACGGCCGCCGCGAACTCTCGGCCGCGGTGCGCGTAGTCGCGAAACATGTCGTAACTCGAGCAGGCGGGTGACAGCAAAACCGCATCGCCCGACTTCGCCAGTTCGGCGGAACGCTTCACCGCTTCTGCCATCGACGCCGCTCGAACGACCGGAATGGCGCCCCCGATAGCAACTTCGATCGCGTCGGCCGCTTCACCGATCACCACGGCCGCGCGCCCTCGCTCACGAAGCGCGGCAACGAGATCGTCGTAGCCGGTATGCTTGTCGCGCCCTCCAGCGATAAGAACCGCTTTCGGCTCACGAAGCCCGCGGAGCGCCGTCACCGATGCACCGACGTTCGTCCCCTTTGAATCGTCGTAATACCGAACGCTGTCGATCTCCGCGACGAAGCGCATGCGGTGTGGGAGGCCGTGAAAGTCCTTCAAAGAAGCGCGATTTGTCTCTCCAACGACGCCCATCGCAGCCACTGCGGCGAGCGCGGCCGCGGCGTTCAATGCGTTGTGCCCCCCCTGAATTGCCATCGCCGCGCGGTCGTACACAACACCGTTTTTTCGGTCTTCGATCGAATTATCGGTGACAACAAAATCGCCCGATGCGCCAAACGAAACAATCTGCGCGCCTCCACGCTTGGCCTGACGTTCGCAGATTGCATCGCCAAACGGCACGACCGCCGTATCGGCCGCCGTCTGTCGCACGAACGCATTCCCCTTCGCGTCGGCGTAAGCGCCGAAGTCAGCGTAGCGATCGAGATGATCGGGCGTAACATTGAGCAGAACGGAAACGCGTGGATGAAATGTGCGGAGCCGTTCGAGCTGAAAGCTCGACACTTCGAGCACGATGGCATCAAACTTTTGGTCGACGCGATTTGACAGCGGCTCGCCGAGATTCCCGCCGACGAAAACAGCCTTTCCGCTCTTCTCGAGCATCTCGCCGATGAGCGATGTGGTCGTGCTCTTCCCGTTCGTTCCGCCTATGCACACGATCGGCGCGCGATGCTCAAGCGACGATACAGCAAGCTCGAGCTCGCCAATAACGATCGCGCCGCGACGCTCCGCTTCATCAAGCGCGGCAAACGGCGGCACCCCTGGCGACAACACGATGACATCGGCCGCTGCGATCGCTCCGAGATCGTGCTGCCCAAACGAAAGCGCGACGCCCGCTTGCTCAAGCTCCTCCGCAACTTCACCAAGCTGCTCGCGCTGCTTGGAATCGTTGCCGACAACGAGCCCTCCACGCCGCGCACAAAGCTTCGCCGCGGCCGCGCCGCTAGCGCCAAGCCCAATCACAACCACGCGTTTGCCCGATAGATTCATCTCAGCTTCAAACTCGATAGGCCAACGAGCGCGAGGAGGACCGAAATGATCCAAAAGCGCACAATGATTTTAGGCTCTGCCCACCCCTTTTTTTCATAGTGGTGGTGAATCGGCGCCATCAAAAAGACGCGCTTCCCCGTCAATTTGAACGAACCGACTTGCACGATCACGCTGACCGCTTCGACGAAAAAGACGCCGCCCAAAACAATCGACAGGAGCTCGTTTTTTGTGAAAACGGCGCACATTCCGAGCCCGCCACCGAGCGCGAGCGAGCCGACGTCGCCCATAAATACTTGCGCCGGATAAGTGTTGTACCAAAGAAATCCGAGGCCCGCGCCGACGATGGCGCCGCAATAGATCGCAAGCTCGCCGATGCTCGCGATGCTCGGCGCATCTAAATAGCGGGCGACAACAAAGCGCTGCGCGACATTCGGAAGGCCGAACGATGCGCCGAGCAGGTAGGCCCAAATGAGATACGTGCCGCCGTTGATAATCACCGGACCGATCGCAAGACCGTCGAGCCCGTCGGTGAGGTTCACCGCGTTCGATGTTGCCACGACGACAAACACCGCAAACGCGATGTAAAGGCCGACCGGCAAAACCACCGGATGCTTTGCGAACGCCACGAACGGGATGCCAAGTTGATTCCGAATCGCCCACCAATCGGCTGGAACGTGCTCTTGCACGAGAAACCCGTAACTCAGAACAATGCCGGCAATCGTAAACTGCGCGAGCAATTTGTACCGCCCCGGCACCCCTTTTGAATTGCGAAACCGGAGCTTCAGATAATCATCGATGTAGCCGATGACTCCGTAGCCGGCCGTTACCGCCGCCGTCGCCCAGACGAAAAAATTGCGTAAATCGCACCATAAAATCGTCGGAACGAGAACGCTTACGAGAATGAGCGCGCCGCCCATCGTCGGTGTCCCCGACTTTTTTTTGTGCGACTCAAGCCCCTCTGCGCGAATGACCTGCCCAATCTGTTTGCGCTTTAGCTCGCGGATGAACCAAGGCGACACCGCAAACGAAATAAGCATCGCCGTGATCGTCGCCGCGATAATCCGAAACGGGACGTACCGAAGGACGTTCAGCCAAGAGAGCCACGCGTAATCGTGCCTGAGTGGGAAAAGGAGTTCGTAGAGCATTAGTCGGTTCCGTAGGCTTCGCGCAGCGCTTGCACGACGGCGGCGGCGTTGACGGTGAGAGACGCTTTGACGAGAACAACGTCGCCAGACTTCACTTCGCGCACCGCAACTTCGGCCGCTTCGTCGGAATTTTTGGTGCTGATGACGCGCAGACCGGCGCCGGCGATCACTTCAAGCGCGCGGTCGATATGGCCTCCGCAACCGATTACCAACCCCGGCTGCTCGCGCGCAACGCGGCGCCCGAGCTCCGCGTGCTCGACGGCCGCGTGGGTGCCGAGCCCTCGCATCTCGCCTAAAACAAGCACTTTTCGGCGCCCGGTCGCCACTTCGCCGAGCGTGTCGACGGCGGCGCTCATGCTCGCCGGGTTCGCGTTGTACGAATCGTCGATCAGCAATATCTCGTCACGAAGCGGGCGCATAAACGCGCGGCCGGGGGTCGGCGCAACGTCGTAGAGCGCTTTCTGAATCAGCTCCACCGGGAGGTTCGCTCCATACACGGTTTCAGCCGCCGCGACCGCCGCGACCGTGTTCATCGCCGCAGCGCCGCCGATGAGAGGGAGGTCGACTTCGACAACTTCTGACTTGCCGCTCGCGCCGAGGACCGGCCGAGAAAACTGTATCCAGCTACCGGACGCGCCTCGCGAAGTGCGTTCGATCAGCCGGTAGTGCGCCGCTTCGCCCCGCCCAAACAGGACGGCCCGTGCTTCGGTGCGCGCCAGCTGCGCCATCGCCATAGGATCGTCGGCGTTCACGACTGCAACACCGCCTGGGCGGAGCGCTTCGAGGAGCGCCCCTTTTTCGGCGCCGACCGCGAATTTTGAGCCGCCGACCCCTTCGTTGTGCGTGAGATCGACGCGCGTGATGACGGCGACATCCGGCTCGCATATCCGCCCCAGCGCTGCCATTTCGCCCGAGAGATCCATCCCCGCTTCGAGAACGGCGAAACGGTGCGCGCGGTTGACGGTGAAGATCGTCGCCGGCATTCCGATCCGGTTGTTCAGGTTTCCCGATGTGGCGGAGACCGCACCTACTGTTGCGAGCAGCGCTTTGGAGAGCTCTTTTGTGCTTGTTTTCCCGCTGCTACCCGTGATCGCGAGCACCGACGCGCCGCCTACGTGCCGCGCTCGACGCCATGAGCGAAGGTGATGCCGCGCGATCGCCCCCCACGCCTCGAGCGGGTCGTCAACGGCGACAACATCGGCATCAACGCGCTCTGGAAGTTGGAACTTGCGCGAGACAACGAGAAGCCGCGCTCCCGCTTTGAGGGCGCTCTCGATAAAGTTGTGGCCGTCGATCTTCTCGCCATGAAGCGCGACAAAAGCGCCGCCTGCCGTCACTTCTCGGCTGTCGGTCGTGAAGCCGACCGCAACAGCGCCGCCTGTAACATCACGCGCGATCGCCCCGCCGGCCGCCACGGCCACTTCGTACGCCGTCATCGCGGCGCGGTTACGTGGAATCGGAGTTGCCATTACGAACCGCCGCCTGCATCACGCGCTCGTCGGGCCGCGAGCATTTCGCGCGCGACCTCTCGGTCATCGAAGTGCCGCGCTTCGCTCCCCGTTATTTGCACCGTTTCGTGCCCCTTTCCTGCAATCACCACGAGGTCACCCGGTAGGGCGCGAAGCACCGCCCATTCAATCGCTTTTCGCCGGTCGAGCTCAATGACATACCCTCGCCGATCGTCACGACTGGTAATGCCGCTCATGCCGCCCGCAATAACCCCCTCTTCAATCGCTTGCGCGATCGCTTCGGGAGTTTCGCTTCGAGCATTGTCGGTTGTAATGACGACGATATCGGCGTGAACCGCCACTGCGCCCATGGGCCTTCGCTTTGTCATGTCGCGGTCACCACCGCAACCAAACACGCATAAAACAGCTGCTTTTGTGCGCCCGCGGACGCTTTGGAGCACCCGTAATAGCGCATCGGGGGTGTGGGCGTAGTCGACCAAAACGACGATGTCGTCCGCCGGCACGTCGCACCGCTCCATCCGCCCCGGAGCGCCTGCTTCATTTTCGAACCAGTGTGAGACTCGCTCTAGATCGAGCTCGAGCGCGCAGCCGATCGCGAGCGTCATCGCGGCGTTGTCGATGTTGTGCGCGCCGATGAGGCGCGTGCGAAGCGTGAACCGCTTGCCTAGAGCGCGAACATTCGCCGTCGAACCGAGCTTATCTTCTTGAAGATCGCTAACAACAACGTCGGCGTCGGCTCGCCGCGTGCTCACGCGCACGAGCGGCCCGCGAACCTTTTTCGCGAGCTCGAGCCCGACAGGGTCATCGATATTGATCACGGCGACGCCTGGCGAATGCTCGGTAAAAAGCAACGCTTTTGCCTCTGCGTATTTCTCCATCGACCCGTGAAAATCGAGATGGTCTTGCGTGAAATTCGTGAACGCGGCGACGCGAAACCGGACCCCATCGACGCGGCGGAGCGACAGCGCGATCGACGACACTTCCATCGCCACGTGAGTCGCCTCGAGCTTGCGCATGGCGTACATCGTCCGCGCGATGTCGTCAGCCTCAGGAGTCGTGTGGCTCGCGAGCTCGCGGCGGTCGCCCAGTGTGTAGCCGAGGGTGCCGATAGTGCCGCACGCCGCGCGACCGAACGACGCGTCGATCGCGCCGCGCAGAAGATGCGCCGTGGTTGTCTTGCCGTTCGTCCCCGTAACACCGACGACGTCGAGCGAAAACGATGGATGCCGGTAAATCGCAGCCGATCCGTACGCGAGGGCCACGCGTGAGTCGTCGACTTGCACAACCGGAATTGCCGCGTTCGCAAGCGATTCGGCGACGACGCGATCGTCGACGGCGACCGCAACGGCGCCGCGATGACGCGCATCTTCGATGAACTTGCTGCCGTCGGATGCCGCACCGCGACGCGCGACGAACAGATCGCCGGCCACGACCGCGCGCGAATCGTGCTTCACCCCCGACACGATCACAGAGCCATCACCGCGGACTTTCGCCGATGGCACTTCGCGCGCGAGGTCGTCAAGCCGCATCGGCGCATCGGAGCGGGCGACGGCAAACGCACCTAACTTCGACGCGGATGTCATTGGGTCGGCCCCTTCGGCGGCTGAGCGCGCATCGACACTTCGTGGGAAGTGACGCCGAGATAGCGCAGCGCCCCCTCACCGACGCGCCGAAAGACCGGCCCAGCGAGGTCGCCTCCGAAGTGCCCGATCACCGGGTCGTCGATGATCACGGCAATCACAAGGCGCGGACGAACGACCGGCACGAAGCCGACGAATGACGATGTAAAGCGGTTGCTCGCGTACCTGCCGGTCACCGGATCAGCTTTTTGCGCGGTCCCCGTCTTCCCCGCGACACGGAAACCGGTGATCGCCGCTTCGGTACCGGTGCCGCCCAGCTCGACAACACCGGTGAGCATTTGGGCAACCGTGCGCGCAACCCCCGGAGGAACCGCCTGACGACGGAGGTGAACACCCCCTTCGCGCACGATAGCGCCGTGCCCATCGACAACTTTGTGCACGAGAACAGGCTCGAGTAGCCGCCCGCCGTTGGCGATCGCTGCCATCGCCATCGCGAGCTGCATTGTTGTGACGCTCACCCCTTGGCCGAACGACGCGTTCGCTGTTTCAATGTCAAACCAAGGACGAGCGCGCGGCCGAAGAACGCCCGATGCTTCGCCCGGCAGCGGTAGCCCCGTAACTTCTGCAAAGCCGAATTTGCGCAGCCCGGCGTACAGCGCTGGCTCGCCAAGAGTGAGCCCAATTTTGAGCGCGCCGATGTTCGAACTTTTCACGAGCACTTCGGTTGGGCTTAGCCAACCGTGGGCGTGCGTGTCGTGGATCGTCACAGAGCCGAGCCGAATCGCCCCCTCTTCGCAAAAGATGCTGTCGGACAGCGAGATTTTCCCGGCGGCGATCGCGCTCGCCATCGTGAACACTTTCATCACTGAGCCGGGCTCAAAGCGATCGGAAATGACACGGTTCCTGCGCGATTCGACTTCAGAAATGTTGTAGTCGTTTGGATTGAAGCCCGGCGTCGACGCGAGCGCGAGAATCTCGCCGGTGTTTGGATCGACGACGACAATCATTGCCGACTTTGCTTCGTAGGTCTGGCGGGCGGCGTCGATTTCGTGCTCGGCCAAGTGCTGAATCGCCGAGTCGATCGTCAGGTAGACATCGTGCCCCTTGAGCGACTCTTCGTTCGCCGATCCTTCCGAAAAAATGAGCCGGCCACCGCGATCGCGAAGCCCCTTCAGCTCTTCGGCGTGCCCACGAAACTCGTCGTCGAGCGATAGTTCGAGCCCGTCTTTTCCGAAGCCGTCGGGGGCGACAAAACCTAAAAGCTGCGCGGCGAGCTCCCGCGCGGGGTAGTAGCGACGCCCTTCCCCCTCGATCGAAATCCCTCGAATCGGTTTTGGCTCGCGTTTGCTGTCGCTTAGAGCGCGCAGCGCGGTAACTTCATCGGTCGAAATGCGCCGCTTTAACCATGTGAAACGTGTTTTATTCGCGAGCTTGGTGGCAAGCTCGTTGGCGTTGAGCGAAAGCACCTGCCCGAGCCGCCCCGCGGCATAGACCAAAAATTCTGGCTGCGCCGCAGGATCGACAGTGCGAAGCATCTCGGCCGCGTCGATCGACGCGCTCGGCACTTCAACGCTGGCGGCCAACGTTGCCCCGTTGCGATCGTAGATCGCTCCGCGTTTCGGCTCGATGTGAAGGCGACGCTGCCGCTGCTTCTCGGCCGACTCGCGCCATTCACCCCCTTCGAGGATTTGCACGCGGTACGCGGAAAAAAGCACGCCGCCTAGCGAAGCGAGCATGACCAAGCAGAGGATCGCCATGCGAAGCCGAATCCACCGTGCGCGCTGTGGGTCGAGATTAATCACGGCGTCGCCCCCGTCGACTTGCGCTTACTCCCCGCGGCAATGGCATCGGAATCTGCCGGCATCGGCCCGGCCATGATCATCTGAGCTGGCGTCGGCGGACCCATCCCCAAAAGAGTGCGCGCGACTGTCTCGACCCGCTCGGGCGATTTGTAGCTTGCCGATTCGAGCACCAGAACACGTTTCATTTCTTGAAGCTGAGACTGCTCGGCTCGGAGCCGACCGAGCTCGTAACCGAGCGACATAACCTTCCCTCGGAGGGCGAGAAAAAGAATAAACGCGACGGCTACTGCGACGATCGCAAGTGTCCATAGCGCGAGAAAAACGCCCGCACCTTCACCGACCGACGCGCGTGAAGCGCTCGTGCGATCGTCTAGCTCGAACCCGCCATCACCCTTCATCGCGCGCAAGCCGAGCGGCGGCACGCAACTTGGCGCTGCGCGCACGCGGATTGCCCGACACCTCTTCGTCGCTCGCGACGCGCGGCTTTTTCCACCGCGGCTGCCACATCGTACGACTTGCAAACGCCTGTTTTACAAGTCGATCTTCCGTGGAGTGAAAAGAGATAATCGCCGCGGTCGCACCGGGCGCAAGGGCGTCGGGGAGCTGCTCTAGCAGACTCCGAAGCTGGCCAATCTCGTCGTTGACGGCGATGCGAAGCGCCTGAAATGTTCGCGTTGCCGGATCGACACCACCGACACGGGCGGGGCCTACGGCGCGAACCACCGCGCGCCTCAGATCGAGCGTCGTTGCGAGCTCGTCGGCGTCGAGTGCGCGCTTGATGCTGCGCGCGATCCGCCGTGAACGGCGCTCATCGCCGTACCTGAAAATAATATCAGCGAGCTCTTCATCGCTGAGCCGCCCGATTAGCTCGAGCGCCGTTTCGCCGTCGTTTGCGTCCATCCGCATATCGAGCGGCCCTTCGCGACGAAAGCTCATCCCGCGCGCTGCATCATCGATTTGAGGCGAGCTGACGCCCAAATCGGCGCAGAGCCCATCGACCGACTTGATCGACCGCGCGCGAAGCTCTTCGAGCAGATTGCCAAACGGCGACTGAATAAAAATGACCTGATCGCGGTAGGCGACCAATCGTTCTGATGACGCCTGAATCGCCGCGGAATCGCGATCGAACGCGACGATCATTGCGCCGGGCGCCGCCTCTAAAATCGCCTCCGCGTGCCCTCCGCCACCGAGCGTTGCGTCGATGTAGACCGAGCCGTTTTTGGGAGCGAGCGCCTCGACCACGAGGTCTTTCATTACGGTCGCGTGCACAAACTCCGATGCCACAAACTCCTCCTCACTCTCATCGGCCGCCCATACCCATTCGCCGGGCGAGCCGAACGACTCGGAGACGAGGCCTGGGAGGGATAGTTGCTGGTCGCTCATAGGCCCAGCTCCGCGAGCCGCGTGCTGATTTCGCGACGCTCGTCTTCGGTCGTTTCGAACGTCCGACGCCAGGCCTCTTTATCCCATAGCTCGGCATACTTGCCCGCGCCCGCCCAAAGCACATCCTTCTTGAGGGAGGCGTGCTCTCGGAGCGTTGGCGGGACTAAAATTCGGCCGGAATCGTCGATTTCGCACTCGACGGCCCCTGACACGTAAATCCGCTTTAATTTTTGAACCGCGCGGTCAAATTGCGGCAGCTGCGCCAAACGCTCTTCGAAAGCGGTCCACTCCGCCATCGGATAAGCGACCAAACATGGATCTAGCGCACTTGTAATCACAATCCGACGCTCCCCAGCCGCTTCGAGCTCGTCGCGAAAACGAGCAGGAACACTTGTCCGCCCCTTCCCATCGATGCTGTGCTCGTAGCGTCCGCGAAACATCGACGGTTAGTCCATTCAGTTATTGAATCAATTAATGCTTATTTGATGCCCGATTGTTGAGTCAGCGACTGAAGGGACAAAGCTCCACCGCGGCTCGTTTTGGTAAACGAACCGTTGTATTTGGCACTTCATGCCACCCCTTGCCACTTTCTGAGCCGAGGTTAAGGGGGAGGACGCGCCAGTGTCAACATCAACCGAGCGGTTGAACTGACAAATACTGGGCTTTTCTTGGGCATTTGTGCACAGGTTGAACACACCACTAAGCGCCCGCGACGCCCCTTAGGGTGGGGGGACAAGCCGCTTCTCATGCGTATCTTGATGTATAGGCGCTAGGGGTGGTGGTCGCTCCAAAGGTCGCCACCGCCTATTGCGGTAGCCACACTTTAATAACTATCGACCCATATTTATTGAAGCAAATGCTTAGCGATGACCATTCGCTGGACCTCGCTCGTCCCCTCACCGATTTCACACAGCTTGGCGTCGCGGAGGTGCCGCTCGACGGCAAATTCACGCGTGTAGCCATAGCCGCCATGGATCTGGAGCGCGCGGTTACAAACTCGAGTGGCGGCTTCGCTCGCAAAAAGCTTTGCCATCGCAGCCTCTTTTGAAAACAGCGCACCTGCATCGGCGAGAGCGGCTGCGCGGTATGTCAGAAGCGCAGCGGCATCGAGCTCGGTTCGCGAGTCGGCGAGCATCCACTGTATCGCCTGAAATTCAGCGATGGCGCGACCAAATTGCGATCGCTCTTTCGCGTAAGCGATCGCCATGTCGAGCGCGCCCCGCCCGAGACCGAGCGCCATCGCGGCGATCGAGATCCGCCCCCGATCGAGGATTTTTAACGTGTCGATAAAGCCGTGATCGACTTCGCCGAGACGCGCCGAGTCGGCGACGCGCACGTTTTCAAACTTTAACTCCGCGGTGTCGCTCGATCGGCACCCCAGCTTTAAAAGATGATTTGACGCGGTAAATCCATCTGTTCCGTGCTCGACAACAAACGCAGTAATCCCCCGCTGCTTTGATGCGTTCGGGTTTGATCTTGCTAGGACGACGCAAAAGCCGCCGACGCTCCCTTGCGTGATAAACATTTTGGTGCCGTTCAGCACCCAATGGTCGCCATCACGACGCGCGGTTGTCGCCATGCTGGCCGCGTCGCTTCCGCTCCCTGGCTCTGTGAGCGCCCATGCGGCGAGCCACTCGCCAGTCGCCGCTTTCGTCAAATAGCGGCGCTTCTGCGCTTCGCTTCCGAACGCGAGGATATGCCCTGTTCCGAGGCCGTTGTGCGACGCGACTGTTAGCGCCAATGAGCCGTCGACTTTGGCAATCTCTTCGACGGTGAGGGCGTAGCTCGTCGTGTCCATCGCTGAGCCGCCATACTCTTCGGGGATTCGGATCCCCAAAAGGCCCATGGCGGCAAGCTTTGGAACGACCTCCTTAGGAAAGCGCTCTTCGCGATCCCACTCGCGCGCGAACGGTGCAACTTCCGACCGCGCAAAATCGCGAACCGTTCGACGCAAAAGCTCCTGCTCATCGGAAAATGCAAAATTCATGGCTAATTCGGCCGGTTGTATCACGAAACAAAGACAAATCGACCGACATCCCCTTCTCCCAACGGGAGAAGGAAAGTGCGACGCAGTCGCACGAGGTTGAGGGCTCCCGCGGCCGACCGGGAAGGGACCCTCACCCTCGCGTGACTTCGTCACGCTTTCCCTCTCCCGCGAAGCGGGAGAGGTGAAGCTCCACCCACCATGCGGCAGGTCTTTCATGTTTTGACGCATACATGTCTCTTGCCCGCCTCTCCTTCGCACTTGAAGCGCTGCGGGCAGCGATCTCCTATGCCGCAATCTTGCGAACAGTATCGCGCGCCGTGCGCTGCTACGCAGACGCCGCTTGCGCATGCGCTGCCGGAATTGCACGCGCCTCCGATGTCTCTTTCCGGCTTCTTTTTCGCTCTCGCTCTCCCCGTTGCACCTGAACGGGGCGCTCTTCCCGGCGTCTTTCGAACTGTTGGTGAACGCTTGGCTACCGGCTTTTCTGCCGGCTTCTGCACGCTATCGGGCGCTTTTGGTGGACGAACGACGGGCGATGCTTTGCGTTTGGGCGGCGCTCCTTTTAGCGCTTCGGTGATTAGAGCTTCAAATGCGTCTGTTCGCGTGTAAATATTGTATGCCGTTGGCCCTTCGCACGTCGGTCCGCCGCGGGAAACTACGCCGACGATCTCACCGGTTTTTTCATCGAGCGCCGGACCGCCCGAATCGCCGTTGCACGTTGCCTCGCCTACGAAAAACTCGGTCTTCGAACTCTCGAGCACTTTGACGTGATCGCGTAGAAGCTTTTGACCAGCTACGGCGTCATCGCCTATGCGACCGAACCCAACAGCCCGCACGTGATCGCCTTTCGCCGCTCCGTCGCGACGCACAGGCACCGACGCGATCCCTTCGATCGGACGATCGAGCAGCAATACCGCGATATCGGCGTCGCAGATCTTGTCGGTCGGCGGGACGACAATTTGGCGCCCGGTCGCGAGAAGATCCATGTTGGCGATCGTCTCGCCGGCGAATACTCGGATCACCGACGGCTCGCGATCGCGAATCACTTGCCGCTCTGTCGCCGGACAGTCGACCGTGGGCGCGGTCTCTGACACGCAGTGCCTCGCTGTGAGCACGGCGTAAGGTGCGATCAGGGTGCCGGTGCAGAGCTGCTCACCGTTCACGCTGAGCGCGAGCACCGCCGGATCTCGCCCTCGATCCGGGATACCGCGGACGATCTCAACACCATCCGTTTGAAACGGCGGCGCTCCCCCGTCCTCCTCCGCATCGTCGCTCCGCTCTGTCGCCGTCGGCGACGTATCGGCGCCAGGAGCTTCACTAGGCCCCAAATGCCCTTGCGCCGAACAGCCGCTAAGAAACCAACTGAACACCAAACCTAAAGAGCCGTAGTGGGCACGCCAAAGACGAAATTTCATGAGTCGTCTCCTTTCGAAGAGGCTCATTGCGACCGACGTGCCATCACGAGACGGCTTATTTTCTCGATTATTTCACAAATTACACGCTGTCCTGGACGTCCAGGGGGGTGTCCTGGACAGTTTGATGGGGGCGGATCGCGCACGCGCACGTCTCACGATCACGTCTCACGATCATCTCCGTGATCGTGATCGTGATCGTGCGCGTGCGCGTGCGCGTGCGCGTGCGCGTGCGCGAAACGCGTCCCCTAACGCGCCCCCGCGTTCATCGATCGCGGCTTCACGTTCTCCCGCACCCACTCAATAATCGACCCCAGCGTCGTCCCCGGCGTGAAAACCCCCTGCACTCCGACCGAACGCAAGCGATCCATATCACCCTCCGGAATAATTCCCCCCCCGAACACGACCATATCGCTGATCCCGCGCGCTTTTAGCGCATCGATGACCGCCGGAAAAAGCGTATTGTGCGCGCCGCTCATGATCGACAACCCTACCGCGTCGACATCTTCTTGCAGCGCGGCGTCGGCAATCATATCGGGCGTCTGATGGAGCCCGGTGTAGATGACTTCAAACCCCGCATCTCTCAGCGCTCTCGCGACGACTTTTGCGCCACGGTCGTGCCCATCAAGACCTGGTTTTGCGACCAAAATTCGCAGCTTTTGCAGCGGTGTGACACTCATAGCTATCGCCTCACTTTTGATACTACCGTGACTTATACTTCGAGTGGCGAGCGCCAGGTTACTTCGCGATTGGAAGGCGCTTTCGGCCGCCGGTGCCACCGCTGCGATCGATCACCAGCTCGTTCCCGCCGTCATCCTTTGCGCGCCGCGAAACCTCTTCGACAACACGTGACGCTATCATCGTAAACACGCGCGCCGCCGCGCTATCGGGCGCAGCTTGGACCACCGGTGTCCCCTTATCGCCCCATTCGCGCACGGTTTGATCGATCGGCACTTGGCCAAGGAGCGGAGCCTCTGAAAACTCGGCAATCGCCGCGCCCCCCCCTTCGCCGAACAGATTGTGCCGCACCCCCGCCGTGTCGATAAAATAGCTCATATTCTCGACGACACCGACGACAGGAATATTCACTTTTTTGCACATGGCGACGCTCTTGTAGACGTCGTCTGTAGCGACCTGCTGCGGCGTGGTGACAATGACCGCGCCGCTCACTTTAACTTTTTGCGACAACGTGAGCGCGATATCGCCCGTTCCGGGCGGCAAGTCGAGCACAAGATAGTCGAGCTCGCCCCAATTCACGTCGTTTAGAAACTGCTGCAGAGCGCCGTGAAGCATCGGCCCGCGCCACACCACCGCCGACCGCGAATCTTCGAGCAAAAAACCGATCGACATCACTTTTAACCCGAATCGCGCGAGCGGCTCGATTCGCTTGCCGTCGAGCGACACCGGTCGGCCCGTAATGCCCAGCATTGTGGGAATTGACGGGCCGTAGATATCGGCATCGAGAAGACCGGTGCGGTAGCCAGAACGCGCGAGCGCCAACGCGAGATTGGTCGCGGTCGTGCTTTTGCCGACCCCGCCTTTACCGCTCATGACTAGGACAACGTGTTGGACGCCAGAAAGCGCAGACTCAGAATCGTGATGCTCGGCCATTTGAGGCATTTATTAGCATCATTTGGCCGATGTCGCGACTCAGCCTCTGTCGAAAAAAGCACTTCGACAGAGGCTTACCCACCATCACGGGGAGGCACGCGCCTCCCCGCCCCAAAAAACGAGGTTTTTTGGAGGTCCCCACCCCACGCGGGCATGCCTCCGGCATGCAATTCGGAGTTGTCGAAAAAGGAACTTCTTTTTTCGACAAGTCTTCACATCAAATCAAGGGCGCGAAACTTCGCGTACTTGTGCGCCGCTTAACCCCTCGACCGCGATCGTCTGAACCCTTGCTTCGGGCTCCGGGACAAGCACAACGCCGCCTGGCATATCGGAATAGGGGTAGTAGTGCCCTTGCACTTCCGAATCGGTCGCGCCGTCTGCCGTCTTGAACGTCACGCGATGGCTCGGCAAAGAAGTCGGCGCCGTACGCGTCACCGTGCGCCCCCACGAGAGCTTCCCCGCCCCATCGACGCCGATGAATCGGTAGGTCGTTGGGCGAGGCGAATTCGCGGCGAGCAGCGCTGACGGTGCTGTCACCGGCGGAGTGGCCGGACGCGTTGACGACCGCCCAGCGATTGGCCGCCCGCCAATTTTGATCATCCGCTTGTAGAGCGCCGAGTACGTGTAGTCGGAAATCCATACTGACCAGTTATGCTGGCAATAACCCATCACGTCTTTTGAACGCACCGGATCGAAAAGCGACTTCGACACGATGTTGTACCCCCACACTCCGATGCCGCCGCCGAGTTCGGTATCGTCGTTGCCATTTTCGTATGGCTTCGTCGCGGGGAAATCGGTGTCGATCGACGCCATCTGCCCAACTTGCGTGCATGGCGCGTGCAGCCGCCCGTGCGCATGCCCAATTTCATGCGCCATTGTCGTCTCCTGCCCGGGGAAACCTAGCCCCGCGCTGACGCGCATGATCGGGTCTTCGCTGTTTTCCGTCGACGAAATCGTAAGGCCCGCCACGCATCCCTGCGAGCAGTAGTCGACAATCGTCGCCGCCGGATTGACCACGCCGTAGTAGTAAATCTCCTGCGACTCCACTTCATTTGCACGCAGTTCGATCAGCGACTGAACGAGCTCGCCGAACCCCATCCCCTGCGATCCGAGATCGCCTGCGTAGGGCCAGTTTGCGCGCACGTCGAGCGTCACCGCCGACGCGGGATACATCGCGAACATCATCTTGCGATAACGCTCGATGCTTGCCGGGCTAACGTCCGGCGTACGTCCGTCGTAAACAACCGGCACGATACGCACGCGCAGATTGTTCTCGATGCGCGCGACTGCGATCGCGTCATACTGCGCTTTTTTGGGGTATCTTGCGCTGCTCTCTGTCGACGAGGTGTCATCCCCCTCTTCGTCGAGAATCGACACGGTGTACTCTAGACCGGGGAGCATTTGCTCGGTCGTGAGTTTGAAAGCGAATGTCGATTTCAGATCGGCTTCGGTCGACATCGCTTTGATCGTTTTTTTGTCGACCAGCGTGGCGACCGGTTGACCACCGTTTGTAAGCTGAAGCTCGGCGGTAACTTCGTGCGCTTGCCACGATGCGTCCGGCGCCGTGAAAACGCGCAGCAGGCCTGGACGTTTCGCCACGATCGGTGTCGTCGTCTTCACCCGCTTGCCGTCGGTCACAAGCCGAATGTTCACACCTTGCGACAGATCGATTTTCGATATCGCGAGGCCCAGCGCGAGCTTCGTGCGCTCAGCTGGCGGATCGGGCGGTTCGATCGGTCGGCTCGGCCTGACCGGCGTGGGCGGCTCTCCGCCCGCCGTTCCGCCCGGCACCGCGGGGTTGGACGGCCCGGGCTGGTTGCCTGGAGCGTTTGGATTCGCGCGATCGCGCGGCACGACGCCCGTCCCGTCGCCTCCACCGCCGCTCGGCGCACCACCCGTAGGACCTGGGCCGACCGATTCGCCCCCTGCCTGTGAACCACACCCCACCACGAAGATACCGATCGCATACGCGCGAACGAAATTTCTCATGACGTTCTCCCCAAATCAGAAACCAACTCCTGAGGGTAAGTCGATGTGTTTGCTCGTATCAACTCAAAGAATCAATATTTTCAACGCGTTCAATTGGCACTGCAATCATACTTCTCTGTCGCAAATAAACACCGACATCGTCACCAATGTAAGACTCGTGGGATCCTTCACTTCGTTCAGGATGACACCGCGGTGCAGGCGTGAATTTCAAATGGAACTATCAACCCTGTCATCCTGAGGCCACGCCTGTCATCCTGAGGCCGCTTTTGCCGAAGGATCCCACGCGTGACGTTTCTCGAGTTCCGCGATCAGCTTTGCGTGTAGACCGCCAAAACTGCCGTTTGAGAGAATCGCGATGACATCGCCCTGTCGCGCCTCGGCGCACAGCAGCTCGAGAATGGCTGCGCTCGACTCGGCCAGCTTTGTCGGGCGCGGCAGTTCGGTCGCGAGCCGCCGCAAATCGAGCTTCTCGGAGTCGGCGATGCCGGATCGCCCTAGCGGGGCAAGTATCACTTGGTCGGCTGCATCAAACGCTCTTGCGTAATCATCTTGATGCAAGTTGCGGCACGCTGTGGCGCTGCGAGGCTCAAAAATAGCCCAAATTCGCGCATTCGGATGGCGATCGCGAAGGGCCGAGAGCGTTGCGCGCACCGCCGTCGGATGATGCGCAAAATCGTCGTAGACTAAAATACCGCCAGGCGAGCCGAGTAGATCGAGCCGTCGCCGAACACCGGTGAACGACGCGATCGCCGCGCGCGAATGCTGCACCGGAACACCGAAACCTTCGGCGCATGCGGCGAGCGCAGCGATCGCATTGCGCACGTTGTGCACTCCGCCAACTCCAACCGCCAAGCGACCGCACGACGCGCCGCCTGTAAAGAGATCAAATGTCTGCGCGCCATCGGCAAGAACAACGCTCGGAGCGCCCAGCCACGTCGGCGTGACGCCGAACGTCTCGTCGCCTTGCAGCGCGTAAAACGATACCCGTGCGAGCGCCTCTTCGCTCACAATCGCGACGACACGCGGGTCGTTCGCAGCGGCGACAATTAGCCCCGTAGCGGGGACGGATCGCACAAATTCGCGAAACGCGTTTTCGTATGCAGCGACGTCGCGATAAGCGTCGATGTGGTCGAACTCGATGCTCGTCACGATTGCCACATCGCGATCGCCAACGCCGATGTAGTCGAGAAATTTCGGCTTCTTTCTCCAGTAAACGGCATCGTACTCGTCGCCTTCGACGACGAATGGAGTCGGCATCGCTTCGTAAGAGCGATCGATTAGAGCGGCAGCGCTCGTTGCGATTCGCCTTCGCGCGTCACCGATTGCCGCACCGCGCGGCAAGTTTTTCGGCACGCCGCCAATGAAATATCCAGGAGTTCGCCGCGCGACATCGAGCACCCATGCGCACATCGAAGAGGTTGTCGTTTTACCGTGCGTCCCCGCAACGACGAGTGGCGTTCGCCCGATCAAAAAATAGTCGCGTAGTGCCGCCGACATGCTCGTGCGCTTAAGACCGAGGCGCTCCGCTTCAATCGCTTCGCGGTTCGTCCGGGGCACGACGTTCCCCACCACGACAAGATCGGGCATCGCAAGATCGGGGCTGCCCGATGCTTGCAAGTGCCGCTCATCGTACCCGAGCAGCGTTTCGACGCCGGCATCGCGCAAGGCATCTCCGATAGGCGGGTCGAACGCGGTATCGGAGCCGGTCACACGATGCCCCGCCTCTTTAAATAGCTGGGCGAGCGCCCCCATGCCGGTACCGCATACCCCAATAAAATGAACGTGCATGCGCGGCATGTTCTACACTGCAAAGTGCTTGCGCCACCCCAAATTGAACGCACCCTGCTTGAAGTGATGGCCAAAATCGACGTCTACACCACCGATTACTGCCCCTATTGCACGCGCGCCAAAGCGCTGCTCGCAAAGCGAGGCATCGCGTTTGATGAGATCGACGTGGGGGGCAATACCGCCAAGCGCCAATGGCTAGTCGCAGCCAGCGGCGGCCGGAAAACCGTGCCTCAGATTTTTATTAATGGGGTGCCGGTCGGCGGATACGATGAGCTTGCCGCGCTCGATCGGAGCGGCGATTTAGCGAAAATGGCAGGGGGCACGGGAGGGGCGCCCCCCGCCAAAATCTAGGGTGTTACTCTACTTCGTGCCCGTGCCCGTGCCCGTAAACGTGCCCGGCTTTTTCTCGTCAGGGATCGCCAGTAACTTCAAAAGCCGGGCACGTTTACGGGCACGGGCACGTTTACGGGGCAGAATCAGATTACGAGTTCAAAGCAGCTCAGTGATGGCGGTGATGACCATGGTGATGGCCATGGTGATGTCCTGACGCGCCCTGCTGCCCGCCCCCTTGTCCCTGATCTGGCTCCTGCCCCTGATCGGGTGGATTCTGGCCCTGATCCGGTGGGTCCTGCCCTTGGTCAGGTGGATTCTGGCCCTGATCCGGTGGGTCTTGCCCCTGGTCAGGCGGGTTCTGCCCCTGATCCGGTGGGTTCTGGCCTTGGTCAGGTGGGTTCTGCCCCTGATCCGGTGGATTCTGGCCCTGGTCCGGGGGGTTCTGCCCCTGATCCGGTGGATTCTGGCCTTGATCCGGGGGGTTCTGCCCCTGGTCAGGTGGATTCTGGCCTTGATCCGGGGGGTTCTGCCCCTGATCCGGAGGAGTTTGCTGTGGCGGTGGCGTCTTTGGCGGCACCTGCTGTTGCGGAGGCGGCGTCTTCGGTGGAACTTGCTGTTGCGGTGGCGTCTTTGGTGGATCTTGCGGGATGCCGCTTGGAATCACCTGCTGAAAAGTCAGTTGGCTATCAACTGACGACACCGATTCCTCTGCTGCGTTTGGTGATGATGCACATCCAATCCCGATGAGTGCCGAACAAGCCGTTACAAAAGATGCATACGTTATTTTTTTAGAAAAATTCCTCATGGCGTTTCTCCTAAAATGGTGCGCTACATTTCTTGCCAAAGTCGGCCCGGTAACAGCAGCTGAAACGGGCAATTCTTTTAGTCATACCTTGCGAAGCAACGACGTGGCTCGGCCAGTTGCGCCACACGCGCGTCTCAATTGCGCGCGCGTCACACGGCATACATCTCCTCATCACGCAGTCGCTCCTGCGCACACAGCGTTATCTCAACCGCGCAACGCAGCGCTATTCGGCTAAAGCGTTAACCAATCGCGCTACATCGCGTTCGGCGACTGAACACATCGCCACACGAAGCGCATCTTTTGCGGGGACAACATACACACCGTCTCTGCGCATGAGCTCCGCCTTCGCCATCGCGTCGCGATGAAACACCGTGACGAAAAAACCGCCGTCGTAACGCGGATACGAGAGCTGTCGTTTTGTCGCGTCGCGATTGAATGCTGCGACGCGTGCATCAAGCAGCTCTTTGAACACCGCGCGCTCTTCGTTGCACGCGCGAGCAAGCGACGGATCGACGAGCAGTTGGGTGATCGCGTAGAGGCCGCCGCGATTGCAATTTGACCACGTTCCACGGCACGAATAGCTGAGCGCCGCAGCTGTTGCGCTGCGCATTTTTGGATCGGGCACGCACGCGATGAGCGCACCGACGCGAAGCCCATAGTGCGTAAACGTTTTCGACGCGCTCCATGCAAAGAGAAGCTGCACCTTGCCGGCGATAGGCGCCAAGCATCGGAGCGGCGCTCTCGAATCACCCCTAAAATAGGCCGAATACGCAAAATCGAGCAGCAGCGTGACCACGCCGCCGCGATCGGCGTGACGCTCGAGACACGCGGCGATCGCGCGCCATTCGTTCTCGCGAAGTGAGTAGCCTGTGGGGTTGTGGCACGGGTCGTTGATAAAAATCAGCGCTCGCTTTTGCGTGCGCAGCTGAAGCTCTAGCGCGGCGTCGAGCGCGGCGACATCGAAGCTCCCGTCAGCCGCAAACATCCGAAACGTCTCCACGCGGCGCTCCGCTTCGTCCGCAATCGTTTGATACGGCGCCCAAAAAAATCCCGATGTGAGAATCGCCTGACCGACTTCGGAGTAGTTCGCAATCGTGTGACGAAGCGCGCCGGTGCCACCCGTCGTCGCAACGGCGACGGCGCACGCTTCGAGTTCGGGAGATGGCGCAAGCATGTCGTGGATCGCAGCGGCCAAGAAAGCAGGCGGCCCGGCGATCGGCGCATAAGCAGCCCATTCGGCCATAGGAACGTTGCGTATCGCTTGCGCGGCGGTCGGAAGCACCGCAAGGTCACCCGCGTCGTCGAGCAGAGTGCCGACCGTCGCATTCACAATCGCTTCACCGGCGACGCGTCGGGCGGTCGCTTCAGCATTAAGGGCAAAAATTGGGTCGTCGGAAGGGCGTGCGCCGCGAGCGCTTAGCAAGTGAGAAAGCATCGGTAGGTTGTGCCGCGGTTCGCCGCGTTCGTCGAGAGCGACATGTGTGCGCACACATTCTACTTCATTGGTTGAAAAAGGTGCCAGTTGGAGTCACCACGATGTACGCTCCCTGAGCTAAACAGCAAATGTCGAACATGTCCTCTATGATCATGAAGCGTCTCTGGCTCAGTGCGCACCTCTGCGCTGTTCTGTTCGCAGTTGCCACATTTAGTGCGAGTGCGCGCGCGCAGACGGTAATCACCGGGCCGCTAAGCGATATCGTCACGCGCGTTGATTCAAAGGGTAATGCGGTGACGGTGCGGCCGGCGTCGCAAAAACCAACATGGTTTAGCAAATCCGACTGTTTCGCCGACCAAGAGATTGTCGTCGGGCTAACAGTCACCGGCGTCACGAACACCGTACAAATTCAAGCGTGGGCCGGGCTAAGTGATTGCGCGTCCAACGAGAATCGCAACGGCCAAAACCCAACCTGCTGGGCCGTCACCGATCCGCGGGCACTAATCAATGGGCCAACGTCGGTTAGGGTCCGCGTTCAAGATATCGTCGCCAACATGTTCTCGACAAACTCGAAGTTGTCGTCGGGCATCGGCAAACAGTACGTTCACAACGACAACGCGGTCTGCTCGCGGCAGACTCCTGGATCCGGTGAAACAGGGATCAGCATTTTTTTCTACGCGATCTCAGGCGGCACCACCGTCGACGGAACGGGCTATGCTTACAAGACTACCGTGAAGCTCGTGGGTCCGCCCGCAGTGACCGGCATCACCTTGGCACCCGGCAACTCAGCGCTGACCGTTGGCTGGACACCGGCGCAAGGGATCAGCACGATCCTGAACTACAATATATTTTGGGCGACCGATGCACGGCCCAATCCGGCGTCGGCCCCCGTCGATGGAGACGGCGCGCCCGACGCGTCTGACGCGTCTGACGACGCGGCAGCCGATCCCGATGAAGAGGTCGACCTAAGCGATGAAGATGCGGGCCAACCAGACGACGCAGATGCGTCAGCCGGCTCAACCGATGCAGATGCATCGGCAGACGACGGCGGAGTCGATGCGTCGACTGCGGTCGAGGCCGATGCCGCCGCACCAAGCATGTGCAGATCATCGCTCGACGGTTTGGTCGATACGATCAATCTGCGGTCAACCGTGAAGTCGGGGCAGACAAATTCTTCCGGCGGCCTAACGAGCTCCTACCGGATTAAAGGGCTGCACAACAACAAGCTCTACGCCGTCGCTGTCGGTGCGGTCGATATTCTGGGGAATGTCGGGCAGCTGTCGACAATCCAGTGCGGCGAGCCGGTCGAGACGATCGGCTTTTGGGATCGATACACCCACGCAGGCGGCTTAGCCGGAGGCGGATTTTGTTCGGTTAATCGTGTCGTCGCTTCGCCGGATACCGGCGGGTCGTGGCACGCGTGGTGGGCGCTGGTCGCTGGTGCGGCCGGTGTGGCATTGGTGCTGGCAAGGCGCAGGAGGTGAGTGTGTTGGGCAAGCGACGGCAAAGGGGAGGGCTCCGAGCGATAGTGTTCGGCTTGGCGATGTTGATGCTGATGCTGGCTGGCGGTAACGCGCACGCGCGCGGCGAAGCAGACGCGATTCGCGGGCGAGCGCGCCCCTACGAGTCCCCGCAACGGTTCGCGCTTGAGCTGCGCTTTACGCCGTATCGACCGGGCGTCGACAGCGACCCTAACCTTCACGGAGCGACGCCCTACGCGTCAACCTTCGGGAAGAATCGGCCGCTTATGCTCTCGGTTGAATTCGACTGGCAAGCACTTCGGATTCCCTATGTCGGGACATTTGGGCCAGGCGTTTCGGCAGGCATCTGGTCAAAGTCGGCGAAAGCGTCGATCGCTCAAGCGCCCGGCGGCCCATCGGGCGACGACACAACGCTCGCGGTCTATCCGATGTCGCTGCTCGCCGTGATTCGCTTCGACGTCTTCAACCGCATGTGGAAGATCCCGCTTGTCCCGTACGGAAAGTTTGGCGTCGGCTACGCGCTGTGGCGAGCTTCTAGTCCGGACGGCACAGCGAGAGCCACAAACGATGCTGGCAAAGTGATCGCGGGAGCGGGGCACACGGTAGGGTTCGAATACATGGCCGGTTTGGCGTTCGATCTGAACTGCCTCGACCCGCAAAGTGCGCTCCAGCTCGATAACAATCTCGGAGTGAATCACACCTATATTTTCGGCGAGTTTACCGGGCTAAATCTCAACGGTATCGCGCAGAAAAATCCGCTCCGTCTCGGTGCCAACACATGGACAGTCGGGCTCGCATTCGAATTCTGAGCTGCCGTGAGTGTCCCGAACTTTTCCGAAAATAGGGTGATAGTCGAGCCGCTTTGCGCGGAACTTCTCGCGTTTGTCGAAGCGTCGCCGACGCCGTTTCACGCCGTCGCGTCCGCTTCTCGGATGCTCGCGAACGCGGGATTTTCACAGCTCGACATGCGGGCGTCGTGGGCCGATCTCGCCCCCGGCGGCTACTTCGTCGAGCGTGATGGCGCGCTTCTCGCGTTCATCCTGCCCGAGTCGGAAGTTGCGGGATTTCGCATCGTCGGCGCGCATACCGATAGCCCCAATTTGCGCCTCAAGCCGCACGCGATGTACGCAAAAGATGGCTACTTGCAGCTCGGCGTTGAAGTGTACGGCGGCGCGCTCGTCAACTCGTGGCTCGATCGCGACCTATCGATCGCAGGACGCGCGATCGTTCGAAGCGCCGACGGCTCGCGAGCGGCGCATCTGGTCCGGCTATCAGCGCCGATCGCCCGCGTCGCGCAGCTCGCAATCCATCTCGATCGTGAAGTCAACGAGCGCGGGGTCGCACTCAACAGGCAAGAGCATCTCCCGCCAATCATCGGCCTCACGTTGTCGAGCACACCGAACATCTCGACGCGCGCGCTGTGCGCCGCGGTCCTAGGCATCGACGCCGATTCGATCATTCAAACGGATTTGATGCTTTACGACGTCGCCCCTCCGACGATCGGCGGCGTTCACGGCGAGTTTATTTTTTCGGCGCGCCTCGACAATCTCGCGATGTGCCATGCGGCAGTGCGCGCGATCATGCACGCCGCGAGCGAACAGGTGGGCGATTCGGTCCCACTCATTGCCCTCTTCGATCACGAAGAAATCGGAAGCGCGAGTTCGCGCGGCGCCGCATCGTCGCTGCTGCCAACAGTTATCGAACGCATTGTACAGACACGCTGTGTAGCCCGCGAAGCGTACCATCGCGCCGTCGCAAACTCTGTCTGCATATCGGCCGACATGGCACACGCCATTCATCCGAATTACGCCGATCGCCACGACGCGCGGCACAGGCCAACACTCAACGGCGGCCCGGTCATCAAGCTCAATTCGCAGCAGCGCTATGCGACATCGGCCGACAGCGCGGCGATGTTTGAAGAGTTGTGCCGCGCAGAGCAGGTCCCATTCCAATACTACGCCCACCGAACCGACCTCCCTTGCGGTAGCACGATCGGGCCGATCACATCGACCCAGCTGGGGATTCCGACGGTCGATGTTGGGTGCGCGATGCTCAGCATGCACTCCATCCGCGAGATGTCGGGCGCGCATGACCAGACTCGCATGGTGCAGGTGTTGGGGCGCTTTCTGAGCACATTATAGCTGATTTTCTCGAGCGAATTTACCAACTCGTCGCACGCGAGACGTGCAACCGACGCAGAGCAGCTGCACACTTCATAGTGTGAACCGCCAAGGAGGTCGACGATGGCTGGCTCGTGCTTCAAAGTAGCGCACCTGTCCGACGTTCATCTTCTCGCGCCCGAGCGCGACCGCCGCGATAGTGCAACATGGAGCGTGCGGCTCGCAAGCATCGGTCGCTCACTCAATGGCCCTGAACGTGCGCAAAAGCTTCGGCGCGCCATCGCGCTGGCGAAAAAAATGGGGGCCGACCATCTTGTCGTGTCAGGCGACCTGACCGAAACGGGCACGCGCTCGCAATTTGAGCATTTCGCCGAAATTTTACACGAGTCTGCATTCGATCGCGAATCGATCTCGCTCGTCCCCGGCAACCACGACGCCTACGATTCACCGACCGGGTGGCGCGACGCACTCCGCGGACCGCTATCGGCATTCGCGCGGACGAGCAGCCATGCGCCTGGCGTCCTGATCGAGCGCGGCGACGTCTGCTTTGTGCCGATCGACACAACGCAATATCAGGCGATCACCTCTTCAGCCGGCATATTCTCGAACGAGGCGGCGACAGCGCTCGAATTGCGCCTTCGCGACCCCGCGATGCGCAACAAATCGATGGTCGTCGTCCAGCACCATCCGCCGATCACCCGCCCGAGCAAAGCTTGGCAGTGGGTCGATGGCCTTCGTGGATGGGCGAAGCTAATCCACCTGCTCGATCGCTTCCCCGGCGTGCAGCTGATGCACGGGCACTGGCACGAAATTATTGATCGCGCCGTTGGGCTCGGAAGAAGCCATATTTTCGGAGCAACCGCAACGGTAGCCGACAAGCGCACCGAAGCGCGAATCAGGCTTTACGAACTGCGCAATGGGCGCCTCGAAAGCAGCGGGCTCATCACAGGCTGAAGCACCCGTAAACGTGCCCGTGCCCGTAAACGTGCCCGGTTTTTTCCGGCTGCCCGAAGAAAAAGCCGGGCACGTTTACGGGCACGGGCACGTTTACGGGATAATTTCG
>CAMAVR010000041.1 GCA_945861885.1 Nannocystis exedens | reverse complement strand
GAGCCAGGTTGGTAGGGCGGGGGCTTGTCCCCCGCCGCACCGGCAATCGCTGCCTTTGTTAGGAAGGCTTCGCCTGAAGGCTGCTGACCGCTTCGTATTCCGATTCGAACATCGCCAACTGCGTCATCACGATATCGATATTTTGCTCGTTCGACTCGCTGTTGTGCGCGCGCGAAAAGTCGGTCATCTGACGCGCGATTTCTCCGAGTCGATCGCATAAAGCGCTCAGCGTTTGAAGGTCGACCGACTTTCTGTCTTTGCCAGCAAAACCGTCGCGATACTCTTCGAAGATCCCGTTTGCGTCCGACCCAAGCATGCCGAGCATGTCGTCGAGTTGGGTCGATTGGCGCGCCGCTTTAACTTCGGCGAGCTCCTTCTCGAACGACGAAATATTGAGCGACACAACATCGATGTTTTTGTCGTTTGATTCGAGCTTCAGCCCCGCGCTTTTAAGCGCGGTCATTCGCTCGCGCAAATACTTCAACTGGTCGACAATTCGCTGCAGAAGCGCTGGCCTTCGCGTCGCGCGCGAGCGGCCCGCAAAGTGATTGCGATAGAGCGCAAATTGATCGTTTGCGACGTGCGCAAGCACTCCTGCACGTTCGTCCAAACTGCCGTTTGTTTGCGCCTTATTAATTTCGCCGATCTCGACTTGATAGAGTTCGATCGTATTGCCGACGAGATCGAAATCGCGCCGAAAACCCTCTTTGCCACCCCCCTGAATGCAAGCCGACATCTGCTTGCGTATGGCAACAAGGTCATCAAGCATTTCAGTCAAAAGGGCAGAGTCGCGCGTGCTGCGCGAACGATTTGCAAAGTGGCGATAGTAGCGCGCGAAAATCATGTTCGCGCGCGACGCCAAATGGCCGAACTCTTCGTCGCCAGGTGTCGCCGATTTGGCTGCGACAATTGCAGCGCGCTCGGCGGCGTACGAGTGAAGCAACTCTTGCGCGTGCTGGCGCACCTGCTCAAGCTCGGCCCCGCGTGCGGCAACCGGAATTTGATCGGCGCTCTCAAAAATGCGTTTTGCGCGCGCGAGCAAGTCGTCGATTTTCGCGATTTCGCGGGTCCGCCGTGGCTGACCCGCGAAATGCGATTCGTATTCGGATGTGATTGCTGAAAGTTCGTTGGCGAGATTTTGAACTAGTGCGATGGCCATGCCGGATTATAAGCCGCGATAAGACGCGGTCCATAGAAGGCCGTGCAATCCGCGCATAAGATCCACGGTGTTGACGTGCTCTTTCAGCTGGGCCTCAACGCGAGCCTTTTCATCCTCAGCTGTTCGTTTCCCTGCAGGCAACGCTGTCCTAGCCGTCTCCACGGCTTCTTCGTACTGCTTGCGTAACTCATCGCCTTTGCGAATCATGTCGGCAGCAGGGCTAGAACGCCCGTCGCCGTAGACGACTGCTTCGAATTGGCGGTGAGAAAACGGGTCGGTGAAGGACACAAGAGGCGCATCCGCTGCAGGCGTAAAGCTGTCGCCGTTGCCTTTTAACCAAATCCGCGCAGCGTCGTTCCAACTTTGCGAATAGGCGCTCTGAAACCGTGCCATCGCAAGTGTCATGGCGAACGCTTTCATGTAGATTCCGGTTATCGGACTGATCGGGAGCCCTCTCAATTCCGGTTCAGTCGGATTCGGGTCTAGCGAATACGGATCGACATCTTTTACAAAGGTCGCGACGTTTTCGTCGGAGCCGAAAAGCTCACGCGACAGCAGCCTTGGGGTCAGTTCGTTTTTGGGTGTGGGCTCGTAACGCCACGCGAACGTATTGTACGAGTCGTTCAAAAACCCACCGAATAGCTCCGTCAGCTTTTTCGGGAACGTGTTGTAAAACCCGACGTCAAACTCCGGCTTATTGAATTTGTCGACACCGATGAAGACTGCGTCATTTCTTGTCAGCGTGATCATCGCGGCAATACGGTCGTACACAGCGCCGGCGCTGATCAGGTTGAATCGACGGCTGCTTCCAGACGCGTTGTCGTAGTGCGACGATAGGTAACGCGCGCCATCATCGATTTCGAGGGTGAGCGATTTCGCGTCTGACGGGCAGCGCACAAGCTCTTTATTTTTCCCTTCGCAAATTCGCGTTGAGTCGCTTGAGAGCCGGAACGCCTTCGATTTCTCATCAAACACGTACCTGCCGACCGGCGGCGTCGAAAGGACATTGATGAGTTGGTCCAAGCCCCAGCGAGCCGCGAGTGTCCCCGGAAGGCCGCCATTTGGGTCTTTTAGCCAGTCAGGATCGCTGATGTACCCGTGCGCCACTCCATTGCGATCGCGATTGAGGTCGGAATCCCACAGCTGCTGACGCTGCCCGCGGAAATAGTACCAGTTCGCGTAATGACGATGCACGTGCGAGAAGTACCGGTGCAAAACGCGTTGAAAATAGCCCCACTGAAAATTGTAGGAGCCAACTCGCCCGCGCGTGAACGCGTCGAACAAGTAGTTCTGTTTGTACTGCGTCATCGCGTCGTGGACGACTTCGAACGCATCGGCGCCGCGGTCCCATCGTTGACACATCGGTCGCCCGGCGGTCCCGGCATATTCGTCGCCGCACCAACGGTACGGAACAACGTCGATGCCGAGCCCTTCTTCGCGAGCCCATGAGCCAGTCCGAACGCGGTGTGTTCGGTTGGCGCTGTTGCGGTAGAGCGCAGTGGCGTTCGCGACGACATCTTCGAATCGGCGAATTTGTCGTCCAGATCGCGACAACGATTTCAGGCCGTCGCTAAATTGCTTCGGAATCTGCGTATAGTGCCGGTTTGTACGATTAATCGCTTCGAGCAAATCGGCGCTGTACGACGGATACGTGTTTAGCCGATCGTATCCCGGGTCACGCGTGTAGAGCGGTTCGATAACCTTTCCGCTCGGCCACGCTTCAACCATGTTCGCATAGGCGAACCGGATTGCGGCGTAGTCGTACTTGCCGAGATCATGGATGTCGGAGTTAAATCGCGCACCGTAGTCCATGATGCTCGAATACTCGTATTCAGAGATTCGCTTGGCGTTCTGCTCGTCGGTCAGCTTGTCTCCGAAGTTCGCTTTGTCGCCGCGCAGCTCCCAATATTCGTCAAAGAAGTTGAGCGCGTCTGACGAACCTTCAAAGTTGTGGCGAAGCGGACCGATGTTGTGCCCCGTTTCGTGGAGCCCGACGCCGCGCGTGATGGCGCGCCTAATTTCTTGCCACATCTCGGTTTCGCGCTTTGCATCTTCGGACGCGTTTCCAAGCTTGGGGTATTTCTTGGCGAGCTCTTGGGCGAGGCCGATGATGGCGCCGTCAGCAAATTCAGCCATGTAATGGCACCCGTGCGTGCCAAGAAGCTGCTCACGCTCCCGTTCACTTGCGTCGGTGCTTGCTCCGAAAAGGTGGCTTTGGAGTGTTTTGACGTCGTTGTCGGAAAGCGCTTCGTTGTCGGATTTGTCGAAGAGCTGTTTCATCTCCGGGCTATTCAACAAAATATCTTCGAATTGGCTTCCACGAAGACGGGCGAGCGGATTGCTCCTTGGCGTCGCTCCTCCGAGCGCAAGCTCCTTAGATGCCGCTTTTGCGTCGACAACGCCCATAAGCGAGCGGTCGAACGTTGCGTCGACCGACGTTTGCGCCGCAGCCAAATTAAACGTGGCCGTCCCAGGCACGTTTGCCGGTGCCCCGACTACAGCGCTTTCGGTTGGGCCAGGCAGCCGAGCATCTTTGAGTTGCTGCGCGAACCGATCGGTATCAACCCCGTGCAGAAAGTCGTCGCCGCTGGTGCGTCCGGTGATCAAGTTGACCATCTCGACCGCGCGTTGAGCGTACGAGTCGATCGACGTGCCGTACAAAAACGTTGCAGCCGAAACCATCTCGCCGGTGATCGGATCGGCAAAAGATGGGCCGAATCCGAGCAGGTAAGATGGCTTCGTCACCCAATTGATGATCGAATAACGAAGGTCGCCGATTCGCGCCACAGTTCCCGGCGGACCGCACTCGACCGGGTCACCTTCGATGACGGGGCTGTTGGTGCAAAAGAAAACGACGCGTTCGCCGCGAGCTTTCATCGCCGCAACTTCGGCGCGAAGCTCGGCGTATTCCAGCACAGCTCCGTCGCCTTTGTATTCCATGAGCCGCGTAGACGCGACCGCCTCTTGAAAAGCGTCGTCAAATTGATCGGCCGCCGCTGCCATCGTCGACTTCAACTCGGCTGGGAAGTCGCTGTTCAAGTGGTAGACGACCGGACGAATTTTTCGCTCTTTGAACGGCAAAAGTTTGTTCAGCCCACCCTCTTTGACAATCTCCCCCTCACCGTCACGGGCGAACCACTCTTGCCAAATGTTCCACAAATGGGCGCGGTAAATGAATTGCTTTTCAAGCGTGCCGAAACGCGAGTCGGTGACAGCACGTTCGGTTCTGAAAAGGCCGAATTGATCGTGGACGGGGAGCGAAATCTCCCTGCCGTCCGCGTCGAGAATTGCCTGGCCCTTTGCATTTAGGATCGGCTGACGATCTGGATATTCGCGCGGAACGTAATCGCGCTCCGGAACTTTTCGGAACGAAAGGCGCGCCCTAACGTCGCCGTCGGAGCAGTCCCTACTTCGGTAGACCGTGTAACAGCTTAGCCAGTCGGCGATAAGCGTGTAGTTCGCGGTGATGTCGAAATAGCCGTCTTCGAAGACAGGATGATCGGCATCGTTAGGATCCTGAACAAAATAGTTCGCCTCGTAACCTCGGGTGTCGGTCTCACCGAGTCTGAAGTCGAGCGAACGGTTTGCGAGATGGTTTTTAGACCAATCGACCCGCATATATTGACGCTGATGCCACAGGCGATCTTGCGTATTTTCTTCGACAATGTTCAGCTCTTCGCCAGTAACTGAGTTGTACGAGCGTCTAATGTCAAAATGCTTGTCAATCGGAAATGCCGCGACGAGGCCGCCTGATTCATCGGCCGAGCCCAAAATGTCGGGGTCTTCGCGAAACGCGAGCAGCTGCGTCTCTTCGACGCGCCACTTGATCCGAAACATCTGGCCGTGCCACCCGATGAACTTTGTAAACCGATTGACGACGGGCGTGTCGGTAACGGTCGCGAGGAAATACCAGGAGTCGCTGTCGTCGCCGCCGCCACGGTATTCACCGGCTGCGTTTGGGCGGACAAAATACGATTTATCGAGGGCGTTTGCTTGAACGCGGTTGATTGGCTTCCGCTCCGTCGCGCAGCTGGCCGAAATAACGACGACGCTCGCAATGAGACAGACTTTCAGTGCAACCAGTGCCGCGCTTTGCAGTATCGCCGTTCGCTTCATCGTTTTTTCCTCGGTTCCCCTGGTACCCCCGGGTCGACGAAAACTGCGTCGGTCGGAGTCACACCGACATGTGCGGCGACAGGAGAACAAGTTATGATCCACGCGAACGGTGTAGGCAAAGCGTACCTGACGTCCAGGTTCTAACCGAGACGCAATTGTTCACTAATATTGGATCAAATTGAGAAGCGCGGCCGATTTGGACCGTCCAGTGGGGGCCTCGACGCGTGCCGCCGAGCAATTGCGTAGGCGTCGGACGCGTTTACGCGCTACAAGGGCACCCGCGTTTTTACCAATTTGTAAGGAGAGTCATGACTAAGCCGATTCGATGCGTCGGTGTTATCGGCGCCGGCGTAATGGGGAGCGGAATTGCCGCACACTTTGCCAATGCTGGGGTGCGCGTTCGCCTGCTCGACATTGTTCCGCCGGACCTCCCGCCCGCTGAAAAATCTGTCCGATCGGCGCGCAATCGCTTTGCCGCGGGCGGCCTCGAGCGTGCGCTAAAAGCACGCCCAGCCGCGTTTTTTCACAAGAGCTACGCGCGCCTTGTAACGGTCGGAAACATTGAAGACGACCTCGGCACCCTCGGCGATTGCGACCTCGTAATCGAAGCAATTATCGAGCGTCTCGCCGACAAGCGCTCGCTTTTCGAAAAGCTCGAAAAAGTGATTTCGTCCGACTGCGTTATCGCGTCAAACACGTCGGGTCTTCGCATCGAAGAGATGATGGTTGGGCGAAGCGAGAGCTTCAAAAAGCGCTTTCTTGTCATGCACTTCTTCAACCCCGTTCGGTACATGAAGCTGCTCGAAATCGTGGCCGGTCCCGAGACCGACCCGGCAACGGTGAAACGCATTTCGTCCTTTGGCGAAAATGGCCTCGGTAAGGGGATCGTCGTCGGAAAAGATACGCCGAACTTCATCGGCAATCGCATCGGCGTTCACGCCATGATGTCGACGATTCAGTTGATGCTCGAGCACAACCTCACGCCCGAAGATGTCGATGCATTGACGGGGGTGCCGATGGGGCATCCAAAGAGCGCAAGCTTTAGAACCGGCGATGTTGTCGGGCTCGACACGTTCGTCCACGTTGCCGACAACTGCTACGCCGCGCTAGCCGGCGACGAAGAGCGCGAAGTTTTTAAAGTTCCGCCGTACATGCGAACGATGGTCGAGCGAAAATTGCTCGGCAACAAAACAAAGAGCGGCTTCTACCGAAAGAGCGAAAAAGGGATCGAAACGTTCGACCCAAAAACGCTGGCGTATCGAGAAAAAGCCGGCGACGAAGAGATCAAGAAGCTCGCAAAATCGATCAGCAAAATTGAGTCGCCGCGCGAGCGTGTGCGCAAGCTTTTTGAAGATCGCAGCAAAGGCGGCGAGTTCGCATGGAAAGCGGCATCCCGATCGCTCATCTATTCAGCAAAGCGAATTGGCGAAATTGCCGATTCGATCGTCGACATCGATAACGCGATGAAGTGGGGCTACAACTGGGAGCTCGGCCCATTTGAAACGTGGGATGCGGTCGGATTTGTCGAAGTTCTCGACCGAATGGAGAAAGACAAGCTCGCGATCCCCGAGTCGATCAAAAAGATGCGCGCGTCGGGGGCGACGGCGTTTTATCGCGCTGATGGCGCGGTTTTTGATCTGCGCAAAGGCGAATACATTTCGCGCGCGACCGATCCGCGAACGGCGACATTCGAAATTCTGCGTCGCGGCTCTGCGCCGGTGCTCAAGAACGACGGCGCCGAAGCGTGGGATTTGGGCGACGGCGTCCTTGGCGTCATGTTCAAGACCAAAGCGAACAGCATCGACCCCGACGTGATTTCGATGTTGCCGATGGCGGTCGAAAAAGCCGAAAACGAATTTCGCGCGATGGTCATCGCAAATCAGGGCGAGCACTTTTGCGTCGGCGCAAACTTGCTCCTCGTGGCGATGGCATCGGCCCAGCAGCAGTGGGAGGCGATCCGTACGATGGTAAAAGGGTACCAATCGGCGGTGCAGCGGATGAAATACGCCAGCGTTCCAATTGTCGCAGCTCCTTACGGGATGACGCTCGGCGGTGGTCTCGAGCTCTGCTTTGGCTGCACCGGCGTCCAAGCGGCGGCCGAGACATACAGTGGGCTTGTTGAAGTTGGCGTCGGGCTCATTCCGGGCGGCGCGGGGACGATGAACATGCTGTGGCGCGCGCTCGAAGCGATCCCCGAAGGGACCAACCTGACGAGCTACGAATTCGTAATTTCAGTGTTCAAGAATATTGCGATGGCAAAAATTGCGACAAGTGCCGACGAAGCGAAAGCGCTCGGATATTTCAGGCACTCTGACGGCGTCTCGTTCGACCGCGCACGCCAAGTGACCGAAGTCAAAGCAAGGGCGCTCGGCATCGCAAATTCCGGCTACCATCCGCCGATTCCGAAGGCGTATGTACTACCGGGCGAAAGCGGGATAGCGACATTGACAATGATGGTCGATACGCTCGTCGCTGGCGGTTTTGCAACAAAGCACGATGCGACAATCGCAGTTAAGCTCGCAAACGTGCTCTGCGGCGGAGTAAGCGGTGCAACTCACGAAGTGACCGAAGACGAAATCCTCGAACTCGAATGCGAAGCGTTCGTAAGCTTGTGTGGCGAGCCGAAATCGCAAGAGCGAATTCAATCGATGCTCATGAACAACAAACCGTTGAGAAACTAAGGAGAGAGCGATGACTGACATTGTGATTGCAGAGGCGGTACGCTCGGCGGTCGGTCGGGCGCAAAAAGGCTCTCTAGCCCATAAGCGACCAGACGAGCTTGCAGGCGAAGTGGTGGCGGCTCTTTTGAAGCGCGTGCCGCAAATTAGCGCGAACGACATCGAAGATCTGATTCTCGGCTGCGCGATGCCCGAAGGGGAGCAAGGGCTGAACGTCGCGCGTGTCGCGGGGCTCTTGGCGGGGCTTCCGATCGAGTCGAGCGCGATGACGATCAATCGATTTTGCTCAAGCGGTCTGCAAGCAATTGCGCTCGCTGCAGGGTCGATCGCGATGGGGTCGAACGACGTCGTGATTGCCGGCGGCGTTGAGTCGATGTCGATGGTGCCGATGATCGGCAACAAGTTAAGCGCATCGCCAGAAGCGATCGCGCGCGTCGCATCGGTTTATACGCCGATGGGGATTACCGCAGAAAATGTCGCGCGCGAATACAACGTCTCGCGTGCCGACCAGGATGCGTTTGCGCTCCGCAGCCAGCAAAAGGCCGCGGCCGCACAAAAAGCAGGCAAATTCGAGGATGAAATCGTTACAGTCCACGCGCCGCGCTACGTCGGAAATACGCGTGAAACGTTTGATTTTCGTCGCGACGAGTTGGTGCGCGGAGAGACGACGGCCGAAGGGCTCTCGCAGCTCAAGCCGGCGTTTTCGCAGACCGGTTCGGTCACGGCGGGCAATAGCTCGCCGTTGTCAGATGGCGCAGCCGCCGCGCTCGTGATGAGCAAGGCGAAAGCCGATTCGCTCGGCATCAAAGGGCTCGGCTACATGCGTTCGTTCGTAACGGTGGGCGTCGACCCAGCGTTGATGGGAATCGGGCCAATTCCAGCGGTTCGCAAATTGCTCGAGAAAACAGGCCTAAAAATGACCGACATCGATCTCTTTGAGGTCAATGAGGCGTTCGCAAGCCAGTCGGTCTACGTGCAGCGAACGCTCGAAATTCCGGACGACAAGCTGAACGTCAACGGCGGCGCAATCGCGCTAGGTCATCCGCTTGGCTGCAGCGGGGCGAAGCTTGCGGCATCGGCGCTGTACGAATTGCGGCGACGAAATGGCCGCTACGCCATCGTAACGATGTGCATCGGTGGAGGAATGGGCGCTGCCGGCCTGTTCGAAGCAATCCGTTAGAAACGCCAACGGCGGGGGACAAGCCCCCGCTTTGTAGGGCGGGGGCTCGTCCCCCGCCGCAATGCCATAGGTCCCATCATGTCTTTTGATCCAAATGCCGCGGCGGCCGACGACGCGGGGATTTACGGGCTTCCGTTCTCTCCAGAGGAGGCTCGCGTTGTTTTGATTCCTGTCCCATGGGACGCAACAACGTCTTATCGAGCGGGAACTTCTCGCGGGCCGGCTGCGATCCTCGAGGCGTCGAAGCAGGTCGACTTGCGCGATGTCGAACTCGGCAATTCCTACGAAGTGGGGATTGCGATGGTCGACATCGATCCGCAAGTCGAAGAGTGGAATCGCCTCGCGCGCGCTGAAGCGGTGCCGATTATTAAAGCCGGCGGCGTCATCGATGGCGACGAAGCGCTTGGTGAGTCGTTAAAAGCAGTCAACGCGGCGAGCGAAAAAGTCAACGATTGGGTTGAGGCCGAAGCGGCCGGCTGGCTCTCTCGTGACAAGTTGGTCGGCCTCGTTGGCGGCGATCACTCGTCGCCATTCGGTCTCATTCGCGCGCTGTCGAAGCGATATGCCGAATTTGGTATATTGCACATCGACGCGCACGCCGATTTACGCGACGCCTACGAAGGCTTTACCTGGTCGCACGCGTCGATCATGCGCAACGTAGTCGACCGGATCGACGCAGTAACGCGCCTCGTGCAAGTCGGCATCCGCGACCTTTGTGACGCCGAAATCGAGTGCATCGAACAGTCAGAAGGGCGAATTGTAACGCATTTTGACGCTGATTTGGCGCGCCGATCGTTCGAAGGCGAGACGTGGTCGAGCCAGTGCGAGCGCATCATAGAATCGCTTCCGAAATCGGTTTACCTGTCGTTCGACATCGACGGGCTCGACCCGGTCTATTGCCCAAATACGGGGACACCAGTGCCGGGCGGTTTATCGTTCAATCAAGTGAACTACCTAATCGGCGCGCTCGTGCGCAGCGGTCGCACCATTATCGGGTTCGATTTGAACGAAGTCGCCCCGGGAGAAAACGACGAGTGGGACGCCAACGTCGGCGCACGAATGCTGTACAAAATGATCGGCTGGGCGATAAAATCGCAACAGTGAGATCCTTCACTTCGTTCAGGATGACAACGGCCCGCTTTTTATTTGTTAAGCCTGTCATCCTGAGGCTGCTTTTGCCGAAGGATCCCCCGGTTACAGCTGTTTCACAAATGCCAGCGCTTCGTCGACATGGCGGGTTGCCATGAATTGCGATGAGAAGATGTGACGAACGACGCCTTTTGTGTCGATGACGTACGTGACGCGGCCGGGCATGATGCCGAGCGAGCTTTCGACGCCGAACAGTTTGCGGAGGTGGCCCCCTTTGTCGGCCAAAAGCTTGAACGGAAGGCGATATTTTTCGGCGAACGATTGGTGCGATTCGACCGAATCGGAGCTCACGCCGACCACCTCGGCTCCGGCTTCTGAAAATACTTCGTACTGATCGCGAAACGCGCACGCCTCTTTGGTGCAGCCGAGCGTGTTGTCCTTTGGATAAAAGAAAAGAACGAGCGCCTTTTTCTGCCACAAATCGCGAAGATTGATCGTCTCTCCCGTTTGCGTTTCAACCGCCAAATCGGGCGCTTGATCGCCGACAAGAACGCGCTTTTTACTCGAAGTTGGTGCGGATGCAGTATCCATTTGGCACCTATAGCGCCGTCATGGCGGCCGTCCACCGGACATCGCTATCGATTTTCGTAGGCAATCAGCTTGCATGAGAGCGGCCCATTGAAGACAAGCAGCCAACGGGCGGGGCGCATCGTTCGATTGAGCGCATCTTCGAGCTCGCGTGAGCCGCAAATCACGCAAACTGTGTGCGCGCGCGAAGCGCGAAATGAGCTCGCCATCTGGCGATAAAGCGTTTCAGAACCTTCGAGGCGTTCGCCATACGGAGGATTTGTGACAATCACGCCGCCGGGGAGCGGGAAATCGTCGCTCACATCGGCGCGCACGATCGGAAACGCGACCCCAGCGCGCGACGCATTTTGGCGCGCAACTCGAAGCACGACATCGTCTGAATCGCTCGCGCGAATGTCAAAAGGGCCGCCGACAACACTGGCTTTCGCTTTTTCACGAACGGCAAAAAATTCCGCCTTCAACGTCTCGTCACAGAGAAGCCAGCGCTCGATCCCCATCGTTCGCTGCCACCCCGGAGGAATGTTGGCGGCGATCAGCGCAGCTTCAATCGCGATTGTCCCCGAACCGCACATTGGGTCGGCAAATGGCGGGAGCGGCGCGCCGCGCTGCCAGCCGGAAAATCGGACCATCGCTGCGGCGAGCGTCTCTTTTAATGGCGCTTCGCCCGCTTCAGTGCGGTACCGGCGCTTGTGCAGCGGCTCTCCTGAAACATCGACGTACAATTGCACCATGTCGTTCACTAGATGAACGGCGACATTCAAATCGGGGTCGTTCAAGTCGACCGAAGGGCGCGCACCGCTTTTTGAGCGAATTTGGTCGACGATCGCGTCTTTCGTTTTTTGTGCGATAAATTGCGTATGCGTAAGCTTGCTCGAACGGCAAGTCGCCTTTACGGCGATCGTGCTTCGCGCGTCGATGTATTGACTCCAATCGATTTGCGAAACTCCCTCGTAGAGCTCATCGCCGTTTCGTGCTTCAAATCGACCGCAGAGCGCCAAAATGCGCATTGCGATGCGCGATTCGTAGCAAGCACGAAATGCATCACGCCAGCCCCCCTCGAAGTGAACACCGCCGCGGTCGGCGCGCACGCGCGGCATTCGCAAATCGCGAAGCTCATCGCGAAGAAGTCCTTCGGTCCCTTTGGCAGCTGTGGCAAAGAAGTTCATCGTAAATTAGGGTCCGTGGACTTGCTCGAGAATCGCGTCAAAAAATGAATTCAATGAATAAGCAGGCGGTTCAGTTTGTGCGTTGGCCGTGGATCGTGGAGCGGGGCGACGCTGTTTTTGCAACGTTTCGTGAAGCTCAAGAGTGCGCGACGGAGATCAATTCTATACGCCAGAGGCACGGCCGTCAGGCCGTTACGGCATCCTATCTGTTTGCCGTCGGCGTTATGTCCGAAACGATGCATGCCATGGTAGCTGCCCACCGACGCGGCGCAACGAGCGCATTTTCAGGGCAATTGGTGGCGGCGCGGCGCAGGTTTGGCCGCGAGTTTACGGAAACAATCGACCGTTTTGCCACCGCCTTCCCACCAACCGGAGCCGAGCCAACAGTCGAAGGGTGGGAAGAATTTCTCGCTGGGGCAACAGGTGGAATGGCCAATTTGGCGCTTGCGTTCGAGGAGTTGCTACTACTTTGGATGTTAAACCAAAATCGCGCATGCGCCGCCGTCTCTGAATGGGCGAGCGATGAAGCGCTGAAACGCGAGTCACGCTACGAAGAGATCGTGGCGATGACGCGATCCAGCGACGGTGCCCCAGGCAAGGCGGGGGGGGTGTTCGAATTGCTGATGGCGCCGCTGCTCCACTCAAGCGACTCAATTGTGCAGCAGCTGGCCTACATGCGGCAGCATTGGGCCACGCGGCTCGTATCCACACCCGTTTGGAAGCGTCTGCTCTTGGCGATCGACATCTGCACCGAAGAGGACGTGTGGCTCGCCAAGCAAGGCCAACCGATCTCGACCGGCGCGCAAGTCCCCGGCCCGATCGTTGTCCCGCCCAAAGTGGAGCTAAGCCCCACGTTTTCGGACGACCGCGAATGGATGCCAAACGTCGTCATGCTCGCCAAATCAACACTTGTGTGGCTGACGCAACTCGGTCGCCACTATGGTCGAAAAATTGAGCGGCTCGATCAGATCCCGGACGAAGAGCTCGATCGTCTCCAAGAGCACGGCTTTTCCGCACTTTGGCTCATTGGCGTGTGGGAGCGGAGCCGAGCCTCGCGCGAAATCAAACAGCTCAACGGAGCAGAGCATGCGGCAGCGTCGGCCTATTCGATTTACGACTACGAAATTGCCGAGTCGTTGGGCGGAAAAAGCGCGTATGAAAATCTGAAAAATAGGGCAAAAAAGCGCGGAATACGCCTGGCGACCGACATGGTTCCGAACCACACAGCGATCGATTCGAAATGGATGGCCGACCACCCCGATCGATTTCTTCAAACAGCCATCAGCCCGTACCCAAACTACTCATTTACCGGCCCAGATTTGAGCCAACATGACGACTACAAGTTGTTCATCGAAGACGGCTATTGGGATTGCACCGATGCAGCGGTTGTCTTCAAACGTGTCGATACGAAGTCGGAGTCGGTCCGGTACGTTTATCACGGCAACGACGGCACCGGCCTTCCGTGGAACGACACGGCGCAGCTCGACTATTCGCATGCAGATGTGCGCGAGGCGGTCATTCAGTCGATTTTGCTCGTGGCGTCGATGTCGTCGGTCATTCGTTTTGACGCGGCGATGACTCTCGCGAGCAGCCAAATTCAGCGGCTCTGGTTCCCTGTTCCGGGGGGAGGAGGGGGGATTCCGTCGCGCGCACACTTTGCGCTGAGTGAACGCGAATTTGCCAAACGAGTGCCGCGCGAATTTTGGCGCGAAGTAGTCGAACGCGTGGCGAAAGAGTACCCCGACACGCTCCTGCTTGCCGAAGCATTTTGGATGATGGAAGGGTACTTCGTGCGCGAGCTAGGGATGCATCGCGTTTACAACTCGGCATTCATGAACATGCTGAAAGCGGGGAACAACGCCGAATACCGCAATCTCATGAAAGTCATGCTCGCGGCGGAGCCAGAGATTTTGAAGCGATTCGTCAACTTTATGAACAACCCGGATGAAGAGTCGGCGGCGGTTCAGTTTGGTCGTGACGACAAATATTTCGGCGTCTGTTTGATGATGGCTACGATGCCAGGCGTGCCGATGTTTGGGCATGGGCAGATTGAAGGCTATTCAGAAAAGTACGGGATGGAATTTACCGCGCCGCTGCGCGACGAGCGGCCTGACGAAGAGTTTCAGCGTCGTCACGAACGCGAGATCATCCCGCTTCTGAAAAAGCGGTCGCTGTTTAGCGACGTGAAGCGATTCAACTTGTACGATTTTGTCCAAGACGACGGTAGCGTTGACGAAGATGTTTTCGTCTATTCAAACAGCCTCGGCAACGAACGTGCGCTGGTCGTCTTCTGCAATTCATACAAAGAGACGAACGGCGTCGTGCGTGAAGCGGCCCCGCACGCTGGTGGCGCAAAGTTGTCGGTCGCCGAAGCGCTGTCGATTCCGGCCAACGATACGATCGTCCGTTTCAAAGATGCGCTCACAGATCTCTACTACCTTCGAAGCGCGCGTGACGTAGCGGCAAACGGTTGGCGCTTTCAGCTGCGCGCGTTCGAGCATCGCTGTTTTCTCGATTTCCATTTAGAAGTCGATTCGCCCCAGAAGCCGTGGCGTGCGCTGGAGCGCGCACTCGGTGGTCGCGGCGTCTTGTCGCTCGACGATGCGATGGCATCAATTCAGGGGGAAGTGGTGGGGAATTCGCGCGACAGCGCGATCGCGTGACGGAGCTGTTTTAAGAACTGCGTCCGAGCGACCGGCACGCAGCCAAGCGATTCGAGGTGAGGCGTCGGCACTTGCGCGTCGAACAGCTCGTAACCGGCGCCTCGAAGCAGCTCCGAAAGGCGAACAAACGCGACTTTAGAGGCGTCGGTGGCCGTATGAAACATCGATTCGCCCGCAAACATCGCGCCGATCGCGATTCCGTAGAGGCCGCCGACCAGTGCGTCCGCGTCGTTCCATACTTCGATGCTGTGAGCCCACCCGGCTTTGTGAAGCGCGCGATAACAGGTGCGATAGCGCTTCGTGATCCAGGTCCCTTCATCGCGGTGCGTGCACTGCTCAACGACGGCGTCGAACGCTGTGTCGAGAGTGATACGAAATCGTCCCGACCGCATCGTGCGACGAAGGCTGCGCGAGCAGTGAGCGGGGCCATCGAGCGGAAAGATCGCGCGCGGATTGGGCGAACACCACGGAGTAAATGTCTCGTCGACAGGCCACGGAAAAATCCCGTTGCGATAAGCTTCAAGAACGGTACTCGGCGCGAAGTCGCCACCGGTGCAGACGATTGCCTCTTCGCTATCGGCGGTTTCGGGATTCGGAAATCGATAGCGCGACGGCGGAAGCGGCTGAGGGGTCATTTAAACTAAGCCGGCTTCGTCTCGCTAATGATGAGGGGCGTGAGCACGTTGCGGAATCGGTCGCTCCATGAACAAGGCTTGTTGGTCGTCGGGTCGAGCCGAACGAGCCTCGTTGTCCCCTCGGCAAAGATCGTCGGCCCGTGCATCGCGCGAACTTCGGCGTAGATAATAAAGCTCGAACGGCCGATATGCCTCGGCGTGACCTCGACAACGAGCTTCCCTTCGCTCCGCACCGAAGCGATGTAGCGGATCTGATGCTCGGCGACGACGTGATATTTGTCTGGGTTTGTCGCAAGATCATCCTTCCAACCGAAGCCGAGCGAATTTAAGAATTCACCGCGGGCGCGCTCCATAAATAAAACGAAGCGAACGTTGTGGAGGATATTCAGCGCATCAAGGTCGTCAAAAAAGACGTGCTGAATTGACCGAAACGGGATCGAGAGTGTCACACGGAAACATGTAGCACCGGTCGCGCGAATCGCATGCGATGTCGATCGGTGAAAGTTGGTGGTATCTCTACGATTCGCGATAAAATCGCGGAACGCGTCGGGAAATGGCGCACATTACCTCCCACGGAATCGTGTCGCAGTGGCGCGCGATCTCGTCTGCGCCGAGAAACCCGCTCCCGAGCGGCCCATCCTGAGCGCCGAGCACCACAACTTCATCGCCGATCGAAGCGCCGTCAATTGCGGTCACGTCGACCATCGTCATGTCCATTGAAACTGTGCCAACAATCGGCGCTCGCTTGCCGCGAACAAGCACTTCGCCGCGGTTTGAAAGAGCGCGCGAAAGCCCGTCGGCGTACCCCATCGCGATTGTCGCGATGACCGACTCTTTCGGCGCGTGCCATGTTGCGCCGTACCCAGCTGCCGAACCTGGCGCGATAGAACGCAGCGCGACAATCTCGGTGCGAACGCGCATCACCTGCTTGAGCGCGGACGTGAGTGGCGTATCGACGGCGCCGGCGGGAAGCGGGGGCGAAATCCCGAACATCGCCACGCCTGGGCGCACGAAGTCGAGACGCGCTTGCGATCGAAGCAGCGCAGCGCTGTTTGCCGCATGACGAATTTTGGGGTTAACGCCGTACCGGGCGAGCAGGATTGTCGCCTCTTCAAACCGCGCCATTTGCTCGGCCGTCTCTTCGGAAGTCAGCGCATCGGCGCAAGCAAGATGCGTCATCAGCCCCGATATTTTCACTTCGGGGAACTTGCCGAGCCGAGCCGCGAACGCGTCGAGCTCGCGGAGCGTGACGCCGAGCCGCGCCATGCCGGTATCAATCTTCAAATGCGCATCGACCGGCGCAGCAATGGCGCCCGACCGAACGAGGCGGGCTATCGCTTCCACCTGCCGTAAGTCGTAGATCACCGGAGTGAGATGGCGTGCGGCGAGCTCAGCGTACGCGCTTGCGTAGTAGCCGCCCATCACCAAAATCGGCTTCATGACGCCGGCGTCACGCAATTCAATCGCCTCTTCGAGCAGCGCGACGCAAAATCCGTCGGCCCCAGCTCGCTCCAACGTCCGCGCGACGGCCGGCGCGCCGTGCCCATAACCGTCGGCCTTGAGCACGGCCCAGACGGCGGCTGGCCCGGCGTAACGCCGAAGTGTGCGTAGGTTATCGCGGAGCGCCTGGAGGCTCACCTCGGCCCGCGTAGGGCGCACGATCTCCGCAGGGGCGGCGCGCTTCGGACGGATCACGTCCGGATCGCTCGGAAGAGGTTCAGGCGGGGGCATCGATGACCGTATTTATGGGGCGCGGCTCGTGATAAGCAAGAAATTGAGCCAATTTGGCGCGAAATCGGTGATCAAAGTGGCTTACAGGTGAGGTTAATGTACCGTTTCCAGCCAAAAATGCGGTTCGAAAAGTACGAAGGGGCAGGGAACGACTTTGTTCTCGTCGATTGCACAGAGCGAGAAGTCGCGCTCTTGCGTGAACGCGCAGCGACGATTTGCGATCGTCACTTCGGCGTCGGCGCTGATGGCATTTTAGCGATTTTGCCTGCCTCAAGCGCGCGAAGCGCCGCGCGGATGGTCGTAATCAACGCGGATGGATCGATCGCCGAAATGTGTGGCAATGGTATTCGGTGTGTCGCGATGCACGTTGCGGGCCGCGCCGGCGCCTCATCGGTGTGCATTGAGACCGACGCGGGGCCGCTCGACTGCGTCGTTGAAATGCGCGAGGGCGATGCGCTCGTAACGGTCGATTTAGGCCCGGTTATCGTCACCGGGGTTACGCGGGTCGAGATTGACGGCGCATCGATCGAATTCGCGACCGCGAACACCGGCAATCGTCATGCGATTCGGTTCGGCCAATACGACGAGGCGATGGTGCGTCGTATCGGGCCTGTCGCCTCCGTGCATCCGGCGTTCGATGGAGGGGCGAATATCGAATTTGCCGATATTATCGCTGAAAAAAAGAGTGTTCGCGTGGCCGTCTGGGAGCGCGGCGTCGGAGTCACGATGGCATGCGGTACCGGCGCCGCGGCGGTCGTCGCAGCATTGTGCGATCGAGGCGAGATGCCGCGCGACACGCCGATCGCGGTTGAGCTTCCCGGCGGCACGCTGATCGTCACGATGCGATCGAGCGATAGTCACGCAGTGCAGCGCGGTCCGGCGCGGCGTGTGTTTTCTGGGGAGATTGCTTGACCTTTTAGGCCTACGGCCGGGCACGTTTACGGGCACGGGCACTTTACGGGGCAGATTCAGATTCAGAGTTATAGGCTCTCTTGCGCTGTTGCTTCTTCCACGTGTTTTTGCGCGAATTGGAGCTTGTAGAGGCGGGCGTACACGCCGCCTTGCTCTAGTAGCTGCTGGTGCGTTCCGCTTTCGACTAGGCGCCCTTTGTGGAACACGATGATGCGATCGGCTGCTTGAATCGTCGACAACCGGTGCGCAATCACGATCGCCGTTCGCTTTTCAATCAGCGCTTCGAGCGCGTTTTGCAGCTTCGCTTCTGTGTCTGAATCGATGCTCGCCGTCGCCTCGTCGAGCAGCAGAAGCGGCGCATCTTTGTAGAGCGCGCGCGCGAATGCGAGCAGTTGTCGCTCGCCGGCGCTGAAGTTCGAGCCGCGTTCATCGACCGGAGCGTTGAGCCCCCCTTCGCGGCGGAGAACCATGTCGATCGCGCCGACGCGTTCGAGCGCCCATGCGACGCGCGCCGCGTCGACGACGCGATGGCTCATCGCAACGTTCGAGGCGACGCTCCCGCGGAACAAAAACACATCTTGCGGAACGACCGAAAAAAGTCGACGAAGCTCAGATAGCTCGTACGCGCGAACATCTTTTCCGAGCACTCTTATCGAGCCGCTCGATGCATCGTACAGGCGCAAAAGTAGGCTTGCGACGGTGCTTTTACCTGCGCCGGTCGCGCCGACAATCGCAATATGTTCGCCGCGCTCGGCTGAGAACGACACGTTGCTCAAGACCGGAGCATTCGCTTTGTATTCGAACGACACGTCTTCAAACGCGATCGCCTCGTCGGCCGGTACGTGGCTTGGTGCGGCGATCGGCTGCGCGTGCGGCGACTCGATCTCTTTTTCGTCAAGTAGTTCGAAAATGCGCTCCGCGCCGCTTAGCCCGCTTTGAAGAAGCGTGTAGCGCTGCGCGAGCATGCTGATCGGCTCGAAAAATTGTTTGATGTACTGCGTGAACGTGACGACAAGCGCGAACGACACATGCCCGTCGCCCAGCGAAAGCATCAGCCGTTCAAGCCCGGCCCAATAGAGCACGCTTGCGATGCATAGAGTGCCGACCATTTCGATCGCGGCATCGAGCACCGCTTCATAAAAAATCGCCCGCTTGTTCGCTTCGCGATACGCTTCGTTGATCTCGCCGAACTCACGCCCCATCGACTCTTCGCGATTAAACGCTTGAACAATCGCAATGCCGCTCACTTGCTCGTTCAAAAAAGCGTTTAGCCGGGCTGTTTTTACGCGAATATCGCGATACGCCTTTCTTGAGCGATGCCGCGTCATGTTGACCAAGAGAGCGACCACCGGAATCGTCGCGAACGCGATAAGCGACATCCGCCAGTCGAGGGCGAGCATCATGACGACGATGCCGATTAGCGCCACGAGATCGCCGAGCGCGTTGATCACTCCCGTGGCAAAAATTTCGCCAATCGCGTCGACGTCGTTCGTGGCGCGCGTGACAAGCCGGCCTATCGGCGTGTGGTCGAAGTAGCGCAAACTTAGGCGCTGCATGAAGCCGAAAATGTCGGTTCGAAGCGCCGCCATCGCGCGCGCGCCGGCAAGTTGCATTGTGTACATCTGTACAAATGTTAAAACTTGCGTCGCGAGAAGAAGCCCGGCGAGCGCTACACCGTCACGAAAAAGGAGGTCGCCGTTCTGCCGGGCGGCCTGGGTGACGACGTCGCCCATCACCAGCGGGCGTATCAGACCGATGGCGGTGAGAACTCCGAGCGTGATAAGCGACAGCACGACGTAGCTCGTATGCGGGCGCAAATAGGGCCACAGGCGGCGCACGTACTGTAGGTCGTAGCCGCGCGCGATCGTCTCTTCTTCGTGGTACGCGCGCAGCTTATCGGTCGCGCTTTTTTTCCGTTCGTCTTGCGGGCTCATCGCGGCCCCTCATCCAAGAGCGCCGGCGCGGGGGCGCTAATTGCGGCGACGTCGTCAAGCTCTTCGAGTTCGCGCGCCATCTGCTGTTCTTCAGCAAGTGAGGCATAAAGGCCGCCGCCGCGAACCAAATCTTGGTGCTTTCCACGCTCTACAATGGCGCCGTTATCCATCACCACGATGGCGTCGCATCGAGCGGCCGCGGCAATACGGTGCGTGATGAGTACGACGGTGCGCTTTTTCGCTTCGCGGGCGATCGCTCGCAATATTTGCGCTTCGGTCTTTGTGTCGACCGCGCTCATCGGGTCGTCGAGAATCAGAATTTTCGGCCCCCAGAGCAGCGACCGCGCGAGCGCGACGCGCTGCTTTTGGCCGCCCGAAAGCTGAACGCCGCGCTCGCCGACAACCGTTTCAAATTGTTCCGGCAACGTGGCGATTTCATCGAGCACTTGCGCGCCGGTCGCTGCGTCGCAAATTTGCGTGAACGCTTCAGGCGATTCAGCGTCGTTCAGCGCGAGCCCGATATTGCGCGCCACGGTCGTCGAAAACAGAAACGCATCTTGCTGCGCGTAACCGATAACCGATCGCACAAACGAGAGCGGTAGCGAACAAACGTCGCGCCCGTCGATGCTCACGGCCCCTTTTGGAGTCGGCAACAGGCGCGCGAGAAGCATCGCCAACGTTGACTTGCCGGCGCCTGTTTTTCCAACGATCGCGAGAGATTGGCCCGGTTCGACATCGAATGAGACATTGTCGACAACCAGGCGAGATCCATACTTGAACGACAGGTCGCGTACGCGGAGCGCACCGACAACACGAGACGGGGCTCGCTCCGTGCCGTCGACGATCTCTGGCGTGGCCGTAAATACATCGAGGAGTCGCGAAAAACCGGCACGACCTCGCTGGACCATCGACAGCGAAAACCCTAGCGCCACCATCGGCCATGTCATCCGGCCGAGCGCGAGCCAAAACGCGAAAAAATCGCCCTTAGAAATGCCGCCGTTGTCGACCCCTTTGAGCAGGAGCGCCGATCCGTACCAAAAAAATACGAGAACCCCGAGCGCACTCGCCGCCCCCATCGCTGGCCCGAGCGAACCACGAACCCGTGCCAACGCAAGGCTCGCATCGAGATAGTATTTGTTCCCGACTTCGAATCGCTCGGCCTCGTGCTCTTCGAGCGCAAAACTGCGGACAACGCGCACGCCTGAAAGGTTCGCCTGTACGATCGCGCTAAGTTTGCCGATAGCGTCTTGATTGTCGCGGTTTCGCGCGAACATCTGTTGGCTTAGTCGCCTGGTTACGACGACAAGAATCGGCAAATTCACAAGGGACGCGAGCGCTAATTTCGCGCTGATGACGAGCATGACTTGAAGCGCGCTGGCAAACGCGAAAATCACGTTCACTAGATTAAGAATGCCAAACCCAAACAGCAGCCGCACTTGCGTTAGATCGTTTGTCGCGCGACTCATGATCTCGCCGGCCGACATCGTTCGGTAAAACGCGGCGCCGAGGCGATGCAAATGCGCGAGCATCGTGGCGCGCAATTGGTATTCAATGTCGCGCCCGGCGTTGAAAATAAAGCGACGACTCGCGAGGCGCGCACCGAACGCAAAAATCGCCAATGCAAAAATGCCGGTCGCAGGTTCCCAGCCGCTCCGCGGGTCTTTGCTAAAAATCGCGTCGACGGCAGCCTTCGACAGCCAATCGATGCGGTTCATCGCCAGCTGAAACAGGGCGAGGACAACAAAGCCGGCCGCGTACACCCAGACGTGGCGACGAAATTGCCCCCACAGCGTAATGCCCCCGAGGGGCGCCGAGTCATGCATCATCGATCGCCAAGTGGTCGGCGATGGGAGCTCGAAAAGACCGGTCGATCGAGCGTGTCGACCGCCAAGTTGTCGAGGTCGATTTGCATCGCGAGAAGGCCGAGAAGAACGCGCCCACCCCCTTTGCCGTCGAGCTCTTGCACGATTCCCGTCTTACCGGCAAAAGGCCCGGAGAGCACATGCACGCGCGCCCCTTTTTCGATCTCGTGAGAGGAAGAATGCCCCTGGCGCATCGCATCGACAGGCGCGGCAACTTCTACTGAGTCGCTGTGGGCCGCCGAACCGATGAGTTGATAGAGAGGCACGAGCGCGACGATGGCATCGACGAGCAGATCATCAAGGTCATCCGCGTGCGTGAGGGCAATTTCACGCGGCACGTGCCAGCCGATTCGGAGCGCGTTGCCGCTTGTTCGACTGCGTTCGAGAAGTTCGGACATTGCCGCGGTACTTATCCGGTCGGCCGCGACCCCATCAGTCTCGCCGGTCAGTCCAATCACAAATTGGTTTGGAAGTCTGTGAAGGACGTCGAGAAGCGCTTCCGCACCCGCCGGATCGTTTAGCCGGGCTTTTAGCGCTTTCACTTCTTGCCGAGCGTGCGGATGCACTTCAAGACTCGCCCACACCCCGGTAGAATCGACCTGAATCGCCAAAAAAGACTGATTTTTATCCGATGTGTCGTCGACCGATGCAGAAAGTCGACGCTTCTTCTCGAACGTGGGGCGGCGTTCCTCCGTGCCGCGAAGCCAAAAAAGGAGGCGTTGGCAGTCGACTCGCCCCTTGTTGCGAACGTTTGGATGCTCATCCGAGCAACGCACGTCGGCTGAAATCGAAAGCGAATCGAGCCTTTTAACAATCCGCGGCGCCCACGCGTCCATGCGCTGTTTCAATTCAAGACGCTGACGCGCAGAGCTGTCAGAAACCGCACGATTCGGGCGGTAGGCATCGAAGTCTGCGCTTGTGAGCCGCAGAGGTGGATAAGGAGGGGTCGAAAGCGGCGCGGACATCTAGAAATTCTAGACTACAGGCCCGGGCCACCCGAAGTACATCATGGGCAGGCCCCGAACTTGACGGACCCCGATATCGTGACACAACACCTCCCGATGTGGCACCCGTGAATTTGTGCTAAATTGCCGCACCATTCAAACTACCTTTCCTGCTTTTCTGCGACCGATTGTGCACGGCGCCGCCAACCGTTTTATTGCGATGCGGCAGCCCATCTAGGAGATCCATGAACGAACAGCAGATCACCTGCCTCGAATGCCACGAACCGTTTATCTTCACGGAGTCGGAACAAGCATTTTATGAGGCGCGCGGGCTCGCGTCGCCGCCAAAGCGATGCAAAGAGTGTCGTCTCGCGCGAAAAGCGTCACGACCGGGTGACGCCCGAGGTGGCTCGATGGGCGGTTCGGGGCGCGGTGGGCATCACAGCGACGCAAACGCGTATCGGAGTCCGATGTCGACAGGCGGGGCTCCGTCGCAATATCGAAGTCCATCGTTCGCGAGCGAACCGGCATGGGGGCGCGCACCGTCCGCCGACACATCACGCCCACGCCGCGATGGTGACACGCGTACCGCCCGCGCACCGCGCGAAGATCGCCCACGTTACGATGTGATTTGCGCCAATTGCGGCGGTACAGCGCAAGTTCCATTCCGCCCTTTGGCCGGGCGCGATGTCTTTTGCCCGAATTGCTACCGTGCACGACGCGGCCAAAACGAACAGCGCGCGGTCGATCCGATCGATCTTCTTGATACCGATTCAGGAATCATCGAATAAGAGGATAGGGGTGACGTCAATTCGAAAAATTCGTTCACCGAAAAGAAACCCGTCAACGACCGTTGCAGCGGAGCCAGTTGTCGTCGAGGCGGGCGAAGTAGTCGATGAACCGATTGAAGAGGGTGCTGTCGAAGGCGAATTGGTCGATGGCGATTGGGCGGCTGAAGTAGTCGACGACGCCGTCGACGTGCCGCTCCCAATCGTGAAACTCAGCAACGTTGCGCGTGGTTCGGTAAGTGCAGTCGCGCGCGTCGACCCGCTAACGGCGTATCTGCGCGACATCCAGCGGCACCCGCTTCTGACGCCCGAAGAGACGCATGCGCTCGCCGTCCGTTTTGTCGAACATGGTGATTCGGCGGCAGCAGCGCGGCTCGTGACTTCGAATTTACGGCTCGTGATGAAGATTGCGTACGAGTATCGGCGCGCGTACCGCAACATTATGGACTTGGTGCAGGAGGGGAACATCGGCCTCATGCAAGCGGTGAAGCGCTACGATCCCTACCGCGGTGTCAAGCTCTCGTCGTACGCCGCGTGGTGGATTCGGGCGTACATTCTTCGATTTATTTTGAACAACTGGCGCCTCGTCAAGTTGGGGACGACGCAGGCGCAGCGAAAGCTCTTTTTCAATCTGCGCAAAAAGCGCGCAGAGCTGCAGGCGATGGGGATCGATCCAACCGACGCCGAAGTTGCCAAGCGCCTAAACGTCGCCGAGAGCGATGTGACCGAGATGGAGATTCGCCTCGGGTCTGGAGAAAAGTCGCTTGACGCTCCCGTGGGCGACAGCGATGGGCGGCAAACGGCGCGCATCGATTTGATGCCGAGCGTCCTAAAAGGGCCCGAAGCGCTCATGGCCGACGGCGAAATGCAGTCGATTGTAAAGGCAAAACTGGCTGAATTTCGCAAGACGATCGTCGGGCGCGAGAAAGACATCGCCATTTTCGATGAGCGAATGGTCGCGGACGAGCCGCTTACGTTGCAAGAGCTCGGCAACCGGTTTGGCGTGTCGCGCGAGCGGGTGCGGCAGCTTGAGCAGCGGCTGATGACACGGCTTCGCGAGTATCTTGTTGCGGAGCTTGGCGATATTTCGTCGGTGTCATGACGGCCCCAACTCCTGGTGTGCTCTATGTTGTCGCAACACCGATCGGCAACCTCGGCGACATGTCTGCGCGCGGCGTCGAAACGCTTCGCACATGCGATCGTATCGTAGCCGAGGACACGAGGCGGACGCGCACGCTGCTAAGCCACTTCGCGATTGTCGGAAAGCCGCTCGGCGCGATTCACGAGCATTCGTCGCCGCAGGCGATTTCGCGCTGCGTGGAGCAGTTGTGTAGCGGTGAGTCGATAGCACTCGTGACCGACGCGGGGGCGCCGGTCGTCAGCGATCCGGGCGACGCAGTAGTCAGCGCCGCGATTGCAGCCGGGATTCGGGTGATTCCGATTCCAGGCGCAAGCGCGGTCATCGCCGCGCTGATGGCGAGCGGAGTGACAGGCGATGGCGGGTTTCGTTTTGTAGGGTTTTTACCGAGAGACGGCGTAGCGCGACGCGACGCTATCGCGCTTGTATGCGACACGCCAGAGACTGTCGTGCTCTTCGAATCGGCAAACAGACTCGCAGCAACGCTGCGCAATTTAGCCGATGCAACGCCAACGAGGCCGGCATGCATCGCGCGCGAATTGACGAAGCTGCACGAAGAGTTTGTGCGCGGCAACTTGGCAAATCTCGCCGCGATCGATCGCGAATGGATAGGCGAAGTGGTCATCATTCTAGGCGCCTACAAGCCGGCCGAGCGCGACGAACAGATCAGCGACGAAGCGCTCGACGGGAGAATCGACCAAGAGCTAAAAGCAGGCGGACACGCCAAAGCGATCGCCGAAAAGCTAGCCGCATGGTGCGGAAGGCCAAAGCGAGCAGTCTACGAGCGAGTAGTTTCCCGCAAGCGGTAGAAGCCAACGCTCGTTCGCGCTCGACGCTCTACTGCTTACGCAGCGACAAACGAATTTCGTTCAATGTTCGCCGCTCAGCCTGCATCGCCTGGATCGCTTCGCAGCGCTTGATCGCATCGCGGTCATAGAGCGCGTACCCCGATGCCGTTACATCAGCCACGTCGAGTAGCCCTTCTTTTGTCCAATAGCGAATTGTCGGAACGGTCACCCCCGCTGCTTTCGCAACTTGGCCGATCTTTAGCTGGCCCTGTTTTTGGACGACAGGTGCTGCATCACCTCGCGCCGCGTTCAGGTAAATGTCCAACGATCGATCGACGGCATCAACAATCAATGATTCATAGTCATCTTTTGCCCCACCCAACTGCGCGTTTTCTAATGCGCTGATGTATGCGAGACGGTCAACTGGCCGAATCACGGCAGGTGGATACCCGCGCATCATCAACAATAGATTCATCAAAAGGCGTGCGGTGCGACCGTTCCCATCGACGAACGGGTGAATCGTCACAAGTTGGTAGTGCGCTTCGGCCGCGAACGTGACCGGATGCAAGGCGGTTTTCGATGTTAGCCAATTGGCAAATTGGTCCATCAATCCGGAAACTTTGCGCGGATTGGGCAGCACCACCAGCGAGCCAGAAATCCGCGCCGGAATCGAGCGCAAGCGCCCAGCGCCTAGCGGATCGATCCCTTGCAAAATAATCGAGTGTATTTCAAGAATGTCGCTCAGGCGGACGTCTGCCGGCTTTTTTTGAATAAGCGTGCGAATCAGATCGAGCGCTTGAGCATGGTTGGTCGCTTCGAGGTGCTCGCGAAGTGTTTTTCCGCCAATCGTTAGCCCTTTCTCAAGAACAACAGCCGTCTCTCGACGCGTGAGAGTGTTTCCCTCGAGAGCATTGCTTGTGTACGTCAGCTCAACGCGAAACCATTCATCTAAATTGGCGACAAGCGGTGGCGACAGCGGCCGCAATCGGTCGAGTTGCCGTTTCTTTTTTGCAAGGCCCTCGAGGTCCATCTGTGAAGTATAAAGTATCACGTGATGGTTTGCAAATGAGGCTAATAAAGCCCGTAACCGCGGCCTAGCGTTTCCGAGAACAGATTGCACATTGCGTGCAGGAAGCAGGCGGCGCCGATGCCTCCTGTTCGGTTTCGAACCAGACCGAACAAAAGCGCGGGGAAAAAGACCGCGAGGCGTTCTGGGGCGTGCACCGTTGCGATGTGGCCTACCGCGAAGAGGGCGCTCGCGATGACGATTGCCGCCGCTGCGCGCATCGCTTTCGGCCAACTGTTCGGCGATGCGTCGTTTAGGCGCGACTGCAAGTAGCCGCGATAAAACGCTTCTTCGGGGAACGCCACGATCACGACTTGACCGAAAATTTCTTGAAGCCACCCAGTGCTCGGCGCGCGAAGCGCAAACGGGACGTCTGGGCCCCACCATGCGCGCCATGCGAAAAAATAAGGGACAAACACGACTGCGCCGACGACCGCAGCGATGACCAACGCGCGCACGCTCTCGACACTCATCCGCCGAATCGACACCGGTTCATGCGTCATCAATCCGCCGAGCGAGAGGCCAGCACTACGCACCGCCGTGTCGTCGAGCCGCCATACAAGCAGCCATACGGCCCCGAGAAAAATAGCCCCAACAGCCGACGTGACGTGGCGCTCAGGCAGCCACAACGACGCCGCCGTCACAAGGAGCGTGACAACGATCGTCGCAGCAATCGGTTCAAACCAGAAAGGGCGTTTCATCGAGCGCGTATTGCCATAAAGAGCCCGCGGCGTACCGTGCTCAAAAACGGAATGTCACGTGACGCTGTTCGATCGCGCCGCTGGTGCCGGCCGCCGGGGGCGCTTTTGCCCCTTTGCATACGTAAGTGATGCGCCATTCGTGTGCGGTGCGCGTCGACCCGAACGTGGTCACGCTCGGCTGACCAAACGATCGATTCACGCTTCCGTACGACGAATCGTTCGTTCCGATATCGACCTCGCCCTCTTCTGGAATCTCGTATCCGTGCGGGCAGACGCTCGCGATATAAGAGATTGCACGGGCGCGAGCTTTCTCGAATGGCCCGCTAAGGGCGACTTGCCCCCCCGTCGGCGTGATTTTTACGACGCGGTACGAGGCGCAGGCGGCCATGCAGAGAAGTAACGATCCGCCGCCCACCAGACGAATGAAAGAGGTTCTCATGCGGGCGATCGTATCGGTTTTCGGCCGATCCGAACAGTGCAGAAAATTGCCATCGAGCTACAGTTGCTTGCGAATGCTCCCTATCGTCCTGCGAAACGCACGCACCCACAATCTGCGCGGAGTCGACCTCGAACTCATTCCCGGTCAGGTTGTTGCGTTCACCGGGCCAAGCGGTGCAGGCAAATCGTCGCTCGCGATCGATACGCTTTATGCCGAAGGGGAGCGTCGCTTCGTTGAGAGCTTTAGCCCGTACGCGCGGCAGTTCTTGGAGCGTCTCGATCGCCCACCGATCGACAGGCTCGATCCGATCGCCGCAACCGTCGCAATCGATCGCAAATCGCCCGTAAAATCAAGCCGATCCACGCTTGCAACGATGACCGACATCGAGCCGTATCTCGCGGCTTTGTTCACGCATCAAGCGGTCCCATATTGCCCTGAATGCCATGTCGCTGCGGTTCACACATCGGCAACCGGAGCGACCGATCGTCTCGTCGATGCGATGGCTGGCAAGCGCGCGATGATCACATACGCAGTGCGCGCCGAAGGGGCCGAAGAGTATCTGACACTTCGCGAATCGCTCGCGCGCGACGGGTATCGGCGCGTCTGGGTAGGCGATGAAGTGCGCGACATCGATGAGCTAAGACCAAGCGAGCTCGGCGCCAAGTCGGCCGGTCGAGTAGACGTTGTGGTCGATCGCGTAGCAATCGGAGCAAAAGACGAACGCCGCATTCAAGAGGCGATCGAAGCCGCATGGGCGCGAGGCGAAGGGCGCGCGGCAGTACGCGTCGAAGAGCGTGACACCGATGTGCGTAGCGATGGCGGCGCCGCGCGGGCCAGCAAGCGAGGGCGCCCCGCTGCACCCGCCCCAGAGCCTTTCGATAGCGCACCGCGCTGGCGTACTGTCCCGGTCGTGAGAGGCCTTGTTTGCCCCACTTGTGCGCGCGCATTCGACCCGCCCAGCGCCGGCCTTTTTTCGTACAACTCGCCCATTGGCGCGTGCGAAGCGTGCCGCGGGTTCGGTCGGACGATTTCGGTCGACTGGAAAAAAGTCGTTCCAGACCCTTCAAAAACGCTCGCAAAAGGGGCGATTCGGCCATGGATCGGCAAGAGCGCCGCGTGGGAACGCCGCGAACTGATCAAGTTCGCTGCCCGCAGCGACATTCCGGTCGACGTGCCATGGAGTCAGCTCACCGAAGCGCAACGGTCGCTCGTGATCGAAGGCGAAGGGTCGTGGAAAAAGGGGAAATACCCAGGCGTTCGCGCATGGTTTAAGTGGCTCGAAGGGCGCGCGTACAAAATGCACGTCCGCGTCCTCCTATCGCGCTATCGGGAATACACCCCATGCGAAGTGTGTAGAGGTGCTCGGCTAAAACCGGCCGCCCTCATGCACCGGGTCGCCGGAGCGAATCTCGCCGAATGGCATCAATTTACGGTAACTGACGCGCGAACGCGCATCGAATCGGTCGATGCACGCGACTCGCAAACGGCGCGCATCAAAGCGGCACTGCACATGCGCCTCAGCTACCTCGAGCGCGTCGGCCTCTGCTACCTAACGCTCGATCGCCAGGCGAGAACTCTTAGCGGCGGCGAAGCGCAGCGCGCCTCGCTCACAACCGCTCTCGGCGCGGGGCTAACCAACACGCTATTTATTCTCGACGAGCCGACGATCGGCCTTCACGCAAGCGACGTCCCCGCGCTCGCAAGCACGGTGCGCGATTTATCACGCGCCGGCAATTCGGTGATCGTCGTTGAGCACGATGGGGCGATGGTTCGTGCGACCGATCGCGTGGTCGAACTCGGCCCAGGCGCGGGCGTCCACGGCGGCACGATCATCTTCGACGGGACGCCAGAAGCGTTAGCCGATCGCCTCGACACGCCGACCGGAAAATCGTGGGCAATCGGCTCAAAACCGACCGGGCGCACCCCCAAAAAAGGGGCAGCGTTTCTCGAGTTTCGTGACGTCAGCGAAAACAACTTGCGCAACATCGACGCCACAATACCGCTAGGCGTCGTCTGCGCGGTAACAGGCCCAAGCGGTTCGGGAAAGTCGACACTCGCCGAAGAAATTATTTTCCGCGCAGTAGCGCGCGCATGCGGCGATTCGACGGTGCCGTACCCGGGGGCATTCGGGTCGATGGCCGGCGAAAAAAATATCTCCGCGGCCGTTTTGGTTGATCAATCGCCCCTAGGAAGAACCGCACGAGGCAACGCGGCGACATACACAAAAGCGTGGGACCGCCTGCGCGCCCGATTTGCTGCGGAACCTGAGGCGAGTCGCAGTCGATTCACCGCGTCGCATTTTTCGTTCAACGTCGAGGCGGGGCGATGCCAAGCGTGCAAAGGGGAGGGGTACGAAACGGTCGAAATGCAGTTTTTGGCCGACGTTTCGCTCTTGTGCCCAACATGCCAGGGGAAGCGATTTCGCCCTGAAATTCTAGCAATTCGTCACGCGGGCGTGAGCATCGACGAAGCGCTCGCGATGACGGTGGACGAAGCGATCGCGAAGTTCAGCCCCGACGGCAACCCCGACTATGTGCTGAAGCGCGCGCTCGAGCCGGTCGTCCGCGTCGGTCTCGGCTACCTGCCGTTAGGCCAACCGCTGTCAACGTTGTCAGGCGGCGAAGCGCAGCGATTAAAGCTCGCGCGCGCCCTTTCCGAAAAGACCGACCGAACGCTCTTCGTCATCGATGAACCGAGCGCCGGCCTTCACGCGCAAGACGCCGCGTTTGTCATCGAAGCGCTGCATGCGCTGGCGAAAAATGGCGCGTCGGTGGTCGTCGTAGAGCACGACCGTGAAGTGATCCGCCACGCCGACTGGGTCGTCGATTTAGGGCCCGGTGGCGGCCCCGACGGCGGGCAGATCGTCGCAACGGGGACGCCCGATGCGATTGCTCGATCATGTTCCAAAACAGGCGTTGCTCTGCGCGAGCTCTCCGGTTCAAAAAAGCTTGTACAGGGAGAACAGGAGATCGGGAGAACAGAACTTTTTGTCGCCCCCTCTGCGTCGCACAGCATTGTTGTGTCGCATGCGCGCGAACACAATTTGAAAGACATTTCGTGCGCAATTCCTCACGGAGTTTTGTGCGTGGTGACCGGCCCCAGCGGGTCGGGGAAGTCGTCGCTCGCGTTCGATGTTGTCTTTGCCGAAGGGCAGCGTCGCTTTATGGAGACGCTAACGCCGTACGCTCGTCAATTTTTGCCGATGCTTCCGCGCCCCAATGTCGAGAGCGTCGTCGGCGTGCCACCGTCGATCGCGCTCGAGCAGAGAACGTCGCGCGGCGGCGCAAACTCGACGGTCGCCACGGTGACCGAAATTGCTCATTATTTGCGCCTTTTGTTCGCAAAAGTGGGCGACATTCACTGCCCCGAATGCGACTCGGCGGTCGACGCGCTCTCGCCCGACGATCTCTTCGCGCGCATCGCAGCGCTCTCGCCACGAACGAAGCACACCGTCTACGCGCCGGCCGTCCGCGCCCGCAAAGGGATGTACGGCGACCTGTTTGTCGCAGCGTCGCGCATCGGCGTCGTGGCGGCGCGCGTAGATGGCAAGCTCGTTGCGGTCGACCCGCCGCCAAAGCTCGCGAAGACAAAAGAGCATTCGATCGATTTCGTGATGCACTACGGTCCGCTCGCGGCGCTCGAACGCACACTGTTCGACAAAGCGCTATCTCTCGGCGACGGTGCGCTCCGCGTCGCGCCCGGGGCACCCAGCGCCGATGCCGCGGCGGGCGAAGTCATCCTGTCAACCAAGCGCGCTTGCGGCGCATGCGGGACAGGCGTTCCCGAGCTAGATCCGCGCTGGTTTTCGTTCAACACGAAACAGGGGCAGTGCGAATCGTGCGAAGGGAGCGGCGTCGAAGGGGGGGCCGCCGCGCTCGAAGAAGGGGGCGATACGGAAGTGTGCAACGATTGCGGCGGCGCGCGTCTTGCGCCGATTCCGCGCGGCGTGCGCCTCTCAGGGGAGCGCTATTCTGAGTTTGTAGGTCGCGACGTAGCGAGCGCATACCAAGCGGCAAAAGTGTGGAAATTTACGGGAAATAAAGCCGAAATCGCGAAGGCGCCGCACGCCGAACTGCTCCGTCGCCTCGCGTTTGTCGAGCGCATCGGTCTGGGCTATCTCGCCCTCAATCGCGCCGCGATGTCGCTCTCCGGCGGCGAAATGCAGCGCCTTCGCCTGAGCGCGCAGCTCGGCAGCGGGCTCACCGGCGCTCTCTACGTGCTCGACGAGCCCACCATCGGCCTTCATCCGCGCGACACATCGGCGCTTCTCGCCAACTTGCGGGCGCTTGTAGATACAGGTTCGACGGTGCTCATCGTAGAGCACGACGCAGAGACGATTCGCGCTGCTGATTACGTCATCGACCTTGGCCCAACCGGCGGCCCAGGAGGGGGGCGAATCGTTTCGCAAGGGGCCGCGCGCGATGTGCTTCGCGACCCGAATTCGCCAACGGCGCAAGCGCTTCGTGACCATGCAATTGCCGAGCGACCGAAGCGGCCGATCCCCGATGCGTGGGTCGAGCTTTCGGGCGCGAGTGAGCACAATCTAAAAAACGTGACGTTTCGCGTCCCGCTAGGGCGCATGTGCGTTGTTGCCGGGGTGAGCGGTTCGGGCAAGAGCACGCTCGTGCGCCAAGTGTTCTATCCCGCGCTCCGTCGCGCCATCGGGCTCGTCGCCGATACTCCTGGGTCGTTCGCGAAAATCACCGGCACGCGAGCCGTGAAGCGCGCGCTCGCGGTCGATCAATCGCCGATCGGGCGCACGCCGCGCTCTGTTCCGGCCACCTTTCTCGGCATTTGGGACGACATTCGTCGCTTGTTCGCATCGCTCCCCGAAGCAAAAATGCGCGGGTACACGCCGGCGCGATTTTCGTTCAACACAGCGACGGGCGGCCGGTGCACCACATGCCAAGGGGCCGGCGCGATCGTGTCGGAAATGGCGTTTATGCCCGACGTCGTCTCGGTTTGCGAAGCGTGTAGTGGCGCCCGTTTCGAAGAGGCGACGCTCGACATCCGGTACGGCGGCCGCAGCATCGGCGATGTGTTGCAGCTCTCGGCCGAAGAAGCGGCAAGTGTTTTCGCAGCGCACCCGAGGATTGCGCGGCCGCTAGCAACGCTGCACGACCTTGGTGTCGGGTACATTCAAATCGGCCAAGGGTCGAATACGCTATCCGGCGGCGAAGCGCAGCGGCTCAAATTGGCCGCCGAATTGACGGCAGGGAGCGCGCACGAGCCGACGCTCTATGTTCTCGACGAACCCACGACAGGGCTTCACCTGAGCGACGTGAGGCGCCTTGTAGGGGTGCTCGAGAAGCTCGTCGCCCGCGGTGATACACTGCTGATCGTCGAGCATCATCCGGACGTCATCGAAGCGGCCGACTGGGTCGTCGAACTCGGGCCCGAAGCCGGGGCGGCCGGCGGCGAGATTGTCTTTGAAGGGGCGCCGTCTAAACTGCGGAGCGCGAAGACAGCAACGGGGCGGGTGCTAGCGGGGAGCGACGCGCGAACCAAACGCGCAGTCACGATTACGGCCACAAAATAAAGCGAGCGCGCACCGGGTTACG
>CAMAVR010000040.1 GCA_945861885.1 Nannocystis exedens | reverse complement strand
AGTTTTTCGTGATCGAGATTCACGAAGGATCATCGGCCACCGAAGAAAAAAGTTGCTAGAAAACGCCACTGCCCATGAAAAAAACCGGGCACGTTTACGGGCACGGGCACGTTTACGGGTCAGAGGAGAAACTGAGTACAGGCCCTACTCCTTCGGGACGGTTTTCAGCATCGGGGCCGACGGTTCAAACAATACGCTTCTTCATAGTTTCGGTTACGCCGCGGATGGTGCCTATCCCACCGGGAGTCTCGCTCTCTCAGACGGCAAGCTCTATGGGATGACCAGCGTAGGGGGCATGTGGGGTGGCGGAACGATCTTCAGCATCGGTATCCATGGGTCGAATTACACAGTGCTGCGCGACTTTGAACCGTCTTCTTCGACCGACGGGTCAGCTCCATATGGTGACCTTATCCTGTCCGGAAGCACCATGTATGGGATGACGCGGGCAGGTGGCGCAAGCGACGCGGGAACAATCTTCTCGATCGGCACCGATGGAACAGGCTTCACTCTGCTTCACAGTTTCCATCTCACTTCTTTGAGCAACGGATCAAAGCCGCTTGGTAGCCTCATTTTGTCCGGCAGCACGCTGTATGGAACGACGAATTACGGAGGCTCGGTCGACGGTGGGACGATTTTCAGCATAAGCACAAGTGGCACCGGTTTCAGCGTGCTCCACAGTTTTGACGCGGCGCCGACGAACGGCAAATATCCGGAGAACAGTCTCATTTTATCGGGCGGCTATCTGTATGGAGCGACCATCGGAGGCGGCGCGAACGGTCACGGAACCATCTTCCGCATCGGGAGTGATGGCTCCGGTTTCACGCTCCTTCACAGTTTCGACGGAAACTCTTTGTCGAATGGGAAGTCTCCGAGAGGCAGCCTTCTTCTTCTAGGAAGTACGCTCTACGGAACGACGATATCCGCAGGTCCCAACGGTTATGGAACGATCTTCAGCATTGCGACGAGCGGCGCCAGCTTTACGGTGTTGCACGGTTTTCGCAAAAAAATCGCTTCGGATGGGGAGACTCCCCTAGGAAGCCTCATTCTGTGCGGGAGCGCATTGTGCGGCATGACCTCGGTCGGCGGCGCATCAAACCTAGGAACGATCTTCAGCATCGGCACCGACGGTTCCGGTTTTTCCCTAGTTCACAGTTTCGACGGTTCAACTTCTTCGGAGGGGACTTGGCCCGTTGGAAATCTTACGCCAAATGCGTCTGGAACGAAGCTCTACGGGATGACCACGCTAGGAGGCGCGAATCGCGTGGGAACGATCTTTCGCATCGACATCGACGGAAGAAACTTAACGCGCCTTCACAGTTTCGACAGCAGCGTCGCTTCGAACGCCGGGCAGCCACAAGGAAGTCTCCTCCTCTCGGGCAGCACGCTTTACGGGATGACTCTCGACGGTGGCGAACAGGGTTCTGGAGCGATCTTTAGCATTGAAACCGACGGTTCAGGTTTCACGCTGATTCACAGCTTTAGCGCGGAGATCGGCTCTCCGTTGGGGAGCCTGATTATCTCCGGTGGCACCCTGTATGGGATGACCGCTTCAAACATCTTTAGCGTAGGCACAAGCGGTAGTAACTTCACAGACCTTCACGCATTTACCGGCGGATCGACGGACGGGTTGGCGCCAAAGGGCAACCTTACGCTGTCGGGAACCACGCTGTTTGGGATGACGACAACAGGGGGAACAAACAACGAGGGGACGATATTCAGCATCGGAACCGACGGTTCCGGTTTCGCGCTCCTTCACAGTTTCGCAGACAATTCGGCGACGAACGGGAGAACCCCCGAAGGTAGTCTTATTTTGGTTGGCAGTACGCTGTACGGCATGACCGAACGCGGGGGCACCAACGACTACGGTACGATCTTCAGTATCGGCACCGATGGATCAGGCTTTGCCGTTCGTCACAGTTTCGACAATGCGTCTGCGCTCAATGGGTCGCGTCCGTATGGCGATCTCGCATTGTTCGGGACGAAGCTGTACGGGATGACGATTGTCGGGGGTGCCCACGCGGCTGGGGCGCTCTTTAGCATCGGCACCACTGGGTGGGACTTCTCGCTGCTTCACAGTTTCAAAGGGTCGTCTTCAGCGAACGGGTCACATCCTCGAGATAGCCTCGTACTTGTTGGAAAATCGTTCTACGGGATGACGAAGAACGGGGGCGCCAATGCCGAGGGAACGATCTTCAGCTACGGAGAGCTCTACTGACGCTCAAAAGTCGGTAAATCGCCTCCTTTTGTAGCAAAAAAAAATCGCGTTGATGACGAGTGAAAAATCGGTTCAGATCGCCGCTCCCATGGCCGAAAACCGATTCGCATCGAATTCACGTCGCTACGAAAAAATTCGCGTTGAACGCAGCGGTCCGGTTGAGACAATCACGCTATGCAATCGAGCGCGGCGCAATGCGATCGGCTCGATGATGGTCAATGAGCTTCTTTACGCCGTCGACGATGCGCTCGCCGCCGATGATGTGCGCGTCATCGTTCTCACTGGCGACGGCGATGCGTTCTGCTCGGGGGGCGATTTTTCAGACATTGGCGGCGATGCGTATTCACTCAGTCTTCCGTTTCGGGGCGACTATGCCGATTTGCTGCTCGCGCTCGTTCGCAGCGAAAAGCCAGTGATCGCGCGCGTGAACGGCCACGCGATGGGGGGCGGTTTGGGGCTTGTCGCCGCGAGTACGTTCGCGATAGGCACTCGCGAGGCCCTGTTCGGGACACCAGAAATCCATGTCGGCCTCTTCCCGATGATGATCATGGCGGTACTTGCCCGCATCGTGCCACGGCGGCGTCTCTTGCAGATGATCGTTCTCGGCGAAAAAATATCAGCTGAAGAAGCGCACCGTCTGGGCATTGTCGGCCATGTCGTTGTGCACGAAGAGCTCGACGCGCATGTCGAGCGCCTCGCACAAGACTTGGCGGCAAAAAGCCCGACAGCCATGCGCCTCGGTTTGCGAGCGTTTGCCGACCAAGATGGCGTCAAACTAAGAGAGGCGCTGCCAATGCTGCGCGGACGGCTCGTAGACTGCCTTGGGACAGACGATGCCCGCGAAGGGATGACGGCATTTTTAGAAAAGCGCGTACCGGTTTGGAGCGGCAAATAGAGCTAGGGCGCGTAACCGTCTTGAAGTTCAGAGATGCACTCGCGGGCAAAATCGGCAAAGGGGGGGCTCTTCATCGGCGCCGATTATGAACCGAACGCTGCATCGCGCCCGCAGATATGGCATATCGATGCCCATGAAAGCGGAACTTTCGCGCCGGGAGTCATCCGCGGCGCTCGTCGTCGGTGCAATGAATTTTGGCAAGCGGACCACCGAGGCCGAATCGAAAAAGGTTGTCGCGTGGGCGCTCGAGCATCGGCTGACGCATTTCGACACCGCAAATACGTACAATCAAGGGCTCTCTGAGCGCATTGTAGGCGAAGCGCTTCGGGGAATAGATAGCGCGACGATTGCGACGAAAGTCGGGCTCGATCGCATCGGTGGGAAGAACGAGGGGCTCTCCCGCGCGGCTATTTTCAGGGCGATCGACGCGAGTCTGAAGCGACTGGGTCGCGACGCGGTCGACCTCTATTACTTGCACGCACCCGACGGCGCGACGCCGATCGAAGAGACGCTCGATGCCTTTGCTGAGCTCTACGAGTCGAAAAAGATTCTCTCGTGGGGCGTCTCGAATTACGCCTCGTGGCAAGTTCTGGAGATGATGCCGCTCGCAAAAGAGCGCGGCCTCCCGCCACCTGCAATCGCGCAGCAGCTTTATAACGTGCTGATTCGCGAGATCGAAATCGAGTATCTCGCGTTCGCGGCGCGGTACCGTGTCGCGACAACAGTCTACAATCCGCTCGCGGGCGGCCTTTTGACAGGGCGGCATTCAAAGGGTGGGGCGGTAAGCGATTCGCGATTCGAAGGGAACGCGATGTACCAGCGGCGCTACTGGACATCGCGCATGTTCGATGAAGTCGAGGCGTTGAAGGCGATCGCGATGGCGGCCGGCATCTCGCTGATCGAATTGGCCTACCGATGGCTCGCGTACCGTCCGGGTGTCGATTCGATTTTGGTCGGCCCCGCGTCGGTCGATCAGCTTGAAGCGGCGGTGAACGCATGCGCGACGCCGCTCGCGGCGGATGTGGCAAAACAGGTCGACGCGCTGCATCTGCAGTTTGTCGGCACCGATACGCACTACGTGAGGTAATCGTGCTTATCGCCGGCGCTGTATCGATCGAGCTTGAAGAAATTTTAGCGAACTTCGCGCGTGACGGTTTTGCGTATTTGGGCAACGTCGCGTCGCCCGAGGCTACGCGCGCGATGGGCGAACGCGTCAACGAGATTATGCTCGGCCGCGTGACCTACCCAGGGCTATTTTTTCAGCTCGACGCCGAGACGAATCGCTACGACGACCTGCATTTTAAACGAGGCTACGAAGGGCCCAGTTTAGAGTACAGGAAGATCGAAAAGCTCGAAAAAGACGCTATTTTTCGCGGTTGGATCGAAAATCGGCTGTTCGAGCGCGTCGCGCGATCGATCATTTCTGGCGAAATTGTGATTTATCGCGCGCTCATTTTCGCGAAAGGGGCGCGCGGCGGGAGCAACTTGCCGTGGCATCAAGACGGCGGAAAATTTTGGGGGCTCGACCGCGATCCGACGCTTCAAGTCTGGACGGCGCTCGACGATGCGCCCGAAGATGGCGGCTGCGTCGAAGTAATTCCGGGGAGCCATCACGCCGGCCTTGTGACGCCGCTCGGCGGGGTGATTCCGAAACCGTTTCTTGACGCCAATGAAGCAGAGTCGCGAGCCGTGAAAATTCCAGCGCGCGCGGGCGACGTGTATCTGATTCACAATTGCCTATGGCACCGGTCAGGAGTCAACCGAAGCGGCCGCCCACGCCGCGCATTTACAGTCTGTTACATGAGCGATCAGACGAAGTGCACGAGAAAAAAGAAGACTCCACGAATATTCGAACCGGTGTTCCGTTCTGAAACCGAGTAGCGTGGCGACGCCATGCAGTTCTCCGACGTGCACCCTGTTTCTCGTGAAGAAGCGCCGCTCGATTTGCGCGCGCTCCTTCAAACGCGCTTCGGATTTGCCGCGTTTCGTCCTTATCAAGAAGAAGTGTGCCGCACTGTCGCGTCCGGTCGTGACACGCTGCTCGTCATGCCTACCGGGGCGGGGAAATCGCTCTGCTACCAGCTGCCGGGGCTCGCGCGTCGCGGCACAACGCTTGTAATCAGCCCGCTCATCGCGCTGATGGAAGACCAAGTCGCGAAGCTGCAAAAGCAGTCGCTTCGCGCCGAGCGTATTCATTCGGGGCGCGACCGCGAAGAGTCGCGCGAAGTCTGCCGGGCCTACCTCGACGGGCGCCTCGATTACCTGTTTGTGGCGCCCGAGCGCTTTCGTGTGCCCGGTTTTTCGCAAATGCTCGCGCGGCGAAGGCCAACGTTGATCGCGGTCGACGAAGCCCACTGCATTTCGCAGTGGGGGCACGATTTTCGGCCCGACTACCGGATGCTCGGCGAGCATTTACCGCTTTTTCGCGATTTGACATCGACACCGACGCCGGTCGTTGCTCTCACGGCAACGGCAACTCCAGCCGTGCAAGACGACATCGTCCTGCAGCTCGGGTTTCGCGACTGCTCAAAATTTATACACGGCTTCCGCCGAACCAACCTCGCGATCGAAGTTGTCGAGAGAAACCCGTCAGCGCGCCCAGGTTTTATCGAAGCGCTTTTAAAAGACCCAGCACGCCGCCCCGCGATCGTCTACGCACCGACACGAAAAACAGCGGAGTCGATCGCGTCAACACTATCGTCGAAAATGCGCACGGCGGCGTATCACGCCGGTCTCCCGCTGCGCGAACGCGACGCGGTGCAAGAGCGCTTTTTGGCGGGCGATTTGGAAGTAATCGTTGCGACCGTCGCATTCGGCATGGGGGTCGACAAAGCCGACATTCGAACTGTGCTTCACGCCGCGCTGCCGGGGAGCGTCGAAGCGTATTATCAAGAAATTGGGCGCGCGGGGCGCGACGGCCTCCCATCGCGAGCGGTGCTGTTGCAGGCGTTTATCGACCGCAAACAGCACGAGTTTTTTCTCGACCGCGACTATCCGTCGGTCGCACTACTCGGCCAGCTTTTTGAGACGCTAGGCGATCGCCCGGTCGATAAATTCGCGGCGAGGCAGCACGTGACGGCAAACGACGAGACGTTCGAGCGAGTGCTCGAAAAGTTGTGGCTCCACGGCGGAGTCGGTGTGGGGGCGGAAGAGCAGCTCGTTCGCGGCAACGCAACGTGGGCAAGGTCATACGACGCGCAAAGGTCGCACCGGCTCGACCAAATTGACCGAATGAGCCGATTTGTGCGCACAAATGCGTGCCGAATGCTCCAGCTCGTTCGCCACTTCGGCGATCGCAACGACGCAGCGGCGCGCTGCGGTTCGTGCGACATCTGTGCACCGCGCGAGCGAATTACGGCGGCGCTCGATGGCGTAGCGTTCGAAAATAGTCGCGCGAAAAGCAGCCGAAAGGGTGCAGTAGCACGAGACACCGACCGCCCATCGCGCGGGCGTGCAGTCAATGCAAGCGACAAGCCTTCCGCCCGCGGAACCGCGAAGCGCGGAGGCGAAGACGACACAAGCGAAATGCCAATCGAGCTGTTCGAAGCGCTGCGAGCATGGCGTCGCGCAGAGGCGCAGCGACACGGGATCCCAGCGTTTCGCATCTTGCCCGATTCCGCGCTCATCTCAGTAGCAAAAGTGCGCCCCTCTAGCGAAGAGGCGCTTCTCGCGGTAGCTGGGTTTGGGCCATCGCGGGTTGCGAAGTACGGGCAGCAGCTATTGGGGATTGTGTCGCAGCAGCGATAGCGGCGGCGGACGCGCCTTTACCCCACGTTTACCGCATGTCGATGGCGACCCCTCGTGGAGATGAGAGCAGCGTGGTTGTCGCTTTTTCAGGCATGCCACCATCGGATGGCGGGTTCTTCCCTGAGGCTTCTGGAGTTCCAGCGATGGTCGTGATGATTCCAGCGTCGTTTACCATCCGAACAATGTGGTTTCCCGTCTCGGCAATGTAGACATTTCCAGCTTGGTCGAGGGCGATCCCTGCGGGACTGCGTAATGGCGTCGTTGTTGCGCCGGCGTCGCCTGTATATCCTTCCCCGCCGGCTATTCCGGCAATTGTAGAGATGATACCGGTGTTGCTCACCCGACGAACGACATTGGCGCCCCAGTCGGAGATATACATCGTTAGATCAGGGTCCAATACGATTCCATAGGGCTCGCAGAGGCCAGCATCGGTCGCGGGCACGTTATCTCCGTTCCACGAGGATTTCATGGCCTGCCCGGCAACCGTGGAGATGGTGCCGGTGTTGTCTACGCGACGAACAATGAAATTGTACCCGTCAGCGATGTAGATATTTCCGTTGACACCAACGGCCACCCCCGTGGGCTCGTTCAACTGTGCTTTGGTCGCGAGGGTTTCAGCGTTATAGCCAGCCACCTCAGGTACACCGGCGATCGTTGAGATAGTCCCATTCGCGACGTCTACCCGACGAACAATCTGGTTGTGTGAATCGGCGATGTAGACATTTCCAACTTTGTCGACCGCGACAGCCTTCGGCCCGTTCAACTGCGCCGCCGTCGCCACACCGGCGTCATTGTAGCCGGCTGTTTGCGGCGTCCCAGCGATGGTTGAGATGATCCCTTGGCTGCTCACGCGACGAATGACATGATTGCCTCTATCGGCAATATAAATGTTGCCCGCACCGTCGACAGCAACTCCGGCGGGGGCGTTTAACAGAGCCTCTGTGGCGCCAGCATCGTCACCTCCGAAGCCGACGGTGCCGCTGCCAGCAACGATCTCGGTGGTGCCGTTTTCGTATACGACCCGGATGACATGGTTATCCGAATCGGCGATATAGATCTTTCTGGATGGGGCGACAGCCAACTCACCACTATCGACGCCGCTGTCGGCATCGAGGCCGCCGTCGTCGGATTCAATCGTGCTCGCGCCATCAGGCGGAACAAAGTTTGACGATCCATCGAGGCCGCCATCGGTCCGGTTTACTTGCGCCTTCGTCGCCGGATTATCACACGACGCAAGACCAAACAGCACGACGCAAACCAAGCAACCAAATTGGGCCGCAATGCACCGACGAACGTTCATCTGCTCCCCCCAAAAGTGAAATGCGACAGCCACGGCGAGCCTATCACCACATCAAGTTTCAGAACTACGATCGTGCGTCGCAGCGATTTGTTTATCGAAACTCATAGAGGGCATGCAAAGCAGCCGCTCAAACGTAATCGATGTGCCGTCAAGCTCGGCGAGGCCATACTTTTGCGGCAGCGCTCCGACGTTTTGATGCGTTCGCCAGATGTAGTCCCACCAAATAAACACTGTTCCGAAGTTTGCATGGATCGCCCCTTCGGTTCGCTCATGATGAATTTTGTGGGCGATTGGGGTGACGAAAACCGGTCGCAATGTCGGTTCAAGCCAGGGGAGCTTGAGAAGCGAGTGCTGCGCAAAGGCAAGCGGAGTTGCAATCGCCTGGTAAATCAGCAGCGATTCAACAGGGATTCCGAGAAGCACGATCGCGCCGACTCGCAGCGCGATCGTCAGAACGACCTCGCCCGGGTGAAAAACGAATGTGCTGGTGATATCGAGCTCTTCATCGGCGTGATGAACGCGATGAAAGCGCCATAAAAAAGGGACGGCGTGGCTGAGGCGATGGCGCAAATACTCGACGAAATCGATCGCAAAAATACCGATAAAAATGCGGAGCGTCGGTGTAAATTGCAGCTTTTCAAAAAGCCCCCAGTGCCCCCCCACGCGGGTGCCAAAAGCGACTGCCGACGCGAGCAGACCACCGGTAGCGATAGCCATCGCGGTTACGGCGACATTTCGTGCGGCGTGCGGAAGGCGAGTGCGGAAAATGCCCGACTGGCGGCACTCGATGCACCAGACGAGAAGCGCAGCGCCATACATAGCAATCGCCGTGGACGCGTTCATATCGACGCGCGATGCTATACGCGGCGAGCTTTGTTTGACGATTGAATCGAACGCAGTGCTACATTCCGCGTCACAAAGCCTGGCGGGAGGGAGCAATGGGGATTCGTAAGAGTAACGCGTTCGCGTGGATCTTGGCGATCGGTGCCGGTGTTATGACTGAAACGCTAGCTTTCGGGGGGACGGTTGCCGCGGCCCCCGAGATTGACGCAGGCCCCGCGGCAAGCGCAATCACGCTGTTAGCGGGCGCGACCGCTATTGCGGTTTCGCGGTGGCGACGACGCTAGGCGCAGCAGCGCCCACCGAGTTGGGATGGTTCGGCCTTTCCGAGCTGACGGTGAGAGCCGCGCGCTGGCTTTTGTCGCTCTTCTTCTCGGACGCCGTCTGCGACTTCGATCGCTTCACTCTCGGAGCGAGCGGGTTCAACATTCGCATCACAACCGCGTGCTCCGGGATCGAGGGGACGCTGATGGCGACCGTTTTTGCCATCGCGTACGTCGCCGTGTCGCGCCATCGCCTCCGATTTCCGAGAGCGCTTCTGATCCCGCTCATCGCCGCGATCGTGATGTGGACTGCCAATGCGATTCGTCTCGCGCTTCTGGTCGCCATCGGAGCGAGCGGCTACCGCGAATTCGCTCTCGGCGGCTATCACTCGCGCGCCGGATGGGTCTTCCTCATTTTGGTCGCGATTGGAACGGTCTGTCTCGGACACGGTGTGCCATATTTCGCGAAAAAACAGGCTATTGTGAGCGATCATAAGACCAATATGACCACTCTGTGCCTTCTGCCATTTGTGGTCATGATCGGCACCGCATTTGTCACCGATGCGTTCATGGGGCGCTTCGACAAGAGCTATCCGTTTCGCGTTGTTGCCGTGCTCGCGGTCATGTGGGCGTGTCGTCACAGCTACAAAGAGCTCGACTGGGGGGCGTTCAAGCGGCCGTGGTTTGGAGCGGCAGTCGGGGCGCTTGTGTTTGTCTTTTGGATCGCTCTCGACAAGCTGCTTCAAAAATCGCCGCCAGCAGCGATCGAAGCGGGGCTCGCGTCGCTTCCGGCCGGCTCTGCATTTTTCTGGCTACTCTTTCGCGCAGTTGGGATGATCGTGACGGTGCCCTTCGCAGAGGAGCTTGCGTTTCGAGCTTATTTGCCGCGCCGTTTCGCGTCGAGCGATGTTGATGCGGTCGCCACAAGTCGCTTCAGGCCAACCGGGATGATCATCTCGTCGGTCGCATTCGGCGCGCTTCACGGCCGCTTTCTCGCTGGGACACTCGCGGGGCTTTGTTACGCGCTCGCCGTGGCAAAATACAAACGCTTGGCCGACGCAGTGATCGCCCATTCAACAACGAACGCGCTCATCTTCGTGTGGGTGCTCGCGGTGCAAGACTTCTCGCTCCTTTGACGCCTCTGCGGGGTGGTGAAGCGTCGCGACCAACTCGGCGGCGACGCTGATCGCCACTTCGTGCGGCGATTTGCCTCCTATGGCGATTCCGACCGGGCACCTTACGCGCGCTAACGCTTCACGCGATACGCCTCGCGCTTCGAGCCTCGCGCGAAATTTCGCCCATTTTGTGCGACTCCCTATGAGGCCGATGTAGCGCGTGTCACGCTTCAACACAGCTTCGATGATCGCTTGGTCGACATCGTGCGCGTGCGTCATCACGACGACGAACGTTCGCTCGCTGTCCCACGCTGCCTCGTCGATAAATTGGTCCCATGAAACGGCGTGCGGGAACAGGTGCGTCGCGTTGGGCAACTGTTCGAGCCATTCGCTCCGTTCGTCAACGACATCGACGTGAAATGCCCCGCCGATCATAACGCGACAAAGCGCCTGCGCTACGTGCCCCGCGCCGAACAGATAAAGTCGCGGCTGGCAATTTATTGATTCGATAAGCACCTCGACCACACCTCCGCAACACTGCGCCGCGCTCGCGCCTAGTGGATACCGAAACACTTTAGCGTCCGCGCTCGCAACGCGGCCACGGATGAACGAAGTAGCATCGCCGATCGCGAGCTGCTCAAGCTGGCCGCCGCCGATCGTGCCGAAAATGGCGCCGCGAGCGTTCACGATCATTTTAGCGCCAACTTCGCGCGGAGCAGAACCTTGAGTCGCAATCACCGTTACAATCGCAAACGGCGAACCACCGTTCGACAGCTCATCTGCTTTGCGAACCCAATCCCACATGCCACGATCCATAGTAAATAAGTAAGAAAAATATGGAAAATTCACCGATTCGAATCGCCACGATCACTGTCAGCGACACGCGTGATGCCTCTACCGACAAGTCGGGGCCTGTTTTGGGCGATGCGCTGCGAAGCTGCAAGTTTCTTGTCGTGTCGCACGTGATCGTTTTAGACGAAGTCGAAGCGATTCAGGCAATTGTGCAAAAAATAGCCGAATCGCGCGTCGTCGAAGCGATTGTCCTCACCGGCGGAACCGGGATTACCGAGCGCGACGTGACAATCGAAGCGCTCCGGGCGATCTGGTCGAAAGAGCTCGACGGTTTCGGCGAAGCGTTTCGGCAGCTGTCGTGGAAAGAAATTGGCGCGCGCGCCATGCTCTCGCGAGCTGCTGCCGGTGTTGTCGGCAAGTGCGTTGTCTTCGCGCTTCCGGGGAGCGTCAAAGCGGTAAAATTAGCCGCCAATGAGCTTATCGCGCCTGTCCTCGAACACGCAGTCGGGTTACTCATGGGGCGCGGGCACCCGGAGAAAACAGCATGACAACAATGCGTGAACTGATCACAGAGCTCGAAGCGCGGCGCAACGAAGTGCGCGCCATGGGGGGCGAAGAGAAGATTCAAAAGCAGCACGAGCGCGGCAAGCTCACCGCACGGGAGCGAATGGCTCTGTTTTTTGACGACGGCGAGTTTTTTGAAGTCGGCATGCACGGCACACAAATGGGGCTCGCCGCCGGCGCAGAGGGGCGCGACAAGCCACCGGCCGATGCGGTTGTGTGCGGGTTCGGCAAAGTCGACGGGCGAATGGTCTGCGCCGCCGCATACGATTTTACGGTAAAAGGCGGCTCAATCGGGCAAACCGGCGAAGAGAAAGTGACGCGCCTTCGCTCAATGGCTCTCCGAGGGCGCTGGCCGATCGTCTGGTTCATCGATTCCGGCGGAGCACGAATTGACCCCGGCGCAACGCACGCCGACATGCTCTCGCTCTTTGCCGGCTCGGGGCATCTTTTTCGTGAGCAAGTTGTGATGAGCGGTGTCGTGCCACAAGTCGCGGCGATGGTCGGCCCCGGCGCGGCCGGGACGGCTTATATTCCAGGCCTTGCCGACTACGTGCCGATGGTAAAATCGATCGGCAGTCTTGCGCTCGGCGGTCCAGCGTTAGTGCGGGCGGTGACGGGGCAAGAGATCAGCGAGCAAGAGCTAGGTGGATCAAAAGTGCACTGCGAAGTGAGCGGCGTCGGTGACGGCGAGTTCGCAAACGATCGCGAGTGCATCGCCGCGGTGAAAAAGTATCTCTCGTTTTTCCCATCAAGCTGCGACGAAGCGCCGCCAGTGATTCCATGCGCCGACCCGGTGGGCCGCCGCGACGAAGCGCTCCTCGACGTGCTCCCCGAGTCGGCGCGCAAGTCGTACGACATGCACAAGGTAATTCGCTCAATCGTCGACCAAGATGCGCAAGGGGTCGCCGATGTGCTCGAAATAAAGCCAAAATTTGCAAAAAGTATCATCACGCTGTTCGCGCGCATCGGCGGCCAATCGGTCGGAATTGTCGCCAGTCAACCGGCGTATCTCGGCGGCATTCTCGATGTCGATGCGGCCGACAAAGCGGCGCGCTTTATCCAGGTGTGTGACGCGTTCGGGATACCGCTCGTCTTTTTGCAAGATGTGCCAGGGTTTATGGTCGGCTCAAAAGTCGAGCACGCGGGGATCATTCGGCACGGCGCAAAAATGCTCCACGCGATGAGCGCCGCCACCGTCCCAAAAATCACCGTCGTTGTGCGCAAAGCGTACGGCGCCGGCTACTACGTCATGTGCGGGCGCGCCTACGAGCCCGATCTGATCGTCTCATGGCCAACCGGAGAAATTTCTGTCATGGGCGCCGAGGGGATGGTCGGAATCGCGTCGAAAAAGCTCTTTGGCGGAGTCGAGCCGCCAGCAGAAGTAAAAAAAGCGATCGTCGACCAGCTTCAAAAGAGCATCGACATTCGGACGGTGGCAGGCTGGGGCCTCGTCGACGACGTGATCGACCCGCGCGACACAAGGCGAGTCATCGCATGGGGGCTCGAAGTAAGCAGAAAAAAAAAGGTCGAAAGGCCGGCAAAAAAGCGGGGAATTATGCCGGTTTGAATGGAGCTGCCTAGCTACCCTCGCAGCGACTCGAACAGCTCGAGATCCGGTATCGCAATCGACAACCGAGTCCGCACCGTCGCCACATCGTGCTCATCGAGCAAACGACAGAACGACAGCCCATCAAACAGCGCAACCGGCGGCGCCCCTGTCATCGCCGCCTCTTCTCGTGCTCCCGAGAGAACTTGCCCCGTCGTGATCAACCAGCCCGCCGTCGCACCGTTGTAGTGCTGAAGCGCTCCGCGAATGTCGGTCACGCGCTCACGCCCGATTTCGCGCCCGTCGCGACGGAGAATGATCGCCGTCCGAATTTCGTCGCTGCCGGTTTTGTGAACCGCCGAGTAGTGCGCCTCACCGCCGGCCGCACCGAGACGGCGAACCGCTTTCAGTTGCGTCATCCCGACCCGCTCGAGACCAAGGAGCGCGAGCTCGGTGAACGCGTGCCCCGGGAGCTCTTGCAAGCGCCGGAGCATCGTTCGTCGTGCAGCTTCGCGGTAGCGATCGATCGCCGAAAGAGCCTCTTGTTCGAGACGAAGAAGATCGCCTCCAAGCGCCCAGTCGGTCAGCGAAATACGCCCGCCTGTTGCAAAACGAAAGCGAGCTCTTTGCCCCTGCGCCGCGCGCCGAAGATTATCGGCACGCACCGACGCGGAGAGCTGAATGCTCGCCATCGCAGCATCGCCTGCAAGACGACCGCGCCGCATCAGAGAATCGGCAATCGCGCGAAGCGGAACCGGACCGGCGTTGCGATCGAACGACGACATCACGAGCGCCGCGGCATCGGCGAGCTCACGCCCGGCGAGCTCATCCCCCTCGGCGAGAGGAACTTCGATTCCGGTTGGCGTCCCCCCGGCCATAATTTGCTGACGCTCTCGGACCATCGGGCGCGGCGCTGGCGCCATCGGATCGCGGGCAAAATCACCACCGCCGTTGCCAGTGTCGCTATCGCTGTGCGTCGAGCCGCCGTTCGGACCGAGCCGAAGCGACGAACCGCGATCGGCAGGCACACCGTTGCTAACCCCGTTTTCTTGCCCAGAACGACCGCCACGGCGTCGTCGCCTGCGTCGTCGGCGCGCTGGGTCGGCCCCTGCATCGCCCGCGGCTGCCCCGTTCGGTGCTGAACCGCCGCCGAGAATCGGCTGATCGTCGTCATCCTCGTCGTCGAATAGGTCGGCCGCGCTTGCCGCCAAATCGGCGCGCAACGCTTCGTCGCCTGAGACAACCGGCGCCTCGTCATCGTCCGAGTCGTCGAGCGAATATGCGCTGCGGCGTTCGGTCGCTGAGGGGGGGGCCGATTCTCGGGTGGCTGCTTCCACTTCGAGCGCGTTTACGTCGTTTGAATCGTCGTCGGCCGCTTCGTCCGACGCCGCTTCAGTGGCGGCTCGTTCGGCGTTCCCGCGCCGCCCTTTTTTGTCGTTCCATTCGCGAAGGCCGAAAACACCCGGCTTTACGCGAACGATCGCGTTTGATTTGTCATCTTTTTTTAGCAACGCTCCAAGCCGCGCACCCATCGTAACTTCGGGGCTCTTTCCTACGTGCGAGAGAAGGTTTTTCTCGATCGCCAGCTCCGTGATTTCTTTGTAGTGCATTGGCTTGCCAGCGAGGCGTAGAACCTCTGCGGCAGCTTCTGTAAACGTCATGTCGTCATTCCCGTGAGACGGGGGCGCGTGGGGGGGCGCCGTCTAAACGGCCCGCATGGCCATCAGCATTCGGCGCACCACACCTGCGCGATTCCAAGAAGATCGTATAACTGGCGACAGGGCACCCGTCAAACGAACTTATCCGGATATCGTACCATCTCGGAAAGGGGCAACAAGCGTGGATGAATAGGGTGGACGAGACAGCAAAGACGCGGCATAGCCCGCTGGAGCTGCTTCGCGCGGCATATCCAGCGTTTAGCCCTATTTTGGAGCGTTTGGCGAGCGGGTCCGAGCGGCTCGAGTGGCTTGCCCATGAGCATCTCGCGACGCCACGAGAGCGTGACGAGTTCGACGCGCTGATCGCGCGCGAGCTGTTATTGACCGACGACTATGATGAAGTCTGCCGAATTTTGCGCGAAGTCGCTGCGCGCGAAAAATTGCGCATCGCCGCGCGTGAACTTCTCGTCCCATCGACGTCGATCGAAATCACTGCGCGCGAGCTGTCCGATCTCGCCGATGCAACAGTTGTAGCTGCACTCAATGAAGCGACGCGCTGGGCTCGCGAAAAGTTTGGCGACCCGCAGTTGGCGTCGGGGGGCATCTGCCCGTTCGCGGTCATCGGAATGGGGAAGCTCGGAGGCGGTGAACTAAACGCTGGAAGCGACATCGACCTCCTTCTTTTTTACGGGAGCGATGACGGCGCTATATGGCGTGACGGAGCCCCGGTCGAAGCCTCGCTTCACGAATATTTTTCGCGTGTCGCGCAGCGCTTCGTGGCAACGCTCGATCGCCCTACGGAGCATGGCACTGTGTGGCGAGTCGACCTTCGTCTGCGTCCAGAAGGGGTCGCCGGTCCGCTTGTGAATTCGCTTGCCGCCATTGAACGGTATTACGAGTCGTGGGGGCGCACGTGGGAGCGTGCGGCGTTTGTTCGCGCGCGGACGATTGCCGGGGCGATCGATTTTGGTGATGAAGCGCTCGCGGCGCTATCGCCATTCGTCTGGCGCCGCACCGTAAACCCGAAAATCGCCGACGAAATGATGGCGCTGCTCGTCCGAGCACGAAGCGAATCGCGGCAAAATGTTGATCGCGATTTGAAGCTCGGCGCCGGCGGAATTCGTGAAGTTGAGTTTTTTGTGCAGTCGCTTCAGCTCATTTGGGGCGGCAAGCACGCCGAAGTGCGCAGCCCGAACACGCTCGATGCGCTGCGGTGTCTGCGTGCCGCTGGCTTTGTCACCGATCGCGAAGCGCGCGAACTAACCAACGCGTATCTCGCGCTTCGCCGCGCGGAGCACGCGATTCAGTTTGCTTCGGGCGAGCAGACGCACAGCCTGCCGACGGAGCCCGAGCGCATGTTGAGGCTTGCGCGAACGCTCGGATATTCAAGTGCGGCGCGTCTTGTCAGCGCGATCGATGCGCATCGTCGCCGTGTGGCGAAGTGTTTCGCGTCGCTCGTTGAAAAGCACGACGAGGCTGTCGACGATGCCCTTGATCCGCTGTGGACGGCGATCGATGCGTCCGACTACGCCGCGATTCTTACGGCGCTTCCAACCGTGTTCAATGCCGCGGCGACGCCTGACATCGCGCGGCACATTCGCGCGCTGGCGAGCCGCCCCGACGCCCTTTTGGGCGAAGAGGCGCGCAGCCGAGCGCCGCAATTTGTTCGTGCGCTCGTCGATGCGCTCGGTGACGCCGCCGATTCCGAACAGGCGACTCGCTATCTTGCGACACTTTTCGCGAGGCTCCCGGCGTCGTCAATTTATGTGCGCGCGCTGATGGGTGATGGCGATCGCGGTGTTCGAGCGATGCGGCGTCTTGTCAGTCTGTTCGGCTCAAGCGCATTTTTAAGCGAAGCGATTTTGGGGCAGATGGACCTGCTCGACGCGATCCTGTTTTCGCGCGATAGGCCGAGCGAGTTGAGTGCGCGTCGCGATGTCGAACAGGCTGCGAAAGAGGTCGTCGATGCCGATGGTGACATCGATGCATTCGTCGGTGCGCTAAGGCGCGTAAAATGGGCCGTCATGATGTCGGTCGGCCTTGCTGACCTCGCCGGTGAATTGACGAAGCGTCAGTGCTCGCTCGTGCTCAGTGCGCTCGCCGATGCAATTCTCGATGCGTCGGTGCGCTATGCGCTTCGCGAGCAAAAGCTTGATGAAAATGCTCCATTGGCCATCATCGCGATGGGCAAGTTAGGTGGGCGAGAACTCGGATACGGGTCGGATCTTGACCTCTTTTTTGTATACGATTCGAGCGCGGAAGATGCTGGCGAAAAGTATGCGCGCGTGGCGCAGCGCGTGCTTCGAATGATGAGCGTGCCTCATGGCGATGGCCAAGGGTACGAGCTCGACACGCGGCTACGTCCCTCGGGAAATCAAGGGCTTCTGGTCGTTTCTCTCGAAGGCTTCGCGAAGTATCATGCCGCGGGCGCATCGGGTGCGTCGATGGCGGGCGACTGGGAGAGGCAGGCGCTCATTAAAGCGCGCGCGTGCGCTGGAAGCGCGGCGGTTGGCGTGCAGACAATTGCTATCGCGCAAGTTGCGGCGTACGAGCGAGGCGCGGTCGATCCCAAAGTCATGCATCATTGGCGCATGCGAATGGAGCGTGAAATCGCGCGCGAAAGGCTCGTCGGTGACGCGCAACGCTACGACGTGAAGCTCGGCCGCGGCGGCATCGCCGACATCGAGTTTGCGGTGCAGTGGCTTCAAATGAAACACGGCAGAGACGCGCGTGTTCGAACGACCGAAACCGAATCGGCGCTCGACGCGCTCGAATCGGCGGGCCTTCTCGAAACGATAAATGCGACAACGCTGCGCGACGGGTACCTTTTTTTGCGGCGTCTCGAACAGCGAATGCGCGTACTTCACGGAAAAAGCGAGCAGCTTCTTCAAGAAGGGGCGCCGGGGCTAGTCTATCTCGCGCGCCGAATGGCGCTACGCGAGGGGGAAACGGGCGATCCAGCGGGTGAAGTTAGCGAGCTGATCCGCCAATACCGCGAAGTAACGGTAAGCGTCCGCGCGGCCTATTTGGCGATCATTGGGGTCCAAATAGCGGATAAGTAGCCTCGAACGTCGCGCCGTTTTTCTAAATCGCTGCTACATCTAGGCCATGATCGAAGACCGGCTCCGCGAGTGCCTCACTTTCGATGACGTCCTCCTCGTCCCCGCGGCGAGCGATATTCTCCCGCGCGACGTCAATGTTTCTACGCAGCTCACACGCTCTATCGCACTGAACATCCCGCTCATCAGCGCCGCGATGGACTCGGTGACCGAATGGCGCACCGCAATCGCGATGGCGCACGCAGGCGGCATCGGGATCTTGCACAAAAATATGGCGATACACGACCAAGCGCGCCAGGTCGAAAAGGTGAAGCGCGCCGAGAGCGGGATGATTCTCGACCCGGTGACAGTTCGTCCAACCGAGTCGCTCAGAGCCGCTCTCGAGGTGATGCGCGAGCACGATATCTCGGGCGTGCCGGTGACCGAAGACGATCGCCCTGTCGGTATTTTGACGGCGCGCGACATTCGGTTCGAGCAAAATCTCGACCAACCGGTGAGCGCGCTGATGACACGCACGCTCGTAACCGTGGCGCCAGGCGTGTCGACCGACGACGCGAAAAAGCTGCTGCATCAGCACCGAATCGAAAAGCTTCTTGTCGTCGATGGCCGAAAGCTCGTTGGGCTCATCACCATTAAAGATTTGCTGCAGGCCGACAAATATCCAAACGCTTCAAAAGATTCAAAAGGGCGACTTCGCGTTGGCGCGGCAGTCGGCCCAAGCCCCGATCGCGGTGAGCGCGTAGCCGCCCTTGTGAATGCCGGCGTCGACGTGATCGTCGTCGATACGGCGCACGGTCATTCAAAAGGGGTCATCGATGCGGTGCGGGCAACGCGAGCCGAGTGGCCAAACGTCGATGTCATTGCAGGCAATGTGGGGACAGCCGAAGCCACCGAGGCGCTCATCGAAGCCGGCGCGTCGGCGGTCAAAGTTGGCATCGGGCCGGGGAGCATCTGCACAACACGCGTGGTTGCCGGCGTAGGTGTGCCGCAAATTACCGCTGTATCTGATTGCGCGCGCGTTGCAGGAAAGCACGGCATTCCGATCATCGCAGACGGCGGCGTGAAATTTTCAGGCGACGTGGTCAAAGCGATTGCTGCCGGTGCAAGCAGCGTCATGCTCGGATCGATCTTCGCCGGGACAGACGAATCGCCGGGCGATTTGGTCCTCTATCAAGGGCGCAGCTACAAAGCGTACCGCGGCATGGGCTCGCTCGGCGCGATGAAGCGCGGTTCCAAAGATCGCTACGGCCAAGGCGGGACGGCCGATGAAAAGCTCGTCCCCGAGGGGATCGAAGGGCGCGTCCCGTATCGCGGGTCGCTCGGTTCGATTTTGCATCAGCTCGTAGGCGGTCTCCGAAGCGGGATGGGCTACACCGGCTGCCGCACGATCGAAGAGCTGCGCACACGGGCGCAGTTCGTGCGGATCACATCGCAAGGCCTTCGCGAGAGTCACGTGCACGACGTCGTGATCACCGAAGAGGCGCCAAACTACCGAACGTGATGGTCGCGTTCGACACAATCTCGCGTTTGAGCGCGTCGCCCGCGAGCGTCGCGATGCAACGATGACCAAGCTGATTCGCGCGCAGTGGCTCGGGCGCGTCCCATACGCCGATGCGCACGCGCTGCAAGAGCGACTGATGGACGCGCGCATCCGTGGCGAGATCGACGACACGCTGCTTTTTCTCGAGCACCCGCCGGTCATCACGCTAGGCCGCGCCGCGGATCATGGTCATATCGTTTCGCGTCGTGACCACTTGGCATCGCTCGGCGTCGAAATCGCCGAGACCGGCCGCGGAGGCGACGTTACGTATCACGCGCCCGGTCAGCTCGTCGCATACCCGATTTTCGATCTGAAGCCGGATCGCTGCGACGTCCGGCGCTACGTGCGCGATCTAGCGAACACGATGATAGCGATGCTGCGCGAAAGCGGCATCGAAGCGGGGCGCATCGACGGCGACGCAAAGTACATCGGAGTGTGGGTCGACTTAGATTCGCCGCAAAAATGGCGCGAAATCGATGCATCTGAAATGGCGGCAACATCGCGCCGCCTAGCGAAAATCGGTGCGATAGGAGTAAAAATATCGCGCTGGGTAACAATGCACGGCTTCGCGCTCAACGTGACGACCGACCTATCAGGCTTCAATCACATCGTCCCATGCGGCATTGAAAAGTTCGGCGTAACGTCGATGCAAGCAGTGCAGGGCGGCGCGGAAAAGCACCTGTCACCGCGCGACCTAGTTCCAAGCGCATGCACGCACTTCGCAAAAATATTCGATGCCGAAATAACGCAGTCGAACGCCCCGTAACTCCTATCATCTTTCACGCCCCCGCCTGTCATCCTGAACGTATTTTGCCGCATTCCGTTGTCAACGGATTGCCTTTGATTGAGAAAGGGCGTCCTGTGCGCGGGAACAATTGTAAAAGTCCGCTGACCAACTGCCCCGCGCTGACCCCCGCGGCTTCCGGGGATTGCGTAAGTGCATCCATTTGATGTATTCGCTCGTCGGTGCTTGTTTGGAAGAAAAAGGCGGCGGGGTTGTTGTTGGCTGTCGGTGGCATCTTCGTGGCGTGCTGGGGGTTCTTGTCGGCCGATAGCGGCGACGTTCCGCCCCGCGAGAGCGATGCTCTGGAGATCGCTGACGAAGAGCGCGAACAGCGGGCGTTTGAAGCCTTGGGTACTCCGAGTGTGCGCACTGGTGCGCTCGACGCTGAAGTTGCAGCCGCTGCGATCGTCGATGCTGACGCTGCAAGCGCTGAAGCCGCCCGCGGCGAACGTGCGAACGCCGAACTGCCGGGCGCAGATGCGGTTGACGCATCGATCGCGCGCGCAGAAGCGCCTGGGGGGCCGGCCTCCGCAAAGGTCGAACCGGCGGCGCCAAAAGTCGCGAAACTGTGGCGCGTAAAAGAGCTCGCATCCGATCCGAACCTCGAAGTGGTCGATGTGGCGCTCGGCGACCGAACGCTTGTGCAAGCGCTGCAGGCGCTCGGAATACCAAAAAAAGAGCAATTTGCGCTGATCGCAGCGTTTCGGCCGATTCAAAAATTCAACAAGTGTCACCCCGCGAATCGGCTGGTCGTCGCACGTACGCGAGCCGGGCATCATCTTGAAGCGTTCGAACTTGTCGCTTCGGCATACGACACATGGCAGGCGCGCAACGAAGGTGGCAAGTGGCGTGCGATCAAAGTGCCGTTTCGCGTCGATCGCAGACAGGTTGCCAAAGCGGTCTCGCTCTCTGACGACTTGCGCGCATCAATCGTAGCGGCGGGGCTCGACGACGACCTCGTGAAAATTATCGACGATGCGATCGATGGCCGAGTCAGCTTAAAAGCGCTAAGAGCCGGCGCAAAAATCCGTGTGGCGGTCGTTGAAGATCGGATTGAAGGGGAATTTGTGCGCTATTCAGAGCTTGAAGCGCTCGAGTTTTTCCCCAAAGGCGATGGTGCCCCGGTGAGTGTCTACTACTACCCGCCGAAAAACGCGCCGCGCACCCGGTTGAGTGCGGCCAGCGGCTACTACGATGTGAAAGGGCGTCAGCCGTATCATGGTGGCTGGCGTCTGCCGATTCCGCTGATGCGCATCTCCTCGCGCTTCAACATGAAACGGGTGCATCCGGTCCTTCATCGCGTTGTCCCACACAACGGCATCGACTTTGCCGCATCGCCGGGCACGCCAATTTACGCGACGGCAGCCGGTAGTGTGATTGAAGCCGGCAACGGCGGCGCTTGCGGAAATATGGTGCAAATTCAGCACTATGGCGGGCTTGTGAGCGCGTACTGCCACATGTCGCGCTTCGCGCCGAGAATGCGGGCAGGGGCGCGCCTAAAAATTCGCCAACTTATCGGCTACGTCGGGCAGACGGGGCGCGTGACCGGCCCGCACTTGCACTTTGCCGTAAAACGCAACGGCAAATTCATCGACCCGCTAGGGCTAAAGCTCGACGGCATACGCGTTCTCCCTAAGGGCGAGCGCCAAAAATTCGCAGCGCGCCGAGAAGAGCTCGATCGATTGCTAGCGTCGACGGAGCTGCCAGCGACATTCATGGCCGACACTGCCGATCCAAACGGCGAAAGTGACATCGTGTTAGATGAGCCGTAGAGCGGTATGCTGCCGAGGACTATTGATTTTCTTCGTCTAAGCACTCTTCTTTTGCTGTATCGTCACAGTTTGAAATCGCCACGCCGCTTACGGGCTCGCAGGTTAGTTCACCTGTAATGCGGCACGTCGCGTATTCCCGGACTTCTGTCGGACAGAGAGCAAGCTCGTGTTCAAACAGCTGCGTGCAGAGCGGCAGCCAACTGGGAGGGAGCGGAGTTCCGCAGTTTTTTGCCTGCTCATGGGCCTGAATGTCTTTGCATATCACGGCCGCCGAGGGCCCTTTGCTCCCCCCGCTACAACCTGCAAAAAGCAAACAACCAAATCCGAATGCAGTGACTGAACGATTCACGGGTGCTCCACTTCGAGGGGCTCAGTAAGAGCCATGCCTGACAGCCGCTAAGGTACTTGAGTGCCTGCCTTCACGCACGCAGCCGCTTCATTCGAGAATGACTTGCTCAAGGCCAAGCCCTCTTTTTTTTGCGAACGTTCGAAATACATAAACAACATCATGTTGTTGATTATTTCCGATAAACAACATCATCCTGTATGTTTATTTGCTATAGTCAACAAAAGGATGGCCAGGTCAACTCTTGGCCGCGTGCGAAGATGGTCAATTTCAAGCGGAAGCTCGATCTAAGAGCGCTATGTGCCGAACATAGCCTTTTTTTGTTCGGTCCTCGTGGGACCGGGAAGAGCTATCTCATCCGCGAGACGCTTTCGGACGAGGCGCTGATTATCAATCTGCTTCGGTCCGGTGACTTCAATCGGCTAAGCACCGATCCGGGGTTGCTTGAAGGGATGATTTTGGCGAGTGGCAAGTCTCTTGTCGTCATCGACGAAGTGCAGAAGCTCCCGATTCTTCTTGATGAAGTTCATCGGCTAATTGAGGAGAAGCAGCTTCGCTTTCTGCTTACAGGCAGCAGCGCGCGTAAGTTGAAGAGGGGGCAAGCCAACCTCTTGGCCGGTCGCGCGCGCCTCGCAACGCTTGGCCCGCTGGTCTACCAAGAAATTCCCCGGTTTGACCTCGGACGCTACTTACTTTGGGGTGGCCTTCCCGCGATTCAAAGCGCGGACGACAAAGAACTTTTTTTGGAAAGTTATGTCGAAACATATTTAAAGGAAGAAGTGCTGGCGGAACAAGTCGCACGAAACTTGCCAAACTTTTCCCGTTTTTTGAAAACAGCGGCTCTCATGTCTGGAGAGTTGCTCAATTTTTCGGGGATCGCGAGCGACGCGCAGCTCGCCGTTTCAACCGCCAAAAACTACGTTGGCGCGCTCGAAGACACGCTCATCGGCTCTCTGCTCGAGCCGTGGACAGAGAGCAAGAAACGAAAGGCGATTGTTACCGCCAAATTCTACCTATTTGACGTAGGCGTTCGCAACTATCTCATCGGGATAAAAAGCATCCCCGAAAAGACGGAGCTCTTCGGCCAAGCGTTCGAGCACTTTATTTTCATGGAACTTAGAGCGTTCGTGTCGCTTTCCCGGCCGATTCGAAAGCTCTTTTTTTGGCGATCGACGGGCGGTCATGAGGTCGACTTTTTGGTTGGCGACTGGCTCGCCATCGAAGTGAAGTCGGCATCCAATGTCGGTCCGCGAGAAGCGAAGCATTTGATGGCCTTGCGTGAGGAGGGGACGCATCGGGTCTTTGTGGTTGTTTCCAACGACCCACTTAATCGTCACGACGGGGGCATCTGGTATTTTCACTGGCAGGAGTTTTTGGATCGGCTGTGGAATAAAAAACCGCCGTTCGCAATTGACTGATACCGTAGCGCGCAGCCGATGGCCAAGGTCACGCAAGCTGCGAAAGTCGGAGCGTTTGTCATCCTATGTGTGGTGGCAGCGTTTGCTGTCGCGAAGTTTATGCGCCACGGCTTGTCGAGCGTTGGCGGCTACCATGTTCACGCGCTTTTGCACGATGCAACCGGGCTCGCGAACCATTCGCGCGTGTCGATCGCGGGGATTGCCGTCGGGAGCATCGATGCGATTTCGCTCGAAGCGGGCCAGGCGCGCGTCGACTTACGGATGAATCCGGACATCGAACTCTTCGCGAACGCCACAGTCGGCAAGCAAAGCACGACGCTTCTCGGTGAATTTGCCCTCGTTCTCACGCCAGGCACCCCCGATCACAATCGCCTAAAAGACGGCGACACGATCGAAATCGTACTCGAGCAGTCATCGACCGCCGACATCATGAACGACGTGGCGAAGATCGCCGGCCACCTGAAATCTGTTTCCGAACAGCTCGCGAAGTCGTTCGGGACCGACGAAGGCGGCAAAAGCATGGCGGCGATTCTCGAAAATGTCGCTGCTGCGACCAGCGAGCTGAACGCGATGGTCCGCGAAAATCGTCAGCTCATTCACCACACGATCGGGAGCGTCGAAGCGATAGCGGCCAGCAGCGAGCCTCGCATCGCCCAGATTTTGGAGAACATTCGGGCCGTAACGTCCGAAGTTCGCGTGATGATGGGGCGCACCGCAGGCGATGGCGGTCCCGCGCAAGATCGCATGGGTGAACTTCGCGAGACGGTCGCGAACTTGAATACCGCATCAAAGAGCTTGAGCAGCGCTCTCGCGCATGTCGACTCAGTCGCGGGGCGAGCCGATCGCGGCGAGGGGACACTCGGCCGATTGTCGAAAGATGAAGCGCTTATCAATGAAGTCGAAGGGGTTGCCGAAGGGGTTAACAACTACGTGCAGCGCGTGACCGAACTTCAAACAATTGTCGGCTTACGCAGCGATTACAATTTTTTGGCAAACACAATCAAAAGCTACATCGAAATCCGGCTGCAGCCGCGCGAAGACAAATACTACTTGATTGAGCTCATCAACGACCCGCGCGGAAAGACAACCTTTACGCAGACCGACGTCGATACGACAAATCCGATGTTTCCGCCGCACTATCGAACGATCACAACCTCGACGACCGATGCGTTTCGGTTTTCGCTCCAGTTCGCGAAGCGTTTAGGCGTGTTTACAGGGAGATTTGGGCTAAAAGAGTCGACAGGCGGCGTCGGGCTCGACATCCATTTGTTGGCGAATCGCTTCGAAATTACGCAAGACCTATTCGGTTTTGGCGAAGAGACGCGCCCGCGTTACCGCCTCTATTTGGGGTACGAGTTTGTGCATCATTTGTGGATGCTCGGCGGCGTCGACAACATCTTTTTGTCGAACAGGCGCGACTACTTTCTCGGCCTTCAGCTGCGCTTTAATGACAGCGACCTGAAAACAATTTTGCCGTTTTCGGGAAGCCTCTCCGCCTCTAAGTAAACGGGAGAGCGACTCCGTGCGGATTGTTCAGCATGTGCACAGAGAAAAAAGTGTGCGCTCGCGGCGGACTTTTTTCGCTGGCCATGCAGTTAACTGGCCGCGACGAGGTTCCGATAACCGCCGTTACCAAGTAAGCGCCCCCTTTCGGCGGACCAGCAGCGTTAGCTGTCGTCTTCTTCCATCGCCCATCTTGTGAGCGCTGAGATGCCTATCGCTGCCGCGCAGTCGGCGCATAGCGGCGGCTCTTCGCGTCGGTGTTCGTCGCCGCGCGTCCACGCGTAGAGCGCTTCACCTCGCACCGCATAGGGGGGTGCATCGGATTCGGCTCGCGAGAGTTCGACGCTGCAGACATCGCATCGCACTTCGGCGTTGGCGCTGCAGAGGGCATCGTGGCCGAGCGTGACGAAGCCGCCGACCGTTCGGACCGACGTGCGGACCCCTCTCGAAACGGTTGCAAATGGGCGGGTTGAAGTTCTCATGCAAAAAAACGAACGAAAAAATTGGTCGCCTTGTTGAATGTACGCAACCGATACGATTCCGCAACCGACATAGGAGAATGAATACGAAGACGGTTTTTGCGAGATTAGGGCCTCGAGCCATCGCTTTCCTATTGAGTTTCGGCATTTTGCACGGCTGCGCGTCTAGGGCGCCGCTCGCAAGGCGCGCGGTCGAGCTAAATCTCAGCGGTGCGTCTTCGTATGCAGCAGGCGATTTTGAAACCGCGGCGACGCGGTTTGGACTTGCCATCGAGTACAACGAGCGGTTTACGGAAGCGTGGGTCAACCTCGGTCTGGTCGAGCTAGCGCGCGGTAATTTGGTCACTGCCGGTGAATATTTGCGCCGCGCGCGCACGCTGAACCGAGAGCTCCCGGCGCCGCATCACGCGCTAGGCCTGCTCGCCGAACAGCTCAATCTCATGTCGGCCGCCGAGAAGCACTACCGCGCAGCTCTACTCGTCGACCCAGGCTTTTTCCCCGCGAGAGGCGCTCTCGCGCTGGCTCTCCTCAAGCGTGGTGCATACGAAGAGTCGCGCGAGCAATTTGCGCGCATGGTCGAAACGTCGCCCAGTCAGCCGCAAGGGTGGGCAGGGCTGTCAGTATGTCTGCGTAAGCTCGGCCGAGTTTCCGAGAGCGAGGAGATTGCCAAACGCGTCATCCATCAAGCAGAGCGGCCGCCGCCGCAAACAAACACGCGACCGCAATAACGATCAGCACCGCCAGCCACGGCGGCAGCGTACTCAGAGAGCTGTCAACCGACGCGGGTGCCCCGTCGTCGTGCGATACCGATCTCACGGAGCGCGCGTCGGCATGTTGGCGTCGCGATCGTGGCGGTTCATCGTCGTGCGAGACCGCTCTCACCGACTCTGGCGGCTTCTCCTCGGGCGGCACAATCGGCGAGCGCGGCGCCGCGTGCTCTTCGCGGGCGTCAAAGTCGTCGCGCACGTCGTCAATTGTGTCGACATAGCTGCTAGGTGGCTCGGTTGAAGCTCGCGCTGCAATGGTTGTTGCAGCGGTCAAGCTATCGAGCGGGTAGGGGCGATAGCCGAGCGGAGCATTTTCTGTTGGCGTCATCGTCGGCGCTTCAAATTGCGCGACTATGACCGTGATGTTGTCGTGGCCGCCCGATTTGTTCGCCTCGGCGACAAGGAAATCGCACGCTTCTGACGGCGAAGCCGCATTTGCTAATAGCTCGCAAATCTGGTGCGAGCGTAGGAGGCTCGATAGCCCATCGGAGCACAATAGGAGCGTGTCGCCGTGCTCCAAAACAATGTGCGTCAAGTCGACTTGCACGCTATCTGCGGTGCCGAGCGCTTGAAGAATAATATTGTTGTGCTCGAACGTTTCGGCTTCTTCTTCGGTCAGTTGGCCCGATTCGATCAGCTGGGTTACTAGCGATTGATCGCGCGTTACTTGAACGAGCTTGCCGCTTCTCAAAACATACGCGCGCGAATCGCCCACTTGCGCGAGAAAGAGTCCGCTTCCGTGCAGGCACGCGGCGGTCATGGTTGTCCCCATCCCGCGACGGGTTCGATTCGCCTGCGACTCCTCGAAAATGCGTTCTCCCGCCGCTTCTACCGCGCGAACAAAATGGGCGGCAAATGCCTGCTGACCTTGGATGAGGCCGGCGCTGGCGGTTTCAACCATCTGCCGAAACAGCGTGTCTACAGCCATTTTACTGGCAATTTCGCCTGCGGCCGCCCCTCCCATGCCGTCGCACACAACTAGCAAGACACCTTCGGGGCCTACTGCGACGAGGCGATTTTGGCTCGATGCCGCGCCATCTAACCCCACTCGCTCTTGAGCGGCCAAATCGGCCACGAGAAATTGATCTTCGTTGTGCTCGCGAATTTGCCCAACGTCAGTTCTCGCGGAAAGTAGCAACGCTGCGGAATTCATGCCGCTAGCGTGATCTTGGCCCTCATCGTTCACCGATTTCACATTAGCATCGCTCGGCAATCGGCATAGCCGGGATGTGACGATTCTACGTCGAAGCGGTTACCCATCGCGCCGCTGCGGTCACCAAGCTCCGCCGCTGCGGTCGAGAAGATCGATCGACAGCTCAATTCCGATCATCTGGACGGGGCCGCCGTAGCGTCGCGTCCCCGCGCTGTCAGTGAAACTATTGAACATGGCGGCTCGGTATGCGACCGCAAGGCCAAGCCCGACGTTATTCGACACTTCGCTTTCAAATCCGACCGCGCATGAACCGATCGGCCCCCACGCGTCAATTCCGAGCTCGTTGCCGAGCCCCGCGAGCCCGCCGCCTAGCGTGAAAACCGGTTGAGTTGAGCGCGTCGTCCAAATGTAATAGCGAGCTTCACCTCGCAGCTGCTGAAATGTTGCGAGGCGATAGAGCGTGTGCGCATCGTGCTTTGACACCTCGTATACGCCGCCGAAATACCATTGATTCGAAGCGCGCCACCCTCCGCGCGCCGCAATTCCGCCGCCGGAACCAAAAATGCACGCGGCTCCACCCGGACACAGTCGGCCGGTTGTCGCGACGAATTCAGCCACAAGAGCGACGCCATACTGGAAAAAACTCCGGTCGCGAGCATGCTTTTGGGCGGCTTGCGCTTCTGTGACACAGAGTAGCGTCAACGCCAGCGGAGGGGACCAAATAGCGCACCGAAGTTTTGATCGCAGACCATTTCGTCCTCGCATTTGGACTCCCCTCGTGCCACGAACTATATCGATGCTAATCGATGGTTGACAGCTTCTGCGCGCTTCGCGTATTCGGCCGTGACCCCCCTAATACAGTAAGATCAACAGATTAACAGTGCTCAAAAGTTCGGAGTGATGGCATGGAGATTTACCTCGACAAACGAGCCGTTCGGCAGATTCGGCTCTCAGCGCAAGACGCGATCGAGGAGGGCGATTCCGAGGCGCTTCGTGAAGATATCTTGGAGGCGTTTTCGGAAGACCAAATTGAAGAGATCGAGCGCAGGCTTGATAACGGCGATTTCTTCGAATTTTTAACCGATTTGCTCGACGAGTGGTCAGGCGACGACGTCGACGAAGTGTTCGAGCTTCTCGACGCGCAGCTGGGCGACGTCGGCATCGATTTGAAGTTTGAAAAGAGGCCGGTTGCGGCCGGCGATGAAGAAGAGGCCGCGGACGACGTCGTTGACGACGATGACGACGACGACGATGATTTCGACGACGACGATGAGGAAGAGGAGTCTCTCGAAGAAGAAGAAGAAGAGATCCAAGGAGAGTAGCGCTTACTCCATTAGCGATTCTAACGACTCGTCTATTGGTCTGTCGTCTGCGCCTAGGCCTATTCCGCCCGCTTTTCGTGCCCCTGTCGGGGTGTCGTTTAGCGGGAGGAATGCGGCTGCTTTCGCGTGGCCTGGGCGTCCTCGACGTATGGCGACTTCATCGATCGGGCAGGCAGCGCGATTGTGCGTCGGCTTGCGCCTTACGCTTGCATACTCGATGCATCCGCTCATGCCGTTTGGGCAGCCGATTCGAACGTGAAAGTGATCGTTGTGCGGGTGCGCTCCGTACGGCTGAGCCATGACTTCGGCGGCCCTCCCTCGCACAGTCGCCGACGCGCCAATTTTATCGGCGTATGCGAGAAGGCGAGCGCGAAGCGGCGTGCTGATAAAGATGTACTGAATGCGGACTTGCGGATCGGTCAGGATCGTCGACACGAAGACCCAATTTCGTGCATCGTCGAACCGCGCGCCGGGCCATGTTGGCGCGCTGCCGTCGCCGCGAAAAGTGACGAAGCGATCGGTCGTCAAATATTTGTTGCCGCGTGTCGTTCGCACATAAAAACCGATGTCGGCATCGCGCCCGCTTTCGTGCGAGGCATGGCGATTGACCTCGCCGCCGCCGGCTCTTGAAAGCTGGCCGACGTTTAGCACCGAGTTCGGATATTTTTTGCGTACGGTTTTTGCGCCGCGCTCAATCATCCCAACGAGAGGGCCGAGGCCCCAGCGTACGTCACCGGCGCTGTACGCAGAACAGGCGCGCACTGCTGCGGAATCATCGAGATGCGCGCCGCCGAGGAGCCGCCCTTCGTTTGGTGCGCCAATGCTTCGGCCGAGCCGCATTTGTCCGGCATGTGAATTGCGCCCGGATGTAGGCGCTCCGATCGCGTTGTGCTCGCCGACGAACAGAATTGTTAGGGCGGCGATTAGTTGAAGTCGGCGATACGTCATCACTTATAACGGAAGCATAGGTCGCGCCGGATGCCAAGTTCCCAGCGACAGTGTGGGTTTTCGGAATGCTTGTCGGCGCACAAGCTCAACCGTGCGCCGCACATCGTGTCTGGTTTGAAAAGTACATAACGCGCTTGACGGGCCTTCATTCAATGCCATGCCTGGCCAACACAACGCCTGCGGAAACGCGCTTGAAATGGCCCGAAATAGCCGTTTTTATGCCGCCGCTTTGCAGTCGAAAAGAGCTTACTTTTCTACGGAGCTGTTTACCAAATGACACGTCCAATCACTGCCACCCCTGTCGCCGCAATTGTTTTCGCTTCACTCTTCGCCGCAGCCTGCGGTGGCGCTGCGTTCGACGCCGAAACGGATCCCACCTCTGTTATCACTTCAGAGATGATGAAAGGCGGCGGCAAAGAACAAAAACAAGGCGATAAAAAGCAACTCATCGGCGAGGATGGGCAGCCAACCGAGGAAGAGGCGGGAGCGACCGGAACCGGCGAGCAGACCGACGGCAAGCACCATCACCGGCAAGCTTTGAAAGATCGTTTGCATCACGCTCACGAGAAGCTTGACGCAAAGAAAGATGCAGCCTCGCAGCACCTCCACGCAGCGGCAGCAGACGTGCGGGAAGAGATGCACGAAGCTCACCAGGAGCTCGACGCAAAGAAAGAAGCAGCCTCGCAGCACCTCCACGCAGCGGCAGCAGACGTGCGGGAAGAGATGCACGAACTTCACGAGGAGTTTGATGCAAAGAAAGCGGAAGAGAAAGAACACGCAAAGCAAGCGGCGATCCGCGCCGCGGTTAAAGTTGCAAAGCACGAGCACGTCCAGCACTTCGTTCATCACTTTATCGATGAGTCACTTGAAGCGACTGGTCGCAGGCACGCGTTTTTCGCGCGCGTTATCGATCACGAGCTGAAAAAAGAGAAGGTGACCACGATGATCGGATCGGGAGTCGCCGACTCGATCATCTCGACGATCACGGGCATGGTCGAGTCACCAGCGCTCCAGCAGCAAGCGCTGACCAGCGTGCAGCGAGGGCTTAACAGTACGACGGTGCGCGACGGTCTGACCCGAGCAATCGCCTCCGGGATTGAGAACGACGTGATTCTCGCGGCGATCAAGGCCGATCTCGAAGATGCGCTTACGCGCGGCCTAGATGCCCCGTCCGCGCCCGAGCCGCAACAATCAGGTATGGGCACAAGGGTCCGCCAAACAGCCCAGGCGGCATTGACGCATGCTGGTGAGAGCCTTCTCGGAAATCAGCTCGTCAATAATGCCCTGCAATCGGGTGCGGTAAGCGTATTCCGTCACGGCGATCGCTTGCATAGACTTGTCGCTTCGGCTCTCTCCCACGATGCGATCGAACGTCAGATCGGCAAAGCGGTCGGCGACTCGATCAAAACGTCGATCAAGGATGCGCTCATCGAAGCAAGCGGCGCCCGCCCGCTTGCGCTGAAGGCGGCGATAAGCTCGCTTGACGATGCGGCGATCCGCGAGGCGATCCTCGCTGCGTTCACGAGGCTTTTGTCGACTGAAGAAGTTCGCGCGGCAATCATCGCGACGGTTTCGACGAAGCTCGGCGAAATTGCGGCAGCGCACGCGCAAGAGGCGGCCGATGTCGGTTGCATGGAGGGGATTCGTCAGTGGTGGCGTAATCTCAGAGACTAAGCGTCGGTTTCGTGCGCTGACGCCGGTAGAACTCTTGGGCGAGGTACGCTACTTTTTACGAGAATGACCGAGCTTCAACGTTGCGATTCAATAGGAGCGCCGCCTGTCCCAGACAAGGCGGCGTTTCCGTTTGTAAAATGGGTGGGGGGGAAGCGGCAAATTTTGCCTCGCCTGCTCGAACACGTTCCATCGCAATTCGGGCGCTATTTTGAGCCGTTTGTTGGGGGCGCGGCGCTCTATTTTTCGTTGCGCCCGGAGCGAGCGACGATCGCCGATGTGAACACGCGGCTCATTCGCACCTACGCCGGCGTGCGCGATCGCGTCGAAGAAGTGATCGCGCTTCTCGAGCGCTATCCGTACGACGAAACATTTTTTTACGAGATGCGGTCCGTCGCGGTCGACGCGCTCGGCGACGCCGAAGTTGCCGCGTGGTTTATCTATCTCAACAGAGCTGGATTTAATGGGCTCTATCGCGTCAACAAGCGCAACGTGTTCAACGTGCCGTTTGGTCGCTACAGCAATCCGTCGATTTGTAACGCCCCCGCGCTTCGGGCAGCATCTGCGGCGCTAGCTCATGTCGAGCTACGAAACGAAGATTTTGAAGCGGTTGTTGCGCACGCTGCCCCTGGCGATTTTGTCTATTTCGACCCGCCGTACGTTCCGCTGTCGGCCACGTCGTCGTTCACGTCGTACGCGCGCGGCGGCTTTGATGCAGACGAGCAGCGGCGTCTTCGCGATGTTGCGCTCGCGCTAAAGCGTCGCGGCGTGCATGTCGTGCTCTCAAACTCGTCGGCGCCGCTGGTGTACGAGCTCTATGCCGAACAGTTCGAAATTGTGGAAGTGAGCGCGCGTCGCAACGTAAACAGCGTCGGAAACGGCCGCGGCGCGATTACGGAGCTAATCATCCGCTAGGACGAGGCGTTACGACTGCGTATGCATCGGCGGCTGCCGGGACGGAGCCGTCGTTCGTGTACGTGTAGCCGACAATGTTCACGCCGGTTACTTTGATGTCTCGCAGTAGGCGATCGATGATTGTGTTGAGCCGGGCGGTAGCGGCACCCATTGCTCCTCCCGGGGCAGCAGCGAACTTTGTCCCGTCTAAAAATACATACACGTTGATCGTCTGGGAGGGTTTTACTCCACCCGCGAACGTAGTGACGTTCGCGCTGTCAGCTGATGTGAGCGACACGCGTCCATCTACAAAAGTGACGTCGATGCGCGGTGGCTCGATCGCGGGGGGTAGGGTGAATGTAGCGGTCGCCGGCGCCCCTGGTGCATCTTTTTTTACGAGCCCTTCGGCGCTGATGGCCTTGCCCTCGGTCGTGAGCGACAACGACAACTGTCCGCTCCCCGAGACGTTTCGCATGCCGTACGAATTAGGGTCTGTTTAAGAATTCCCATTCATCGCCCGAATCGCGGCCCTCATTCAGCCCCAGAATTTGAACAGGGAGGGCGGAAGGGCGGGAGGGATTTGGTTTATTTGGCGTAAGGCGACGTAAACCGTTTTTTAGTGTTGCAACGTTGAA
>CAMAVR010000039.1 GCA_945861885.1 Nannocystis exedens | reverse complement strand
GGCGAGATGATAAACGTCGAGTTTTTCGTGGTCGAGAATCATGAATGATCATCGACCGCCGACGGACAAAGTTGCTTGAGAACGACATTGCACCGAAAAAACCGGGCACGTTTACGGGCACGGGCACGTTTACGTGGGCAGATCAGATTATGAGATCACGCCCTATATTACCGGCACGCCCGTCAGCGAGCGCCGTGACGAGTGCGATGAGCAGCGGAACGACGCCAACGCCGGTCCAAAAATCGTCAACAGCTGTAACAACAGCAGTCCTCCCCTTGTAGTAAATTGGAAAGAGTTGCGTTTCACGGCTGCGGTGGGGACCAGCATCCCGGCGTTTCCATTGCGTTGCCGTCGGGATCTGTTCCGAATTGAACTAGGGCGATGCAGCTGTCTTTTTCGAACGCTGCGCTGTCTCGCTTTGTGCAGCTTGCTCGCGCCTTCGTTTTGTTTAGCTTTGCGCACTCGGCGACCGTTGTTGCGTCGCATGGCGCTGTCAGTTTGACGGTGCAAAAGCGTTCGTGAGAAAATCGGTTTTCGGCGCAGGCTCCTTTTGGGCAATCGCTGTCGGCGCGGCATGGTGAGCAGAGCGATCCGTCACCTACGCATGTTTTGGCGCGCGGGGTGCACGCTTTGAGCCCCCCTTCGATTGCGGTGCATGCCGCATCTTTTGGGCATGCGCCGTCGTCTTGGCATTGCGGTGCGCAGAACGGGGAACCTTGCGCGTTCTTTACGCACTTTTGTGCGATGCCGCTCGGCGACACGCAGTCGAAATCGCCGCTGCATGGAGCGCAGTAATCGAAACGTCGCAGGCAGACTTTGCGCGTCGGACCGAATGATCGCGAGTCGGTCTCGGCGTTGGGCGCGACGTTTGCTCTCGCGCAGTAAAAGCCGCCGGCGCAGTCGCCATCGTCCGTGCAGTCAAACTGAGTGCAGTAGGCGTTCGCGTCGCCGGAACCGATGGCGTAACAGCCAAATTTCTGGTCGCTATCGCAATCGGGGTTGCCGGCGATTTTGCCAGACGGCCTGCAGAGCGCTCCCCACTGCCCTTCGCGGATGCGATACGCCTTTTTATCGGCGACGCAGTAACTTTGAGGCGAGCCTGCTTTGCAGTGCTCGTTGAATGCGCAGTCGTCGTGCTTCGAGCAGATGCGCCGGCAGATTGATTCACCGACGGTGTCGGCGCACGCATAAATTCCGGCGCCGCCATCGGGGGCGTGGCACGTCGCTTGGCACGGAAGCGGGCGTGTCGCTTCAATCGATGAAGCGGCCGGTTTATCGCTTGAGCAATTGATCAATAGAAAACCGCTCAGGATGAGTAGTGGCGCAGCCCAATGTTTTAATGAATTCACAGATAGGATAAATCGATTCATTTGTGTATTAGATGGAACGGGTGCAAACGATGCGTCTGTCAACTCTTTTTCGAATCGCATTCTCGGGGGCTGTAGGGTTTGCCTGCTCGAGTCAGCCTCAAATAGAAGCGCCACCTCAGCCTGCTGCGCCCCCAGTGCAGCCCACCGCGTCGCCGCCGCCAAGCGCGGTAGAGCGGCATCGCGGCACAGGGCGCGATTTAGAACACGCGCCCAACGGCGCCGCCTATCCAACTGCGAACATCGGCTATCGAGCGCGAAGCGCCGCCCTCGCAGGAAACCGAATTCCGAATCTAAAATTTTTAGGATATCCAAACGGCGATTCATCAAAAGGGCTACAGCAGATCGCGCTATCCGATTATTACGACCCTTCGGGGAAGATTTATAAAGTCATCCAGCTCGTAGGGTCGTCGGTATGGTGCGGCCCATGCAATCAAGAGACCGATGAGCTCGTCGCCGGCGGGGGCGAGATGTCGAAAAAAGGGCTCGTCATAGTCCAAGCTCTGCTCGACGGAAACGAGATGGGCAAAGGGGCGGTAGCCGACGACTTGGTGCGTTGGGTAGGTGACCACCAAATCAAGTTCACCGTGGTTTTAGACCCAAATTCCCGCAATTTAGGCCCATTTTTCGACGCCGCGGCCGTACCATGGAACGGGTACGTCGATGCGCGGAGTATGGAGATATTGCAAGCCGGCGTAGGGATGGAAGAGGGGGGCGCCGCGGCGAACGAAGCAAAGTGGCTCGCGTGGGTCGAGGCGAACGAGGCGCAAAAGTGAGAGCAGTCGCGCGTGTCGCGTCGAACGAGGGGCGAGCGTGACCCCGCGCGCAGGAGCGCTTCTATGCGTATTGCTGGCGTCGTGTGTTGATGAGTACCGGTTGGCCGGGAGCGGGTCGACATTGCAGGCAACCGGCGGGCGCGCTGTCGATTTTTCGGCGCGGTCGGTCGGCGGTTCGACATTTCGGCTCAGCGATTATCTCGGCCGAGATGTCATTTTGCTAAATTTCTGGGCGACGTATTGCGGGCCATGTTTGGCGGAGCTGCCGCATTTGCGTGAGCTCTATCAAGCAAACAAGCGCCGCCGATTTATCGTGGTGGGGATCGCGATGGACGGGCCGGAGTCGATATCGGATGTGCCGAGCTTCGTGAGTCGCAACGGGTTGACGTTCCCGGTTGTTCTCGACGAAGATTCACATATCGCCAGTCTCTACAATCCGCGAAAGTCGGCGCCGTTCACGGTGATTATCGGGAGAGATGGGCGCGTTGCGCGGGTGCATGAGGGGTACAACCCGGGGGATGAAGATCAGATCGCTGCAGATGTGGCGGCGCTTCTGGGTCCTATGTCGCCCTCGATGTCGACATCGTTCGCCAACTAACGACGGTGCGTTTCCAGGTAGCTGCTCTTTGTCTGCTCGCGTCCGTCACATCGAATCCCGCTTTCGCCACTGAATTCGCCAATGGCGCCTGGCGCTTTGATGTGACCGAAGTGTCGATCGCTTCGCAGCGATTTCTTGCGCGTCACAGCGAAGGGGAGCGGCTTCAAGATCAGGGCTGGGGGATGTGGCTCAATCGCGTGCAGGCGTCGCTCGGTTGGAAAACGCGATGGTCGATCGGCGCGCGGCTCGATTCAGCGGTCTATTGGCTTCGTCCCGAAGGGCGCTTTGACATCGACGAGTCGCTCGCGCCTACAGTCCGTCGCGATGGCGCGTCACGATTTCGAAATAGCGTTTATCCGGCCAAATTATGGGCGTCTTACACGGCGCCGGGGCTCGAAGTGACGGTAGGCGATGCCTACGTGCAGTTCGGGCGCGGGCTTGTCTTGTCGATGCGCAAGCTTGACGACCTGGGGATCGACACGACGCTCCGAGGCGCGAAAGTCGCGTGGCAATCGGATCCATACGCGGTAACAGCGGTCGCCGGCTTTGCCAACCCATCGCGCGTCGACGAAGTCTCGGGGCGATCGCTTTTTGCCACGAGGCCACTTGCTCAAGACTTTCGCGGCTCGATGCCGCTCTTCGGGTCGGACCGCATTGTGGGGATCGACGTGCAAGCGGGGCGCGGGGGCACCGCGGTGATCTCGCTTCAGGGGGTCGGGGTGCAGCACTGCGCGCCGTACGCGTACGACAGCGCTGGGCAGATGGTCGATCGCAACGTCGCCACCCACATGTTCGGAACGTGCGCCAAAAACGACACCGCGATGTGGCTCGGATCGCTTCCGACCGCGCTAGGCCCAATGCTCAACGCAGACCGAGTGATTGTCGCCGGTGGAAGCATCGATGTGCCAAATTTAGACGGTCTAGGTACGCTCTACGCGGGGATCGCCATTCAAAATCGAAAGCACGGCGACATCCCCGGCGACCCGCGCGCAGAGGGGAACGCGATTTACGCGACTTACTCCGGTGCGTTCGGCCGCGTAACAAATACGCTTGAATTCAAGAGCTATCGCAACTTTTATCCGATCGCCGCGGCGATCGACGCCAACCGCGCCCCCGAATTTATCAACGTGGCCTATTCATCGGCGCCGACGGCCGAAGTCGTCACACAAGATAGCGCGTTCGGGTTTTTCAACGCGTGCGTGAATGGCGGACGACTTCGCACCGACGTGCGCATTCGAGAGTCGCTTCTCATCTACGGGCAGGCAATCCACGCGCAATCGAAGAGCGAACTCGGTGCGACATGCGACCGAATGGGGCGCATCTACGTCGGGCCACTCGCGCGAGCGGCCGACCTCGTCACGAACGTGTGGGACGGGCTTGTCGGCGTTGAATGGACATTCGACAAATCGCGGTCGCATCTCTTCGCATCGGCCGGGGGGCGAAGCGACGTGACCGAGGCCGACAAACTATTTTATCGAGAAGCGCACATTCAGTACGCATTCGCAAAGCAGATTCACGGGGCGTATTCAATCGAGCTGGTGGGGCGCCATCGCTTGCGAGAAGAGGCAGGGCAAAACCAGCGCGGGCCGTCGCAAACGAGCGAACCATGGCGCGAAGGGGAGCACTACACATCGCTCAAAATCGCGCCAAAATGGGTACTATCGCAAGGCTTCGAATACACCACGCGGCTGGGGTACCCTACCTACTACGTTAACGGTTCGGCGCTTTATCGCATTACCGATAATTCAAATATCCGAGCATTCGTTGGAGAGCAGCGAGGGGGGCTCCGATGCGTTAACGGGGTGTGCCGAATGTTCCCGGCGTTTGCGGGAGCTAAGATCGAAGTGACGCTGCGATTTTAATCGCGCACGCGCACGCGCACGCGCACGGCTACGATCACGTGGCACGATCACGATTACGTGGCACGAGCGTGAGACGTGACCGTGATCGTAAAACGTGCGCGTGGCCGTGCGCGTGCGCGTGCGCCTGCGCGGCTTTTTCAGTGAGGAGCAGGAGGAGCCTTAACCGGCGCAACAGTAGTAACCCCAGCCCCAGCAAAAGCCCCATCAGCGTGCCCCTCAATAAGACACCCCGACCCATCCTCATTCCGAATCTCGATAACATCCCCTCTGCGGGAAAATCCGTAAACTTTGTCGTTGTAAGCCGCGATTCCAAACATGCTCCCGAACGTGCTTGGCGACTCGCGGTTCGTGCACCAATCGCCTTTGCGCACTTGTCCGCGCACCGTTTTCAGCACGCTTTGTCTCCCTCGCTTAATCGCGCGAACATTCAGCTCAACAAGCGTGTCGATCCGGTCGCACACGTTTCGCTCGCACGTTCGCACGGTAGCAAAACCGATCGGCGCGCCGTTGTTCGCGAGAAGCACGATGTCGCCCGACAATCTCCACGGTAGCCCGCTTTCCGAGTCGAACCCCAAAGTGCCAACTTGCTGCGTCGCACCGGTTAGCGCATCGATCTGGAAGAGCTCCCCATCTTGGTTGCCTGCGATCAATACTTCGGCCGCGGCGAGCGTATTTTCAGGCGCCATCGCCAGTGCTACGAACTGCTTGCTAGCGGGGAACGGCCATACCGTATCGCAGTGAACGCGAGACCGCGCGATTGTCAGCGGGTAGGTCGCGACGCCGCTGATGCCGTAGATCTTCCCATCTTTGCTGACTGCCACATCGGTCATCGCGTGCCCCTCGCCGCGCCCTCCGATGCAGTCAAAGTCGCCAATTTTTACAATCGACCCTGCGATGTTCTCAGGATCGATCTGAAAAAGAGTCGTGTCGGTGTGCGCATAGAGAAGGACGCTCGATGTCGCATCGCGCGCCGGCGATGTTGGGGCAGTTGGAACGAAAGTTGGCGCGCCCGAATTGCCCGGCGCGGGGGCGGCACGAGGGGGGCTTGCTTCTCGATCGACCGCGCTGCTGGGTGGCGAGCTTGCCTCTCCGCCATCTTGGCTCGAGCAACCGCAAAAAACAGCAATAAGAAAGGCTGAAGCGACGCGCGGCGAGATAGAACGCATGACACCATTCTATTGCAGTGCGCCATCTGGCGACAGCAACAATACGGTGTCAACTTAGCGTCTGGGCCGCAGCTTCAGTTAGAAGTAGAAAACTACACCGGCGCGCAGAGCAACGCCGCCCGATACGTTCGTCGGCGCGTTGTGCGTGAGCTGCCGCGAATAGTCGACGTCGGCGCCGTCGATGCGCGATCGAACTGAAGCGCGAAAATCGCTGACGATCGAAAAACCTTTGTTGACGCGGAACTCGAAACCGGGGCCGAACGACCCGCTCACGTACTTGAGATTTGTCTTCCCGACGAAGTCGCCGCCGCGGACGTTGACGTCGATGTAGTCGATGCCAAAAACAAAATAGAGCTGAGCGCGGGCGCGCGGATTGAGCGTCGCGATCGCATTGAGCCCGGCCGAAATTTCGGACCGCGAGTCGCCGTCGGAGTCGGCGCCGCCGGCAAAGTTAACTTCGGCCTCGGCGCCAAAATATGGAATCGGTTTGTAGCGAAACCCGACGCCGACGCCGCCCATTGTTGATGTTCCGCGCCGCGCTGCTCCGACTAGGCCCCCGCTTAGATGAAGCTGAATACCAAACTCGTTTGCGTTTTCGTATGCCGGACGCGGGGTGTACGCGTAGATCGGCGGCGCCATCGGTGTTGCGAACGGCGGCGGAAGCGTTGTTGGTGGAGTGACAGATGACGGCGGCGGCGAGTCGGCAAGCGCCCGGGGCGAAGCAAACAGAACAGCGGCGGCTACCGGAACGACTGCGATGCACAGGGGGCGATATCGGAACATGCCGGTAATTATTCAGTCTCGCCAAATGGTTGCAAGTGGATTGCACCGCCGGGCGAGCGAGCGCGGCGATGCATCCGTGATAAGTAAGTCGGATGAAAACGGTGAAGCTGAGAGCAGGGCATGTGCAGCCGGTGTGGGCGGGCCACCCTTGGGTCTATGCCCAGGCGGTTGAAAGCGTCGACGGAGCGCTCGCCGGTGAGGCCGTGACGGTAGTCGATCCGCGCGGAAATGCGCTCGGAACAGGCTTTTATTCCCCTCAATCGGCGATCGCCGTCCGCATTTTTTCGCGCCAGGCGGGCGCCCTGTTTAACGCCGAGCTTGTCCGGTCGAGGGTAGCCGCGGCGATCGACCTTCGCGCGCGTCTGCGGCTTCCAAGCGCCGAGACGACCGGCTATCGCCTCGTTAACGCCGAGGGGGATGGCTTTCCGGGCCTGATCGTCGATCGCTTCGGCGATGCGCTCGTCGTGCAGCTGCTCAGCATCGGAACCAAGGTCAATCAAGAGATGATTTTTGACGCGCTCGAAGAGCTGACCGGCGCGCAAACGATCGTCGACCGAACGCCGCCCGCGATGGCAAAGCTCGAGCGGTTTGAGCCGGGGAGCGGCGTTGTGCGCGGCAAAGCGACCGATGCGTTTGAGTTTCGAGAGCGCGGGTTCGATTATCGCCTGCCTACCGAATTAGCCCAAAAGACAGGCTTTTATTTCGATCAGCGCGCGCTTCGTGGTCGCGTCGAAGAGCTTGCGGGCGGTCTTCGCGTTCTCGATGCGTATTCGTTTGTCGGGCCGTTTTCGCTTGCCGCGGCGCGAGGTGGCGCGCGTTCGGTTTCCGCTGTCGACAACAGCAGCGTCGCTATGACAGTCGGCGAAGCGTGCGCGCAGGCCAACGGTTTTGGCGATCGAATCACGTTTGAAAAAAACGATGCCCGCGTCGCCCTAGAGAATGCCGCCAAAGCCGGCGGTTTCGACCTGGTGATCGTCGACCCGCCAAGGCTCGCTCCGACGCGCACGTCGCGCGACAAAGCGCTTGGCGCCTACTCGAAAGTCGCGCAGGCCGGCTGCGCGGCGACGGCGAATGGCGGTTTGCTCGTCTACTGTTCATGCTCGGCCGCAATCGATCTCGGTACTCTCAATCGCACGCTGGCGAGCGGTGCGCTTCAGGCGAACAAGCATGCGACGGTCATCGAACGGCACTTTCAAGCGGGCGATCATCCGGTGTCGGCGGCGTTCCCCGAAGGGCTTTACTTGAAAGCGATTATCGCGAGAATTGACGCGCGATGAAGAGCCTCGATGAACTCTCGGCCTATGAAGCGCGCGCCCTTCGCGGCATTCTGTTTGACCTCGACGACACATTTTTGTCACACGGTCTGCTCACCCAAGGCGCATACAGCGCGCTGTGGAATTTGCGCGACGCAGGGCTGAAGCTCGTCGTCGTGACCGGGCGTCCGTGCGCCTGGGGTGAAGTGATCACGCGCCAATGGCCGATCGACGCCGCCGTCGTCGAAAACGGGAATGTCGTAGTCATGCGTGAGGCAGGCGGCATCGCCCGTCGCGATCGCTGCAGCGTCGATGAGCGAAGAAGTCGCCGAATTCGTCTCGCCGGTCTCGCTTCTCAAGTGCGAAGCGTCGTCCCCGAAGCGCGTCTATCCGACGATGTCGAAGGGCGCCTCAGCGATTTGACATGGGACATCGGCGAGCGGGTCAAACTTCCGAGCGATCGCATCGAGATCATCGCGCGCGAGATCGCAGCGGCAGGAGCGCGATCAACGCGGTCAAGCGTGCATCTCCACGCAACGTTCGATGCGTACGACAAAGCGACCGGCACGCTCGACTACCTCGCAACGCTCGGTGAATCGGCTGACGCCGCGAAAACGAGCTACGCGTTCGTGGGCGATAGCACCAACGATGCGGCATGTTTTTCGTCGTTTATCACGACGTTTGGCGTTGCCAATGTTGCCGACGTGGTTTCGCAGCTGCCGACGGCGCCGGCCTACATTTCGCCCAGCCCGATGGGGGCAGGCTTCAGCGAGATTGCAGCAGCTGTTATCCGTTTGCGCCAGAAATAGCAAAATTATGGCGTAATATCGCGAGCTTAGGCGCTGTACGCGCCCCCTGATTGCGAGTTTGTCGTACCCACATTGCCTTCCGCCCAGCCGCGATCAAACCTAGCAGCATGAAATCGAATTCCGAGCTCCTCGCCGCTGCCAAGCGCCACCTATACGGGAATTATCGCCCAGCGGCGTTCGTCGTCGAGCGAGCGGCAGGCTGCGAGCTGTTTGATGTCGAAGGGCGGCGTTGGCTCGACTTTACCGCTGGCGTCGCCGTTTGTTCGGTCGGTCACGCGCACCCCGACCTGGCGCGAGCCATCGCGACCCAAGCGGCGAAAGTGATGCACGTGTCGAACTATTTCTACAACGAGCCGAACATTCTGCTCGCGGGTGAGCTTTGCAAGCGAACGGGGATGGATCGCGTCCTTTTTTGCAATTCAGGAGCCGAAGCGACCGAGTCGCTTTTGAAGCTCGCGAGGCGCCATCATTTTGCAAAAGGTGAGGCGTCGCGAACGAGGATTATAGCGTTTCACAACGCGTTTCATGGTCGCACGCTTGGCGCTCTGTCGATGACCGGCACGCCAAAGTATCAAGAAGGGTTTGGGCCGCTCGGCCCGGTGACGCATGTGCCCTATGGCGATGTTGCCGCCGTGCGCGCCGCGATGTCGCCCGACGTCGCTGCCGTCATTGTCGAGCCAATTCAGGGCGAAGGGGGCGTTCTCCTCGCACCACCGGGCTTTTTGAAGGCGCTTCGCGAAATTTGCAATGAAGTCGGGGCGCTGCTGCTCGTCGACGAAGTGCAGACCGGTGTCGGCCGCACTGGGAGCTTTCTGGCGATCGACCAGGCCGGCATTCGGGCCGATGCGATCGCGCTCGCCAAAGGGCTTGGAGGCGGCTTCCCGGTCGGCGCGATGCTGACAACAGAGGCGCTCGCCGGTGCGCTCCCGCCCGGCACGCACGGGACAACGTTCGGCGGAAATCCGCTCGCATGCGCCGCCGCACTCGAAGTGTTGGCGATTCTCGATCGCGAAAAATTGGTCGCTGGTGCGGCCGAAAAAGGGGCGATTTTAGGGCAATTGCTAGGCGATTTGGTCCGCGACTTCCCCACTGTTTTTGAGGCGGCGCGCGGGCGGGGGCTTCTTTGGGGGCTGGTCCTACGCAATAGTAGCGGCGTTCCGGTGGCGCGTGATGCGCTCGTGGCTCTGTCTGATGCGGGGTTACTTCTTACGGCGGCGGGCGAACGGGTGTTACGCTTCACCCCCGCGTTGACTGTTACCTCGGAGCAGCTGCATGAAGCGATATCGATAGTACGCAAAGTGGCGCCGACTTGGGTCGCACTGCGCGCTACTGGTTGACACTCCGCTTGACGCATCCGCTTGACACCATGAGGCTCCCCCGACATCACCGCCTGGACTTATGCCTACCGTGAACCCAACAACCGATCGAAACATGCTGGCGTGCCCCTCGTGTGGCACGCCAGTCGACCCACTACGTGCAGGGCATGTCGCCGTGTACGGCGGCCGTTTTTTTTACTTTTGCAACCGCGGGTGCAAAGTCGTCTTTGCCGAAAACGCGGCGATCGGGCCGGCCGATGTGCGCACGGCGATACCGCCTCACGCGATCACGACCGAGTTTGCCGCCGGCGATGCTGCCGCGGTCGACGAAACAAGCGGCGTCGTCGCGTTTCCAAAAGCAGCCGCGCCCGCGGAAGCCCCGACACCGGAGCCGATCGCACGGCGCGAGCCACGCTATGTTGAATGGTTCATCGGAGCCTCTGCGGCGTTCGGGTTTGTTGCTGGCGCCGTAGCGCTTACGCGCGACAAATCGCTTGTCGGTGCATGGGCACTCGCTCTTGCGTCGTCGGCCCTTTTGGCGGCGTCGGCGCTGGTCGAGCGCGGCTCGCGCGCATCGTCGCGCGTCCTTCTGTCAGCAGCGCTAGTCGCAGGAGCGCTTATTTTTAGCGGTTTTATAGGGTCATCCGTCGCGATCTCGCGCGTCGTGGCGCTCGCCGGGTTTGCGTCGTTCGCGTTCGCATTGGTGCAAATCGGCGAGCGCCGCGATGCCGACGCGGAAGGCGAGCGGCCTGAAGAGGCGTGGTCAAAGTCGCCGCCATGGGTCGCCCTCGCGCAGCGCTGGCTGATACCGACGGCCGGCGTCGCGTCGCTGCTTATCGTGGTCGCCGCTTACTTGAACGGAGCGCGTCGATTCGAACTGGTGGTGAGCGGCGTCGCCGCGTTCGCCGCGATTTTGATGACGAACATCGATGCGGCGCTCGCGCGGCTCTATGCGAAGGCTCACGGCGAGGCATCGGCGCGGGGGGTGAAGTACAGCGATGCAGCGGTGTTTCACCGCGCTGGTGAAGTGCAGTCGGCGGTCATTTGCGCGCGCGGAACTGTATTGAGCGAGACGCCGGAGTTTCTCGAAGTCGTCGCCATTGGCGAGATCGACAGCGACCGCGTGCTCGGGCTTGCTGCAGCGAGCGATGCGTTTCACTCGCACTCGGTATTTGCGGCAATCTCGGGGGCGGCTAGCGAGCGCGGCGTCGTTTTTGAAGAGCTGCTGAGTCCGATGATGGGGGTTGGCGTCGGCTATACGGCTTATTTGACGACCGGCGATCGCGTTGTTGTCGGGCGTCGCTCTTACTTGCTCCGTCAAGGGGTCAGTGTTGCCGCGGTTGATGCGCGAATCGCATCGATTGAAGCGAATGGTGGCGGGCGCGGCAGCGCTGTACTCGTTGCACTGGCCGACCGCATTGTCGGGCTGATCGAGCTTCGTGACGAGCCGCGTGAAGGTGCGCGCGAAGCGATCGCGCAGCTTTCTGCATCGCACATCGACCCGGTGCTCATCAGCGGTGAGTCGCGGGAGACATGCGAAGCGATCGCGGCAACGCTCGGAATTGAGCACATTCGCCCCGAAGTGCTGGCCGAAGAGACAGCGATTGAAGTGCGGTCGCTCAGGGAGTCGGGGCAGGTCGTCGCCGCGATTGGGACGCCCGCATCGCCTCGCGGGGCTCTCGCAGCCGCCGATTTGGCGATTCTTCTAGCTCGCGAGCACGAGTTTGACGGCTCTTCGGTTCACGTCACTTCCGAAAAAATAGGCGATGCGGCGTTCGCGCTGGTCCTCGCGCGAAGCGTGCGGCGCAAAGCGGTCACGGTCGCCGCGATCGCGCTCGCCCCCGCGTCCATTGCTCTTCTTGCGTGCGCGCTCGTCTCACTTCGAGTGTGGGCGGTCCCGCTGGTTGCGCTTTGCGGGCCTCTTGCCACGCTCTCGTATCTGCGCCGCAATCGCGCTGCGCTCTCGTCTAACCGATGAACGCCAACGAATTCTAAATGCCTAAGTCGCTTTCTCGATTTATTTTTGGTGCACCGCGAAATGTTCGGGACCCGAACGCTTTCCATAACGTGTCGCTCATCGCGCTGCTCGCGTGGGTTGGGCTTGGCGCCGACGGTCTGTCGTCGTCGGCATACGGCCCCGACGAAGCCTTTCGTGCGCTTGGCGAACACACCGGTCTCGCGTTTTTTCTCGCGCTCGCGACGGCGCTCACCGTTATTATTATCAGCTACGGCTACAGCCGGATCATCGAGCAGTTCCCGGCGGGCGGCGGCGGTTACGTTGTTGCCTCGCGCCTTCTGGGCGACCGAGTCGGCGTTATCTCAGGAGCGGCGCTGCTCGTCGACTACGTGCTCACGATCACGATTTCGGTCGCGAGCGGCGCCGACGCTATTTTTAGCTTTATCCCGCACGACCTTCACGTTTGGAAGTTGCCGCTAAGCTTTTGCGGATTGGCGATTCTCACTCTCATGAACATGAGGGGAGTAAAAGAGTCGGTTACAGCAATTACCCCTATTTTCATCGTCTTTTTGATCACCCATGCGGCGCTCTTGCTGCTGGCGATCGGGGTTCATCTTGGCGATGTGGGCGTCGTCTCGCAAGAAGTGCGAGAGAACATTTCGCGGTCGACGGCGACGCTCGGAGTGTTTGGCGTGTTCAAACTTTTTGTGCGCGCTTACTCGATGGGAGGCGGTACCTACACGGGGATCGAAGCTGTTTCCAACGGCGTCGCGATGATGCGCGAGCCGCGCGTGCAGACGGCGCAGCGAACTATGGTGCTGATGGCGAGCTCTCTCGCGATCACGGCCGGCGGGCTCTTGCTTGCCTACCTGCTTATGCACGCGCATCCCGAGCCGGGGAAGACGATGAACGCCGTTCTGCTCGAGCGCGTCGCTTCGACTTGGGAGTTGGCGGACGTGCCGGTGGGGCGCATTTTTATTATCGTCGCGCTGCTGAGTGAAGGGGCGCTCCTCTTTGTCGCCGCGCAAGCCGGTTTTTTGGACGGGCCGCGCGTCATGGCAAACATGGCTGTCGATTCATGGTTCCCTCACCGGTTCGCAGCGCTCTCCGATCGGCTGTCGATGCGCAACGGCGTTGCACTCATGGCGGCGGCAGCGGCTGGGGCGCTTTTGTACACGCGCGGCAACGTGTCGAAAATCGTCGTCATGTATTCGATCAACGTCTTTCTGACCTTCTCGCTGTCGAATTTGGCGATGACAGTCTTTTGGGTCAAGCATCGCTCCGACCATAAAAAGTGGTGGCGCCACCTCCCCGCGCATCTTGTCGCGCTGCTCCTTTGCGTTTCGATTCTCGCGATCACCATCGCCGAAAAGTTCACCGAGGGTGGGTGGCTTACTCTCGTCGTCACCACGCTGCTTGTTGCCCTCTGTTTCATGATTCGAAGGCACTATCGCCTCGTCGGCCTCGCGATCGCGAAGCTCGATCGTGACTTGCCCTCGCCCCCGGAGGTCGAGTTGCCAGCGAGCTCCGCGCCGACGACCTGCGGCGACTTCGTCGAAACGCCAGCGACCTACCTGCACGAGCATCACGGGTCGAACGACCCCGACCCCGAAAAGCCGATCGCAGTCCTGTTCGTCGGCAGCTACAGCGGCCTCGGTCGGCACGCGCTGTTTACGCTTTTGCGCATGTTTCCAGGGCATTTTAAGGGGGTTGTGTTTGCGACAATTGCCGTGATCGATTCTGAGTCGTTCAAAGGGGCCGACCAGGTCGAGGCGCTCGAGCAGCGAACGCGAGACCAGCTCGTGCGCTACGAGCGCTTTGCGGCTACACTCGGTCTTCCGGCCGCAAGCGTGTTTGCTGTGGGGACAGAGGTTGCCGACGAAGCCGAGCTAATCGCACTGGAGCTCGTTCGACGGTACCCGAAAGCGCTATTCGTTGGGGGGCAGCTCCTTTTCGAGGAAGACACCGTGTGGAATCGCATTCTGCACAACGAAACGGCGTTTATTGTTCAACAGCGGCTTCAGCGGTCGGGGATTCCGATGATTGTCGCGCCGTTGCGGGTCGATTTGAAACAGCACCGTGCGGTGCGAGCGCGGGTGGCGTGATCCGATAGAGAGAACGAGTGTATGTCGAACGTTGAATACAAAGTCACCGCGGAGCTTGGCGGTGCGCGTCTTGATAAAGCGCTGGTGGCGCTCGCAAAAGGGGCGTCGCGAGCGAGCGTTAAAAGGGCAATCGACGAAGGGGGCGTGCGGGTCAACGGTCGCCGCCGGTCGAAAGGCGATCTCGTTGTCGAAGGTGACGTGATCACGATCGCATCGGAGCATTCAAGCGATGGCGATGACACACCGGTGGCAACGCCAGGGGCGGCGCTCGATGTTCGCCTCGAAAACGGGCAGGTCATTGTCGTCGACAAGCCGGCAGGTCAGGCAACCGCGCCGCTCCGGGCCGGTGAAACAGGGACGCTCGCAAACGCGCTCATCACCCGCTTCCCGGAGCTCGCAGGTGTCGGTTACGTCGCGCGCGAGCCGGGGCTCCTTCATCGACTCGATACTGATACTTCAGGGCTGCTCATCGTAGCGCGCACGTCGAGCTCATTCGATTTGCTAAAGCGTGCGCTGAAGTCGGATCTCATCAAGAAAAAATATCTCCTCCTTTGCCGCGAAGACGGGCTCCCCGATGCAGGGACGATCGAGTATCCGCTCGCGAGCCATCCAAAAGATCAGCGGCGCGTCTACGCGTGCATTCACCCTCGCGACGTGATTCGCTATTCGCCGCGCGATGCGCGCACCGATTACCGAGTCGTCGACCGAATCGGCGGCCTCGCGCTCGTCGAAGTGACGGTGGCGCGCGCCGTGAGGCATCAAATTCGCATTCACTTTGCCGCGCTCGGCCATCCGCTCATCGCCGATACGCTATACGGTGGCCCACCGCACGATCGCCTCACCAGGCAGGCGCTTCACGCCTCTGAAATCGCGTTTGCGGGCGATGGCGACGTCGCACCGTTTTTCGTACAGTCGTCTCTACCGAGCGACATTCACGACGCGTTCTACGGCGCGTAACGCTCAAGCCGCGGCGTTGTTTCGCTTCGTGATGATCCCTTTGAGAAGCGTCATCGCGCGCGCATGAAGCTGCGAAATTCGCGGCTCGCTGACCGACAGCGCTGCCGCGATCGCTTTGAACGGAATCCCCTGAAAATAGTGCATTCGAACGATTCGCATTTCGCGCTCGGGGAGCACCGCGATCGCGCGTGCAAGGGCGTCGCGCGCGAACGTCTCTTCGGCCGCTTCTTGAGGGTTTAGCCCAACGCCGTCGATAAAATTTCGTGTTCGCACTTCGATCGGAAGGTCGTCGAATCCGATGACGGCCGAGCGAGGAGGGGCAATTTCGCCCGGCGCCAAGTTGGCGATTGTGGCGGTGACGCGATTGCGTGCGCGCCGCGTGAGCCAGTCTTGTGATCGAAGCTCGTCGAAGATCGCACCGCGGATTCGAATTCGCGCGTACCAATCAAACGTAGGGCCGAGCGTCTTGCCGCTCTTGCGAAGTGCGTCGATGAGGCCAAATGTGCCCGCAGCGACCAGGTCATCGCGAAGAACGTTCGGCGGAAGGCGCCGCAGGAAGCGAAATACAACCTGATGAACAAGCGGCATGTATTTCATGATCGCGGCAACCGGCGGCGAGCCTTGGCGTGCCGCCTTCGCTGCACGGCGCGAACGGGGCGGCTTCTGCGAAGCGCGATCGGATTTCATATCAAGGAGACTCCTTGCCAGCCAAACGTCGGCCGTCGTGCAGCGCAACCTTGCGATGCATGTGCCAACTCAACAGGATTAGGTTTCGGCTTGAAAACCCGGTTAAATCCGAAACATGCGCGTTCGCATGGGGTTCGCAATTACCCATGGCAAGCGTGCGAAATCGTCGCAAGCGTCTGAAATTGCTAGGCGAGTCATCAAAGCCCCAGCCGGTGAAGTTGACCCCCCCCCTTAAACCCTCCGACATCTGCGGTCGATTACGACACAGCTTCGATTGTCAAGATGATGTTTGAGGCAGCGGCGACTACTTTAGGGTACGGTCGCTGATGGCGTAGGCTCCAGGGGGCAACAATGGCTGAGGGGATAAACCTGGTCGGTGTCGACATCGGCGCGAGCTCGATCAAGGTTGTGCAGCTGAAGGAGAAGCGTAGAAAGCTCGAAGCGATTCGCTACGGGTTTGCCCCGTTGCCACCGCAGACGGTTGTTGACGGCCATGTGCTGAACTCGAGTCTTGTTACCGAGGCGCTCGCGCGTCTGTTCCACGACAACAAAATCCGTGAACGCGACGTTGCGATTAGCGTCTACGGGCAATCGGTTATCGTCCGAAAAATAACCGTCCCGCTCATGTCGGCCAAGGAGCTGCAACAGCAGATCAACTGGGAGGCGGAGCAGCACATTCCGTTCGACATCAAGCTGATGTCGATCGACTACGAAGTGCTAAAAATGCGCCCCGAAGCAGGCCAAATGGATCTGCTCCTGGTGGCCGCTAAGCGTGACGAAGTCAACGACTTCGCCGCCATTCTTCGGAACGCCAAGCTTCGCCCGATCGTTGTCGACGTCAATGCGTTCACGATGCAAAACGCGTTTGAACGCCAGATCGGATTTCCGAACCAAGAGACGATCGCGCTCGTCAACATCGGCGCGGCGGTGACGACTGTCGACGTTGTGTCGCAAGGGATTGGCACGTTTACCCGGGAAATCGGGGTCGCCGGCGCGTCGATTACCGACGAGATCCGAAAGCAGTGCAACATCAGTTTCGACGAAGCGGAAGCGTTCAAGTGCGCTCACGAGCGGTCGCCCACAATGCCGAATGAGGTCCCGTCGATCATTCTTCAAGGGTGCGTGGCTCTCGCCGCCGAGTTGAAGCGAGCGCTCGATTTCTATATCGCGACGAGCGGCGAGACCGGCATCAGCAAGATTCATATCTGCGGCGGGAGTGCATACCTGGCGCCGCTCGGTCCAGCGATTGAGCAGCACACGAACGTGCCGGTCGCGCTGTTTGACCCGCTCATCGGCGTCGATATCGACGGAAAGTTCGCCGACGAAGTCGACATGCGTTCGCGCGCCGCGCAGCTCGTCGTCGCGATGGGGCTAAGCCTTCGTTACAGCAAGGAGCGACGGCAATGGTCCGCGTAAACCTTCTTCCGCACAAAAAGCGCCCGCCGCGCATGGCGATGAAAGGCTCGCCGGAAGCGAGATGGTTCATCGGGTTTGCGGGCGTCGTCGTGATCGAACTGATTGCAATCGCGCTCATTCACCGTGCGCATGTCGACACGTGGACACGTCTTCGCGACAGCAATCAGAGCACGCGCGCTAAGATCGATGCGATTCAGCGACAGATTTCGGATCATGCGGCGATCTTGGCGCAGCTAAAAGTGCTCCGCGAACGGGAAGAGGCGATTCGAAAGCTCGAGGCTGCGCGAAGCGGACCGACAAAAGTTCTGCTCGATTTGTCGCGCATGCTTTCGTTCGGGCGAGGGTTGACCGTCGACCGCGAAAAGCTCGAGCAGCTGCGGAGGGACAGCCCAGCGGCGGTGCCGAGCGAAGAGTGGGACCCAGGGCGCTTGTGGCTGACGAAATACGCAGAGGCCGATCGCGCCGTTCGAATCGCCGGCTACGCGCGCGACGCGGAAGACGTCTCGGAGTTTTTGCGGCGCCTGACGCTGAGTGCATATTTTGCCGACATAAAGCTCCTGCCGGCATCAAAAGTTGTCGATCCGGTCTCGAAGCTTGAAGTCCTAAGCTTCGAACTCTCCGCCATGGTGAGGTACTAAAATGGCACTCACGCTCACCCGCGGCAGCCTGTCGGAGATGTCGCCAACGGTTCGATACTCGCTCGGAGGGGCGGTCGTCGTTCTTTGCGCGGTCATCTACTACGTTTTCTTCTTCAGCGAAGTTTCCGATAAAATTCGCCGAGCAGAGGCGGAGCAGACACGCTTTCGAGCCGAACTCGTCGAAGTGCAGCACGCGCAGGCGAACTATTTCGCCGATCGCGACGAGCTTGCATCGCGGCAGCAGCGCCAACGCGAATTCAACAAGATTTTGCCTCCAACGGCGGAGATGGCGTCGTTTTTGTCGGCCATTCAGAACGAGACCGACGTAAGTGGCGTCAGTCTAAAATCGTGGCAGCCGTTCGATGAGCAGCCGGTCGACTTTTACGTTCGCGTGCCGATGAAGCTTGAATTGACCGGGAAATTTCATCAGTTGGTGAAGTTTATTTACGATCTCGGGCACATCGAACGAATTATCAATGTCGAGAACATCGAGTTCTCTGACCCGCGAATGATCGCCGGCGACACAATCTTGCGAGCTCGCTGTCTTGCTACGACTTTCTACGCGGCCGAACCAAAGCCGGTGCAGGCGGTGACACCTTGAACCGACATGTGCCGCTTCTTCTATCGATCGTTCTGGTCGCTTGCGGGTCGAAGGGAAAGTCTGCCGTTACATCGTTCGCGAACGAGACCTTGGCGCCAGTCGCATTGCCGACGGAAGCGCCGACCGGAGCGGCGAGCGCTGCGCCGACGGTTGCGCCAGCGCCCGCGGTGATCGATCTCGGCGCCGCGGGGCACTTGGCGACCGACGCCGGCGCGTCGTTTCAGTTCACGAGCACCGTCGAAGCGGAGCTTGTTGAAAGCGAAGCCAATCGCGACCCGTTTCGTTCGTTTGCATCACGCTTTATCGACCTGCTGAAGCGGCCTGCCGGAAACCAGCGCGTGATCATTTTGGGGCAGTATTCGCTCGACGAGCTCAAGCTTATCGCGATCGTGCAATCGGGCGATTTTCCGCGCGCGATGTTTCTCGATCCGGCCGGAAAAGGGTGGGTTGTGCGCCCCGGCGACTACGTTGCGCGGTCGGAGCTAGCCCATGCCGTCGGTTCGCGCGGCAACGATTACGAGCTGAATTGGCGCGTCGATCGCATTCGCGACGGCGATGTTGTTTTCGTGCGGGAGGACCCGGGGCAGCCGGGCGTGCCGCCGCTCACCAGAGTGATTCCGCTTTACCAAGAGGTTGATCCGCAGTCCGGGACGTACGACTGAGAGGCGCGATTATGGGGGAGCACAGACGAAAAGTGGACCTATCCACCGCACTGACAAGTTTCGGGCTGCTCGCTGCGATTTCGGCAGCGGCGCTCGCAGATGTCGGTGTGGCGCAAGCGGACGATCGTCAAAACGAACCGGCGGACGTGTCCGCTCGTCGTTCGAAAACGGTTGCCCGCGAGGAGGCGCAGCCGCCGATGTCTCGTATTGAGACATCAATTTCTTCGATGAAATCGAAGGAAGCTGGGGAAACGCCGGGTGCGTACGCCGGCCTCACGCAAGAGGTCGTGATCGACCGGAAAGGGAAATACGGAGGCCGCCGCATCGACCTCGATTTGAAAGACGCCGATGTTCACAACATCCTCCGCCTGCTCGCCGATGTCGGCAACGTCAACATCGTCACGGGCGATGATGTGTCGGGATTGGTGACGATTCGAATGCGCAACGTCCCGTGGGACCACGCGCTCGATGTCATCCTCCAGGCGAAATCGCTCGGGATGATCCACGAGGGGAATTTGATTCGCGTCGCGCCGATGGTTCAACTTCAAAAAGAGCGCGAACTGAAGATTGAACAGCAGAAGCAAGAATTTCAGCTTACACCGCTCGAGACGCGGCTTATTCCGGTCAGCTATGCGTCGGCAAACGATCTGCAAGCGCGAACGAAAGATCTCCTTTCGCCTCGAGGGTCTGTGTCGGTCGACGATCGAACCAACGTGCTTATCGCACGCGATATCGCCGGCAATCTCAATCATGTCGAGGAGCTCGTGCGCTCGCTCGACACTCAGACGCCTCAGGTTCTCATCGAAGCGCGGATCGTTGAAGCGACGAGTTCGTTTTTGCGCGACGTCGGTATTCAGTGGGGCGGCGACGGCAGATTCAGCGAAGCGACCGGGAATCCGACCGGCGTGGCATTCCCTTCGCGCCTCGGGTTTGGAGGCGGCGCGAGCGACAGCGAGACGCCGACCGGCGGGCTCGCGCGACCGGGCATCACACCGCCGACGCCAAATTTTGCCGTAAATCTCCCTGCAAACGTCGCCAAAGGGACGGGCGGCGCCCTTGGGTTGACGTTCGGTTCGGTCGACGGAAATTTCAATTTGCAAGTGCGCTTGTCGGCAGCCGAATCGTCAGGAATGCTGCGGATCGTGCATAGCCCGCGCGTACTCACGCTCGACAACAGCACGGCGCGCATCAACGAAGGGCAGCTAATCCCGTATTCGCAACAGAGTGGACTCGGGGGGCTACAGACAACATTTCAGGAGGCGAAGTTGCAACTGCTCGTAAAGCCGCACGTGACGGCCGAAGGGTCGATCTCGATGCACGTGAAGATCAATCGCGACGAACCGGACCCAACCCTCAGTCCGAACGGCCAGCCGTCGATATTAAAGCGAGAAGCGGAGACCGACCTTCTGGTTCAAGATGGCCATACCGCGGTGATCGGCGGGATTTTTACGCGAAATACGAGCTCGGGCGTCAACCAGATCCCCTTTCTTGGCAGTATTCCTGTGCTAGGCGTTCTCTTTCAGCGCCGGCAGTCGCAAGACAAACGGACCGAGCTCATTATCTTTCTCACTCCTCGGATCGTAAATCGCGCGCAAGCGCTGGGACACTGACTAGCAACAAATGAATTACCGACAGCACACGCGATGCGGTTGCACTACGTCAGCCGAAGGGGGGCAGCTACACCGAGCGGGGGGAAGGCCGTTCGCGTTTCCGCATAGCCCGCATCAATTTGAGCGCGATTTGCCGTTTTTTGTGAGGCATCTCGATGCCGATGTCGCGCTCGATGTCCCGCGCGAATCGGTTCGCGGTGTTGTGACGCTCGACATCGAGCGGCGCGACGACGAGGCCGACGAGATTGTTCTCGATGCGGTCGCGTTCGATGTTAACAGTGTGTCGGTCGGTGGCAAACAGAGCGCGTTTACCAACGATGGCGCGCGCCTAACGATTCCGATCTCTCGCGGCGCGAAAGCGACGCAAGTGGTCGTCAGTTACAAAGCAAAGCCGCGCCGCGGCATGTATTTTTTGCGCCCCGACGAAGACGTCCCCGACAGGCCGCTCCAGGTGTGGACGCAGTGCCAAGAAGAAGATGCGCGCCACTGGCTGCCTTGCGTCGACAAGCCACATGCGAAGATGACTACATCGGTCACGGTGAGGGCGCCGCGAGGGTGGACTGTGCTGTCGAACGGCGAGCTGACATCGAAGCGCGACGAAGCCGACGGAGTTGTGTTTCGATGGGAGATGAACCTCCCGCATCCGAGCTATCTGCTCACGATCGTTGCGGGCGAATTTGCGGAGATTGAAGCGCAGGCCGGGCACGTGCCGCTAAGCTATCTCGTGCCACAGGATCGCCGCGCCGATGGCGTTCGCACGTTCGAAAAAACGCCTAAAATGGTCGAGTATTTTGGCCAAATTACCGGCGTTCCGTACCCATGGAACAAGTACGCGCAGGTCGTCGTGAGCGACTTCGTTTTTGGGGGGATGGAGAACACCACAGCGACGACGATGTACGAGCATATTCTGCTCGATGAGCGCGCCGCGATCGACATCACTTCCGACGATCTGATCGCGCACGAGCTGGCGCATCAGTGGTTTGGCGATTTCGTGACGTGCCGCGACTGGTCAGAGGGGTGGCTCAACGAAGGTTTTGCGACGTTCATGGAGCACGTGTGGCGCGAGCACGATCTCGGCGTCGATGAGTATCAATACGCGCTCGAACGCGATCTCGAATCGTATGCTTCCGAAGCGAATGGGCGTTACAGGCGCGCGATCGTCTGCCGCGACTACGACGCTCCGCTCGACCTGTTCGACCGGCACTTGTACGAAAAAGGCGGGCTCGTGCTGCACATGCTTCGTCATGAACTCGGAAGCGAGCGCTTTTGGCGCGGCGTCGCCGCTTACCTGACAAAGCACGCTCACGGTCTCGTCGAGACGCGCGATTTGCAGCGAGCGCTCGAAGATGTAAGCGGTCGAAGTCTCGGCCGATTTTTCGATCAGTGGGTCTACAAGCCGGGGCATCCTGATCTCGATGTGGCGATTCACTGGGAAAAAAAACGGCTTATGGTGACGGTGAAGCAGACGCAGTCGGCCACCGACGGCGTGCCAAATGCGTTTGAATTTCCGCTTGTTTTCGATGCGGTCAAAGAAGATGGCTCGAGCGAGCTGCTTCGAATTTCAATTTCGCAGCGCTCTGAGGCGTTTGTGCTTCCGCTCCCACTTCGCCCCGCGTTTGTCATTGTCGACCCCGATATGCTCGTCCTTGGCGAGTTGACGGTGCGGGCGCCGAACGACATGTTGCGGTCTCAGCTGGCGAAAGCGGCGGCGGCTCGGGGGCGCTGGATGGCGGCGCGCATTCTCGCAAAAAGCACCGATTCACTGACGATTGCCGCGCTTGGGAAGCGTCTTCACGACGAAGGCGAATTTTGGGGCGTGCGGGCCGAGTGTGCGGCGGCGCTGGGGAGGATTAAAACGGCCGACTGTTTAGAGATTTTGTCGGCATCGGCAGGCGTAGCGCATCCGAAAGTGCGGCGCGCGGTCGTTGAAGCGATCGGATCGTTTCGCACGACTGCAGCGGCCGAGGCGGTCGCCGCGCACGCACAGCGCGATGCGAGCTATCTCGTTGAAGCGGAGGCGGCGCGATCGATCGGGAAAATACGGCGCGATGAAGCATTCGAGCGCCTGACGGGGATGCTTGATCGCCCGTCGTGGGCAGACGTGGTGCGCGTCGGTGCAGTCGATGGCTTGGCCGCGCTTCGTGACGAACGGGCAGTAGACAAACTCCTTCCGCGCCTCCGCTATGGGAATTCGGAGCGCGTACGGCGCGCGGTGTTGATGGCGCTACCGAAGCTAACGTCGCAAGAGCGCGTCCGCGAGATTGTCGAAGAGCTCCTCGACGATCCAAATCCCCACGTGCGCCTCGATGCGGCCCGAAGTCTCGGGAAGTTCGACGACGTCAAAGCGCGCCCCGCTCTCAGGGCGCGCATCGACACGGAGCTCGATCCGCGCGCGCGCCGACGAATGCGCGAAGTGGTGCGCGATTTAGGGGGCGAGTCGAAAGCGGCAATGCAATCGCTGCGCGACGACTTCGACAAGCTTCAGACCGAATATGCCGAGCTAAAGCTGCGCCTGGCGAAAATCGAAGCTACAAAAGCCGAAGCAGCGCCGCGCACGCCGAAGTCGCGAGCGGCGCACGTAGTACCGAGCGGGCGAAAAAGAGGAGTCACGAAGTGAGCGAAGTACCGATAAAAGTTGAGCAGCGTGGAGGCGTCGCTATCTGGACAATCGACCGTGCCGCTCGAAGCAACAGCTTGTCACGAGCGACGTTGATCGCTTTTGGCCAGCTCGCCCGTGAAGCGGCGCTAAACGATTCGATCAAAGCGATCGTCGTGACCGGGAGCGGCGAAAAGGCGTTTTGTGCGGGCGCCGATCTCAAAGAGCGTCAAGGGATGAGCGACGACGACATTCGCACGCAAGTGCGGCTCTATCGTTCGGAATTCGGCCCGCTCGACAGGTGCCCAAAGCCGGTCATCGCCGCGATCAACGGTTTCGCGCTCGGCGGCGGGCTCGAATTGGCGCTCGTGTGCGACCTGCGCATCGCCGCGAAAAGGGCACAATTCGCGCTGCCAGAAACGACGTCGCTGGGGATTATCCCCGGTGCCGGCGGCACGCAGCGCCTAGGGCGTGTTGTCGGTGAAGGGCGAGCGAAAGAGTTAACGCTGCTCGGTCGACGCATTGGTGCCGATGAGGCGCTCGCGTGGGGGCTTGTGAACGCGGTTGTTCCAGACGACGAAGACTTGATTGAAGCGACGCTCCGCTGGGTCCATCCGATTGCGAACGGCGCTCCAATCGCGCAAGCGGCGGCGCTCGAGGCGATCGATCGCTCGTTTGACACCCCGCTCGAAGTCGGGCTCGAGCTCGAAAATTTGAGCTACGAGCGTGTGCTCGTGAGTGCCGATAGGCGCGAAGCGCTTACAGCGTTTGGAGAGAAGCGAGCGCCGCGATTTCGCGGTATTTAGGCTTGTCGGGCGTTTCAGTGCGTGTGACATTTGGGCGATGGGGGGTCGCGTCATCGTGGTTGTGGTGCTCGTTGTCGCGGGCGGCATGGTGGCGACTATCTATCTGGTGCGCCGCTTGGCGCCTACGGCTCGCGAGAGCATCCAAGTGATCGTCCCACCTGCTCCGGTGGACGCTGCCACTCCGGTTGTCGCTCCGGTAGTTACGAAGCGCGGTGAAAAAACGGTGTTTCAAGCGACCGTCAATCCTTTCGAACAGACAACGGTCTATGCGCGCGCCCAGGGCTATCTTCGCGACTACAAGGTCGACATCGGGAGTCGGGTGACCAAAGGGGATGTGCTGGCCGAGATCTCCACGCCGGAGCTCGACCAGGATATTTTGGCGGAGAGTGCGCTGCTGGTTCAGGCTCGAGCGTCGCTCGAAAAAGCGAAAGCGCTTCGTAGTTACGCGAAAATAACATTCAAGCGCTTCCAAGGTCTCGAAGGGGCGGGGCTCGCGACGCAACAGGACTACGATCAAAAAAAGGCGGTGTTTGCGATCGACGAGGCGCTCGTGTCGGAGGCAGGGGCGTCGGTCGGCGCTCAAGAGGCCAAGGTTGCGCGCCTCAAGGACGTAAAGGCGTTTGCACGCGTCACTGCGCCGTTCACGGGGATAGTGATGGCGCGTTACGTCAGTCCCGGAACACTGGTCGTTTCTACCGGCAAGGGGACTCAGCTCTTTGATGTGATCGCGGTAGACAACGTGCGCGTAGTGACTCAGATTCCCCAAGAATTCGCGCTGAGAATACACGATGGTCTAGCGGCCGAAACCCGGGTGTCCGAGTACCCGACGAGCGTCTTTATTGGAGAGATCACTCGCACCGCAGCTGCGCTCGATCCGCGAACGCACACGCTAACAACCGAAATTGTTTTACCGAATGCAGACGGGCGTCTTATGACAGGCATGTCGGCAGAAGTGTCAATCGCGCTGCCGCCCGCTCCTTAAGCCGCCTCGTCGAAACAGCGGCGGGTCTATGCGCCTTCTGCGGGGGTTTCGCGCAAAATTTGGACCAGCAACGATAACGAATACGCGGTCATGATCACTTGAACCACCGCATAAACGGCGATCGCACCGCCGCTCCCAAGAAATGATGTTGCGAAGCAGATGGCGACGGTCGAAACGACAAAGAGCGCGGTGGAAAAATAAGTAAATTCTTTCAACTTCGTCGACCGCGTGACGGCCCAGGTGGCCGGTCCACAAAGAGCGCCCAGGTACCACGCGCTCGCGAGTGCGACGAGGATCGGGTACCCCGACCGGAACTCTTCTCCAAAGTGCCCCAGCCAGCCTCGGCCGAAAAACAGAATAGTAAGAAGCACAATTCCGCAGCTGCCGGCCAATGTGGCCGTTGATCTGAAAACCAAGTCCCGAATCTGTTTACGATTTTTTTCGACGACGGCTACAGTGATTTTTGGCGCCATGAGTGCGCGCACCGCCCCGCCGATGATCCACATGACTCCTACGATTGAGATTGACGCGGCGATGAGCCCGGCCCCTTTCTTGTCGTGATCAAGTGCAGACGTGGCGATCATCAGGATGTTTGTTTGGTAGCCAAGCGCCATTGCTAGAAAAAAGAGCGCGCGCGTTGCGCCGATCCAAGTTTTTGTTTCAAAGCGGGGCGCCTGCGATCGTATGAGGCGTAACTCGCCTTTTTTGTAACAATAGAAAACGCCGATCGATGAGACGATGATCGATGCCGAAAAATAAATGAGTAGTGCTTCGGCGAGCGTGAATTTTCTTATGAACGTAATAAAGCCGGCGATCGCAGCCAACACGACGATCGGAATGCCGGCGCTCGTGATGATGAGGTAAAAATGAGCGTAGCCGGCCGCCCGGATGTACTTCGAAATGTAGCTGAGCGCGACAAGCAGAGGTACGCCCCAGCAGTAAAAATAGAATGGGTGCGTGTGCCTGATGTCGAGAATGTGCTCGTTCGTCAAAGCGTAGAGCGCCACCATTGCGACAATGCCTGCGACAAATATAAAAATATTTATATTTCGAAGCCTTTTTATCGAAAGAGCAATGTACCCTCTGACCCCGGCGTAGTCGCGCTGCTTTACGTAGCCCGGGATAAACTGGGAGAGGCCGCCGTCCCAGCCAAAGAGCACTGTCACGGTCAGAAGTGTGAGCGACGAGATCGTCGCAGAGTAGTCGCCGAAGAGCCTGGGACCAAGTACGCGGGCGACGAGAATGCTCGAGGTGTAGCTCGCGGCATAGGCCAACAGACCGGTTCCAATCGTCGACGCCAGCTGCCGAGCCCACTGCGGCCCGGTCTCGTGTTCCGCAGGCTTGTGAATAGAATAAACAGGTTCGTGCATTGCAGGCCCCCCAAGGCAAACCGCGCAACTAACGCTGTTTCCACGCTATCAGCTGTGCCTCGCGTTTGGCCTTGAAAAAACCGGGCACGTTTACGGGCACGTTTACGGGGCGGAGCCGATTATCACTCGCTAGTCTTTTAGCGCTTCGGCGCCGCCGATGATCTCCATGAGCTCTTTCGTGATCGCCGCTTGCCGCGCGCGATTGTAGGCGAGTGTGAGACGTCCGATCATTTCTTTGGCGTTTCGCGTCGCCGCATCCATCGATGTCATTCGCGCGCCAAACTCGCTTGCTTGGCTCTCAAGCAATGCGCGGTAGATCGACGTTTCGACATACATCGGCACTAGGCGCTCGAGGAGCGCTTCGCGGTTCGGCTCGAAAAGAACCTCCATCGCTTGCTCTAGCTTCGCCGTGTCGGACGATGCGCCGCCAGCGGGGGCTTTTGCTCCGTCGGTGAGCGGGAGGAGCTGCTCGGCGACAACCCGCTGGGTCATCGCACTCTTGAATTCAGTGTAGACGATCACCAGGGCGTCGTAGTCGCGTGCTGTCATTCGAGCGGTGACCCAACTCGCCACCAAGCTCGCTTTCGATAGCGACAAACCGTCGTAAATACCGGCAAAATCGTGCGCAAGAACACCGCCTCGACGGTTCACATATTCGCGCCCCTTTTTTCCGCATGTCGCGAATTCAACCGCGACGCCGGCCGCCTTACGCGCCTGCCACTCGCGCTCCGCCGCTTTTAGAACGTTCGTATTGAACGCGCCGCAGAGTCCGCGATCGCTGCTCAAAAGCAGAATCAGAACTTTTTTCACCGGCCGCACGGCGAGAAGCGGGTGAACGCCCTCGGCATCGGCCTCGAACGCGTCGGCTTCCGAGTCGTTTACGCCGGTTGGTAGCGCTCCGGGCGCCGCCACGACACGAAGAATTTCGGTCGTCTTTAGCGCGTAAGGGCGGAGCGCGACGATTCGCTGCTGTGCGCGCGCGAGTCGAGCGCCCGCGACCATCTTCATGGCGCGGGTGATCTTTTGCGTCGATCGAACGCTCGAGATACGTGTGCGAATTGTCTTAAGCGAGGGCATTGCGTTCTTTCTTAGGCCTTCGCGAAGCCTTTGCCGTATTCGACGAGCGCGGTTTTGAGCGTCTCTTCGAGCTCTTTATCGAGCACCTTTTTGGTGCGCAGCGTTTCGAAAAACTTCGGAAACTTCGTCTCGATAAACGAGTACAGACCGGGCTCGTACGCCGCGATCTGGGCTACCGGGAGATGATCGAGGTACCCCTTCGTCCCCGCATAGATGATCACGACCTGCTTTTCGACCGGGAGCGGCACGTACTGCCCTTGCTTCAGAAGCTCTACCAGGCGCACGCCGCGTTCAAGCTGGTCGCGCGTGACTTTGTCGAGATCGCTTGCGAACTGCGAAAAGGCTGCTTTTTCTCGGTATTGCGCGAGGTCGAGCTTGAGCGTTCCGGCGATGCTCTTCATTGCTTTTATCTGCGCGTTCCCGCCGACGCGGCTCACGGAAACACCCACGTTGATTGCCGGGCGAACGCCTGAATAAAAGAGATCAGTCTCGAGAAATATCTGCCCGTCGGTGATCGAAATGACGTTCGTCGGGATGTACGCCGAAACGTCGCCACCTTGTGTCTCGATGATCGGAAGCGCTGTGAGCGACCCGCCTGACAGCGGATTGCGAATGAGCTCAAACGAATCGCCCTTTGTCTTCAGCTCGCCATCGGCGGCGTGCTTCCCCTGCTCACCGACATAGACTTTTGCTGAGCCGATATCGCTCCACGTTCGCGTCCCCTTGGGAACGACCGCCCACTGGTCGGCCATTTTTGCGGCGCGCTCGAGAAGGCGTGAATGGATGTAAAAGACGTCGCCTGGGTAGGCTTCGCGGCCCGGTGGGCGGCGGAGCAGCAGCGAAAGCTGGCGATACGCGACGGCCTGTTTCGACAAGTCGTCGTACACGCAGAGTGCGTGACGCCCGCTGTCGCGGAAATACTCGGCCATCGTCACGCCGGTGTACGGCGCGATAAACTGCAGCGGAGCCGCTTCGCTCGCGCCGGCCACGATCACGGTCGTGTACTCCATCGCACCGTACTGAGTGAGCTTGTCGACAACGCTTGCCACCGTCGACTGCTTCTGCCCAATCGCGATGTAGAAGCAGTAGACCCCTTGGCCACGTTGATTGATGATCGCGTCGAGTGCGACGGCTGTTTTGCCGGTCTGGCGATCGCCGATGATAAGCTCGCGCTGCCCGCGGCCGATTGGAACCATCGCGTCAATGGCCTTTAGGCCTGTCTGCAGCGGCTCTTTAACCGGCTGCCGCGCCAAAATCCCGGGCGCTTTAACTTCAACGCGGCGCCTGTGCGGCGAGTCGATCGGCCCTTTGCCGTCGATCGGCTGACCAAGCGCGTTGACGACGCGTCCGACCGCAGCTTCACCGACAGGTACATCAAGAATGCGGCCGGTTCGCTTGACGATCGACCCTTCTTTGACCGCCGTTGTGTCGCCGAAGAGCGCCGCTCCGACGTTATCGGATTCGAGGTTGAGCGTGAGCCCCATGAGGCCGCCTGGGAACTCGAGGAGCTCACCAGCCATCGCCCCTGCGAGGCCATACACGCGCGCAATGCCGTCGCCCACGCTCAGAACCGAACCGGTCTCCATCGTGAGCGGAGCCTGCTCGTACGACTGAATCTGCTTTTTGATGATCTGGGAGATCTCTTCGGCGCGAAGCTGCATTGCGTTCCTCTGTCTATTCGTTGGTTAACAAAAACTAATTGAGCATCAAGTCGCGGCGCATTGCCTCGAGACGCCCTTTGACCGAACCGTCGACCATCGTGTCGCCGATTCGGATGACCATGCCGCCGAGCAGCGAATGGTCTTCGTGTCGCTCAATCTTTACTTTTTTTCCGGTCATCGCTTCGAGCTTGTGCTGAAGCTTGCCGTGCTGCGCTTCATCGAGCGGCGCCGCGGTTGTCACGTGGGCGTGAACGACGCCGGCTTTTTCATCGTGAAGCGCGCGCAGCTGCGACGAGATGGCCCCGAGCATCGGCAATCGACGCCGGCTCATGAGCAGCGCAAGCGCGTTTTTTGTCAGCGTTGATGCACCTGCCGCGGCGACAAGATCGGCCACAATCGCTTGTTTGACTTGGATAGAAACAAGCGGATTTTCAAGCGTATTTTGAAGCTCCGCGCTGCTTGCATACGCTTCCGCGAGCGTCGTAATTTCGGATACGAGTTGATCGAGTGTCCCCGACTCGGCTCCGAGTTCGAGGATCGCTTTGGCGTAGCGATCGGCAACATTCCCGCTCATTGCGCATCTCCTTGCAGGCGCTTGTGCTTCATAGGCAGCGTTGCGATGACGTCATCGATAAGCCGCGCTTGATCGGCTGATGTGATCGAGTTTTTTACGATCGCTTCGGCCTGCTGAATCGCGAGGTTCACCGTTTCCCGATGAATGTCTGCGCGCAATTGATGAAGTTCTTGCTCAATCAGCGTCTCCGTATCGCGCTTCATCCGAGCGGCGCGCTCTTCCGCCTCGCTCACTGCTCGCGCGCGCTCACCTTCGCCGGCATCGACCAGCGCGTGGCGTGCGTCGGCCAGCTCCTTCTCGAGGGACGCCAACTTTCCCTGATAGTGAATCGCTCGAGCTTCTGCTTCGGCGCGCATTCGGTGCGCGTCTTCGATCTCTTTGGCGATCTCATCACGGCGTGCGACCAGCGCGTCTGCGACTGGCTTTTTGCCAAAACGATAATAAATCGCGAGTAAAATCACGAAGTTTATCGCCATCGCGACATACGGCGGCTGGTGCGGGTCGCCGAAATGAAACCAGTTGATCGGCCCAGGCCCCTCGGGGTTGAACGACGCGATCATTGCGCCACCTCGCGCCCGAGAACCTGCTTCGCGACGTCGTGCGCCAGCTCAGAGATGTTTTTCGTTAGCGCGGCGCGGACCTGTTTGGCCTCGCCTTGCATTTGGAGTTTGCCGCGTTCGAGCGTTTCGGATGTCGACTTGCGTACCGTCGCCATAATCTCCGCTTCGGCTTTTGCCCCTTCGGCGCGCAGACGATCACGCTCGGCATTCGCTTGCGCTCGCGCCTCCAGCATCGCTGCGTCGTACTTTGCCAGGGCGCCGGCTGACGCTTCGTCGATGCGACGAGCCTCAAGACGGGCGCCATCGGTGCGCCGCTCACGCTCTTCGAAAAGCTTCAGCATCGGCTCAAACAGAATCGGCTTCAGCGCGATGAGAAGCAGCACGAAGAGGGCAACTTGGCCGATAACCGTCGCGTCAAAGTCGACCGTAACCCCGTCCGTGGCTCGGTGGGCAAGGTGTAAAGTGCGCGCATCGGTCAGGCTAACGAGCGACATGGGGACAGTTCCTCAGTAAACGCGAACAGGTGACCGCATCGCCGTAAAATGGCTTCTCAAATTGAGTCAGAGCGGTGGGTCGGGTGGTTTGAAAACGCGCGCGGGCTCTAGCATTTGTGAAGCCCGATGTCCAATCGACCAGCCCCTCTCCCGAGGGGAGAGGGGAAGCGTGACGAAGTCACGCGAGGGCGAGGGGCCCTCAGTCGACCGATTTCGGCGCCAAAATTCCGAACTCACTCAGACGCCGATAGAATGTCCGCCGCGGAAGACCGAGCAGCTTCGCGGCTTGGAGACGGTTCCAATTGGAGGCGGCCAGAGCGGCTACGATGCGGTCTCGCTCGCTGATCCGGTGCTCTGCCTCGGTTGTGGGCAATCGCGGCGCCTCGCCCCCACGTGGTGCCGTTACGCTGCGCGCTGGAGGGTTCGGCCAGTCGATGTCGTCGAGGCCGATCTCTTCGCCATCTGACATCAGCCAGGCGTTCAGGAGAACATGGTCGAGCTGGCGGATGTTCCCCGGCCACGGATGGGCGCAAAGCTGGCGCATCGCATCGCGCGTAACCGACTTTTTGGGGCGTTTGTAGCGTGCAGCGAAGAGCGACAAAAAGTGGTCGACCAGCGGCGGCATGTCTTCCACCCGTTCACGGAGGGCCGGAAGCCTGATTTCGATCACGTGAAGGCGGTAATACAAGTCTTCCCGAAATAGGCCGTCGGCGACCATTTGCGCCAAATCGCGATGGGTCGCCGCGAGCACGCGCACATCGATCGCCACTTCGTTCGCGCCGCCGACCGGTCGAACGCACTTTTCTTGAAGCGCGCGAAGGAGGGCCGTCTGCATGCGGGCGGGGAGGTCGCCGATTTCATCGAGAAGAACCGTGCCCCCTTCAGCCTCCCGAAAAAGCCCCTTTCGCTCGCGGTCGGCGCCGGTAAATGCGCCGCGAAGATGGCCGAACAGTTCGCTCTCGAGCAGATGCTCTGGGATCGCTCCGCAATTGATCCCGATAAACGGCATTCGCCCGCGTGGGCTTAGCGCGTGAATTGCTTTCGCGACGACCTCTTTGCCCGTCCCGCTTTCGCCGGTGATGAGCGCCGGCACGTCGGTATCTTTGACGCGCTCGATGATTGCGTAAACACGCCTCATCGCGGCGCTCGTCCCGATCATCCCGCCGTATCCAAAGTGCCCACGCAGCGTGCTTCGTGCTTCGCGTAAATCGCGCCGCGCTTCGGCGAGCTGTTCGGTTCGTTGGCCGAGGCGGCTTGCGAGTTTGTCGCGGGCTGTGGCGAGCTCGGCGTTCGCTTGAGACAGCTCGTTGCTGCGCAGGCGATTTTCAGCCAAAAGACGCGCATATTCGATCGCCACGGCTGCCTGATCGGCAAACGCCGACAGCGTCGGGAGCTCAGCTTGAAAGCGTGAGTTTGGCCGCAAACGCGTTTCGATGTAGAGCGCGCCAATCGGAAGGCAAGCGGGCGGGGCGCCACGAATCGGCACGCAGGCAATCGAGCGAATCATCAGCTGATGCACACTGGCCGAGGCCGACAGGCGCTCATCGCTGTTCGCGTCGATCGTGATCACAGGTTCGCCCGATTCGACGACCTGCTTTGCGACGTAGCGCGAAAATCGAACATGATTTTCGTCGCCGCGACGAATATGCGAAGCGTGCGTCTCGAACTCACCCGACTCGTTGAGCAGAAGCACGAGCCCGCGATCAGCCCCTAAGAGGGAGACGGCGTGATCGGTGACGCGCGCGAGGAGCGTCGGCATGTCGTGTTCGCGCGCGAGCTCACGTGTGATCTCGAGAATGCGCGCCAGTCTGTCTTGTGCAACGACCGGTTTGCTCGTCGAAGAGCTCAAAACGTTCGACGCGCTGGCGGCGGACCGTGTGATGAACGGCGCTGCACTCGTATGCGCTTGCCCGAGCGCGCGTCGGCGCGGGTCGTCCCAAAATACTTCGCGCAGATCGCGAGGCAAGTTCGATGCGGTCTCTTCGAGCAGCGACACCGCCCGCGCAACATCCTGGCGCGAGCTTTCGAACTCCGCCTTCGCGGCTGAAAGGCGTGCGCGCGCATCGAGAGCGCGCCACGACCACTCGCGATGCGAGCCAGCTTGCGCGAAAGAGAGCGCCGAATCAAACGCTCGCCGCGCTTCCGCGTCATCTTTGCGAAGGAGCGCGATCGCCCCAAAAACAAGCTGTTCAAGCGCTGAATGCTCGCCAAAATTTCCGGTCAGGATCGTCTGGCGAATTTGCTCCAATGAGGCGGCGAGCTGCTCGGGATCGGCGCCGGGCAATTTCGACCGAACGAGGAGCGCTTCAAGGTGCGCTTCGGCGGCATCGTGAGGTCGTCCGCTGTCGCGCCACGCGTTCCCGCATCGCTCGTAGAGCGAAGCGCCGCGCGCCGGGTCGCCCGAACGCGTTGCAAGCTCCGCTTCAAGCCCGAGCAGCTGCGCTTCCGCGGTCGCGGGGAGACCGCTGCGATTTTTTGCGAGCGATTCAATCGACGCATGCGCGCGCGAATAGCGACCGAGATAGAGGTCAAGATTCGCCAAATTGAGGAGCGCCTGCTGAGTCGCAAGGCCGCTGCCGGCCCGAGTGGCGATGTCGAGTGTCGCTTCGAGATGGGTGAGGGCGAGGCCAAAATCGCCGTCCGCTTGCGCGAGCATCGCGATGTTGATGCGCGTCGCCGCGACAGCAGCCGCATCTTGCGCCGCTTCCGCTGCGCGGAGCGCCTGCTCGTAGAATGTGCGCGCTTTTTCGGGCCGCCCAGCGCGTTGATGAACGATCGCGAGCGACCCTAGTGCAACCGACTCGTCGCGACGATTTTGAAGGCGCGTGGCGTTTTGAACGGCGCGCTCGAGAGTATCGATCGCCGCTGTGTCGTCGCCGGTGAACGACGATGCGATTCCGAGGACACAAAGCGCCTGCACTTCAAATGAATCGGAAATATCAGCTTCGAGCACCCGCGTTGCGCACGCGTGTGCGCGCCGGTAGTCGCCGCAGCGAACGGCCGCACGTCCACGCGCGGCGAGCCAAGCGCGGGGCCCCGCACCCGACATCGCTTCGGCCTCGACGTCATCGAGCCGCGCTCCAGCGCCGAGTGCATCGCCGCGTCCGACAAGAACGTGCGCATCGGCGATCGCCACGCGCACCAATGTTCCGGCATCGTTCGATCGCGACAGCGTCGACAGCAGCGAGGCGGCGTCGTCGATGTGACCGCGTTCGATGGCCCGTTCAATCGACTCGATCGAGGCGCGCGCCGGTACGGCGGGTTCCGACGGTGGCGCTAGCGTCGCGTTGATCTCCTCCACCGATGTGAAAACGTGATCGCCGAGCCGCTTTACAATCGCGCGCAGCGCTCCCGGACGCCCTTCCGCGCAGCCGTAAATGTGCTCGCAGAGGGCGGTTGAGAGCGAGGGGATCGTCTGTGCAATAAGAGCGCGCGCAAAGTGCGCCTCGAGAGGCGGGACGAAAAAACTCTCAATATGGCCCGAAAAAGCGGCCAAAATGCGCTCGCGGCGACCGATGGCAATCAGTCGCCCGCCGCTGCGCGCAACCTGCTCGAGCGCGTCGATCACCGTCGACGGAAGAAGATCGAAGTCGTCGACAATAACGAACGGCGGGCTCCCCGACGTAGTGGCCGACTCGAGTTCGATCCGTAGCGCTTCGTCTGGCGAGAGATTCGAGAGCGACGCGTCGATGATCGC
>CAMAVR010000038.1 GCA_945861885.1 Nannocystis exedens | reverse complement strand
AGGAGGAACGCTATGGCCGCAACAATTCAAGTAGTTTTGCAACAGGACGTATCAAACGTCGGTAATTTAGGCGATTTAGTGCGCGTACGCCCAGGCTATGCGCGCAACTTTTTGATGCCGCGTCAGCTCGCCATCCCGGCGACTACGGGCGCAGTCAATCGCATCAACCACGAAAAAGCGGTAGCAGTCGCGAAGAGCGAGAAGCTTCGCGCAGGCGCACGTGAAATTGCCGATAAAATCGGCGGGATTACGCTCGTTATCGCGCACCGCGTCGGTGAGGACGGGAAGCTGTTCGGTACCGTGACCACGAAAGAGATCGAAGCGGTCGCGAAAGCGAAGGGCTTCGATATCGATCGCCGGAAGATGCAGCTAGCTGAGCCGATTCGGCATATTGGGATATTTGAGATCCCGGTGAAGCTTGTTCACGACGTGACGGCGACGCTCAAGGTCGAAGTAGTCGCGAAGTAAGAAGTCAACACCCCCGTAAACGTGCCCGTGCCCGTAAACGTGCCCGGTTTTTTCTCCGACAAATCGCAGAAAAAGCCGGGCACGTTTACGGGCACGGGCACGTTTACGGAGCAGAGTTTGCCTCGCTATTTTGTCCTTGATGACTTACAACGCTTTGCTCGATGAATCGCGTTGACACTCACAGTTCGCGGTTTGCTTCGGCTGAGCATGGGCCTGAGCGCGTGGTTGATGGGCGCGTTCCGCCTCATGACCTTGATGCTGAGGCTGCCGTGCTCAGTGCTGTGATGATCGACGTGAATGCGCTCGATCGAGTGCTCGAGTTTTTGAAGCCTGAGCACTTCTATTCTGAGGCGCATCGGCGCGTTTTCGAGGCTTGTGTTGAGCTTCGCTCGGTCGGGCAGCCCGTTGATGTTGTGCAGGTCGGTACTTGGCTCAAGAACCGCGAGCGGATTGCTCAGGTTGGGGGGATGTCTTACCTCACCGAGCTGCTCAATGCGGCGCCGGCGCTCGCGAACGTGGCCGCTTACGGCAAGACGATTCACGAGAAGTCGCGTGTGCGTCAGGTCATTGGAACTTGCCAGCGTGTCGCGGCGCAGGGGTATCTCGATTACGGCGACGCGCAGAGTTTCATCGATACCGCCGAGCAGTCGATTTATGAAATAGCTCGTACCCAAGAGTCGAGCTCCGTCGAGCGATTGCTCGATGTCATGAAGCGCACGTTCAAACAAATTTCTGAAGCGTCGGCGCGAGGCGAGCGAATTACCGGGATTTCAACCGGTTTTGATCGGTACGACCGCCTTACCGCGGGCCTTCACGACGGCGATTTAACAATTGTGGCCGCACGCCCCGGTATGGGCAAAACAAGCTTCGTTCTCAACGTCGCATGCAACGCGGCGCGCCCTCGGACATTCGAATCGGCGTACAACAAAAACGAGCGCTGGGAAGAGCCTGGGTTCGGCGTTGTCATATTTTCGCTTGAAATGCCGCGCGAGCAGATTGCCAATCGCATGCTCTGCTCCGAAGCAAAAGTCGATGTCGGCAAGCTAAGGGCAGGGGCGCACACGCGCGACGATTGGACGCGCCTGACGCAAGCGGCCGCTGACTTGGGCCGATTGCCGATCTGGGTCGACGATTCGCCGTCGATCAATCTGCTCGAGCTTCGCGCAAAAGTGCGGCGACTTCAGGCCGAATATGAGCAAATTGCGCCGGACGGGCGCCGCACGAAGCGCATCGGCGCCGTGATTGTTGACTACCTCCAGCTGATGCGAGGGCGTGACGGCATCAACTCCCGCGAACAAGAAATCAGCGAAATTTCTCGCGGTCTAAAAGGGCTGGCAAAAGAGTTGAAAGTGCCGGTTATCGCGCTATCGCAGCTCAATCGCGCGGTTGAAACACGGGGCGATAAATCGAAGCGGCCGCTCCTCTCAGATTTGCGCGAGTCGGGCGCGATCGAGCAGGACGCCGACAACATCTGTTTTATTTATCGCGACGACTACTACATGAAAGAAGCATCGACAGAGCCGGGCGTCGCCGAGCTAATTTTGGCAAAACAGCGAAACGGTTCCACCGGAACGGTGCGGGTTCGCTTCGACAAGCATTACACTCGATTCGAAAACCTCCCTGATGGGGAGTACGCCGACGACGATCACGGATGACGTCGCCTCTCGCAGAATTGATCCGCACGAAGCGCGTGATCGTGACAGTGGGCGCTGGCGGCGTCGGTAAAACGACAACCGCGGCGGCGATCGCTACGGCGGCTGCTATCGGCGGCAAGCGCGTGCTGTGTCTGACGATCGATCCAGCAAAGCGTCTCGCGCAGAGCCTCGGGCTCGAGGCGATGACCGGTGAGCCAACACGCATCGATCCGGCGCGATTTGCGGCGATTGGTGTGACTCTGAAAGGCGAGCTCACCGCGCAGATGCTCGACACGAAGCGCACGTTCGATGAGCTGATTTTGCGCTACTCGTCGACCCCTGAAAAAGCGCAGCAGCTCCTCAACAACCGCCTCTACACATACGTGTCGACATCGCTCGCAGGCACGCAAGAGTACATGGCGATGGAGCGCCTCGTTGCTGCGAAGTCTGACCCACAATACGATCTGATCGTTCTCGATACGCCGCCGACAGCCAACGCACTCGATTTTTTAGAAGCGCCGCGCCGCCTCATCGAAGCGCTCGATTCGGTTGCAATGCGCTGGTTTGTTGAAGCGTTCGAATCGACCGGAAAGCTCTCGTTTAATCTGATTGCAAAATCGGCATCGGTCGTCCTTCGTGGCATCGGAAAAATTACCGGAGCTGGTTTTCTCCAAGCGATGGCCGAGTTTATTACCGACTTGAACGATCTCTTTGGTGGATTCAAAGAGCGCGCGACAATGGTGCAGGCGAGCCTTCGCGGCGGCGATGTGAGTTTCGTCGTCGTCACTTCGCCGGCTCCCGTGACGATTCGGGAAGCGCTATTTTTCTCGGATAGACTGCAAGAACACGGGATGGCGCGCGGCGCGATTGTCGTCAATCGATTCCGGCGCGCACCGGCGGATGGCGTCGTAGCGGTCGATAGCGAAGTGGTCGACCGCGCGATCGCGCGGCATCATCTCGAGCTCGATGAGGGCGCTTCCGCGCGCATTGCGCAAGCGTTTGCCGATGCCGCAAAGCTCGCCGCGCTTGATTCGGCGCAAGTGGCGCAGCTCAAAGGGCGACTCCGCGATCGTGTCCCGATGGTCTGCGTAGAAGAGTTTGCGACCGATGTTCGAGACATCAAATTGCTCACCGAGTTGAGCGCGATTTTGACTACGGACGCCCCGACACCTTAGCGTTCGTCGGTGCAGGTGTAGGATTGCGCAATCACGGGGACGCCGTTCTTGGTCGTCCGGTAGCGCTCGACAAAGCCAAGCGTTGAATAGAGAGTCCGCGCCACCACGTTTGTCTCGTCGACGTCCACCCAGAGCTCGCGCGCTTGCTCGGTACTGCAATATCCACCAATCATGTGGCTCACGAGCTGTCGTGACAGCCCTCGCCCCCGGAAGGTTGTGGGGACACAAATGGCCGCCATCACGTCTACCCGCGTGAAGCGTTCGCCTTCGCCGCGGAACGGCCACGATGTCGCGATGACTCCATACGCCCCCAGCTGCCCGTTCGCTTCAAGCCAGTAATGCTTCAGAGCCGGGTGGGGCGCGATCGGATCTGATGAATCGCGAAAGTCATGAGGAAAGCAGTCATGGGCAAGCGCGACCCGAATTTGCGGGCCAAGCGCCGACGGAATCCTCGCTGAGCCGACTGCGCAGCCGATGGCCCATGCAAGTTCTGACTGCGCCTGCGGAGAGGTATCGGTGCTAACGGCGAGCGACTGCCCGACTGCCGCTGCAGGTTCGGGTGCTGGCGGATTTTGGTTATCGTTCTCGGGAACGGGCGCCGGGCCTACGTTGGCCGACAATGACGCCTTGGTGCCGCACGCAAGTGCGGCCCCTGCAAATGCGACGACAAATAAAGCGATCGATAAACTTACACACCAAAGAAGAGTGCGCCGCCCGGCGGTTGATCCGCGCAATGGCGTTGGTATCGCAGCCTTATTTTTCCGACTCCTCATCGCTCTCGGTCTTCTTTTTACGCTTGTCCTTGTAATGAACACGTACAGGCACCCCTTCAAAACCGAAGTGCTCGCGCAGCTGGTTGATGACGAAGCGTCGGTACGAAAAATGAAGCGAATCAGGCGCGTTCGACATCGCGATAAACACCGGCGGGTGAGCTTCGGCCTGCGTAATGTAGTAGAGCCGCGGCGCCTTGCCACCCATTGTTGGCGGCGGTCGTCGCTCCAAAACTTTTTCGAAAAAGCGATTCAGTTCGCCGGTAGTTACGCGCTTGTTGAATGCGTCACGAACTTGATCGATCGTTTTGAACAGGTGCGACACTCCGCGCCCCGTCTTCGCGCTAACGCGCACGATTGGCACGTACGGCGCAAACGTCAATTTGTCGCGCGCCCGCTCTTCGATTTTGTCGAGCTCTTTCGGCGACATCAAATCGGACTTGTTGAGCGCGACGATCATTGCGCGCCCGCGGTCTTCGGCGAGCCCTAAAATTTTCGCGTCTTGCTCTGCAACGCCTTCACTCGCATCGCACATCACCACAACGATGTGAGCGCGTTCGATGCTCCGAATCGCGTGAAGGACGCTCATCGATTCGACTGTGTCGTCCGCTTTCGCAACCTTCCCCTTGCGGCGAATCCCCGCGGTGTCGATGAATACGTATTGCACACCGTTGCGCTCGATCATTGCGTCGATCGCGTCGCGCGTTGTCCCCGGCTTGTCGTCGACGAGCATGCGATCCTCGCCCAATAGGCGATTCATCAGACTCGACTTGCCGGCGTTTGGTCGCCCGATGACGGCGATGCGCGTGATGTGATCTTCGTGCTCTTCGAGCGGAAGAGGGTCGGGGAGGGCGTTGACGATTGCAGCTTCGAGCTCGCCAATGCCACGCCCGTGCAGCGCGCTTATCGGAATCACCGCGTTCACGCCGAGGCGGTACATCTCAAACGCGTTCGCATCGGCCGCTGGCGAATCGGCTTTATTGGCCGCGTAAATGACCGGCTTTTTCGCCCCGCGCAAAAGCGATACGGCGGCGCGATCGGCGCTTGTTAGCTCGTGCAGTGCATCGCTCACGAAGACGATGACATCGGCCTCTTTGATCGCGGCGCGCACATGATTTGCGATTCCGCTCTTCATCGGGTCGTCGCTGTCTGGGTCGAAACCGCCGGTATCGATGAGCGTGTAGTCGCGTCCGAATGCCGATGTGTCGATGTAGTGGCGGTCGCGGGTTACTCCGGGCTCGTCGTGAACGATCGCGATCTTTTCGCGCGCGAGTCGGTTAAATAGTGTCGACTTCCCGACGTTGGGGCGACCGACGACAGCGACGATCGGTGTGCCCAATGACCCGCCGGGGAGAATCCGCTGAGCCTTCGATTTGTAGTGTTTGGTCATTATGATTCGTCTGGCTTGTCGCCGTATCCCATGTCGCGGAGCATTGCATCGCTTTCGGACCAGCCCGGGGTTACGCGCACCCATATTTGCAAGTGGACTTGCTTCCCCATCATCTGCTCGACGCGCTCGCGCGCTTTCGTCCCGATCTCTTTTAGGAGCGAGCCGCCCGCGCCGATGACGATCCCCTTGTGCGTCTCTTTATCGACGTGTACCGCGAGCTCAATCCGCGGCACTTTTGGCGCCTCGTCGAATCGCTCGACGACGACCGCGACGCCGTGAGGCACTTCGGCTCGCGTGGCGCGGAGAATCTGCTCTCGCACAAACTCCGACACAAAGAAGCGCATCGGCTTATCGGAGAGCGAATCGGTCGGAAACAAGAACTCTTGCTCGGGGAGAAATTCAGCGACCGCTCGCAGAACATTCGCCCGCCCTTCGGTCCGCCTCGCTGAAATCGGCACGATCGCTTTAAAATCGTAGGCCTCGGAGAATGCTTGAAGCATCGGCAAAAGCTCTGTTTTATCGCGAACGAGATCGACTTTGTTCAGCACAAGAATCACCGGAATGTCTGCTGGAAGGCTCGACAAAATGGCCTGATCGGCCGGATTTAGCGGCTTTCTCGGGTTCCGAGGAATGTCGGTCACAAACAGAATCGCATCGGCGTCGCGCGCCGCATCGCGCGCCTGTTGGTTCATGTGCGCGCCGAGCTTGTTTCGTGCAGGATGCACGCCTGGCGTGTCGACGAACGCGAACTGCGCCCCATCCTCGGTAACAACACCGAGAATTTGATCGCGGGTGGTCTGCGGGTGCGAGCTGATAATCGCAATCGGCTCCCCCAAAAGGGAGTTCAATAATGTCGATTTCCCGACATTTGGGCGCCCGACGATGGCTACTCTCCCGGATCGCGCCCGCGTTGCCGTTTCGGCCTGTTTTTTCCCCCGTGGATCGCTCTCTGACATACGCGGATGACCGTATCATGTGCGTGGGTCAAAGCTCGGTGAATTTCACGTTTGCGCAATCGTATCGGCTGCGGATACTGTCGCGACCAATCAAATGATGCGCGCGCAAGCCTATCGATGGCGTTCGTTTGCTTTAGCAATCGGCCTAGCAATCCTAGTTTTTTTTGTGATTCCGCCCCTTTCTACAAGCGGTATGTGGGATCCCTATGAAGTCAACATGGCCGAATTGGCGCGTCGAATCGCCGTCAATTTGTTCGGGGCGCAAGGCCTGGCGCTGGAGGGGGCTGACAACACGCTCCCACATTTGGACGACTTAGGGCGCCCAGAGCTGGCGTTTACGTCGATCGCGCTCGGTTTTAGGCTCTTTGGCCTGCATGAATGGGCCGGCAGGCTGCCGCTCGCGATGTGGGCGCTGCTCGGGGTCGCCGCCACATACGCGTCGGTGAGGGCGCTCTTCGACAGGCGCGCGGCGCTCTATTCGTCGATCGCGCTGATCACGATGCCTGCGTACTTCGTTCAAGCGCGGACGATGATGGGCGATATCGTCGCGATGAGCGCTCTCGCAATGGCCTTTGGCGGCCTCACTGTGGCTGTTTTTGGCGAGGCCGAAGAGCGTTCGGCGAAGAGGCTGGCGCTGTGGTTGGCGATGGCCGGCGTTGGGCTCCTGAGCGGCTACGAGAGCCGTGGCGCGCTCATTGGGATCGCGGTGCCGCTGCTGTCGGTCGGCTTAGGGTGGGGCGTTGCGCGCGCGTCTGGCGAGTCGCCGCGGCGCGCCGATGTTGGCGATTGGGTTGGTGGCGCGGCGCTGATTGCAGGGCTTGTCACGGCGGTGTTTGGAGTTAGCGCACTAGAAGCCGCGCCCGCGTCGATGAGCATGTGGGTCGGCGCGATGATTAAAATTCCGGCCAAATACCCGTCGTTTGAGGCACTTTTTGGCACTCTCGCCGCCACGCTCGCACCGTGGAGCGCGTTCATCCCGTTCGCGATGGGGCGCCTCGCGGTCGTCGGGCACGACGCCGATAAGCCGAACGAAGTACGTCGTCACGATGTGCGCGCCGCGATTGTGATCGGCGCAGCGGTCGCATTTTTGGTCCAGGGCTGGCTCGCGCGTTACACCGAACCGATCGCGTTTGCGGCGCCGGTGATTTTTGCAATTACGTGCGGCGTTGCGCTGCGAGACTACGAGCGAGGGGCGCATCCGTCGATCGCTGTCGGTGTGGGCACGGCAGTCCTTCTCGGGCTTCTTCACCACGATTTTCATGCTGTCCCTGAAAAGGCGATGCAAGTGTTCGCGGTCACCGGCGCGGCAATTCCGGAGACTTTTAAGTCGCACGCGCTCACTGTTTGGACAATCGCGCTGGTCGGCAGCGCCGCGGTGGCGCTGCTCACATGGAGTGAGCGCGACCCAAAGCGAAAGCCGTTCGATCGAAACGTCTACGCGCTGGTGTTGAAGTCGATTCGCGGCGCTTGGGGCGGCATCTTCGCGGCGGTGCAAACAGCGGCGGTTGTCGGTGCGGCGGTGGCGGCGCTTCTCGCATATTTATCGGGTGTTTTCACGATTTCATGGCTTCCGGCGACATCGCTTCAAGCTAAGCCATTTTTGCTCAACACTTGGTGGGTGCTCTGGCTTGCGCCATACGCGATACCGCTGCTCGTTCTCGCTGCGCTTGATGTTGCGCTTTGGTTTTTTCGAAGAGTGCCATCGATCAGTCGCGCAGCGGCGATGCTGATCGCGACGGCACTGGCGGGAGCCATGGTGAGCGTCGCGTACTATTCGGCGCTCGCGAGCCAACTGTCGCCGAAAGACGTGTTCGGCACATACGTGAGCGCTGCGAAAAAAGGAGAGCCGCTCGGGCTTTTAGGTGTCGGTGGGCGTACCGCTGCCTATTACGCGGGGGGCGATCTCCGTTCATTCGCCACCGCGCACGAGGCGATCGATTGGCTTCTTGGTGATAGCGCCGGTGGGCGACGCTTTATGGTCATCAAGGCTGAAGAGCTCGGTCGATTGAACAAACTTTATCGCTCGCGACGCATGCCGATGACGAACATTTCCGTCATCGACGCCCGCGCTGCAACGACGCTGCTCGTTGCCTCGTCGCCGGTTGCAGGGTTCGCGAGCGCCAATAGGTTGGACGACAAAGTGCTTACGGCCGTGCCGAAGATGCAGCATTCGTCGAGCGCCAACTTTGACGACAAGCTTCATGTGCTCGGCTATTCGGTCGTCGATTCATCGGGTAAGGCCGTCGAGTCGGTTTTGAGAGGACGAAAGTACCACCTGCAAACGGTGATGCGCGTGCTCCAGCCGTTCACGAGCGAGTGGCAGATATTTCTCCACGTCGACGGGCAAAATCGACGCGTCAACGGCGATCACAAGCCGCTTCAGGGCGCCTATCCGATGATGCTCTGGGCGCCTGGCGACATCGTCGTCGATGACTACGAGTTCAGTGTCGAGTCGGGTTTCCCGCCGGGGGTGTACACGATGTATTTTGGTTTTTTTGCAGGCGAAGCGCGCATTCCGGTTAAATCTGGTTCGTCCGACAATCAAAATCGGCTGATCATTGGCGAGCTTGATGTGAAGTAATTGACGCTACGAACACAGCCGGGCACGTTTACGGGCACGTTTACGGGCACGTTTAGGAGAGTAGAGCAATGGGGGGCGATACTGAACGTCGGACGCACGATCGGTACGATGTTACTTGGGCTGTCGATTGCGTGGCGGAAGATACATTTTTGTTCGCTGCGATTGCGAACATCAGCGAGATGGGGATCTTTGTTCGAACGACCGACCCGCTGCCGGTTGCCACTCGCTTGCGATTATCGTTCGCACCACCGGGGCACGAAGCCTTTGTGCTTCAAGGGGAGGTCGCCTGGGTCAACGTTGCGCGCGATGACGGCGACAGCCAAAACCCGGGGATTGGGGTGCATTTTGTTAACTTGAAGCCAGGCGATCGCGAGCGCTTGGTCGAGGTCATTCGCACGATTTGCTACGTGCCGCTTCCGCTGCGACCGTCGTAGTCGTTGATCGGCTGACGATTTATAGTTCGTCTTCCAGATCTTCGATCAACGCGGATGACGAGAGCAGTTCGGCTTCGAGCGTTCCGTCTACTTCAACTGCCGCTCCTTTGTGTCTCGCATGGTATGTGGCGAGCTCTCGCGCGCGAACGTGCTTTGGGTCGAGGCCGAGCGCGCCCATCGCGTACGAATAGCCGTATTCGCCGTCGTACATTTCGGCGAGTCCGACGAGCAACTCAGTTGCGATTGTGCGCTCTTGGTCGGTAATCGCCGCGCCGCTCTGCACGCAGTCGACAACCGCGGCCGCATATTCGTACTGCAGGCCCGGCTCTTTGTCGTCGTATTGGCGCGCGTGATGAAGCGCTCCGATCGCGCCCGAAAAGTCGTTCGCGTGACGCCGGGTGATCGCTTCATCGCGACGGAGCGCGACGATTCGCGCCGGCTCTTTTTCGAACGCAATTTCCGCGGCGTAGAGCGGCAACGCTTCGCTCCACATCCCCGCTTTTTTATAAATTTCGCGCAAATGAAATGCCGCGAACATGCTCGACGGTGCAAGCTCTAGTGCGCGGCGAAAATGTTTCGCTGCGTGATCGGCAGAATGAACCGCGATCGACAGCGGCGGCTCAATCCACAACTGCCCAATCTCTTCGTGGAGCACGGCGAGCCGCGCCCGAATCTCACTATCGCGCTCAGCCATTGGAGCAAGCGCGGCTACCTGCTTTTCGAGCAGCTCTGCTAGCTCTTGGCGCTCGCCATGCTCGCGGTAGAGCGTGGCCATGCGATCGCTGTCGCGTCGTGTTTGATCATCGTACGGGTCTACAGCAAGACGCTGAACAAGCGCGTCAATCTCGCGGGGGTCCATGGCGGTTGGGCGAAGGTACACGCGAACGATTCGCCAGCAAATATACTTTGAACGCCCGGGCGAGACGGTTTACTTAGCTTAGGCGCCACGAGTATGGCATGAAGTGGGCCCCCCATGAGTGAACTACACAGCACATCGAAGCTCCTTGCCAAATTATACGAGGCCGAACGCACCGTTCGAACGCTTCACGAAGAGATTTCAGCCCAACCGATCGACACATTAACCCCGCTTTTCCGAGCCGAGATCAAAAAAGCATCGATGCTCGATGATGCCGACGAAGAGCAGCTTCGTCTCACCCGCATCTGCGCGATTTTGGGCGAGCACGAAGGGCCGGCGGTAGTCGAGTTGTTAATAGACATGCTCGGTCACGAGGAGCCCGATGTCCGTTACGCCGCCGGCGAAGAGCTTCAAGGGCTCGCATTTGAGCGATTCAAAGAGGTCGCACTCGGCGTCGAAAGCGCGATAAAGCGGCTTCCAGTCGGCAGTGTTGCGCTCGCGGAGCTCCCATACTTGCTGTCTGAAGTCCCAGAGCCGGGCGTCATGAAGCTGCTCGGTATGTTCGTCGCGCACGCTGACCCTGATGCAGTCGCCGCGGCAATCGAAGCGCTCGCCGAAATGGGCGATCCGGCCGCAATTTCGATATTAACCCCGCTCGACAACGACAAGCGCACCGTGCAACTCGATGACGACGGCGAAATCAACGGTGTCACTATCGGCGAGCTGGCACGCGAAGCGGTAGTCATCTTGTCCGGGGGCGAGGATGGGCGAAAACGACGCGGATGAAAGCCCGCTAAGCATTGCCGATGTCGCTGCGCTCGAAGCCTTTGTCATTCCTCACTATTTGTCGCCATTTGGGCGCCTTGTCGTCAATGCCATCGCTCGAAGCGACGAAGCGCAAATCGTACACTTTGATTGCCGCACCGGTTTCCCCGACATCGAAGTCGTCGAAAAGCTAAACGGCGCCCATCTCTACGGCTGCGACCGCTCATCGTTTGCGATCGCCATCGCGCGGGCAAAAGCAGCAGCTTTGCCAGGCGGAGTTTTTCACTACGAACCGTCGAGCGGTCAGCAAGCGGTCTATTCGGACGCCGCTTTTTCGCACGCGTTCACGATTCATCCGCGCATGAAATCGGCCGCACGAAATCGCGCTATTTCAGAGTGCGCGCGCCTCTTAGCCCCGGGCGGGGAAGGGCTCGTCGCGCTCCCAATTCGCGGTTCGTTCAAAGAAGCGTTCGATCTCGTTCGTGAATTTGCCCTAAGGCACGAAGAGCTCGAACTATCAGCCCGCCTCGAAGCACCTGAAACATGCGGCCCGACCGCCGACCAACTCATAGGCGAGTTCGAAGCGAGCGGCTTCGAGTTTGTGCGCGTCGATCAACAGCAATTCGCCATGAAATTCGAATCGGGGCGCGCGTTTATCGACGATGCGGCGATGCGTTTGTGTGTTTTGCCCGAGTTAGAAGCGCCACTTCGCGGTGGCGATGCGGGGCGTTTGCGGCAATATTTATGCACCGCAATCGACCGTTACTGGTCGCACAGCGCGTTTGAGCTAACCATATCTGCCGCGGTCGCAGTCGGTCGCAGGATGTAGGCCAAGGCGCTCGAAGTTCGGCGTTGCCCTTGCTTTTTCGTCTTTTTGGAAGAGTCTTGATAATGTCCAACTACATTATTGGGCGGGGGTAAATCGATGGACGGAACGATGATTTCGAAGCGCGGCACGCGAGCTGGGTGGCTTGCGATCGCGCTATTCGGCTGCGTGGCGGTCGGGTGCGTCGATCGTTCTGGCACCAGGGAAGTCGATCGTTCTGGCACCAGGGAAGATGCTGGCGCGAGCCCGAGCCCGGATGCATCGCCGCAGATAGACCTCCCCGAGTTTACGTCGCCATCGCCGACTCCGCGAACAACGCCAGTCACCCGGACGCCCAGTCTCGACGGGGCGATCGGATCACCCCCAAGCGATGCGGTGATCGACACGCCAGAGGAGACAGTGTTGGCGGAAGGCCCCACACTAACCGAAGACGAAGCTGCGCAAGTTATCCAGCGAGCATTTGTAAGCAAGTTTCCGCCCCTCCATAAAATACGAGCCAACATCATCGAAAGACTGGCCAAGGATGACTTGCTGCCGACCGGCCACCTGAGCGATCTAAAGCACCTTCTGGCAGTAAAACGAGCGTCGCATGCGAATCGCCATCGCCTAGCAAAGGGGGGGCTAGGGACCGTCTACCGTGAATCGGCCAGCCTCGACCCGAGCGTAAACTGCACAACCACCCCGACCGCCTGCGGACTGTATGTGACGAAAGAGCTCAACGAGTTTCACGCAGAGTGGTTCGCGGACGAGGTGGCCCCGTACCAGTACCTCGGACATAGCGAGCACCTATTAGCCTACTACGGAAGCTTTAAGTCGGAAGACGGCGTCTGGCACATGGTTTTTGAGCTCGCCAACGGTTCGCTCGACAACCTTATGCAGGACTCCAAGCTTAGTGAGTCGGAGCGTCGTGGTATTTATGCGACCGCTTCGTCGCAAATCGCGCAGGGCATTTTATTTATGCATCAAAAGGGGATCGCCCATCGCGACCTGAAGCCGGAAAATGTTCTCTACAAAAAGGATGATTCAAACCGATATCGCTTTAAAATCGCCGATTTAGGTGCGGCACTATCGTCCAAAGGGACAAGAATTCACGCCGCCTCAACCCACTTCACGATTGGAGTGCAAGAAGCAAGCTGTGCGACCGAGACCGCGGGAGTATTTACCTATAAGAGCTTCAAGCCTCGAAAATACATCCCCCTGGACAACGCCGAACGCCTAGCGCTCAAGGCTCTCGGCCGGAATTGGGAGACGGGCCCATGCTTCGCTAACCTCACCGCTTGGTATACGACACTCGACCACGCTCCACCGGCCCCGGGTGAATGGATCTTTCTAAGATTTGTCGACACGTATGACCTTAGAAAGGCCGACATCTACGCTTTTGGGCAAATTCTCCTAATTTTGTCGCTCAAAGCGCACGCCAATATCGGTTCATGGGCTGGCTATGCCGTGTGGGGATACTCCAATTCGGCGAGCAATACGTTCGAGGCGTTGAAAGCGCAAAAGAATGTTGAGTTCAACGATCGGTTTAAGAACTTGTACACAACCCTCGTCAATCAAAACCCGTATCTCCGCCCCGATATTGAGACAGTGATCGCGTCACTTCACAATTTGTAAGCGCGGCACCGAGGCTCCTCTACCGAGCTCCCTCTCCCGCTTCGCGGGAGAGGGAAAGCGTGACGAAGTCACGCGAGGGTGAGGGGAAAGCGTGGCGAAGTCACGCGAGGGTGAGGGCCCGTACCCGTCGCGTCTGCCGCGAGACTCTCGATAATTCGCTTTAAAATACCGCGGCCACGCCGACGTCGACTCGATGACAACGTATGCGTCGCGTTTCGCGCCGAAGCCGCCTTGGCTGTTGCGCCCATGGCAGTTCATGGGACGGGAACCCCTGGGGGTTGCTTCGATTTAGATCTTTGTGTGTCGTTTTTAGACCCCTGAGCCCTCACCCTCGCGTGACTTCGTCACGCTTTCCCTCTCCCGCGAAGCGGGAGAGGAAGCACTGCTCTCCCGCGGCGCGAAGCGGGAGAGGAAGCTCCCGCCATCATATTGTGGCGATGCGGCCTAAAAAGAGGATTGTCCCGGTCGCCTTATCGATGATTGCCGTGATGAACGGTCGGTCGACTTGCACCGTTACTACCGCTTTCGTGTCCTTGTACGCCGCGGTGGCTCGCATTGTTGTGCCTGTTGCCGCGGCCGCCTCCGTGCCCTCTTCGTCGACTGTTATTGTCCCTTTATGAAAGACTTCTTTCAGCGCGAAGGCGCCTTGCTGGCTCATCCCTGAAAAATCGGCGTTTTGGGCGAATGCGCGCTCGATACCGAGCTGCTTCACCGCATTACTCAGCGCTACTTCGCCGCCACTCGCGAATTTTGGCATATTTAAGTCAACTCGACGCGACACCAGCGAGGACGTAATGGCATCGAGCGTTTTTGCGTCGAGCGACGCCTCGACCTGATCGAACGCGCCCTCTTCAGGGAGGACGACGAGCATCGCCACGTTGCCGCGATAGGGGAGCTCGATCGCTTGGAACTGCTCGCCCCGCGCGTAGAGAAAGCGCTCGCGCTGATGCATCATAGAGACGCTTGATTTTGCTCCGTTAGCAGAGGTGAATTCGGCTTGGTACGTGCTGTCGGCATCGAACCGATTGGCCCATCCCGCTTTAAAATAGACGGCGTTCGCGAGGACCATTCGTGTCGATGGATCGACGCCGCCGGCCGGAATGAGCTCGGTGATTCGCTGCTGCGTTTTTTTGCCGACCCACTGGTTGATCGCCGTGCGGCTGCTTGCCGGATCATCGATGTAATTGGTCTGCTGAATCGTGCTGTTGAAGCCCTGCTCGACGGCTGCTTTGTATTTGGGCAAAATCGGCACGCCGTTTTGTGTCCATACAGAATTGGCGATGCTTAGTTGAAATGCATTTTCGTCTGTTGGTGACGACTGAACGCGTTGCTGCCGATTGGCAAGCTCACGCGCGCCCGACGCGAAGAGCGCGACTTGCGCGTGCGGATCTCTGCCTTGCGAGCTTAGATGTAGCGTTTGGGCGATCTCACTCGCCGTCTCCCCCCGCGCCCCTTCGTATGCTGTTGTCAGCGCTAGCGACACGCTGTATGGCGAAAAAAATAAATTACTGCGCGGTGAGGCCGCAGCGAGCGTGCGGTACAAATCGATCGCGAATGCCCGCGAGCCATCTCGCATTGCCCGTATCGCGTCGCCTCGCGTGGCCGGCGTGGCGGCCGGTGCCGTAAGTGATTCAGACTGGGTTATGACCATCTCGCCTGCGGGCCCCGATTGTGCACCTTGATTTTGCGTCACGCCCATCGATAGCGAATCTGCCGATGCGCAGCCACAAACGCACGTAACGACCCCCGTCAGCCCAGCAAAAAGATTTGACATGGTTTTCATGATGGTGTGTCTCCGTTCGGGACCTGGTGTACACCAACATATCCAAAAGTGATACATTATTGCTACCGCCGAATAAAACTACCGTAGGGCGGTAAATGTAGGCGTCTGCTCTGGCGGGAGGCGGCTTGCCATGCGATGCTCGGCCGACTCAATCGCGTAAATTACGCGGTGCTCGAAGCTTGAAAACCATGCCAATTCGTTACCACATCGGTATTTCTGACCTTAAAAACGGCCTAGAGGCGTACGCAAAGCGTTTTGATTTTTGCGAATTGGCCATCGCAGCCGACGCGCGAAGCACGATCGAATCGCCGCGCACAGCGCCTGCGATTGCGACGCTTCGCCGCTGGCGAAAAGTCGTCCCACCGCATTTCGATTTTTGCGTCGTGGCGCCGCCAGAGCTCGGTCGCCTAAAAGCCGGCCCCGGATTTGAGATGGCGCTCGCAGTGTCGATCGCCGCAATCAACGCGCTTCAAGCGCGAACGCTGCTCATTCGCACGCCGCGCGATGTAACGCCCGCGCTAGTGTGGCGCAATCGCTTTGCGCAGCTTCTAGAGCGACTCCCCCGCGATTCGACACGAATTGTATGGGAACCGACAGGGCTTTGGGAGGTTGCTGATGCAGCCGTGGCCGCAAAAAAATGGGGCGTTGTTCTCTGCGTCGATGCGGCGCGTGATCCAGTTCCACACGGCGATGTGGCATATGTGAGGCTGCGCGCGCTCGGTGAAACAAGGTCATTTGGTGAAAGCGCACTTGAGCGCGTCGTCGTGGCAATCGGCGCGAAACGCGACGCATATGTTGTCATCGAGTCGACGTCGGCGCGGCGCGAAGCCGGTATTTTAAAGCGAATTGTCGAAAGTCTCGCGTTAGGCGCGGCGGGGATGCGCGGCGGGTTTGGTCGAGTGATTCGTCCGAAGACAGCGCTCGGCGCGGACGAAGAGGAGTAGGCGATGAGCGGGGTTGATCGCGGCCGACCGATGATCGCGGCATCTGAGGGGGCGGTCGCCGACGCCGTGGCAACGCTGCGTGGGAATGCGGCCGACATTGTGGCGGCAGCTGTTTTCGCGGCGGCTGCGCTGTCGCCGACCGTTCTTCTCGGGCCGGTCCAAATTTTGATTGGTGGGGCAGGGGCAGGGCTTCGCGCGATCGATGGTCGGTGTTTGCAGCCGGGCCGTGGAGCGGCGAGGCCGCGAGGGTTTGTTTCGCCGAGCGAAGTTCCTGATGCCGCTCACGTTGGGGTCACGTGCCTTCCGGCCGCAATTGCGGCGCTTCTTGCAAGCTTCGGCACGCTAACGTTTTCGCAAGCGGTCGCTCCGGCGCTCGATCTTACAAACGCCTCTTCGAAAGCTCGTCATCAAACGCTCAAGTTGCTCTCACGCGGCGGCCCATACGCAATGGCGGGGCGCGAGATCGGCGGCGCGTTGGTCGATGCGGGAGGGCGCCTTGCCGGCGGTATTTTGACGAGCAGCGATCTGGAAAGCGCACGACCGACGGTGGTCCCGTGCACGCTTCCGGCAGGCGCGCGAAGCGGCGTCATTGTGCCGTGGAGCGATGATGAACCCCATCGGTCGGTCGATACCCAAGCGATTGCAGTGACTGACGCAAACGGCGTTGTCGTTGTCGCCTGCTATGAAACTCCGATCGACGGTGTTCCAGTCGCTGAATTAGGCCTTGTCGCACCGTTTGTTGCCGCTCCCGTAAGGCGCGGTGAGCGACGCATTGCACCCGGCGCGGCTCTTCCGGCAGCGTCGCCGATGGCGCTATTGTCGGTCGATGGCGTGGTCAATGTAGGTGTTGCCGTCGCGCAGGTCGCCGCTGCTGAGTCGTCGTTAAAACAGCTTGTTGATGCGGTGTCCCAAGGAGCGAGCATCGACGAAGCGATCGCGCAATACAGAGAAAATTCGCGTCAATCTGGCCGCGTCGTCGGTGTCGCGAGGTCGTCGCGCGGCGCGCGCGCTTTTGGCTAAAAAACACTAGAGGTAGCAGCCCGAACCCAGGCATGATGCCGCGATGCCATTCATTCGCGCGCTTTGGGTTCCGCTCACTCTAACGTCGCTTCTTATCGCAACAGGTTGTGGTAGCGCGTCGTCGACCAGCACGCCTCCCGGGCCTGACGGCGGAGGCGCCACGCTTGACGGCGGAGGTACTACGCCTAATGGGGGAGGCGACGCCGCAGTCCCATTGGCGAGTCAGGGGTTTCCAGCGGCGGTAGCAGGTGCGCTAACGGTATGCGCAAATTGTCACGGGCCAGAGTCAACAGGCAGAGTTGCGCTAACGGTCCCCGGCGACTTTACCGAACCAATGCGCGCGTCGGCACTCCAAAAAGTAAACGCCGGGACAATGCCAAAAGCTCCGTTCACATTATCAGCAGCCCAGAAGACGGCCCTGGTCGATTGGCTTACTAGCGGCATGCCGCCGGGCGACACGCAGGTGTTCGGACCGGCCTCAAAAACAAGCCTTTTTACAACAACGCTATCATGCAACGTCGACCAAAAATTGCGCCCCCAAGCTGCATGGACAATGCCCGAAGACAAATCGAACGAATATGTCTGTTACGGGGTCGATATCCCAGTCGCCAGCAAGCGCCATCTTATCGGCATGGGCGCGAAGGTCGACAACATCAAGATTGTGCACCACGTTCTTTTGTTCCAGAGCGACAAATCGTACAGCACGACGCCGGTCCCCTGCGAGCCGGACGAGTCGATGGATTGGCGGATGATCTACGGGTGGGCCCCCGGTGGCCAGAGTCACGAACTACCCGAAGCAGCCGGTTTCCCTCAGGAGGGGACGGCGCATTACGTTGTGCAAGTCCACTACAACAACGCAAGAGGTCTCGTCGGGGAGACAGACAAGACAGGGTTCGATCTCTGCACGACCGATAAATTGCGCGCGAACGATGCCGATATGGCGGCGTTCGGTGGTGTCGACTTCAACATTCCAGCGCGTTCAACGCACTCGATTCAGTGCGATATGGCAGTTCCGGAGGTGCTAAGCGGGCTTCATATCATCGCGGCATTTCCGCACATGCACAGCGTCGGGGCGGCGATCAATACGTACGTAAAGCGAGCCGCTGGGGGCGCAAACGTGACGCTGGCAAACGAGCAACGCTGGAATTTTAACGATCAACCGTGGTTCGCGGTCGATACAGTGCTGCATACAAACGATACAGTGCACACCGAGTGCACATGGGCGAATCCGGCCACCACCGCGGTCGCTTACGGTCCGTATACCGAAGACGAGATGTGTTACACATTCGTCACCTATTACCCGCGAATCGTGCTCCCCAACTGGGTATGGGCAGCGCCAGTGAAGCTCTCCACCTGCTCTGAGAAGTAGGGGCCTAAGCTCAAACTCTGATCTGCCACGTAAACGTGCCCGTGCCCGTAAACGTGCCCGGTTTTTTCTCCTGCCATGCGCAGAAAAAACCGGGCACGTTTACGGGCACGGGCACGTTTACGGGAATTACCACCCGCTAGTCGACAGCCTGTGCGTCTTCGATCGCGGTGCTTCGCCGCGGTCGAAGATTCACCTGCAGAATTTGCTTTCGCACTCGTACGGCGTCGGGAGTCACTTCGACCAACTCGTCCGCGTCGATCCACTCCATCGCTGTTTCGATCGTTAGCGTTCGTGGCGACGCGAGCATGACGTTGTCGTCTTTGCCGTGATTTCGCACGTTTGATAGCTTCTTTTCGCGCACTGGGTTCACGTCGGAGTCGTTCGGACGATTGTGTTCGCCGATGATCATTCCTTCGTAAACTGGGGCGCCGGGCGACAAAAAGAACTGGCCTCGCGCTTGGAGATGATGAAGCGCGTACGGCGTTGTAACGCCTTGGCGGTCCGAGACGAGAGCTCCCGACTGACGCTTGATCATCGAGCCGCCCCACGGCTCCCAACCGTCAAAAATCGTGTTCAAAAGGCCGGTTCCGCGCGTGCTTGTCAAAAACTCTCCGCGAAAGCCGATAAGCCCACGGCTTGGTACGCGGAACTCTAAGCGCGCTCGCCCGTAGCCCGGATTTGACATTTTCGTCATCCGCCCGCGACGCTCGCCGAGCCGCTCGGTCACGACGCCGATGAAGTTGTCTGGGACGTCGATGACAACGAGTTCCATCGGTTCGCAGGTGACGCCGTCGACCGACTGCGTGATCACTTCGGGGTTGCCGAGCTGCATCTCGTACCCTTCACGCCGCATCGTTTCTACGAGAATCGCGAGCTGCAATTCGCCGCGACCGAGGAGCATGAACGTATCTGATGTTTCGGTCTCTTCGAGTTTGATCGCCAAGTTCTTTCGCGTCTCGCGCACGAGGCGCTCGCGAAGTTGGCGGCTCGTCAAAAACTTCGACTGCTTGCACTTCCCGGCGAATGGCGACGTATTGACGCCGATGCGCATTTTGATCGTCGGCTGTTCGACAAGAATGCGCGGGAGTGCTCGCGCTTCAGGGTTCGGCGCTTGGTCGGTGATCGTGTCGCCGACGTACACATCTTCGATCCCTGCAATGGCAACGAGCTCACCGGCCGACGCTTCTTGCGTGACGGTGCGCTTCAGCCCTTCGAATGTCGAGAGCGCTTTGATGCTCGCTTTGATCACTTGGCCGTCTTTAACGACGGAGACCGGCTGGTTGGCGCGAACGGTGCCGGCGATGATCCGCCCGATGGCGAGCCGACCGACGTAATCGTCATGGTCGAGGTTGTTGATCAAAATTTGCAGCGGAAGCGACGCATCGCCCGGCGCAACTGGGACTTTTTCGAGAATCAGATCGAAGAGCGGGTCGAGCGTTGTCGACGGATCTTCGAGCGTCGTTTTCGCGATTCCGAGCTTGCCGATTGCGTAGATAACCGGAAAATCAACCTGCTCTTCGGTGGCGTCGAGGTCGCAGAAAAGGTCGAACACTTCGTTCAACACTTCTTGCGGGCGCGCGTCTTGGCGATCAATTTTGTTGATAACAACGATGATCGGGTAGCCGAGCTCGAGGCACTTGCGCAAAACGAAGCGCGTCTGCGGGAGCGGGCCTTCGGCGGCGTCGACGAGCAGAATCGCTGCATCGGCCATCAAAAGCGTGCGCTCAACTTCACCGCCGAAGTCGGCGTGGCCGGGAGTGTCGACGATGTTGATTTTCGTGTCGCGCCAACGAACGCTCGTATTTTTGGCCAGAATCGTAATCCCACGCTCGCGCTCGAGATCGTTCGAGTCCATCACGCGGTCGACGACCGCTTCGTTTTCGCGGAATGTCCCGGCCTGACGAAGCATGTGGTCAACGAGTGTGGTCTTGCCGTGGTCGACGTGCGCGACGATAGCGACGTTGCGGAGAATGGCCATAGGATGAGTTCGATCTCTAGATGGGACGGGCTAACCGCAGGCTGCAAAAAATACGGCCCGCTGAGCTGCGGCGATAAGGGGGGGAGCGGAGTCTTATCTTCAGTAAGCCCGTCGCGCAAGGATATCGGGCCAAAGAGCCAATTTAGCGCCGTTTTTTCCCAATAACGGGATTGAACTCAACGAGCAGTTCGCGTAGCCCGCCAAACGCCTTATGCGAACTGCTCCTTGAGCTTGTCGGTGACGCGCTGCTCTATCATCCCCTTCATCATCCGAAGCATCATCGGCAAATCGATGTCGATGCGAACATTTGAGTCGGTCACGGCGATTGCGCCTTTCGTCCCTTTTGCGGGGCCGCTCGTCGCATCAAACTTCAGTGTATCGCCTTCCCACTTCCACGCGATCCCCAGCTTTGACTCCATGCCTCGCGCGATCTCTTCGGCTTTTTTGCGCGCGTCAACTTTTGAAAGTGCGTGCGCGCGGCTCATTTCGATTGTTGCCATTGAACTCTCCGTTTGACAGCGAATATGTCTGGTCTCTGCGAAAATAGGAAGATCAGTCCGCGCCGCTTTCGCGCGCTTTTTCTTCGTCTTCGGGCGATTGCGGCGGGCCGTACTCTTCGTGAGGGCGCATCGTTGCGGGAGGGGGGTCGCCGTACAATTCGAGCTGCACCGCGAGCCAATTTTCTCGCTGAATGAGCTGCAGTTTCGTCGCTTCGGCGAGCGGTTGGCCACCGGCTGCCGATTCAACTTTCGCCAACTGAGCTTGCACTTCGTGCAGATCTTTTCGAACAACGACCGGGTCGAGCCCTTCGCGCGCGACATACTCGTCGGTCAAAATCGATAGCTTGTTCGGCCCACCTTCGGCGAACCCTCTGCCGACCGCACATCGCGTTGTCTCGCTACCGCGGCGATACGCGACAATGCCCGTTCGAAGCGCGGCGAGCACCGGCAAATGGCCTGGAAGAAGCCCGAACTCGCCTTTTACGCTAGGGGCGGTCACTTCATCGACCAGCGTATGAAGCACCCGCCCTTGCGGCGTCACGATCTCGAGCAAAATCTTATCGTTCGGAACAGACTCGGTTGTCATCGGATCATATCTTTCCGGGCTTCATCTTGTCGATCACGGTCGCACGGTCGCACGGTCGTCAAGCGGGGGAGCAATCAGGACGCGGCGAGCTTGCGCCCCTTTTCTTTTGCCTCTTCGATGTTGCCGACGAGGTAGAACGCCTGCTCTGGCAGGTCGTCGAGCTTCCCGGCGAGAATTTCTTCGAACCCGTCGATCGTCTCTTTGAGCGGAACGAGTTTGCCGGAGAGGCCGGTAAACTGCGCTGCGACGAAGAACGGCTGCGACAAAAAGCGCTGAATCTTACGCGCTCGGGCGACGACGAGCTTATCTTCTTCGCTCAACTCGTCCATACCAAGAATCGCGATGATATCCTGCAAATCCTTGTACTTCTGCAGCATTTGCTGCACGCGCCGCGCCACGTTGTAGTGGCGATCGCCGATCACTTGCGGGTCGAGAAGCGTCGATGTTGAGTCGAGCGGATCGACTGCCGGGTAGATTCCGAGCTCGGCAATCGCTCGTGAAAGAACCGTCGTGGCATCAAGGTGGGCGAATGTTGTTGCCGGCGCCGGGTCGGTCAAGTCGTCGGCTGGAACGTAGACGGCTTGGACCGAGGTGATCGACCCTTTTTTGGTCGACGTGATTCGCTCTTGCAGCGCCCCCATTTCAGTCGCCAATGTGGGCTGATAACCGACGGCGCTCGGAATACGACCGAGAAGTGCGCTCACTTCAGAACCTGCCTGCGTGAAGCGGAAAATGTTGTCGACGAAGAGAAGGACGTCTTGCCCTTCCTGGTCTCGGAAGTACTCAGCCACTGTTAGCGCCGAAAGCGCGACGCGGGCGCGGGCCCCCGGCGGCTCGTTCATCTGACCGTAAACGAGCGCTGTTTTCGACAAAACGGTCGCCCCGGATTCGAGCTTCGACTCCATCATCTCAAGAAATAGGTCGTTTCCCTCGCGGGTACGCTCACCGACTCCGGCGAAGCACGAGACGCCGCCGTGCGCTTTGGCGACGTTGTTGATCAGCTCCATGATTAGAACGGTTTTGCCGACGCCGGCGCCGCCGAAAAGGCCAATTTTCCCGCCTTTTCGGTACGGGGCGAGCAGGTCGATGACTTTAATCCCCGTCTCGAAAACTTCAACCTTCGTGGCCTGCTCTTCAAACGTTGGCGGCGCGCGGTGGATCGGCATTGTTTGCTTGGCGTGGACGGGCCCCGCTTCATCGACTGGGTCGCCAATGACGTTTAAAATTCGGCCGAGGCACTCTGGCCCGACCGGCATCGCGATCGGCGCGCCTGTATCGCGCACTGCCATCCCCCGAACGAGGCCGTCGGTTGTATCCATCGCGACGGCGCGCACGGTGTTTTCACCTAGGTGCTGCGCGACTTCGAGGGTCAAATTATCCGCTTTTTCGGAAATTGACGGGTTCGATACTTTTAGCGCATTCAGAATTCGTGGAAGATCGCCGCTAAATTCAACGTCAACAACGGGGCCGATGACTTGAACAATTTTCCCGACGTGCGAGTGGGTGGCTGAAGATCCAACAGTTGTAGTGTGCGCCATAATGGGGGGTCGCTTCCTTCACGCAGGTAGTTTTCGTGGCGGCGCGCGTGTAGCATGAACCGTTGAATAGTTCAACGGGAACTGAAAGTCCCGGTTTGAGAATAATCGACTTTCCAAGCTGTTAAGGGGTAAAAAGCAGATGGCAAATCCTGACGACCCGCGTCTAGGTTCTATCATTCGCGAAGGCGATCTCGGCGATGTGGTGATCGTCGGTTTCCCTTTTGCCGAAGGCGTTCGGCGCAATGGTGGTCGCGTTGGCTCGGCGCTTGGGCCTCAGTATTTTCGGCAATTTTTGGGGGCGATGGGGGCGCTGGTCAATCGCGAATACGATGTCGATTTGTCGTCGATTTCGATCGGCGATGCGGGTGACGTTGAGGGGGGCACGCTTGAAGAGGCGCACCAGAACCTCCGCGCAAAAGTTCGAAAACTTATTCAAAACGGCGCGATACCGTTTGTTGTCGGCGGGGGGAACGATCAGTCGTATCCAAACGCAGCGGCGATGCTCGATGAGTGGCCTGACCGGAGCGTCGCGGCGATTAATATCGATGCGCATCTTGATGTGCGGCCAAAATTGGGCGGCCTTGCGCATAGCGGGAGCCCGTTTCGCGATCTGCTCGAAGATGCGCGCTTCGACGGCCACTGTTTCACCGAGTTCGGCGCGCAAGGGGGGCAGTGCAGTGCGGTTCACGCCGACTACGTGCGCGATCACGGCGGGCGCATTCGCTGGTTTTCCGAAATCGAATCGTCGCCAGAACAAGCGTTTTCCGAAGAGCTCGTGAGGGCAGCGAGCACCGAGAAAAAACTTTTTGTGTCGTTCGATCTCGATGCGATTCAGGGCGCCGACTGCCCGGGCGTCAGTTGCCCGGCGACGATCGGGATTTCAGCGAGCAGCGCAATGAAAATAGCGTTTGCAGCCGGCCTCGCGGAGAATATCAAACTGTTCGACCTGTCGGAGTTGAACCCAATTATCGAAGCGTATCGCACGCCACGTTTAGCTGTGAATTTGTTCTACTTTTTTCTGCTCGGCGCAGCGACGCGAGTTAAAAAAAGAGACGAGATGCGCGGAATCGTAGAAGCGAAATAGGAAGAATATCTATTGAATTGAGCAATCAAGCAATCGTACTCTCGCGTCAGATTTCAAGAAGCGTGAAAACATACGAAAGGTTTATCTGACCGATGAAACGATGGCTCGCGATTGCTCTGGCTGTATTTTCGATAAATGGGTGCACATCAGGCGCCGGGACGGCAAACCCCGCGATGGACAGCTCAGTTCCACCCGATAGTGCAGCTCAGCCGGATACAGGTGCGCCGCCACCGGACGCAGATGCGCCAGGCGCGAAGATCAATCCGGAAGACGTCGTCCTCGATGACGCGGGGATCGCGATTTACAAGGTGGAGACGCTCACCGACGTCGAAGGGCAGTGGGCTCGCGTCGAGCAGTTTTTGGTAAACAGCAAATTGCTCGACCGACCGCACACTGATGCTGGAGAAGCCTCAGACGATCCAGAAAAAATATTCATGGTCGGCGACGTGGGTACGTTCGTCTATATCGGCGATACGATCGACAAGGGGCCCGAGAATCAAAAGATACTGCGATTTCTCATAAGCTTGAAGACCCGGTATTTTAGCCGCGTCGTGCTTATCATGGGCAATCGAGATATCAATAAGCTGAGGCTGCTCTATGAGCTTGCGCCTGCGGCACTAAAGCTCGATGATTCAAACACGGAATTCGATATCAGTCACTTCCGCCTCAAAATTTGGAAGAGTCAGTTTGAAGCTTTTACCAAAGATGCTGACGGCGGCGCGAAAGTGTCGGTCGATGAAGTTCCAACGCTTTACACAAACGGGCAAAACGTCGACGCCGACAAGGTGATCAAAGCAAAGTTCCTTTTGAACATGACGATGGGTTGCCAGCCCACGTTCGGCCTTCTACGGCAGGAGCTTGGTCCGGATCACGACATCGATGTCGTTCGCTTTCTTGAAGGGTTGCCGAAAGAGGGTGGGCTGATCCACTCGTATCTCCGTTTGGCGAAGATTATATTTTATGACAAGTACACGAAGACACTCTTCATGCACGGTGGTATCGCGGACACAAACTTAGGCGTCGTCCCCTCGCCGGTGAGCAGCGATGTCGATATCACAACCAACGCTGAGCTTATTGCATGGACGAAAGCTCTCAACGCGTGGGCTCAGGATCGCATAACCGATTACGACAACGGAGACTATGATGCCGGTCTTCCGCTCGTTCTCTATCAAGAGCCGGCGGTTTTGACGTCAGATGCTGGGATAACGTCGTGGGGGCCGCCGAACCCGGAAAGCGTCGTTCAAGTGCGCCCGTGGGGGAACAATGCCCAGGGCGCAAAGGACATCGTTATGATCTCCGCCGCGCTTCAGCGGAAGCTTATTGGAGCAGGGGTATCACGTTTGGTATTTGGGCACTCACCGGTGGGCGAAGTTCCAGTTTACATGAGAGGAGTTGACGGCTTCGAAGAAATTGCCGGCGATACCAGTTGGTCAACGGCAGCAAGTAACGCAACGATTACGGTTACCCCGTCCGGCGTAACGATCGTCGGTCTGTACACACAATATGCTGTAAACAAGGATGTGATCTACCAAACGCCCATTTACTATGATTCGGACGATGGCGTCGTGGGGACATCAACTGACGCACCCGATGCCGGCGATGGACGAGTGTGGGCGCTAGGCAGAAACCAAAAAAACGCTGGGCCTCGATTGTTCGTCTTCTATCGCGCAAAGGGCTCAATATTTGATCAACTTTACTCAATCGACGTTACGATTCCCGCTGTAGATCCGGCCGTGGAGTAATCGAAGGTAGAGATAACGCCTTGTGAGGGGCGCAATTCGAAGATAAATACCAATTCGAATGCGCCCCCACACCTTCTCGCTCATCCCCACCATCGCAGCGGTAGCCGTCTTTGGCTGCGCATCTCCGTCAACAAGCTCAATTTTAGGCCTCACGCCGGCAAGCGGGGTTCTGGTGTCCGCAGCGTCGCTGACGGCTGAATACGGCTGCGGCATCGGAGACAAAAACGTCTATAAATACGCGGCAATTCTAAGTAGCAGCGACGGCACATTCAAAGTGAGCCAGCTCTACGACTGCTACGCCGACGCAAATTTCGTAAACATCCAAGAAGCGCCAGACGGCGGAACGCTGAAGTTAGCGATTCAGATTATCGCGTTTAATAAAGCGAGCTATGACGTCCAGAATATCGACGAAAAGCTCCAAAAAGCGGCGGAAATCCCCGATACTATCAGCCAGGCAAAGCCGACCTACACGTCAACTTGCGAAGTGAGCCAACCGCAAGGCGTGCAATCAACAGCGGTATGCACGCGTCTACAGCCGCCAAAGCCGTAACGCCAAAACCGCAGAATTTGAACAGGGAGGGCGGGAGATCGAGAGGGTTTTGGTCGAAAAGCCATAAACCAAAAACTACTCCCTATCTCCCGCCCTCCCTGTTAAGTCTTTGCTTTTTGATTTGCTAAACGGCGTCTAACACAGCCAAAAGCGCTCGCGCGCGACGCCACAGCGTGGTAGTCCGAAGCGCCAGAAAAGCCCCTCGCGCACGTATACGCCAAAAGGCGTACAGCGCCGGCTCGAAGTGCCTCGTACCTTAGGAGACTCACGCAAATGTCTGGCGCCGCATCCCCGCTCAAAGGGGCCCCGATTACGATGGGTTCCGACCGAAAACTGAACGTACCGGATCAACCGATCATCCCCTTCATCGAAGGCGACGGCACCGGCCGCGACATCTGGAGAGCATCGGTACGAGTCATCGACGCCGCCGTCGACAAAGCGTACGGCGGCCGCCGAAAAATAGCGTGGCACGAAGTGTACGCCGGCGAAAAAGCGTTCCAAAAATTCAATAACTGGCTACCGGATGAAACGGTCGAAGCGTTTCGCAAATACTTAGTAGGCATCAAAGGCCCACTAACCACGCCAATCGGCGGCGGCATGCGATCGCTAAACGTCGCGCTGAGGCAGCTGCTCGATCTCTACGTCTGCGTCCGCCCCATCCGGTGGTTCACCGGCGTCCCAAGCCCGGTAAAAAACCCAGGCGCCGTAAATATGGTCATTTTCCGCGAAAATACCGAAGATATTTACGCAGGCATCGAGTTTGAAGCCGACAGCGCCGATGCTCAAAAAGTGCTTTCATTCCTCGAAAAAGAGTTCCCGAAAGAATTCAAAAAAATTCGCTTCCCGCAAACTGTCGGCATTGGCATCAAGCCGGTAAGCCGCGAGGGGACGGAGCGCCTCGTTCGAGCCGCCATCCAGTACGCCGTCGATAAGAAGCGCCGAAGCGTCACATTCGTCCACAAGGGGAACATCATGAAGTTCACCGAAGGGGCCTTCATGAAATGGGCGTACGCACTCGCAGAGCGCGAGTTTGGCGATCACGTTTACACATGGGAGCGCTGGGAGCGAACCAAAGCCGAAAAGGGCGAAGAGGCGGCAAATGCCGAGCAAAAACGCCAACTCGACAACGGCAAAATTCTCATCAAAGACGCAATTGCCGACATCGCGCTCCAGCAAGTTTTAACGCGCCCAACCGAATTCGACATCATCGCAACGCTCAACTTGAACGGCGATTACTTATCGGATGCACTCGCCGCGCAAGTGGGCGGCATCGGCATCGCACCGGGCGGCAACATCAACTACATCACTGGCCACGCCATTTTTGAGGCAACCCACGGCACCGCCCCAAAGTATGCCGACCTCGATAAAGTAAACCCCGGAAGCGTTATATTGTCGGCCGAAATGATGCTCAGGCACATCGGCTGGGTCGACGCCGCCGATCTCGTTCTGAAGGGGATGGATCGCGCCATTGCAGCAAAACGCGTGACATACGACTTCGCGCGGCTCATGGAAGGGGCGACCGAAATTAAATGCAGTCAGTTCGCCGACGCGATGATTGCGCAAATGTGATTGGAGCTATGAGAACGATGGCAAAACGTAAAAAGATTGGTCTGATCGGCGCAGGAAATATCGGCGGTGAGCTCGCGCGCCTCTTTGCAAACAAAGAGCTCGGCGACGTATGGCTCTACGACATCCCCGCAAAAGAGAACTTCGCCAAAGGCAAAGCGCTCGACCTCGAACAGAACAGCTCTGTCATCGGCTACGACTCCGCGATTCGCGGCACGGCCAACTGGGCCGACCTCGAAGGGGCAGACGTCCTCGTCATCACCGCGGGGATCCCGCGAAAGCCAGGGCAGTCGCGCGACGACCTCGTTGCGACCAATTTGCCAATCATTCGTGATGTCGCCATCAACGCGAAAAAGTACTGCCCAAACGCGTTTGCAATCGTCATTTCAAACCCGCTCGACGCGATGGTTTACGAATACAAGCGCGTCACCGGGTGCTCACGAGACCGCGTCGCGGGGATGGCAGGCGTCCTAGATTCAGCGCGATTTCAGCTGTTTTTAGCGCGCGAGGCCAACGTTAGCATCAAAGATGTTCGCGCAATGGTGCTCGGCGGTCACGGAGACGACATGGTCCCGCTGCTGTCGTGTACGACAATCAACGGGATGCCAGTTACCCAATTTATCTCGAAAGAGAAGATCGACGCGATTGTCGATCGCACGCGCAAAGGCGGCGGCGAGATCGTGAACTTAATGGGGACAAGCGCATACTACGCCCCCGCATCAAGCGCCGTGGCGATGGCCGAGAGCTACTTGCTCGATCAGCGCCGCGTCCTCCCATGCGCCGCGTACCTCGACGGCGAGTACGGCTACCGCGATCTGTTCATCGGAGTTCCGGTTGTGATCAGCGGTAACGGCGTCGAAAAAATTATCGAATTGCCGCTTTCAGAAAACGAGAAAGCGATGCTCGCAAAGAGCGCGGCCAGCGTCCAAGCGGTCGTCGATGTCGTTAAGAAAACAGCCTAAATTACCGCCCGTTGGAGCGACTAAGTGAAAATTCATGAATACCAGGCGAAGCGAATCTTCGCCAAATACGGCATCCCTGTCCCAATCGGCGGCACCGCTTTTAGTGTCGACGAAGCGGAGGTTGTCGCAAAGCGCATTTTGCACGAAACCGGCGGGACGCTGACGGTCGTAAAAGCGCAAATTCATGCCGGCGGTCGCGGCAAAGGTGGCGGCGTTAAGCTTGCAAAAGGCGGCGCCGACGAAGCCAGGCGAATCGCCTCCGAAATTTTGGCGATGCAGCTGATCACGCATCAGACCGGCCCCGAAGGGCAAAAAGTGCGGCGCCTGTACGTCGAGCAGGGGCTCGAGATCGCGCGAGAGCTCTATCTCGGCGCCGTTGTCGATCGCGACACGCGACGAATCGCATTCATGGCGTCAACCGAAGGGGGCGTCGAAATTGAAAAAGTCGCCGAGGAGACGCCCGAAAAAATCCAGACGATTTTCGTCGACCCGATCGTGGGGATGACGGGCTACCAAGCGCGCCAGCTGGCGTACGGCCTCGACTTGCAAAAGAGCGGCAAACAGACGGTCGCGCAGTTCGTAAAAGTGATGTCAGCGCTGTACCAACTCTTTGTTAAAGAAGACTGCTCGCTCTGCGAAATTAACCCGTTAATTGTCACAAAAACAGGCGATATCGTCGCGCTCGACGCGAAAATGACGTTCGACGACAACGCTGCATTTCGGCATCCAGAATGGGCCGACGAGCGCGACACCGATGAAGAAGATCCGGTTGAGCTCGAAGCGCAAAATGCGGGGCTCAATTACGTTGCGCTCGATGGCAACGTCGGCTGTCTCGTAAACGGCGCCGGCCTAGCGATGGCTACGATGGACATCATCAAAGCCGTCGGCGGCGATCGAGGCGTAGCACCGGCAAACTTTTTGGATGTTGGCGGCGGCGCGAATCAAGAGCAAGTGACCAAAGCGTTCAAAATGATTTTGCGAAGCCCGCGCGTAAAAGCGATCTTCGTAAACATTTTCGGCGGGATTATGAAGTGCGATGTCATTGCGGCCGGCGTCGTTGCGGCGGCAAAAGAGCTCGGGCTAAAAGTTCCGCTCGTCGTGCGTTTGGAGGGGACAAACGTGGCGCTCGGCAAAGAAATTTTGGCAAAGAGCGGGCTGCACATCATGACCGCCGACACGATGAAAGACGGCGCCGACAAGATTGTTGCGGCAGTGGCCGGCGGGAGCGTCAAATGAGTATTCTGGTAGGCAAAGAGACGCGCGTGTTGGTGCAGGGGATCACCGGAAGCGCAGGGTCGTTTCACGCGAAGCAGATGCTCGAGTACGGAACGAAAGTCGTCGCAGGGTGCACGCCGAATCGTGGCGGCGAGATGTTTGAGGGGAAAGTGCCTGTTTTCGACACCGTTGCCCAAGCGGTGAGAGAGACAGGCGCCGACACGAGCGTTATTTTTGTGCCGCCACCAGGCGCAGCCGATGCAATTCTCGAAGGGTTCGATGCCGGGCTAAAGTTGGTTGTGTGCATCACTGAGGGGATTCCTGTTATCGACATGATTCGCGTTCGGCGGGTGATCGATGCAGGAGTCAAATCGAAGTTGATCGGGCCAAATTGCCCAGGAATCATCACTCCTGGCGCGTGCAAAATTGGGATCATGCCGGGGCACATTCACAAGTCCGGGCACGTTGGAGTCGTCTCACGGTCGGGAACATTGACCTACGAAGCGGTCGGTCAATTGACTGCGCTCGGCGTCGGGCAGTCAACATGCGTTGGCATCGGCGGCGATCCGGTCGCTGGGCTCGATTTTGTCGATGTGCTCGAAATGTTTCAGAACGATCCTGAAACCCATGGTGTCATCATGATTGGTGAGATCGGCGGGGGGATGGAAGAGCGCGGTGCGAAGTACATCAAAGAGCATATGACGAAGCCGGTCGCGTCGTTTATCGCGGGGACGACAGCGCCTCCGGGCAAGCGCATGGGGCACGCGGGGGCGATCATCGCAGGCGGCAAGGGGACGGCCGAAGAGAAGATGCGCGCGCTTGAAGCGGCAGGGGCGCGCGTGGCGCCGACACCTAGCGACATGGCGTCGACGTTAATGTCGATGATGAAGTGACGTCGCTGGCGGTGAGTTAAGATGGCATCGACTTTGATGTCGATGATGAAGTGAAGTTAGAGGAGTTACAAATGGCTATCGAGAGAACGTTTTGCATCATCAAACCAGACGCCGTCGAAAAGAAGACGACAGGCGCGATTTTGGCGAAAATTGAAGCGGCCGGCTTCACGATTCGCGCGCTAAAGTACGTTCATATGTCGCGCGAGACTGCCGAAGGGTTTTACGCGATTCACAAAGCTCGGCCGTTTTTCGGCGAGCTCTGTGAATTTATGACTCGGTCGCCGGTTGTGATCGCGGTGCTCGAAAAAGAGTCGGCAGTCGCCGCATGGCGCACGTTGATGGGCGCTACTGATCCGGCGAAAGCCGAGCCAGACACGATTCGCAAGCTGTTCGGAGCGAGCGTTGGCGAAAACGCGACGCACGGGTCCGATTCGCTCGAAAACGCGAAGATCGAAATCGCCTACTTTTTCGCCGGTAGCAAAGTCGCTCCTTCGGCTTAGGCGCACCATCGGGGCGTCTTGGGGGGGGGGCGCTCTGTGGCTTTTTACGTTTTTGTGTGCCACCACGCTCGTTATGCAGGTTCGGCATATTTTTCGCGTTGCGCTTGGCGTCCTCGTGTCGGTCGCGCTTCAGCTGAGTGTAGGTCAAGCTCGCGCAGAGTTGAGCGACGATGAGAGTATCGGAACGAACCTAGTCCGTGCGGAATACGACGAGCTAAACTGGCTCAATGGCCGCGTCTGGGTAAAAGCCGGTATTGCCGAGAACTACGGCGAATTGCTCGACGAAAAAAGCGAATTCAGAGCCATCGCGCGCACGCTTTTTCGACGAGTCGGCGGTTATCAACCTTCAGGTTCGCCAACCGCCGAACAGCTGACACCGTTTCGCATTGGGCAGTGGCTCGGCATTTTGGAGCTCCATGCTGAGAAGCTCACGAGAGACCCGTCACTCCACGTCGTCAATCGCCTCGTAAGCAACCTCGAGCTCGAGCGAAATCACTCGTTTCAGCTGCTCAGCGACAGCGAAAAAGAACAAGAGTTGGCGCGGGCTGTCAGACTCGCGTATCGAGCCATTGAGCACGCTTTTGACAGCCGCGTTTATCGGCTTTTTCTCGCGTTTTTGTCGCAAAAAGCAAACTCCACGAACGACATCGCTCGGTACCACGAAGGCCTCCGTGACGTGCTTGCGGGCGACGCCGATCGCTTTTTGTACCGAGCTGCTCCGCCGCGAGCCGATGTTGGCGATCTCGATGACAACTACGATCGCTATCTCGCGGACTTCTTTCGCGCCGAGAGCGATATGATGCCGACGATCCAATATTTTGGCAAATCGATGCTCGCAAACGGGCAGCTGTTTTCAAATTGCGGCGAGATGGCGCTTCTTAATTTTTTGCGCCTCGTCATCGATCGCGGAGGAAATGTCGCGCGCGAGCACCAGTATGCGGTCGACGTTCTTCGAGAGCTAGGCGCGGAGGCGCGAGTTGTCGCGTTTTTCGATACCGAATTTCCGACGCGTGCGTCCCAGCTGGCGAACCGAACGCGAGACGAAAGTTATCACGACCCAATGTATCCACCCGATGTCTGGGCTGAAATTGTATCGAATCGCACCGGTGTTGATTATCGGCAAAGTCACGCTGGGACACGGTTCAATATTTCCGCGGGGTCGCGTGGGGCCGAGAACATGATCGCGTTGATCAACGCACTGTTTCCGCACGCACGGAGGCCAGTCGCCAACTGGAGCGAGCTGGCGCTCCGAATTAGCGAGGCGCGCCTGAAAGTCGGGGGGTTCGACGCGGGTTTGACGATCGATCTTTCGGGTCTCCGTGAGTCGCGCTACGGGCGAATTCGATTTGAGCTTGGATTGTGGCAGTTCTGGTGGGATTTTGAATACCGGCACTTTGTTGTTCAACCGTCGTTGCACGCCGGAATTGCGTCGATTCCACCGCCCGTCGGCGACGCAATCGAGCGTGCACCGATTTTTGCGAAACAGAGTAGCCGCCTCGCGCGTCGTCTCGACCTGAGCGCGTTCGCGGCGCGTGAATCGCGACGAGAGCTTTTGGCCAGCGTTCCAGCATTCGCGGAGCATGTAGCGCTCTACGCGCTTCTTCGGGACGACGATTCGATCGTTGAATACTTGGCCGATCTGCCGGCAGATGCGCCGGTGACAGTCCGTGTCGGGCTGCTCAATCGTCTTATGCTCGAGGATGCGCGCTTCCGCGCATTCCGCACGATCGCGAAAGAGCACACGGCAAAAGTGCTTAAAAACAAGTATTTGGTAGTTCGCCAAGGCTATCTCGAAGCGGCGATCGACAGAGAAGATTGGCCGGCGGCCCACACGCTTACAACCAGTGACGAGCTTCGCAATCCAGCGGTTCGGCACTACCTGTTTGGCCAAACCGGTGCGATCACGTCGGCCGAATTTAGCTCGGACGGGCGCTCGCTTGTGATCGCGGCAAGCGACGGCACGACGCGCACGTGGGATGCGGCGTCGGGCGCGCTACTTCATTCGATCAATGTGGGTACGCGAGGGGACAATAGCGAACCTCGAAAGATGGCGACGAAGATGCTCGAACAGCTTCGTAGCGCCGACATCGTTTCGCAACTTACATGGAACTGCGATCAAAGCCTCGCGCTCACCGAATCGAAAACAGCCGGCGCTGCACTTTGGGAGGCCGAGTCCGGCGCGATTTTGCATCGCTTCGAAGGGCAGGACAGTCTCGTCTATGAGTGCGCGTTTAGTGCCAATGGGTCGCACTTTCTTCGTACGAATAAAGGCGGGCGCCGCACCGAGGTTTGGGACGTTACGACCGGCAAACAGGTTTCTCTTTTGCAGGGGAGGCAGGGTGCATTTTCAAGCGATGGCGCTTACGTCGTGACGAGCGATAAAGATGCGTTAAAAATATGCTCGACCGAAACTGGCGCGCTGATTCAAAGTCTTGAAACGTACGGAGCGTTTACGAACGCATTCGTGGTAAGTCGCGACGGAAAGCGGTTCGCGGCGTCCTCTACGAATGAGCCGATAGTGGCGGTTTGGGATGCCGAGAGTGGGCAGCTGTTGCACAAGCTCAAAGGGCACTGGGGGGCAGTGACGATGATTCGATTGAGCAACGATGGCCATCAAGTGATGACAGCGTCGGACGATAAAACGGTGCGCATTTGGGAGGCGCGGTAGGCGAGGTAGGCGAGGCTCCTCTCCCGCTTCGCGGGAGAGGGAAAGCGTGACGAAGTCACGCGAGGGTGAGGGCTCACGGTTCTTAAATTCACATTCAAAGATCTAAATCGAAGCAACCCCAATGGGTTCCCGTCCGATGAAGTGGCATGGACGTAAGTCAACAGGCAAGGTTTTCGCGATCTTTGGCTCACTCGGCAAGGACTTGCGATCCTGCGTATCGCAGAAGCCGACGCAATTGCCGATGCACGTTGTTCTTGTCATTCGTCGACACTTGCATCTATGCAGCGCTTCATTGGGCTAGAGCTTAGTCGACGGGCTGCTCGTGCGCGACGGGCGCGTGCCCTCACCCTCGCGTGACTTCGTCACGCTTTCGCCCTCACCCTCGCGTGACTTCGTCACGCTTTCCCTCACCCTCGCGTGACTTCGTCACGCTTTCCCTCACCCTC
>CAMAVR010000037.1 GCA_945861885.1 Nannocystis exedens | reverse complement strand
TCGAATCGCTAGTGTTGGCAAACGAAGGCGCGCTCGCAGAGCAAGTCGTCGGGCAGATGTTGCGGCTACTCGAACCGCCGTTCAAAGAGCCAGAGCTCTACTACTGGGCGCGCGAAGAGCGAGGGAGCGAAGCCGAACTCGACTACGTCATTCAACACCGAGCGAAAGTGCTCCCGATTGAAGTAAAAGCCGGTTCAACCGGCTCACTAAAGTCGCTCCACGGATTCATGAGCCTGCGGCAGCTTCCAATCGCCGTGCGCTTCAACGCATCGCCGCCATCGATCGTCGACGTCGATGTCCGCCAACGAGATGGCCAGCAAGCCACCTACAAGCTCCTATCGCTCCCGCTCTATATGGTCTCGGAAGTACATAGAATTATTGATAACTGCTGACAGTTTTTGATGATCACATCATCAATTTGGGTCGCTTTTTGATGCTCGTGCCACCAATTTCACGACTTTTGACCAATGAGCCGCTCTAAGCGCTCGAACGCCGTTTCGAGGATTGGCATTGATGGGCCGAATGAGAACCGTAGGTGATTCCTGAATCGCGAGCTTCTTCCGCTTCGGCGCTTGCCTGGGTTTACGTCGAAAAATTCGCCTGGGACTACGATTACTTTTTCGTCTAGGGCGGCTCTGAAAAAGCCCATTCCGCTGTTCATGGGGGCGGGGAGCCTTGAGATGTCGCCCCAGGCGTAGAATGTCCCTTCGGGCGAGCCGTCGAATCTGATCCCCAAGCGTTCGAGCTGCGAGATTGTTCGGTCGCGCTTTTCGCGAAACACTTTTTGCACCGCGCGTGTCTCTTGCTCGACGTGGCTCATCTCGAGCAGCGGAATTGCCGCGCGCTGCAGCGGCTTTGACCCGCCGCCATCGAGAAACGAACCGGCGCTTGCGAGCGTTTCTACGATCGGCCGGGGCGCGACCGTCCAGGTGATTCGCCAGCCCGGGTAGCGCCAATTTTTCGTGAAGCCGTCGAAGAGCAGCACCGGATCGCGATTGACATCTTCGACGTAGCGCGCGGCACTTTCGACCGGCAGCGAGCCGAGCGGCGCGCGGTAGATGTAGTGCGAATAAAACTCGTCGATCAGGAGCGCGCAGTCGAGCTCGCGCGCGACTGAAACCCAACGGGCAAGCGCATCGCCGTCGACAACTTTGCCGGTCGGATTGCACGGATTTGAAAAGAGCACCGCTGACAAGCCGCGACCTAAAATTTCGCGGCGAAGATCGTCTGCGGTAAACGCGTAGCCGTGCTCTTCGTCGAGCATGATCGGGATCGACGTGAACGCTTTGAAAATGTCGAGCAGCTCTTCGTATGCCGTATAGTCAGGCAGAAAATGCCCTAAATTGATCGACCCAAGACTCGCCGCCGCGCGCGTGAGCGACGCCCGACCGCCGCCCGATACGCAGACATTTTCGGCGCTGTATTGCGACGGCATCCCGCGCCTGTACAGCTGGTTGTACATCGACGCGATCGCTTCGCGCAGCTCCCATAACCCCGCCACCGGCGCGTATTCTTGATCGTCGACGCCGATCGACACATCCGACACGCGTGGCGGCGCGCCTGGCAGTTCGCCTGTTTCGGGCTGCCCTTGCCCGAGATTGCACCAGTCGGTCGACCCCATGTGAAAGCCGAGCTTCGCCGCTTCGGCCGTCGCGTAAATCACGCCTGTCCGCGGGACAGACCGAAACGCATGAAACGACGCTTCGTCACTCATCACACTCTCCCCGATCGATAGTGCGCCACCCACGGGCTAACGCGATTCGCGCTCGCCCCTTCAAGTGCCGTCGCCGCTCCGCTCACGCGTTCTGCGCGCGCCGCTGCAATCGCCACCGCCACCGCGAGCGCTTCGCGATTTTCTTCGCGAATCGTTGGATAGCCTTGAAGCGCAACTTCGCGTTCCAAGAATTTCGTATCGTACTTTCCGGCGATAAAATCGGGGTTCGCGAGCAGCTTTTCGTGAAACGCGAGGTTCGTCCGAATGCCGGTGACGACGTACTCCGAAAGCGCGCGGCGCATCCGTGCGAGTGCGAGCTCGCGATTCGGCGCCCAGACCGAAAGCTTCGAAATGAGCGGGTCGTAAAAGCTTGAAATCATGCAGCCGGGGTAAGCGCCGCCGTCGTCGCGCACGCCCGGTCCGCCCGGGACGACGAGCTGATCGATCCGGCCGGGCGAAGGGAGAAAACCGGTCGATGGGTCTTCGGCGTAAACACGACACTCGATCGCTGCCCCTCGCGACGTGAGGTCTTTTTGCTCGAACGCGAGATCGCTCCCTTGGGCGATGAGCACCATTTCGCGCACCAAATCGAGCCCCGACACGAGCTCGGTGATCGGATGCTCAACTTGAAGCCGCGTGTTCATCTCAAGAAAATAGAAACTCGAATCGGGCGCCAACAAAAACTCGAATGTGCCGGCCGAGTGGTACCCGACCGCTTTCGCCCCTTGCACCGCGATCGCCCCCATTTTTGCGATTACTTCACGCGTTGCGCCAGGCGACGGTGTCTCTTCGACAACTTTCTGATTGCGCCGCTGAATCGAACAATCGCGCTCAAAAACATGAACGCAGTTGCCGCTTCTGTCGCCAAGTACTTGGATTTCAACGTGGCGCGCTCCGACTACCGCTTTTTCGATGTAGACGGTGTCGTCGCTAAAAAACTTTTTCGCTTCGCTCCGCGCGCGCTCCCACGCGTTCGCCATTTCACCTGGGGCATGAACGAGACGCATCCCTTTTCCGCCGCCGCCGGATGCCGCTTTGAGCATGACCGGATAGCCAATTTTGCCGGCCGCGGCGATCGCCTCTTCGGTCGTGTCGCACATCGCCCCGGGCGTGATCGGCACGCCCGCCTCTTCCATTTTTTTGCGCGCGGCGGTTTTTGACCCCATCTGCCGCATGGCGCTTGCTGGCGGCCCGATAAAGACGAGGCCGGCACGCTCACATTCGTCGACAAAGTCGGCATTTTCGCTTAGGAAGCCGTACCCAGGGTGGATCGCGTCGCACCCTGTTTTTTTAGCTGCGGCGATGATTTTATCGCCCCGCAAATAACTTTCAGCTGCGGGGGCTGGGCCGATAGCAACCGCTTCGTCGGCCATGCGAACGTGGAGCGACGCGCGATCGGCTTCGGAGTAAACAGCGACCGAACCGATGCCCATTTCTCGCAGCGTTCGCATGATGCGAACTGCGATTTCGCCGCGATTGGCGACAAGAACTTTGGTGAATGAGCGAGACATGCTCGGGTGATAGCCCATTCCGTAGCATGCGTGCTAACAGACAAACGTGCGAACTCGAACCCGAAATGGTCTATTGCTCGCCGTTATCGGCATCGCCGCCGTTGGTGGCGCGTTCTTCGCGGCGCAGAAGCCAAGCCTCCGCAGCAGCGTGCTCAGGGCCGTCCCCGCACAAGCGTTTGTCGTGGTCACGATCGACGCAAAAATGGTGCGAAAATCGGCACTTGCGTCGCTTTGGCGCGCGGCGATCGACCGCGTTGACACCAAAATCCCCGGGCAAGGGGCCAACACGCCATGCGACAAAGGGCTTTTCGACCGCATCAGCGATGCCGTGTTTGTCGTGCCAGAGCATGGCGAAAACGGCGAATTCGGCGTCGCCGCCCAGCTCGCGTTGACGCGCAAAGAGCTTGTATCGTGCGCAAAACAGCTCGACGTCGGCGCCACAACAGGCGAGCAGATCGGCGGCTTTTCAGTGATAGGAGGGGCAGGTCCAGGCCCCAAGCTCGCCTTCCGTCAGGACGGGATTGCTCTCTACGGAGCGCGGCCAGTGATTGTCGCGATGATCGACGCCGCCGAGGGTCGAGCGCCACGACTTGACGCGGAGGAGGTCAGTCGGCAAGCGCGCGAAATTCTGTCGATATCGCCCGCGATCGTGGCAACGGTGCGGCTACCCGCCGAGCTGCGGGGCAGGCTAAAGGGAGAATTTGCGGCCGTCCGTCGAAATTCGGCAGAAGTCGCCGCCCGCGACCAAGGCGATGCATCCGCGCCAAAACGGGCCATCGGCGAAGAGGCGGTGCTCGATGTGTCCGAAGCAATGCTCGGCGTGGCATTCGGAGAGGCGGGGCAGCCCCAGCCGACCCACATCGTCGCGAAGCTCACCTGCGAAGCGGCCGAATCGTGCGGCAATGTCAAACGGCTCATTGAGCAAAAGCGCTTCGCGCTTTCGCAAGATCTGGCGGCGCGAATCTTCGGCTTTGGCCCGCTTATCGACTCGCTCGTCGTGGAGCAGCGCGCAGGTGAGCTCATCGTATCGGCCGACCTTCCTGCCGAAGGAGCCGCAGAAATTGCGCAGCGCCTATTGCAAGCCGCATCGACCGGCGCCCCGACAATCACATCCGCCGATCCTATCCGACACCCATCCCCGGGCAATCCGGCACCTATTGCCCGGTAATTTGGGGTCGTCGCTGAGTTCGATCACTTTGGCAAATCACCGGGAGTAGACAGGCCGAAAAAAGACCTTATCTTTCAGCGGCAACAGCTTGAGGAGCGATGCAAATGGCGAGCAAAAATGTGATTGAAGTAACCGACCAGAATTTCGAGACCGAAGTCGCACAATCGGCACTCCCCGTATTGGTCGATTTTAGCGCGACCTGGTGCGGCCCCTGCAAAATGTTGTCTCCGATCGTAGATAAGCTTGCCGACGAAACAGTCGGGAAATACAAGATTTGCAAGATCGACATCGACGACTCACCGGCGATTACATCGCGGTTCGGTGTACGTGGCGTGCCGACTGTCTTGGTGTTTAAAGGTGGCGCCGTAAAAGGGCAGCACGTTGGGCTCACCAACAAAGAGCGCTTGGTTCAGCTGCTCGAAGCGTAATTCGCGCTATCATTTGGGCGCCATCGATGAGCGCCCCCTTTGAGAATCGACTGTCCGACCTACGTGATTCGCTAACAGGTCGCGCCCTTTTAGGCGCACGGGGCGCAAGCTATTTTTTGCACGAGCAAGTTGGCGAGGGGGGCCAAGGGTGGGCGTTTCGTGGCGCTTGCGACGACGCCGCGCCGCGGTCTGTTTTGGTCAAAGTCATGAAGCCGGCGAGTGTAACGCTCGAATCGCTGTCACGTTTCGAGCGCGAGGCGCACGTGCTCCGCGAGCTTTCCGAAGGGGAAGCGCCGAACAGGCACATTGTCCGCTTTTTCGATCACGCGGTGGCATACCTCACGCCACCCGATTCCGGCGAGCTCATCAGCCTTCCATTCACCGTTCTCGAATTTGTTGAAGGGCCAACGCTTGCCGATCTGCTCGCCGAAGCGAACGGGCACGGGCTGCCGCTTGCACTCGTGCGCGCTGTCCTCTGTGGAGTCGCTTCGGCGCTAGAAGCGGTGCACGCGAAGCGAATTGTTCATCGGGACTTGAAACCGTCTAACGTCCTCCTGTCGGAAGAAGGGGGCGGATTTGTCGCAAAAGTAACCGATTTCGGGTTAGCCAAAGTAGTCGAGGTGAGTTTGTATCGGACGGTCACAATCGCGGGGGCATCGCTCGGCTATGCGCCGGCCGAGCAGTTTGAAGAGGGCAATCCGCGCGTCGGTGCATGCACCGACATTTTTGCAGCTGCGGCGATTGTTTACCAAATGGTGTCGGGCGCCGAGGCTTTCCCCCACCGCGTCGGCGAAAACCCGCTGATGCTTCTGAGCCGCCTCATTCGAACCAAGCCAACGCCTCTCGCGAGGCACGGCGAGGCGCTATCGCCCGGTTTGCGGGCGCACCGCGACGTTCTCGCGCAACTTGATGTCGAACTTGGGCGCGCCCTTCTCCCTGACCCCGCGAAACGTCACGCGTCGATCGCAGAGTTTCACGAGCGCGTCGATGCGCTTCTGAGTCAGGCGATCGCGGCGAGCGCGACGTATCATTCGGCGTTTTCGGAGGCGCAATGACGCCCCCAAGTTCGTGGCCGCCGGCTCCCCGCGGGAGCAACAGGCCGCCGGGCCCTCGCCGGAGCAGTCGCCCAGACGCGCCGCACGGGACGAAACAAATATCAAAGCTTTTGGCGATTCTTTCGCTCGCGACGGCCATCGCGCAAATCGCCCCGGCGATCGGCATTGCCGAACTGTGCAGGCGATGCGGCGTTGAGTACCCGGAAGGGTGGGGCGCCGCGTTTGGTGTTTTCGGCGCATTGATGTTTGTCACGCGGGCGCGCTCGAGCATGCCCGATCGCCGCCGGATGCTTCTGTTGGTCAAGTTCATCGACGTGCCGTATTTCATTCACTGGTGCGCCTGCTTTTTTTGCCTGATTCCAGGCATGATCGCGCTGATTGGAGCGCTCGTTTTCGGGCTATTTCGCGGCACGGTTGTGCTCCCGTCGACATTCTTGCTCGGCCTCTATGTGACCGGCCTGGTCGTCAGCATCTATGGGACGCTGATTCGCCGACGATGGGTCGTCGTTGAAAATCACGACATCGTGATAAATCAGCTCGACCCAGCATTCGAGGGCTACCGCATTGCGCATCTCTCTGACCTTCACATCGGCGCGATGACGCCTAAAGAGTGGGGGTTTCGGTGGGCGCGCATCGCAAATGCAGGCGCCCCCGACATGGCGGTCGTAACGGGCGACTTGGCAACAAGCGGGAATGCGTTTCATTCCGACATCGGCGAGGTGATCGGCGCACTCGTCGCGCCCGACGGCGTTTTTGTCTCTCTCGGTAATCACGACTATTTTGGCGACGCCGAAGGGCTGGTTGCGGCTGTTCGCTCGCGAGGCTCTCAGGTGCTTCGAAACGAGGCGGTGCTTGTTAAGCGAGGCGGTGGTGCGATCCATCTCTCGGCGATCGACGACACGTGGACGGCGCGCGAAGATCTTTCGGCGGCTCTGGCTAATCGCCCGCCGCTCACTCCGTCGATCCTCTTGGCGCACGACCCGGCCATGTTCCCTGCGGCGGCCGCTCTCGATGTGACGCTTGTTCTTAGTGGTCACACTCATGGCGGGCAATTTGCAGTGCCATTTCTTGCGCGGTATCTGTCGCTATCGCATTTCGCGCACAAGTTTCATCTCGGGTTTTACCGCATTGCGAACAGCACGCTTTATGTGCACCCAGGGCTCGGAACAACCGGCCCCCCAATGCGTCTTGGAGTTGCTCCCGCGATCGTATTTTTTACGCTGCGCCGCGGATAGACGCGCTCGGCGGGGGGCGAGCCCCCGCCCTACCGAGCTGGTAATTTAACCGGAACTTTGGCCGGCTTTGCCGGAGCGGGGCTGGTTGGTGCCGGGGCGCCGCCGACTTCGGGGCAGCCATCTTGATCGGTCGCGCCGTCGAAGTCTTCAGGCGTAAACGGGCAGGTGTCGCGCGCATCTGGAACGCCGTCGTAGTCGCTGTCGAGTTCTGCGCGAAGCGCTACGCTGCGAGCAATTGAGCCTATCTCGCCTACCGGCGTCATGATCTCGAGCTGCAATTCGGATCTCAATGCCAAGAAAACGACGCCGGCGCCGAGCATGATCATGAACACTGTCGCCCAAAGCGACGTGTAGCTCCTCGGGGCCCTTGGAACGTCGGGGGCGGTGCCATGACAGCTCAATACATTCGGCGACGGCTCTTCATCTTCGAGATCGCCGTGAAGGCGCGCCAGGAGCGCTTCGACCGTTCCGGCTTGGCGCAGCCCAATGCGGCCGCGAAAGCCAAGCGCCAAACATAAGTAATATATTTCAAGCACATGCCGGCGGTTTGGGTCGCTCTCAATCACCGCAAGGCGCGAATAAAAGCCGTCGCCAGCGCTATTTTCGCCAAAATACAAAAGCTGAAGCGGATCGCTGATCCACGCTTGCCTGTCGCTCCAAACCGCTTTCAAAACCTGCTCGTCGACGAACGCGCAGAGGGCGTACCTCGCATCGACAATATCGCGCTCGGCAATGTTGGCCAGCCTCGCGCGCGTTGTCATCGAATCGAAAAGGCCTGCCATTCGCTGGCGAACGACGGCGGCCGACGGCAAATCGTTCTCATTGGAGAGCCGCGCGCCGACTGTCAGCACGTCCGCGCAAACCGTCACCATCTCCTCAAACTGACCCGTCATCGACGCGGCTCCATGCGATACGCAGGACGGTCCGCCGAATGACGAAGCGCCGCCTATCACTACGATCTACGACGCGATCGGGACCGTACTTGAGCCTTTTTTTGGGGGGAAAAGCCTGTGGGGAGGGAGAAGAAACCAGGCACGTTTACGGGCACGGGCACGTTTACGGGTGGAGAGACCCCCTTTCACTTTCTGTAGGTGATAGTGTTCCTTGCTGGGACACTCTGTGTGATGAACACCGACCCGCCTAGAACGCTGCCTTCGCCTACCACTGTCTGCCCGCCTAGCACCGTTGCGTTTGCGTAGATTGTCACGTTGTCTTCTACTCGCGGATGGCGCTTGCCGCCGCGTACGGCTCGGCCCAACTCGTCTTTTGGTAGCGATAGCGCACCTAGCGTTACACCCTGATAAATCTTCACATTTGCGCCTATTTCGGTTGTTTCACCGATGACCGCGCCGCTCGCGTGATCTAGAAAAAAGCTTGCTCCGATTTTGGCGCCTGGATGAATATCGGCGCCACTCTGCGTGTGGGCCCACTCGCTCATGATGCGCGGGATAAGCGGCACGTGCATTGTGTGGAGCTCGTGGGCGAGTCGATAAACAGTGACCGCAAAAAAACCGGGGTAGCAAATGATCACTTCGTCGAGGCTTGTCGCAGCCGGATCGCCGTCGTACGCCGCCTGAAGATCGCTGATCAGAAGCGCTCGAACCGCCGGAAGGCGCTCCAAAAAATCGTCGGCAATCCGCGACGCCGTGGCGGCAAACGCGTAGACGTCGTCGCTCTCGCCCTCCTCAGCAACGTGGCGTAACGCAAGCTCAACCTGATCGATAAGGCGCGCTCGCGTCGAGAGCAGGAGCTCGGCAATATGGTCTGCCACGTTGCTGTCGGTCAAATCGCGTCGCCCGAAATACCCCGGATAGATAAGCTGAAAAAGCGAATCGATAAGCGCGACAACTTCGCTCTTTGACGGCACAAATTGCCTGTTGATGCGCTGCGCTCGCGTATCGCTTTCGTAGCTCTTGAGAAGAAGCTCGGTCGCGCGTGACAAGGCAGCGCTACGTGCTGGAGGGGACTTCGCACCAAGTGCGCGGCTCGATTCGGTCGTCATGGCAGGTCGAAGCTTAACAAAGGCTGCCGCAACGCGCCTCTATGCGGCTACACTCGCCCCCCAAAGGCGCGCCATGACATGGGGGAGTAGTTCCAAAAGCGAATTTAGTTTCGCCGCCGATGGGCTGAATTCGAAGCTCGTCGAGGTGCTTAAATTTTCGGGCACCGAAGGCGTTTCGCAGCTCTATCGCTACACGATTACGCTCGTTGTTCTCCAGCAGCATCTGGCGGAGGTTGAGTCCAAATTTGATACGCTTCTTGGGCGAAGCGGCACGCTGACGATTCGAGGAGACCAAAGTTCCTACATTCACGGGATCATCAGCTCCATTCAACGAGACGGCGGATTTGTCGGCAAGGACCTGCACCGCTTTTCTGTCGAGATTGTGCCGCGCCTTTGGCTTCTACAAAATATCAAAAAAAGCCGTATTTTTCAGAATAAATCAGCGGTCGATGTTGTTGCCGATGTTCTCAAAGAACACAGCATCGACCACCGGTCGCACGTCCAGTCGTGCCCGGTGCGCGAATATTGCGTGCAGTACCAGGAGACCGACTACGAGTTTGTGTCGCGGCTATTTTCTGAAGAAGGGGTGTTTTCGTTTTTCGAGCAGACGGAAGACAAACACACTTTTGTCTACGGCAACGAGTCGGGGTCGTTCAGCAATATTTCGGGGAACCCCCGCGTCAAAGCACGCCATCCGAATCAATTTGTGATGTCCGAAGAATACGTGCTGCACATCGTTCAGACGCAATCGGTTCGCCCCGGCTCCGTCGAGATGCGGACGTACTATTACCCGAAGCCCGAATCGCCACAAACCGCGAGTACCGAGACGTCGCCGCCGGAGACTGCCGCAAACGCATCGTGGATGCAGTACTACGAATACCCTGGGCGATATACCGAACCAGAGCGTGAGGGGCGCGCGCGGACAAAAGCGCGACTCGAAGCGCTCCGCACCGACGCTGTCGAAGTGCGCGGTAGCAGCAGTTGCCGACGGCTTGCGGCGGGTCACACGTTTGAGGTGATCGAACACCACCAAGCTTCGTTCAACCAAAAGTATCTGATCACGCAAGTTGAGATGCACGGCTATCAGGTGCAATTTGCCGGCGCGGCGAGCAATACCCTCGGCAAGCATGCGGAGCAGGTCGAAGAGCACGACGAATTCAAGGCGAACTTTGTCGCCGTGCCGCACGAAACGCCGATCAAGCCGCCGCGAATCGTGCGCCCGCGTGTCGAAACAGCTGAGACGGCAATCGTGTCGGGGCCCGAAGGCGAAGAGATTTACACCGACAAAGATGGGCGAATCAAAGTCGTATTTTTCTGGGATCGCGAGAAGAAAAATGCCGACGACAATTCGAGTTCATGTTGGATTCGCGTGGCGCAGCCGTGGGGCGGATCGCACTGGGGCTTTCAGTTTATTCCGCGCGTCGGAATGGAAGTGGTCATCACATTTTTGAACGGCGACCCCGATATGCCGCTCGTCACCGGCTCGGTCTACAACGGGAAAAATGAATACCCGTATGCGCTGCCGGAGAAAAAAACGACAAGCGGTCTAAAAACAAACAGCACGCCAAAAGCTACTGGGAACAACGAAATATTTTTCGACGATACGGCGACAAAAGAAGAGCTGCACATGCACGCGCAGCTAAACATGACGGTGCTCGTCGAAAACGACTACGGGTCGAAAGTCGGCCACGATCAGATTGAAGATGTCGAAAACGATCGCACGATCACCGTAAAGCGCGACGAGAAAAAGACTATCACCCGCAATCAAACGATCGAGATCGACGGCGATCAGACAGAGACGATCAAAGGGGAGCAGAAGCTAACGGTCACCAAAGACCAGACGCACACGATCAGCGCGTCGCGCACCGATACGGTAGAACAGAACGAAAAAACTGAGGTGAAAGGCGATCGCACCGACCAGGTCGGCGGAAGCGAAACAAACACGATCACCGGAAGCCGTACGACGTCGATCACCAAAGACGACACGTTCAGCTCGGCAAACAAGACAGACACCGTTGCCGAGAAATATGGCGTGACAGTCAATGGGATGTTCATGCTCAAACAGGCCGGCGCGACGATTACGATCACAGAGGGGAATGTCGTCATCGAAACAAGCGGGACGATCTCGATCACGAGCGACGGGCCGATGACATTTCAGGCGGAGGGGCCAATCTCGATGAATTCGTCGGAGACGATCATGCTCAACAGCAACGGGTGCATGGTCAGTATCGGCGGCGGGAAAGTGGCGGTCACCGGGCCTGAAGTCAGCGTCACCGGCGCCGCGATGACTTCAATCGGCGGCGCAATGGTCAAAGTCAGCGGCGACGCAATGACCGACTTGACCGGCGCGTTTGTTCTCATCAACAGTTGAAACTGAATGAGCTCCCGTCAGCGCGTTGTTTACGCATGGACCGACGACCTAAAATTGTTCGTCCGCGCGCGCGATGTTAAATTTCTCTACGCGAACATCGGCCCCGACCTGCGCATGCAAGCGCTCAACGAGGTGAACGAGGCGGAACGGAACGCAGACAACCGAAGCCCGTTTTTTATTTTCGAGCAGGTGCACTTAGGCACAAAACAAGAATGGCCGAAACGAAGCGACCAACTCGCCGCCGACTACAAAAAGCGGGCAATGGTGCTTGAAAAGCGAGGGAAGCCGCAAAAAAAGGTGGTCGTTCCGGTCGATCCGAAAGCGCTCCCCTTGGCTATTTTTGCCGGTGTTTTGGCTCAAGTCGCCGGCGCGATCCCAGCCCCGTTGTCGGGCATGGTCGTTGTACTCGCACCGATGTTCGTCGAAAAACTGGATGCGTGGGCCGCCGATGTGCGCAATCTGATCGAAGCGCCGGGGCTCAAAGATTTACGCTGGATCGTTCTCGAGAGCACCCCGTCACCGCTGCGCGAATTCGCCGCGCAACTGGACAGTCGGCAATGAAGCGCGAGCACATCGTCCCTCGCCAAGAAGAGCGAAAAGAGCAGCAAGAGCAGCTCGACGCCGCGAAAGCATCTGGCCCCGGGGGCGGGAACTTGCGCCGAGTCGGAATGGCCGGGCCGACCAAAGATGTGGAGCTCCCGTCGCGCAATGCCCCCGAAGAGGAGGTCGACAGCGTCGGCGACCAACAGGAGGAGGATGCCGAAGCCGTCATCGAGCAGCAGAAAGAGGACCTCGAGAAGATCTTCGACAACGGGAAGCAGAACATCGAAGACGCGGCCGACCAAGCCAAACAGCAAGCCGAAGACGAGGTCGAACAAGCGAAACAGCAGGCCGAAGACGAGGTGAAGCAAGCGGAGCAAAACGCTGAGAGCGAAGCGAAAGCCGAAGCGAAAGCGCAACTGGAGGCGCGCGAAAACGAACTCAAAGCGAAGCTCGGTCCGCTCGCAGACGAAGAGACGGCCTGGAAATATCGAAACGCGTCGATGCAAGCGGCGCTCGACGCGAGCGAGGGCGATCTTAAGAGCTCGATTCAGGCAATGACGAACCTGAGCATGACGTGCGCGGAGCTCGGCCTCAAGCAGCAGCTTGCGCAGGCCGAAATGTCGCTCGGACAATTGCAGCTCGCGGCGGGCGATGTCGAGTCGGCGGAGGCGACGTTCAACAGTGTGAAAGAGCAGGCCGAATCGCTCAGTATGGACAGCCTCGAACAGATGGCAGACGGCAAGCTGAACGACATGAAACTCAGCGGCGAAGATCAGGCCGGAGCGCAAATCGGCCCGTTAAAGCACGAAATTCTTGCCGATCTCGGCAAAATGAATTTGGAAGGCTTGTCGAAGTTTGCCGATTCGATGAAGGCGAACATCGCGCAAGGGAGAGCGTTTTGGTCGCTTGCCGTCGGGGCGTTCGACTCTCTTGCGAATATCGTGCTTCACCCTCGCGACGCGCTCAATTGGGGCGAATGGCAAGACATAATCAATGCCGAAGAGCTCGACGGGGAAGACTGGATCGCGTCGGAAGAGCTGTCGGAACAGGACTGGCTCGCGGCGCAAGAGCAGAGAGAGAGCGACGCGATCGATGAGTACGACCCGACCGACCTGACGGCATCGCGCGCCTCGGCGTATCGTCAGCGCAATCAAAATACCGACGACCCATCGCCGCCAAGCAACGGAATCGTCGACCCTACGACCGGGGCGGTGCGCCATAGCGGGTCGAGCGTCGATCTCGGCGACAACGCCCCGGTCGACGTTAAGACGTCGTATTCGTCATCGTGGTCGCATCGCTCGTCAACACTAGGGCCAGGGTGGAGCAGCTCGCTCGATCAGAAAGTTTGGCGAGAGCCTTGGAAAGTTGTCTACCAAAACGAGCAAGGCAACGAGATCGAGTTCGATACGCACGCGCTCAAAAATCAGACGATGAACACCGGCGATACGCTCACGAACGCGCGCGAAGGGGTCGAACTGCGCTGCCTCGGCTGGATGAAATTCGAAGTTGAAAAGCGCGACGGGACGACGCTGGAGTTCGCGGTCCCCAAAGGGGCGCAAAACCAAAATGTGGCGCGCCTTGTCGGAACGCAGCATCCGAGCAACGGTAGCTCCCAAGCGCAGCACAATGCGAACGGCGATGTGACCCAAATGAGCGGCAAATTTGGGGCAGTCTCGATGAACTACAACGCCCGCGGGCAGCTCGAGTCGATCATCTCGACGCCGCCAAGCAACGCAGCGCAAGCGGCGGCGAATTCCGTCACAGCAGCGACCTATGCGTCGCGCAGCGCACTTGCGGCGATCGCCAATCCGGCCCCGCCGTCAAACGCCGCGTCCGCGCTCGCGTCATCGACAGGCATAACCAGCGCCGTGAGCGGTGCAACCGCGCCACTCTCCGGCGCATCGCGCGCCGTAAGCAGTGCGGTGACGCCGCCTTCAACCGACGCGCTTCTCTCGGCCGTCGGCCTCGGCAAAGCGTCGAGTGCGATGGCGGCATCTTCTAAGACCCTCTCTTCCGCGACCCAAGCGGCGACACTTGCTACGCCATCGGGGCGCACCGGCGCGGTGAACAGGGCGGCGTTCAACTACTCTCCGCAGGGGAACTTAATCTCCGCAACCGGCGCCAACGGCGTCGAGACGAAATACCACTACGCCGCGAATCTTGTTGTCGGCACTCAGGTGGGAAACGCGCCGGCAAATCATTTTATCTACGACGGTCGCGATTCGTCGGCTCACTGCGCGCACGCGTGGAGCGCCGATCACAAATCGATCACCGACTTTAGCTACGACAAAAAAGCGCACAAAACGCTCGCGCTCGGAAAAAACGGCAAGATGCAGTTGATCGATTCGAACGCGACTTATCAGGTCACGAGATCGGTTGACGAAAAGGGGGCGATTACCGAATTCTCGTACAACAAGCAGCGACTTGTCGTGCGCCGCAGCGACAAAAACGGCGTCTGGTACTGGGGCTACGACGCGCGTGGGAACGTCGCGCGCGCCGGCGCTCCGGACCGTTCGGTCGCCACAGTGAAATGGGATCGCTCACGCGCGATCCAGATGAAACAGGTCGGCCACAAAGAGCAGATGACTCGCTGGGAATACGATCGACTTCAGCGCCTCGTGCGCGCAACAACCAACGGCGAAACAACATCGATCGACTACGCCGCAACCGGACAGCGCGCAGTGCAATTCACAAGCGGTGATACCGTGGCGATCACGCGACCGATATCGCCCATCCTAAAAAAGAGGCTCGCCGAAGCGAACATCGATGTCGGCGCGCAAGAGCGACTCATTGCGCGCGTGCCGCCCGTGTATGGGCCGACGACGACGCTCGCACCGAAAACGCTATTCGGCGACCCGCCCGTTGTCTCGTGACCGCGACTGCTAAGGTGACTCTACGGTCATCGATCCACCCGGCAGTGTCGGGCTAATCACTCCGCCCCATAGGCACTGGCACTTTGACGTGTTGTTCGTCAGCGGCATGTTCCCCATGATTACCGTCGGTGCCCCTGGCAGCCACGGGATAAATGTCATTGGCAAGCACGGCATCGGCACAAGCACACCGAGAGCGGCCGCGGTCGCCGCAGCCACCATTGGATTCGCCATGCTGATGCATACGCCGTACGGCAGCACGTTCATAAACGGCATGTGATCCATGATGTTGGCGGCAGGCGGCCCACCCATCATCGTGCGATTGATCGGAATGACCATGAACTCTCCCGGCGCGGCGCCGAAAGGGCACATAAGAAGTGCGCCCGTGACAACCGGAAGTCCCATCCTAGACCACGCTAAACAGTCGGTTTGGTAGCATCACTAACCTTTCCGCCCGCCCCCGCGCAGGCAAGCACGATGCTGTCTGTGTTTGCCGCGCATGTTAGAATTGCCAACCCTGCGGCCGATACCGCCGCCTGCACCGAAGAGCCTACGATAGCCTCGAGTGTAATCGCGATTTTCAAATTGCGGTCGTAAGTTTCTTGTACGGGGCAGTCGAAGAGGGTTCGGTCCGGGAGAGCGGCAAGCCTCATCCAATCGCCGCGCCGGATGAATGCGCGGACGCAGATCGCCGCGTAAGCGTAGACCGGGCTTCCAAAAATCACCGCCCCAAGCGCATAACGTGGCGAATAGTCGAAAAAGGGAAAGTCTCGCAGACGCGCCGTCGTCATCGAATGCGGCGCGTGAGCTACGAAACGATTGAGAATGAAAGTAGTTTCGGCGTCAGAAGCTCGAAACGATGCGAACTCCGGCGAGCGAATGTCTTCGAACGACGCCGTCTGTCGAACCGTTTTGTCGAGGTGCGATAACGAGTCGCTTCGAACAAGCTCCGAAGTGCCATTTACCGCTATTTTTGCCCCTATTTTCGCGGCGGCGGCGCCCCATCGCTTAATGCGGTCGAGCGCTTCGGTGCTATTTTCGGCATCAAAGTCGAGCAACACGAGATCAACTCGACTCCGCGATGATTCCGCCCCTCGCCGCTCTCGAAGAAGCTCGAAGACATCTTCGACCTGCTCAACCGGCGCATCGATGATATCGACCTCGACGTTTGCCGACACGCTAGCCCGCTCGACAAGAAAGCGAATCGCGCGCCATGAACTCTCAAGACGCCGCACTTCTTTATCGGCCAAAATGCGGTCGAGCAGCGCGATCATCGCCTCTTCGACAACCGCGAGCGCGGTCGCGCTCTTTGTCGGCCCGGTGTCAAGAGCTTCACCGCGCCCACGCTTGAGAACGTCACGGACGAGGTTGGCGGCCCGTTCGGCGACCCCAGGCATGCGACTGTCGAGATCGACGCGGCCGAGAATCGATTCAAGATCGCGAGTATGTAGCTCATCCTTGAGGGGGGCGAACGGCGTGGCCTGCACATCGGTCGACGCCGGCTCGGCCGAAGAGACGATCGCCGCGACAATCGTCTCGACCCAATCTTCGCGAGAAATACGCTTCGAAATCTCGCTGACGGCCGACGCCGCGGTTCGTCGCCCATCGCGTAACTCCACAAGAACGCGGTAGGTTGCCGCCAACTCGCGCAGCGGCTGGGTCGATTCAATAATTGCGTCGGGGCGAATGCTCTTCATCGAGTCGACGCAATACGCAATAGACGCGGCAGGCGCGCCGTTCGCGTCTAGAACCGACGGTAATTCAATCGCGATCGGCTGCGCGACGTCGCGCATCACACGATCAAACGCCGTTAAGTCGATCCTGCGAACCCTCAAGCCCCCCACCGGCGTCGGCGCCGATATAGGCGAGAGGGGCGCAACAACGACGATTCGAAAGCTCGAGTCCCCCATTTAGGCCTTAATAAGAGTGTGAACGACCTTTCAAAAATGACCAGAATTCAAATAGGGAGGCGTGTGTAAGTATGCAGGTTTATGGGGGAATTTGTGGGACATTTCATCGGGAATTTTGTTTGCGGGGATATCTATGAGACCCTAATGAAGCCATGCATCCATTGCTTCGCCAGTTGCTTGCGTCGACCTGCTTTACGTCGGCAGGGATTGCGGTCGGCTTCTCTGGGTTCCAAGCAGCTCAGCATGGCGACGCAAAAGTCGGCGAGCGTCCGCCGCATAGCGCCACTGTCCGGCGCATCGAGCCGCTAACACCGACTGAAACGCCAAGCAATCTGATGAACCCCGGGTTGCCGAGCGAAGTCGAATCGACCGCGCGGTGGACCGACGGCCTCAGAATGCCGGAGCTCGGCTTAGCCCCCGACGCGCGAGTGCGCCGCTATACACGGTATTTTACGGAACACCCAAAAGGGAAAGAGCTTCTCAGCGCGTGGCTGAAACGTGGCGGCCGGTACCGCGCGACAATTTTGAAGGCGCTTCATCAGCGCGGACTGCCGGAATCGCTCATTGCAATTCCGTATATCGAAAGTGGGAACTCGCCACGGGCTCAGTCGAGCGCAGGAGCAGCCGGCTTATGGCAGCTGATGCCCGCAACAGCGCGCCTCTACGGCCTCGCGGTCGACGACGAGCTCGACGAGCGAAGAAGCGTAACGCGCGCGACCGAAGCTGCGACGGGCTACCTCGCCGATCTCTACGACCGATTCGGAACGTGGGATTTGGCGCTTGCGGCATACAATATGGGGCACAACGGCCTCGCCTCGCGCGTCCGAGACCTCGGGTCGAACAGCTATGCCGTTCTGTCGAAGCTCAACGGCGTTCTCCCGCAGGAGGCCGTGCTCTACGTGCCAAAAGTGCTCTCGATGGCGCTCATCCTCAACAATCTTGACTACTTTGGGATTGAGGATGCAGCGATCGATGCTCCTCTACGCACCAGCGACATCGATGTCGAAGCGAATGTCGAACTGGCCATTGTCGCGCGGGCGGCCGGGACGACGCTACAGCGGCTCCGCGACCTGAATCCGGAAATTATCGGTGACACGGTGCCGGCGTCGATCGGCATCGAATTTCCGGTTCATGTGCCGGCCTCTGGCCTTTCGCGCGCACGCGCCATGCTGCCGATTTTGACGTCAAAAAGTCACACCCCAAACTACGAGAGCGACTCGGACACCGAAGCGTTCAAAGAAGCAAAGCACGACAAGTCGGCCAAGGGGGCCCACATGGTATTTTATCGTGTGGGCGACAGGGATACCCTCGAGAAAGTCGCTCGTTCGTTCGGAGTGTCGGTTGAAGAGATCATCGATGCGAACGCGCTCGACCCAAATGCAAAGCTGCAGCGTGGGATGCTTCTTCAGCTCCATGCCCCTGAATCGGCAATGTCGCGAATTGCGTCGCATCAAGCGGCAGCGCGACTCGCGCGCGACGAAAACGCCGACACGATCGACGACCAAGAGGGGGCGCCGCCCCTTTCCGCACCAAAGCGCCGTTCACCTCTTTCACCGACGAATCGCTGATGCGGCGACGAGGGGGGGACGATGCTTGTCGTTGAGCCGCGCGCGCTTCTGCGAAAGCTAAACGCCTATTGCACAAGTGCGATGGAAGCGGCAGCAAGCGACTGCATCGCCTGCCGCCACTACGAAGTGACCGTCGAGCACCTGCTGCTTGCACTAATCGACGACCGCGACACCGATGTCGTTGCGATTCTTCAGCACTACAAAATCGACATCCCGTCGCTGCGCGTTGCGATCAAACGAAACCTGCAGCAGCTTCGCGCCGGAAATGCCGGGAAGCCGGTCTTTAGTCCGCTTCTTTTTGAATGGCTTCAAGACGGGTGGCTTTTTGCATCGACCGAACTGAAAGAGTCGCAAGTGCGCTCTGGCGCGCTCCTTAGCCAGCTCGTGCAGTCGCAAACGCGCTATCTTCCGGCTGAAATCGCGCATCTAGCGCCGATCGCTCGCGATGAGCTCCGCCGCGACGTGGCTACAATTGCCGCTGATAGCGCCGAATCGCGGAGCGGCGTTTCGTCCGACGAACGACAATCGACGCGCGACGGCGCCCCCGCCCAGGCCACTTCGCTTGGCGCCCCCGATGGTCCGCTCGCCAAGTACACGACCGACCTCACCGAAAAGGCACGGCAGGGGAAGCTTGACGGCGTTTTCGGGCGAGAAAACGAAATTCGGCAAATCATCGACACGCTTGTTCGCCGTCGAAAAAATAACCCGATCATTGTCGGCGAGGCTGGCGTCGGAAAGACGGCGCTCGTCGAAGGGCTCGCGCTCCGCATCGCCGAAGGTACCGTTCCTGAGCAGCTCAAAAATGTACATGTTTTGGCGCTCGACCTCGGCGCGCTGCAAGCAGGATCCGGAATCAAAGGCGAATTCGAAAATCGGCTCAAAGGCGTAATCGCCGAAGTCGAGGGTGCGTCTCAGCCGATCGTTCTGTTCATCGATGAAGCCCACACGCTCATCGGCGCTGGAGGGCAGCAAGGGGGGAGCGACGCGGCGAATTTACTCAAGCCGGCACTTGCCCGAGGTGAGCTTCGCACGATCGCGGCGACGACATGGGGCGAGTACAAGCGCTACTTCGAAAAAGACGCCGCGCTGGAACGGCGATTTCAGCCGGTAAAAGTTGAAGAGCCGTCGACCGACGCGGCGATCGTGATGCTGCGCGGTCTCGCTAAAAAATTCGAAGAGACGCACGGCGTACTAATTCAAGAGGAGGCGGTGCGTGCGGCGGTCGAGCTATCGAGCCGCTACATCTCGGGGCGGCAGCTCCCGGACAAAGCGATCGATTTGCTCGACACGAGTGCGGCGCGAGTGCGTGTCGTAAGAGCAGCTCCTTCGGGGACACTCGAAGATGCCCGAGCCGAACGCGGAGCGATCGAACGTCACATAGAGGCACTCGGTCGCGACGCCGAGGCTGGGGTGACGACAAAAGAGTCGATCGAAGAAGAGCTCTCCGCGAAGCTCGACGAAGTCAATCGCCGCGTGACCCACCTCGAAGCGCTCGAGAGCGATCAGCGGGCGATCGTAGCGCGCATCGACGAGCTGCGGCTCGCGATCAAAAACGGGGCGGGGGGCGAAAAAAAGAGCGCCGAAGACCGCAAATTACGCACCGAATTGCGAAAAAAACTTGAACAGCTCCGGAGCGTGGCCAACGAAGAAAAGTTGATTCACATCGACGTCGACGAGGCGCTCGTGGCATCAATCGTCGCCGATTGGACCGGCATTCCGGTCGGTAAAATGGTGCGCGACGACGCCGATACGATGATGAAGCTCGACCAGCATTTGCGGGCGCGCGTCATCGGCCAAGATGCCGCCATTGATGCGATTGCGCGCGAGCTACGCGCCGCTCGATCGGGGCTAAAGCCTCCGAACACGCCGCTCGGCGTCTTTTTGCTCGTTGGCCCAAGCGGCGTTGGAAAGACCGAAACGGCGCTCGGACTTGCCGATCTGCTGTTCGGCGGCGAGCGATTTCTCATCACCATCAACATGAGCGAATTTCAAGAGCGGCACTCTGTCTCTCGGCTGATCGGGTCGCCCCCCGGCTACGTCGGGTTCGGGTCGGGCGGCGTTCTCACCGAAGCGGTCCGTCAGCGGCCATATTCGGTCGTTCTGCTCGATGAAGTTGAAAAGGCCGACGCCGAAGTAATGAATCTATTTTATCAAGTGTTCGACAAGGGGATGCTCGCCGACGGCGAAGGGCGCGTCATCGATTTCAAGAACACGCTGATCGTCCTGACATCGAATCTCGGCGCCGACTTGATCTCCGACGCGGCGCCGCCAAAGCGGCCTCCGCCGCCACTCGATAAGCTCGTGGCGTTGGTGAAGCCCGTCCTAACTGCCCGCTTCAAGGCGGCGCTCCTCGCCCGGATGACGGTCGTACCTTACATCCCCGTCGGAGGAGCGACACTTCACGCCATCGCCAAGATGAAACTCGACGCCGTCGCGATTCGAACGCAAACTTCGCACGGATTTGCGCTAAAAATAGCACCTTCAGTCGTCGACGCGGTCGCCAGCCGCTGCATGGAAGTCGACACTGGGGCGCGCAATGTCGACCATATTCTGCGCGCGAGCGTGCTCCCGCAAATCGCCAATGAAATCCTAAGCGCTATGGCCGACGGCAGCTCAATCACGTCGCTGGATCTCGACCTCGGTACGGAGGGGAATGTCGTATGTCGCCGCCATGTAAGACGATGAAGCTTGACCAACTACCGATGGTCACCCGCGGCGCGCTCATCGCCATTTTCTTGGCCGTGTCCGGATGCAAGAAGGAACCTCCACCTAAAATCGCCGACAAATGCGATACTCAATTCGTCACTGTGACTTTGGTTAGCTCGCCGCTGATCAACGAAGCGGAGGCGGGGGGGGCGCGGCCGGTGCAAGTTCGACTCTACCAACTCGTAAACGACATCCGCTTGGGGAATGCTCAGCCTCTCGTTCTGTTCAACGATGATCATGCCGCACTTGGTGACGACATCGTGAAAATGGAGGAGGTCAGCGTCTATCCCGACACGCGGACCGATGTGCGTTTTGAGCGCGACAAAAAGGCGCATGTGCTCGCCGCAGTCGCCGTGTTTCGCTCCCCGCGCGGGCGAACTTGGTACGCGACGTACTCCTTTCCGCCGATACCGAGCCAGGGCGAATGCGGGATGCCGGCCTGCACGGAAGGCGAAGCGTGCGCGATGAAGCCGAGCGGCAATCCGCACTTCAGCTTCTTGATCGACCAATCGCACATCAAAGCGGGCGCAAGTCACGTTGAGAACGCGGAAGGGGAGCCATGAAGCCGCGCAAGCTTGTCTGGACCGAGGGGCTCTTTCTCACGCAGCATCATTTTCAGCAGCTCGATCGCTACCATGAGATGCTGCTCGAAACGCGTCTGACGTCGATATTCCCTTTCGCATGGGGCGTCCTCGACTTGGCGATCAATCCGCAATCGCTCGGCGCCGGCAGGCTCAAACTCGATCGCTTCATGGCTATTTTGCCCGATGGAAGCCCTGTTGTGATCGGCCAGCCGGGCGACGATGACAACTTGCCCGAGCGCGGGTTTCAAGACGCGTTTCCGACCGGAGCGACGTCGCTCGACGTCTACGTCGCGCTCCCCCAAGAGAGCCAAACGACTGGCAACGTCGAACTCGATGGCAACCCAAGCAGCTACCGTCGCTATATTCGCGAAGAGGTCATCGTCACGGACTTTTCGACCGGCGCGAACGAGCATCCAGTGCCGTGGGCGCGTCGCAACATGCGGATTCTTTTCGGCGATGAACCGCGCGATTCGTTCGATACGATTCGCGTCGCGCGCCTCGTGCGCGCGCCCAGTGGCGGAATCACCTTAGACGCCACGTACCTGCCGCCAGTTCTTCAAATTCGCGCATCGTCGCTCATTATGGATCGCCTCCGAGAGCTTCTTGGTGTCATCAAAACGAAGCAAAAGGCAGTCGCAGCAACGCGTCAGCAGCGAAGCGATTCGGCGGTCGAATTCGAAGCGGGCGATGCATCACGCTTCTGGTTTCTGCACACGCTGAACGAACGGATTCCGGTGTTTGCGCACTACCTTGAAGAGCCGTCAATTCACCCGCGCGACCTCTTCTTGGCGCTGAGCCGCTTTGCGGGGACGCTCTGCACGTTCGCCGCCAACGCCGACCCATCTGACCTGCCCGCATTCAATTTTCTCGATTTAGCGCCTATTTTCGGCAGACTTTTCAATAGCACGCTGACACTTCTCAACACGGTTTTGTCGGAGCGTCATGTTGCCATTCCGCTCACGATGCGCCCGGACGGTGTTCTTGAAGGTCGAATCGACGACCCGACGATTTACCACCACACGTTCTACGTCACGGCGATCGGAAGTGCCCCCGCGGAGCAGCTTCGAGAACGGCTCCCGCGCCTGATGAAAATCGCATCGGGTGCGCGCATTCAGTCGCTCATGGATTCGTCGCTCAACGGCGTGCCGGTCGAGATCGACAACTATCCGCCAGGCGCGCTTCCGCTAAAGCCCGGAATGGTCGTCTTCAAAGTGGTTCGCGAACCGGACTTTTGGACCGACATTATCGCGACCGGCTCCGTGTGCATCTACCATCCGCTCGACCCGAGCACCGTCACGATCGGGCTTTATGCCGTTGATCCGATGAGTCTCACATGAGCGTGACGATGAAGGACGCCTATTGGGTCTGCGCCGATCTCTTGATGCTCGGCGCAAAAATCGCCGAGTCACCCGACATGCCGCCGGTCGAAACTATGCAGCGCCGCATCGACGTGCTCCTCGACCAAATGGCGACAAACGGCAAAGCGGCCGGGATGACCGACGACGATGTTGTCGACGCGCGCTACGCGATGTGCGCATTCATCGACGAACAGGTGCTGCGCCACCATCCCGAGGCGCGGGCAGAGTGGCTGCCGCACTCGCTTCAAATCATCTATTTCAACGAGAATAGCGCGGGCGAAGGCTTCTTTGCGCGCCTGTCACTTTTGAAGACCGAACCGGGGCGCGCCGCAATCGCGCAGATTTACTTCTTATGCGTCGCGTTCGGCTTCACCGGCACGTACGCGCGCAGCAGCCCCGAATCACTTCACGAGATGACGGTTCTGATGGGTGAATCGTTGGTGAAATCGCTCACGCCACTCGACCCGCTCGCGTCGGTGATAGCGACGGATCTCCGCGCGACAAAAAAAACTGTTCGAGCCGAAGCGCCACTTGTTCTTAGCAGCTTATCTCTTCTGCTTATGTCGCTCCTCGTTGTTCTCGGTTTACGCATCACAGCCGTGTATACCAGCTCAAAGGCTGCTCATTTAATATCGGAAGCCGTCCCGTCGCACGTCGCTAAGGTCAGAGGTTTCACTCCGTGAATGGTTAAGAGTTCACTATGTGGTATTGGATAATCAGCGGAGCTCTCGTCGCGGTCGTTTTTCCCGCGGGGTCATTCCTCGACGCGAGCTACGTCCAGATGATCGTCGTAATGCTCTTGATCGCGCTAGCCGCGGTCGCGATCAAGCTTTATCAACGCCACAAAGCCGAGAAGGCCTCGCGCGCGATCGAGAAGCAAATTCTCAGTCAGGCGAAGCACACATCGACCAAAGAGTCTCCAGAGCACAAAGCTGAAATTGCTGCCCTCCGAGCTCAAATCAAGCGCGGCATTAACGCACTAAAGCAAAGTAAGCTCGGCAGCTCATTTGGGACGAAAGCTCTCTACGCGCTCCCCTGGTACATCGTGGTCGGCCTCCCCGGATCGGGAAAAACAGCGGCGGTTCGCAACTCTGGCCTAGCCTTTCCGTATGTCGACCCGGCGACTGGCGGGGGGATGCGCGGCATCGGCGCAACAAAAAATTGCGACTGGTGGTTTGCTGACGAGGCGATCATCCTCGACACCGCCGGTCGATACGCCGCTTCGCCGGATGATCTCGACGAGTGGTTTACGTTTCTGGATTCCCTGAAAAAATATCGGAGTCGGAAGCCGATCAACGGCGTCGTCGTCACGATGAGCCTCGCCGACATCAGCGAATCAAACGACGAGTCGATCAACGTCGCCGCCAAACAAATGCGCGCGCGCATCGACGAGATCATGGCGCGCCTGCGCATGGTCGTGCCGGTTTACGTGGTTTTCACAAAGGCCGACAGAATCGCAGGATTTGTCGAGTTTTGGTCCGATTTAAGGCGGGGCGAACGCGGGCAAGTATGGGGGTTCACATTGCCTTGGAGCCGCACAAGGCGGCCCAACCCGGCCCTTGTCTTTGACACGGAGTTTGACCTTCTCGTCAGCACGCTTCATGCACGCGCGCTCCGGCGCGTTGGGATCGAAGCGAACCTCGAAATCAAAGAGCGCGTATTTCAGTTTCCACTCGAATTTAGTGCGCTTAGGTCTGCTCTAGAGCGATTCGTCGGCGTCTTATTTCACGAGAATCGCTTTCAGATGACGCCCGATCTCCGCGGCGTCTACTTCACGAGCGCGACGCAAGAAGGAGTGCCGATCGACCGCGTCGTTGCGGGGATGATGCGAACGTTCGGCCTTTCGCCGCGGCCGGAGCTCCCCCAACCCGAAACGGGATCGAAGAGCTATTTTCTTTCGGATCTCTTCCGAAAAGTCGTCTTTCCAGACCGCTACTTGGCGGCATGGAGCGTTCGCGAGCAGCGACGGCAGATGGTGCTGCGCGTTATCGTCGCAACGGTCGCGCTTGCGCTGGCCGGAGCACTCGTCATTCCGGCGACGATTTCGTGGAACAACAATCGCCACCTCGCGCAGTACGCGTCGATGCTCGCCGAAGGGGTCGATGGCCTCGATTGGCGCACCCAATTTCCGATCGGCGACAAGGTGCGTCAACTCGAACCGCTGCATCAAGAGCTCATGCAGCTCGATGCATGGCACACCGGTTCGCCCCCATGGAACATGCGGTGGGGGATGTACATTGGTGAGGTGCTCCACGCGCCGCTGCGCGACCTCTACGCCACGCACATGAACATTGGCCTCGCGCACCCGGTACGCGTGGCGCTTGAAGGCCGGATTCGCCTCGCCGCCTCACGCCAGATAGGGCCGGGTGAGCCGTTCAACCTGCTTTACGACGACCTCCGCCTCTACATCATGTGCGGCGAGACGAGCCACCTGGATCCCGAATGGGCGGCCCCACGCATTACTTCGATCTGGGAGAGCGCGACCCACAATGCGAACAAGAACGATCACGATATTCTTGCGTCAAACGCGCACTACTACCTCGAGCTGATGAAGCGCGGGAACATCTCCCCATGGACGCTCGACGACGCGCTCATCGCAAAAGCCCGGTCGGCGATTGAGAACGTTCCGCAGCTCACTCGCCTTTACGAATCGCTTGTTCGCAACGCCAACGACCTTGCACCGATTCGCGTCGACAACGTTTTCTTCGGATCGATCGCGCCATTTATCACCTCGAAAACAGGGGTCATCATTCCGGGGGCGTACACGCAAAACGGTTGGCAACTGGTGCGCAAACTTCTCGGTTCGGAGAACAACCTACTTCTCTCGGAAGCGTGGGTTTTTGGCCAAGATGACAGCGAGGTCAACCCTGATTTGCTGCGCCTCATGTCGACGCTACGCGAGCTGTATTTCGAACGATACAAGATGGCGTGGCACGATTTCATTCTCGATTTGCAATTCGAAAAACCGGCCAACACTGACATCGCGCTCGATATGTTGAACGCTCTGAACGAGCCGGAGTGGCCTTATTTGTGCCTGATTCGTAAGATTCAAGACAACACCATTCTTCAGCTTTCGGCGCGCGACAAACTTCAAGCGGCGGCTGAAGGGTTCGTCGAGCGCGCGGCATCAAAAATAAAAGCGAAGTTCGGTCACGACTCAGACGATGCTGGCGCGGCGGGCGGGCAGGTGATTACGCCGTTGCAGCAGGCGTTCGAGCCGATCGTCAACTTTGGCACCCCTTCGGGCCCACCGACGCAAGGCTCGCTTCCAAAGCCGACGGGGCTCGCCGAATATCAGGGGATCGTCACGAAGCTCATCGGCATTCTGAGCGGCCTCGGCGAGTCGGGTTCGGTGCCCAACACGAAAGCGCTGGGCGAAGAGTTCTCGCAGTCGTTCCGCGCGATCAGCGTTCTCTTGGCAGACAAAGATCCTTTCACCAGGCAGCTGCTTCAGCCACTCCTCTACACGCCGCTAACGCTCGCGTGGGGGACGGTGACGCAAGATGCCGGAGGGGCCGTCGGCGGCATTTGGGAGGCGACCGTCTGGCAAAAGTGGCAGCAAACGCTCGATGGGCGATACCCGTTCACAGAAGCCCCCAAAGATGCCGCAATCGCCGATTTCGCCGACTTTTTTAGGCCCGATTCAGGCGTGCTGTGGTCGTTCTACGACCAATATTTGTCGAGCTCGCTCGAGAAAACAAGCGACAGCGTCGTCGCGACGAAGCGGTTCAAGTCGGGTGTCTCGTACCGTGAATCGTTTTTGACGTTCATGACGCGATCGATCGCGATCGACGACTCGATGTTTGCGCCGAAGGGCGAAACCCCTCTCGTGCAATTTGACGTGAACCTTCATTCTGTCAGCCCGATCATTTCTGAAGTGACGATCGAAGTTGATGGGGTGAGCAAGACATACAAAAACGGCCCCGAAGAGTGGACGCCTCTCGACTGGCCGGCAAAAAATGCGAAGAGACACGGCGCGTCGATTCAGATTCGTGGAGCCGACGGTCTTCAAGAAGAGGTCGCGCGCGGCGGCGATTTTGGGCTATTTCGCCTGCTCGATGTCGCGGAAGTGAAAGAAGTTGCAGGGAGCGACGGGACGTTCGGTCGACCGGCAATGCGCGTCACGTGGCGGTTTAAGACGCCCGGCGCGAGCGTATCGCTCGACCTTCGACCGACCCATTCAGTCAATCCGTTTGGTCACGGCTTCTTTGCCGGCCTCCATCCGCCGCGCCTCATCACGGAGGCCGACGATGAGTGACGCGAAGTCGCGCCAGGCGCTCATTGAGAAAGCAACGGCCGACACCAAAGCGTTGTGGACACCGTTCGATGGTAACCATCCGAGCGGCGTCGACATCAGCGATACCGCTGATTTTCTGACGGTAAAAAAAGAGGTTGGCAAAATCGATGGCGTCCGCGGCGAGCGCCCCGATTGGTCAATTGTGCAGAAGCTCTGCGAACACCTCTTAGCAACGCAGACGAAAGATCTTCGCCTGGCAGCGTGGCGTTGCCTCGCGATGGCGGCTCGTCAACAGTGGCTCGGTCTTATCGACGGCGCGGTCGTCATGAGTGAAATCATGAACCGCCAGTGGGACACAATGTATCCGCACGTTCGACGCCCGAAAACGCGCGCGGCGCAGCTCGAGTGGCTCGTTGAACGATTGCCGGGGCAGTTCGACACCAAAAAAAAAGCGACGATCGACGATGGTCCGGCGATCGAAGCAGCTGAACGCGTGATCGAGCTCATCGACAAACAAATCGCAGAAAAAACAGGCGATCGCAGAGGCGGTCTTGGGCCGCTGCGCAGCATAGTCACCGAACAGCGTCGCTACATCGAATCGCTGATCAAGACGGTCGAAGAGAAGTCGCAACTCGATGAAGCTGCACGCCAGCGCGCCAACGCTGAAAAAGCGCTTGCCGAGATCCCCCGTCTTCCGCCACCACCGGCCGCTCCGAACCCGCTTGAGCTCTCGCGAACAGCAAGCGGTACGCTCCTCGAGGCGGCAACGTTGCTTCACAAGCAAGAGCCTGAAAACCCTCTAAGCTACCGGCTCAGACGCATCGGCGCTTGGCTCGAACTCGGCGGGATACCAAGTGCCGACGCCGAAAATGTCACCGCAATCGCGCCGCCACCCGCAGATTTGCGCGAGAGGCTGTCAGCCGCCCACTCGGCGTCGTTTTGGCGACAAATCGCGAGCGATGCCGAAGAGCTGGTCGGCACTTACCCACTATGGCTCGATCTTAATCGCATCATCGCAATGGCACTTGACCACCTCGGTCTCGCCTACACCCCCGCGCGCGAAGCGGTTGGGCGGGAGACGGTCATGCTTATCGCGCGACTGCCGGCGCTCACACGTCTTCGCTTTTCAGACAAGAGCGCGATGTGCGATGACGACACAAAAAACTGGTTGGCCGACGAGACGATTCGGTGGGCGCTTCGCAACCCGAGCGCCGTGGCGATGATGCCGGTACAGCGGACCAGCGGCGACCCCGATGTAGACCAGAGTATGGTCGAAGCGCGAAAGCTCATCGCAAGCGGGGCAGTGGAGGACGGCTTCGCCATCGCATCGGAACTTGCGACGTCGGCCCTCGATGCCCGCACACGGTTCCGTGCGCGCCTAGTATTTGCCCAAATAGCGCTTGAATCGGGCAAGCCTGCGATAGGTCGTACAGTCCTCGATACGCTCGTAACGGACATCGACAGACACAAGCTCGAAGTGTGGGAGCCGGCGCTATGTACCAGTGTCTATTCGGGAATTCTCGCCGCCGCTGAATTTTTTTTTCAAAGAAAGCTAAAGCGCCGGGGCCGGAGAGCCGTGATCACTGAAGCAGAAGTATTTGAAAGGTTGTGCCGTCTCGATCCGGCAGCCGCGCTTCAGTTTCCGAGATTCGTAAACAGTCGCACGCGCAATCGGACCGAAGGTGCAACTCGCCGCTGACAAACCCGGCCATAAACAGGCCGGGTGCGCAAAGGAGAGGTCCGATGGGGAAAGATGGGGCGGTTGCACCGCAAGAACGAGTTAACATCACGTATTCGCCTGCGACTGGGGGGGCGCAAGCGGAGGTGGAACTCCCCTTGAGAATGCTCTTCATCGGCGACTACACCGGCCAACCCGATGCGCGCTCCCTTGAAGACCGCCTGCCGATCTCAATCGACAAGTACAGCTTCAACGACGTGCTGGAAGACCAGAAGCTGTCGTTGACGATGAACGTTGCCGACAAACTGTCGGGCGACCCCGATGGGACGATCGCGGTCTCGCTGAAGTTCAACAGCCTTCACGACTTCGAACCAGAAGGTGTGGCGCATCAGGTGCCTGAGCTACAAAAACTTCTCGATCTTCGCGACGCGATTGTCGCGGTGAGAGGCCCGCTCGGGAACATCTCGGCGTTCCGTAAGAAAATTCAATCGGTCGTGAGCGACCCCTCGATGCGCGACAAGCTCATGGGTGAACTCGGCCTTTCGACGCCGGCAGCGAAGCCACCTACGCCACCTACGCCACCTGCGCCACCTGCGCCACCTGCGCCACCTGCGCCACCCGCAGCACCTACTGGGAAGGGGGCTTAATCATGGCTACCGGACAACAACCTACTGGAGCAGCACCCGCAAAGCCGGCAGCACCTGCAGCCGCGCCGGCCGACACATCGCTCGTTGGGCAAATCTTGGCAGCGGCCCAGATGCCCGTAACCAGCGAATCATACGATTGCACGAAACGGGGCGTCGAAGCGCTGCTCACGCAGCTACTGACACCAGAGCGCGCGAATGAGCGCGTAGACAAGGCGTTCGCCGATGCTCTCATCGCCGAGATCGACGCGAAGATTTCGAAGCAGCTCGACGAAGTCTTGCACGCGGCTCAGTTTCAGCAGCTCGAATCAGCGTGGCGCGGACTGAAGTACGTGATCGACAACACAAACTTCGACGAAAACATCCGCGTTGAACTGCTCAACTGCTCAAAAGACGACCTAATGGCCGACTTCGAAGATGCCCCTGGCATCACCGGCAGCGGCCTCTACAAGACGGTCTATTCGTCTGAATACGGCAGCTTCGGTGGCAAGCCTTACGGTGCCATCTTCGCGAACTACGAGATGTCGCCGAGCAACGAAGACATCGACCTTCTCAACAACGTGTCGGCAGTCGCGGCGATGGCACACGCGCCATTCTTCGCGGCGGCAGGCCCGTCGTTCGTCGGAGAGTCGACGTTTCTTACTCTCCCCAACCTAAAAGACCTCCAGTCGATCCTCGAAGGGCCGGAGTTCGCGCGTTGGCACGGCTTCCGTGAAGCGGAAGATGCTCGGTACGTTGGGCTTACGTTGCCTCGGTTTCTTCTTCGTCTTCCGTATGGCCGCGAGACGTTGCCGGTCAAACAGTTCGACTACGAAGAGTCGGTCATCGGAAATCACCAGGCGTACCTCTGGGGGAACACTTCGTTCGCTCTCGCCACGCGCCTCGCGGGGAGCTTCGCGAAATACCACTGGTGCCCAAATATCATAGGGCCAACATCGGGCGGTTCGATCTACGACTTGCCGCTGCACACCTACGAAGCGATGGGCGAAATCCAGATGAAGTGCCCAACCGAAGTCGCGATTACTGAACGTCGCGAGTTCGAGTTGAGCGAGCAAGGTTTCATCCCGCTCACGTACCGCAAAGAGTCTGACAACGCCTGCTTCTTCTCGGCGAACAGCTGTCAGCAGCCGCTGACATATGGCCAGTCGCCCGAAGGTCGCGCGGCGGAGCTCAACTATCGCCTCGGAACGCAGTTCCCTTATCTGCTCGTGATTACGCGCCTTGCTCACTACATCAAAGTGATCGAGCGCGAGCAGCTCGGAACATGGAAAGAGCGCATCGACCTTGAGCGTGAGCTCAACAAGTGGATCGGTCAATACGTCGCCGACATGGACGGTGCGAGCCCCGCAGTACGCGGACGTCGCCCGCTACGAAAGGCGAAAGTCACGGTGACAGATGTTGAAGGGAACGCAGGCTGGTATCGCTGCGACGTCCAAGTAAGGCCGCACTTCAAGTACATGGGCGCCTACTTCACGCTGTCGCTCGTAGGCAAGCTCGAGAAGTAACAGTGGGTCGAGTAGCGGCGGGGGCTTGTCCCCCGCCGTGTTACTTTGTGGCGACTTCTTCGCGCTGCTGAGACGACTTTCTCTTCAACGACTTCCACTGATAGAGCTGCGCGGCGCGATGGTTGCCGACACGCTTCGCGGCAACCGGCTCGACCAGCCCTCGCGTAAGAATGCGCGACCGAAAATTGCGCTTGTCGACCGTTCGCTCAAAAATCGCTTCATAGACACGTTGAAGCTCCGTCAGCGTAAAGCGAGCCGGCACAAGCTCGAACGGCGTTTGATCGATGTGATGCCGCAAATGATGGCGGAGCGCATGATGCGCCTGGCGAATCTGGTTTGCGTGATCGAACGCGAGTGGCGACGCGTCGCCCGCGTTCTCATTCAGCTTCAACGTCGCGATCGAATGCCAACCGAATTCGCGCTTTTCGCCGGCTACGAACGCGTGCTGTTCGGCAACGACCCATGTGAAATACGCGATGCTCACCGCGTGCCCTCGCGGATCGCGCCCCGGTTCGCCGAATGCACCGAGCTGCTCGAGCGACATCCCGCGAATCCCCGCGCTGTCACGCAGCTCGCGACGCAGCGTCTTTTCGAGCGGCTCGTTCGTTCGAACGGGGCTACCGGGGAGCTCCAATTCCCCTTTAAAAGGCCTGGCGCCGCGCTTTGCTAAAAGCACAGCGAGACCACCTGGCCTCATTCCAAAAACAACCGCTTCAACGGTTAGCGCTATCGGCTGGGAAGCTGAAAGATCGGGCACGCGGGGATGGTGGTGTTGTTTTTACACGAAGTCAACGACTCCGATGCGCAGCACATCGGCCAGGATGGCGATTGACGCGGGATTTGCCGCCGATTCAAACAAAAACGGCAAATAGATCGGCTTTATCGGCAAATGTTGAGTCAGGCGAGACAAACTCTCGGCTTGCATCCGCTCGCGAGATGCGCGGTCCGCCGCCGCGCGAAGCGCTTTTTCGCCCAAATTATCGCCGTCTGCCGCTGATTCAGCGCCATCGACCGCTTGCAGCGCTTCTCGCTCGCGCGATGAAAATAGTTTGGGCAAAACGGCGTTGGCGACAACTCTTCCGACAGGAATTCCGAGCTCACCGGTCAGCATTTCAGCCAGTTCGATCGTCTCGCTCGTAGGCATTTCTTCGGGGATTGTGACGAGCACGACCGAGCACGCCTCGCGGTCGCGCATCATCGTCCAGGCTCGCTCGGCGTCGCGCCGCAAAATCCCGGGCGGCACCGCGTCGACGATCACTTTTGGGACGCGGAGCATATCGAGCCCGTGCCCCGTCGCCGGCGCATCGAGAATCACAACATCGTACTTCCAATCGCCATTCGTGAGCTTTTCGGTCGTGTGCCACCACGCTTTGCCGAGCATCGACCACTCTTGCAGCCCTGGCACCGCGCGGAAAAATGTTCGCACGTAGCGATTGTCAAAGAGAAGTTTGTAGAGCCCGCGCGAGTGAAGAACCATCGCACCGTACTCTTCGAGCGCGCTCTCCGGGTCCATGTTTACTGCCCAGATGTTGTTCGACACGCGAACCACTTGATCGCCGATCGACCCGGAACCGAGCATCGCCGAAAGGCTCTCTTTCGCGTTGCACATCGCTACGAGGACGCGCTGCCCAGCCTGTGCGCGCCTCAGAGCCTCTGCGGCACAGAAGGTTGTCTTGCCGACACCCCCTTTGCCAGTCACAACCAAAAAACGCTGTAAATTGCTGCTATTCATCTCTCTCGCGGCGTATCAGACCTGCTACCTTCAGGCGATAGTGTCATCATTGCGTATTTTTCCCCTCGGCGGCCTCGGTGAAATCGGTATGAACGCACTCGCCCTCGAGCAGCGAGGCGACGTGCTGATTGTCGACTGCGGCGTCACATTCGACAACCGTGGCCTCGGCATTGATGTCATTCATTCGGACTTTTCGGCGATTAAACGCCTCGCTTCGGGGGAAGCGCGCGTCGCCGGGCTGTGGATTACGCACGGTCATGAAGACCATATCGGCGCAATCCCTTACTTTTTGCGGCAATTTGATGTGCCGATCTTTGCGCCACCCTATGCACTCGAGCTCCTTCGCGAACGATCCGGTGAACACGAAATCCTAAAGCACGCGCGTACCACCGCTATCGAGCCGCGCAAGCGTTATGCCGTCGGGTCGTTCATCGTCGAGCCGGTCCGCGTCACACACTCGATTGCCGACGCCACCGCCGCCGCCATCGAGACCGACGCGGGGATGATTTTTCACACCGGCGACTTCAAGTTCGACGACCATCCGGCCGACGGCGAACATTACGACATCGACCGCATGCGCGAGCTCGGTGATGCGGGCGTTTCGCTTCTCTTTTCCGACTCAACCAACACCGACGTCCCCGGCCCGACGGGGAGCGAATCGTCGGTGCGCGGCGCGCTGCACGACATCGTCGCGTCGAGCAAAGGCGCCGTGATCGTCGGACTTTTCGCCTCAAACGTTCATCGCCTCCGAATTCTCGGCGAAATCGCAAAAGCAACGGGGCGGATTCTCGTGCCGCTTGGCCGCAGTGTCGGCATGCACGCGCGTGTTGCGGCCGCCACCGGCTATCTTCCGTGGGGGGCCGATAGGCTCTTTCGCGCGGAGAATTTGCGTGACGTCCCGCGCGAAAGAATTCTTGCTATCGCAACCGGCACCCAAGCCGAAACGCGTTCGGCGCTCTTGCGATTGTCGCGCGGTGAGCACTCATCGTTTGCGGTAAAAGAGGGCGATACGGTGATTTTTTCGAGCCGCATCATCCCTGGCCATGAACCGGAAGTGTACGCGATGAAGGGCGATTTTTTGCGGCGCGGGGTCAACGTGCGGTCTCGCGCGACCGACCGCGGCGTGCATGTGAGCGGCCACGCCCATCGCGTCGACCAGCAGCGAATGATCGAGCTGATTCGTCCAAACACATTTGTGCCGGTGCACGGGACGCTCGATCACTTGACGCGCCACGCATCGCTCGCGCGAGAGCTCGGCGTCAAAGAGACATGCATTCTCGAAAACGGCGATATCGCGGACTTTGACGGCAAAAGCGTTCGCAAGTTAAGTCACGCGCCGGTCGGGCGAGTGCATGCATTCGCCGGCCGAGAAATCCCCGGCGAAGTACTAAAAGATCGCATGCAGCTCGGAGCCGGCGGCGTCGTGATCGTCTCGGTTGAAAAGGGCGACATCTCGGTGCGAAGCCTCGGCGTCATGGGCATCGACGACGCCGATGGAGTCGCGGCGATGAAGAGCGCTGTAAAGACGGCAGTCGACGAAGCTCGTGACCAGGGGAGCACCAGCAAAGAAGCGATCACCGATGCCGCGCGGACTGCCGTGCGCCGCGTCGCGATGAAACGGCTCGGCTACAAGCCGCTCGTCGTCGTTGTCAGCGCATCGTAAAGCGCGAGCCTAAACGAGCCGCTACGCCGTTGGGGGCTCTTCGCTGCGGAAAACCTCTACTTTTTGGAGGATGATGTCTTGATTCGGTTTGTCGTTTCGGCTTCGCGGCACGCGTGTCATCTTCCCCACCAAATCGGCGCCTACGACTGCTGTCCCGAAAATCGCGTGCTTTCCGTCGAGCCATGACGTCGCTTTTTCAGTGATGAAAAACTGCGACCCGTTTGTGCCAGGGCCTGAGTTTGCCATCGACATCATCCCAGGGCCGGTGTGGCGCAATTCGGGGTGAAACTCATCGCCGAATTTGTAGCCTGGGCCGCCTGTGCCGCTGCCCAAGCGATCGCCACCTTGGACCATAAACTCGGGGATTACTCGGTGGAAAATCGTCCCGTCGTAGTAGGGCACGCCTTTTTTCTGCTCGCCGGTTCGCGGATCTTGCCACTCTTGCTTACCGGTCGCTAGACCTACGAAATTCTTGACCGTTTTCGGCGCTCGCGTCTCTTCGAGCCGAATGACGATGTTACCCAACGTGGTGTGAAGTCGCGCGTAGAGCTGACCGGTGCCGGGGGCCTCAATTTCAGGAAACGTTGCGATTGGCATAGACTCTCTCGTGGTGTGGGTTTCGGTCAAAACAGGCCGAAACAGTAAGTGAACTAAGGTCTGTTTAACAAATCAAAAAAGCCGCAGAATTGGAACAGGGAGGGCGGAAGGGCGGGAGTAGTTTTAAGGGGGCTGACAGATAGGTTTGGCCAAAATCGTAACCGAAAAGTTTTCCCATCGCGTGCGAATGGATTTTGAAGCGTCGCGATGCGACGTCGTCATTCATTACGCGAAGATCAGTGGGAAAGAATACAGCCGTTTTTACCGCCGGAACGTGGTCGCCGAGGCCGACCGGGT
>CAMAVR010000036.1 GCA_945861885.1 Nannocystis exedens | reverse complement strand
ATGCGAACGACCGACGTAACCGGGACGTGCGAACTTCCCGAAGGCGTCAAGATGGTAATGCCAGGCGACAACATCACGATGACGATTACGCTCATCACCCCGGTCGGTCTCGAAGAGCAGATGCGCTTCGCGATTCGCGAAGGCGGCCGAACTGTCGGCGCCGGCATTGTGACCAAGGTTCTGCAGTAGACTCGTACACGTAAACGTGCCCGTAAACGTGCCCGGATTTTTCTCCGGTTCGCGTCAAAAACCGGGCACGTTTACGGGCACGGGCACGTTTACGGGGATTAGAACAGGGCAACAGGTACCGAAATGCGAATACAGGTTGCCCTAGCGTGTTCCGAGTGCGGAACACGAAATTACAAGACAACACGAAGGGCCGAGCAGCTAGGGCAGATCGAATTCAAGAAATTTTGTCCCACATGCAAACGCCATACGCTACATAAAGAGACCAAGTAAACAGGCGGCACGCAGCTTAGGCCAAAAAGGCCGGCTTTTTTAGGGGTTTAGCTCAGCTGGTAGAGCAGCGGATTCCAAATCCGCAGGTCGTGGGTTCGATCCCCCCAGCCCCTGCAGTAGTCACGAGAGAGACGCCATGCCCAACGACGAACAAAAAGAGACCGACCTACCCGAAAATACGGGCGAGTTCCGTCCCGAACCAGACGAAGGCGACCTCTCCAAGGTCGGCGAGATTGAGGGCGGAGGCGAATTTGTCCCGACCCAATTCGGGCAGGCGAAATTTGTCTATGCGGCCTATATGGGCGCGGCGATCGGGATTGCGTTTCTGATCGAGCGTTTCGGCAATTTGGCCTGGCACCGCCTCTCGCAGTGGAAGCCGGCGCTCGGAGAGCCCCGCGACGACGTGCTCATGCCGGTCGCCGCCGTGATAGCCATCGCCGCCGCGATTTACTACTGGAAGTTCACTCGAACGCGAAAGCTTCTAGAAGAGGTCGCCGACGAGCTTTCAAAAGTGACGTGGCCTACGCGAAAAGATGTCGGAAATTCGACGACGGTGGTCATTTTTACGACCCTTTTTGCCACCGTATACTTTGCATTAATGGACCGGTTCTGGGGATTTGTAACGAATCTCGTTTACGGATCCTAGGCCGGAGGCGTGCGATAAGATGGCGAAAAAGTGGTACGTAATCCAGACCTATTCGGGCTTTGAAGCGAAAGTTCGCGAGGCGCTCCAGCAGCGCATCAAAGAGCACAATATGGATGCGCTCTTCGGCGAAGTCCTAATCCCAACCGAAACAGTGACCGAAGCTCGGGCCGGGGCGAAGTCGCGCGTCAAGCAGCGAACAAGCTTCCCAGGGTACATCTTCGTCGAAATGGAAATGGGGGAGGATGCCTGGCACCTCGTCAAAGACACCCCAAAAGTGACGGGATTTATCGGGAATCAGCGCCCGCAAGAGGTCAAGCCGCCCCAGATCGATGACCTCCGGAAGATTATTGTAGAGGGGGCTGTCAAGCCGAAACCGCGCGTCTCGTTCGAGACCGGTGACGAAATTCGTGTCATTGACGGTGCATTTGCGAATTTCTCGGGTACGGTAGAGGAGGTCAAGCCCGACAAGCAGAAGCTGAAAGTCAAAGTGTCGATATTTGGCCGAGCAACACCGGTAGAGCTCGATTTTTCACAGGTCGAAAAGCGAACATAAGCTATATCGAGCCCCCAGTAGCTCAAAAGCCCGGTACCTCAGAGTATTTTGGAATCATCTATTGCGAACGTACTACGACCCGCAATCACAACATGCGGAACTCGTAGGAGCGGAGAGTCATGAAAAAAGTCACAGGTCAGGTAAAGCTTCAGCTTCCAGCAGGAAAAGCGAGCCCGGCGCCACCAGTAGGCCCAGCTCTCGGTCCGCACGGCATCAACATCATGATGTTCTGCAAAGAGTTCAACGCGAAGACGCAGGGGAGCGACATGATCTTCCCGGTCGTGCTCACCGTCTACTCGGACCGATCATTTTCATTCATCGTCAAGACGCCGCCGGCGAGCGTTCTGCTCAAGAAAGCCGCTGGGCTTTCGACCAACAAAAAGCCAGGCGCCGGCTCCAAAGAGCCGAACAAAAATAAAGTCGGCAAAGTGACGCTCGCTCAAGTTCACGAGCTCGCCAAGCAAAAGATGGCCGACATGAACTGCACCGATATCGAATCGGCCGTTCGAACCCTCAAGGGGACAGCCCGGTCGATGGGGATCGACGTCGTCGGCTAAAGAAAGCCGACGATCAATTGCAAGTTTGACCTCCCGCTGATATCGGGAGGCGAAACTAAAAAGGGAGGCAAATGGTTTGCCTCCCCGTTATGTGAAACCTCACAACCACCAACCCCAAATTCAAAGGGGAGCACCTGATGTTCTCAGGTTGTTAGGTGGGAGGCGACAGCCGACAAGGAGGACAATGCCGAAGGTGCCGAAAAAGCGCGCGAAGATCGACGAGTTATTCGATCGTTCGCGCAAATATTCAGTCGGAGAGGCTGCAACGCTCGTAAAAAAAGCGAAGTACGCCAACTTCGATGAAACGGTCGACATCGCGGTCCGTCTGGGCGTGAATCCAAAACACGCTGATCAGATGGTGCGCGGAGCGATCGTTCTACCGCACGGAACAGGTCAGACTGTTCGAGTGCTGGTTTTCGCGCGTGGCGAAAAAGAGCGTGAGGCCCGCGAGGCCGGCGCTGATTTCGTCGGCAGCGATGACATGGTTGCCAAAGTTTCCGAGGGGTTCCTCGACTACGATCGCGTGATCGCAACGCCCGATATGATGGGCGCTGTCGGTAAGCTCGGTCGTGTTCTTGGTCCACGCGGGCTCATGCCGAACCCAAAAGTCGGCACAGTCACGTTCGACATCGGGAACGCGGTGAAAGAAGCCAAGGGCGGAAAGATCGAATATCGCGTCGAAAAGGCTGGCATCGTCCACGCCCGCATCGGCAAAGTTTCGTTCGACGACACTGCGCTTTCAGAAAACGCACTAGCACTCCTCCAAGCGCTCGTTCGGCAAAAGCCGTCGACCGCCAAAGGGATCTACATGCGTAGCATCACCATGTCTTCGACCATGGGCCCTGGCGTTAAAATAGATCCTGCTCAATTCATGGGCAGAGTCGAGGAGGCCTAGGCCATGGAACGCGCAGTAAAAACTACCGAAATCAGCGACATCAAAGCGCGCTTCGATCGCATGACCGCAGCTGTCTTCCTTGATTATAAGGGGATGACGGTCGCCTCGCTCACAAAGCTCCGTGCGGAGTTTCGTAAGGCCGGGGTTGAATACAAGGTTGTAAAAAACACCCTTGTAAAGCAGGCGATCAAAGGGGCCGCTTACGGAGATAAGCTCAACGATGTTCTCGTCGGAATGACGGGAGTCGCGTGGAGTTACGAAGATCCGAGCGCTGCCGCGAAGGTTGTCAAAGCCTTCCGAAAAGATGCCGCAGGCGAGAAGCTCCAGATCAAAGCGGGGCTAGTTGAAGGGTCAGTTCTCACAGCCAAAGCGGTTGAAGAACAGCTCGCAACGATGCCTGGCAAAGATGAGCTTCGGGCCATGTTGCTCGCGACGTTCCAAGCGCCGCTGCAGCAGTTCGTCGGGCTGCTCAACGCACCAGCACAGAACTTCGTCTATCTTTTGTCGGCGAAAGAGCGCCAGGGCAAATAACTGTAACCAACGCCGGAAACGGCTTGAAAAGTGTTTTAGGAGAAACAGAAAATGACTCAGATTTCAAACGAGCAGGTTGTCGATTACCTCTCAAACCTACCTGTCATCCAGATTGCCGAACTCATCAAGACGCTCGAAGACAAGTGGGGCGTCAAAGCCGCTCCCGCGATGATCGCAGGCGCTGCTCCGGCAGCCGCAGGCGCCGCCGCGGTCGAAGAGAAGACCGAGTTCAACGTCATCCTCAAGGATGCCGGCGCGAACAAGATCAACGTCATCAAAGTTGTTCGTGAAATCACCGGTCTCGGCCTCAAAGAGGCGAAGGACTTGGTTGAAGGTGCACCGAAGGCGGTCAAAGAAGGCGTCTCCAAGGCGGAGTCGGAAGAGTTCAAGAAGAAGCTCGAAGAAGCCGGCGCCAAGGTGGAGCTCAGCTAATTTCGTGACGTTAGTTACATCTTGCTAGTGCAGTCCCAAGGGACGGTGCGAGGGAGTGATCCCTCGTGCCGGCCCTTTCGTTGTTGGTTGAAAAGCGCCTCGTGGCCGGACAAACGCGCGTGTCTGGCCAAACAGTGGACGTTGAGGCGTTTGATTCGCGTAGCGACCAGGAGAAGCGATGGCGAGCGTCATCCAATCGAACTTTCGAATCCGTAAAAACCTCGGCCGGGTTAAGCGGGTCATCGAAGTTCCCAACCTCATCGATATTCAAAAGTCATCGTATGACAAGTTCCTTCAGGCGAACGTCCCGGCACACGAACGGGAAGAGATCGGCCTGCAGGCGGTATTTCGTAGCGTTTTCCCCATAAAGGATTTCAACGGAACGAGTGAACTCGTCTTCGTAAGCTACTGCCTTGAGCGTCCGAAGTACGACGTCGAGGAGTGCCGGCAGCGTGGGATGACCTACGCCGCACCGATCAAAGTTACGACGCAGCTTATGATTTACGACGCCCGTGAGGGCGGCGAGCGCGTTGTTCGTGACATTAAGGAGCAGGAAGTCTACTTCGGCGAAATACCGCTGATGACCGACACCGGTACGTTTATCATCAACGGTACCGAACGCGTCGTCGTGTCGCAGCTTCATCGAAGCCCCGGCGTCTTCTTTGACCACGACAAAGGGAAGACACACTCGAGCGGCAAAGTGCTCTACAGCGCGCGCGTGATCCCCTATCGCGGCTCGTGGCTCGATTTTGAATTTGACCCAAAGGACATTATTTATGTCCGCATCGACCGCCGCCGCAAGCTGCACGCGACAGTGCTTCTTCGCGCGCTCGGCTACTCGACGCAAGATCTTCTCAACTATTTTTACAACACTGAGACTGTGTACCTCGAAAAGGGGAACAAGATCTCAAAGAGCGTCGAGTACGATCTGCTCGCCGGCCAACGTGCGACGCGCGACATCAAAGTCGGCAGCGACGTCATCGTCAAAAAGAACACCAAGTTCACCAAAGCGGCGATCAAGAAGCTGAAGGACGCGAAGATCGATCGCATGCACGCCGACATCGAAGAGATCGTCGGCAAAGTCGCGGCGCACGACATCGTCGACCGCGAAACGGGCGAAGTTCTCGTCGAGTGCAACGAAGAGCTAAACGAGGCGAAGCTCGAAGCGATCCGCGAAGCGGGGATCGAATCGTTCCGCATTCTATTCATCGACGGTCTCAACGTCGGCAGCTATCTGCGCGATACGCTGCTCGCCGAAAAAGTGAAGACGGGCGAAGAGGCAATCTTGGAGATCTACCGGCGTCTACGTCCGGGCGATCCACCAACGCTCGATACCGCGAAGGTGCTCTTCCACAATTTGTTCTTCAACCCGGAGCGCTACGACTTGTCGCGCGTCGGTCGGTTGAAGCTCAATTACAAGTTCTATCGCGATCTTCCAGAAGATCAGAGGCCGGCGCTCGACACGCAAATTTTGTCGGCGCAAGACATTCTTGAGACGGTTCGCCATCTCATCGAATTGAAGAACGGTCGCGGGTCGGTCGATGACATCGACCACTTGGGGAACAGGCGCGTTCGTGCCGTCGGCGAGCTGATGGAAAATCAGTATCGCATCGGCCTCGTTCGCATGGAGCGCGCGATCAAAGAGCGCATGAGCATGTCGCAAGAAATCGACACGCTGATGCCGCACGACTTGATCAACGCGAAGCCTGTGTCGGCTGTCGTGAAAGAGTACTTCGGCTCGTCGCAGCTCTCGCAGTTTATGGACCAGACGAATCCGCTCTCGGAAGTGACGCACAAGCGTCGTCTTTCGGCGCTCGGACCAGGCGGTCTCACACGCGAGCGAGCAGGCTTCGAAGTCCGCGACGTTCACCCGACGCACTACGGTCGTATTTGTCCGATTGAAACGCCGGAAGGGCCGAACATCGGTCTTATCGCGTCGCTGTCGACATACGCCCGCGTCAACGACTACGGCTTCGTCGAGACGCCGTACCGTAAAGTGACCGAAGGACGCGTCACAAACGAAGTGCAGTGGTATTCGGCTCTCGAAGAAGAGGGGAAGCATATCGCGCAGGCATCGGCCGGAATTAAGCCGGACGGTCGCTTCGACGAAGGGCTCGTCTCTGCTCGTTTGAGCGGTGAATTCCACATGGTTACGCCCGACATGGTCGAGCTAGCCGACGTGGCGCCGAACCAAATGGTCAGCGTCGCAGCATCGCTCGTTCCGTTCCTCGAGCACGACGACGCAAACCGCGCTCTCATGGGCGCGAACATGCAGCGTCAGGCTGTTCCGCTCGTTCGGTCGTACGCGCCGTATGTCGGCACCGGGATGGAAGCGCGTCTTGCGCGTGACTCCGGCGTTTGCATTGTTGCGCGTCGTCCTGGCATCGTCGAAAGTGTCGATGCGACTCGCATCGTCGTCCGTTCAGCAGGCGATGGCGCCGAGATTCCAGACATCTATCCGCTGACGAAGTTCCAGCGGTCCAACCAGTCGACCTGCTTCAACCAGAAGCCGATCGTCCGCGCGGGCGAGCGGGTCAAAATCGGCGATGTTCTCGCCGACGGCCCGTCGTGCGACATGGGCGAGCTAGCGCTTGGGCAGAACGTCGTAGTCGCGTTCATGCCGTGGCAAGGGTACAACTTCGAAGACTCGATCTTGGTCTCGGAGCGCATCGCAAAAGACGATGTGTTCACGTCGATCCACATCGAAGAGTTCGAATGCGTCGCCCGCGACACGAAGCTCGGCAAAGAAGAAGTGACGCGAGACATCCCGAACGTCGGCGAAGAAGCGCTGATGGACTTGGATGAGAGCGGCATCGTTCGTATCGGCGCCGAAGTGAATCCAGGCGACATTCTCGTCGGGAAAATCACGCCGAAGGGCGAGACGCAGCTGTCACCGGAAGAGAAGCTATTGCGCGCAATCTTCGGCGAAAAAGCCGGCGATGTGCGTGACAGCTCGCTAAAAGTGCCGCCGGGCGTTGCCGGAATCGTCATCAACGCGCGAGTTTTCTCGCGTAAGGGGACGGAGAAGGACGACCGCGCGAAGGACATCGAAGAGCAAGAAAAGGCTCGTCTCGAGCGACTTCGCGACGAAGAGATCAAAATTCTTCGCGACTCAGTTTTCCGTCAGACGCGCAAGCAGCTGATCGGCAAAACAACGAACGGCAAACTCGTCGACGACAAGGGGAAAGTGCTCCTTCAAAAAGGGCAAGTCATCGACGAAGCGGCGCTCAGCGAAATTCCGCAAAAATACTGGGGCGAGCTCCCGGTCGACGACGTCGAGACGATTGCCCAAAAGCTTCGTGAACTCGACGAGATCGTGCACCTTCGTGAAGACCACTTCCGCGATAAGATCGACCGCCTTGCAAAGGGTGACGAGCTTCCGCCGGGCGTGATCAAGATGGTGAAGGTCTACATCGCGATCAAGCGCAAGCTTCAAGTCGGCGACAAGATGGCAGGTCGTCACGGTAACAAGGGTGTCGTCAGCCGGATTCTTCCGGAAGAAGACATGCCGTACCTGCAAGACGGTCGTCCGGTCGACATCGTTCTCAATCCACTCGGCGTGCCATCGCGTATGAACGTCGGTCAGATTCTCGAGACACACCTCGGATGGGGTGGGCGAGTTTTGGGCTGGCAGTTCCAGACGATGATCGAAGAGAACGCAGGCGCAAATGTGCTTCGTGAGCACATTCTTCGCGTGTACGACGGTGACGAAGACCTTCGCGCGCACCTTGCCAAGCTGAGCGACCAAGAAATTCGCGACGTTGCGAAGAAGCTTGGCGGCGGCGTGCACTATGCGAGCCCCGTGTTCGACGGCGCGCCCGAATCGGCAATCAAAGAGTCGCTGAAAATTGCTGGGCTACATCAGTCCGGGCAGTCGGTGCTCTTCGATGGCCGAACAGGCGAGGCGTTCGATCAAGAGGTGACGGTCGGCATCATGTACATGCTGAAGCTTCACCACCTTGTCGACGACAAGATTCACGCCCGTTCAATCGGCCCGTACTCGCTCGTTACGCAGCAGCCTCTCGGCGGCAAAGCGCAATTCGGCGGGCAGCGTCTCGGTGAAATGGAAGTGTGGGCGATGGAAGCGTACGGCAGTGCCTACGCGCTTCAGGAGTTCCTCACGGTCAAGAGCGACGACGTCATGGGGCGAACGCGGATGTACGAAGCGATCGTCAAGGGTGAATACAACCTCGAGCCGGGGCTCCCAGAGAGCTTCAACGTTCTGATCAAAGAGCTCCAAGCTCTTTGCTTGAATATCGAACTGGTAGAAGCATCGGCGCTGCGTGCGGTGGACCACGCAGCCGAGGAGTAGGTGGCCCGCGGCGGGGGCTTGTCCCCCGCCGCAAGTGTCACCCGGTAAGGCTGGGGCTTAGCCCCCGCCGCTTTTGAGTTAACGATCGACCAAGGAATTCAGCATGCGCGACATCTTCAGCTTCTTCGAGAAGCCCAAGGATCCGCTTTCATTTAGCGCCATTCGCATCTCGCTCGCGTCGCCGGAAAAGATCCGGGAATGGTCGCATGGCGAAGTGAAGAAGCCGGAGACTATTAATTATCGAACGTTCAAGCCTGAACGCGACGGGCTTTTTTGCGCCAAGATCTTTGGTCCGGTAAAGGACTACGAGTGCAACTGCGGCAAGTACAAGCGCATGAAGCACCGCGGGATCGTGTGCGAAAAGTGCGGCGTCGAAGTCATTCAGAGCAAAGTGCGACGCGAACGGCTCGGCCATATCAACTTGGCAACGCCGGTAGCGCACATTTGGTTCTTGAAGAGCCTTCCGAGCCGCATCGGGAACATCATCGACATCACGCTAAAAGATCTCGAACGCGTTCTCTATTGCGAGTCGTACATTGTCATCGACGCAAAAGAGACCGGCTTGTCGGTCGGCGAGCTTCTGTCCGAAGATCGCTACAACCAGCTCGTTGACGAGTTCGGCGAAGATCGTTTTGTCGCCGGAATGGGCGGCGAAGCGATTCTCGAAATCCTCAAGCACATCGACGTTCACACTCTCAGCGAGCAGCTTCGCCAAGAGATGCGTGCGGCGACAAGCGAGGCGAAGCGCAAGAAGATCGTCAAGCGACTCAAAGTGTGCGAAGCGTTCCGCGAAAGCGGCAATCGTCCAGAATGGATGATGCTCAACGTCGTGCCGGTTCTCCCGCCCGATTTGCGCCCGCTCGTTCCGCTCGATGGCGGCCGTTTTGCGACAAGCGATCTCAACGATCTCTATCGCCGCGTCATCAACCGCAACAACCGTTTGAAGCGCCTTTTGGAGCTAAACGCGCCTGAAATTATCGTTCGCAACGAGCGGCGCATGCTGCAAGAAGCGGTCGATGCGCTCTTCGACAACGGGCGTCGCGGCAAGACGATCACCGGGCCAAACAAGCGTCCGCTGAAGTCGCTCTCGGATATGCTCAAGGGGAAGCAAGGTCGCTTCCGTCAGAACTTGCTCGGCAAGCGAGTCGACTACTCGGGCCGTTCGGTCATCGTCGTCGGCCCAACGCTCAAGCTGCACCAGTGCGGTCTGCCGAAGCAGATGGCGATCGAACTCTTCAAGCCGTTTATCTACAACAAGCTCGAAGAGCGCGGTTACGTCAACACGATCAAATCGGCCAAAAAGATGGTCGAAAAAGAGCGTCCAGAAGTTTGGGACATTCTTGAAGAGGTCATCAGCGAGCACCCGGTTCTTTTGAACCGAGCTCCGACGCTCCACCGCCTCGGTATTCAGGCGTTTGAGCCTGTGCTGATTGAAGGCAAAGCAATCCAGCTGCATCCGCTCGTCTGCGCGGCGTTCAACGCCGACTTCGACGGTGACCAGATGGCCGTGCACATTCCGCTCTCCGTTGAAGCGCAGATGGAAGCGCGCGTGCTGATGATGAGCACGAACAACATTCTCTCGCCGGCAAACGGTCGACCGATCATCAACCCGACGCAGGACATCGTGCTCGGGCTCTACTACGCGACACGTGAGCGCAAGTGGGCCAAAGGGTGCTACCGCCCCGGGACGCTGAAGTTCAACAAGCAGACCGACACATTCTCCGGTGAACTGCGCGGCGTATTCGCATGCCCCGAAGAAGTTCACATGGCGTACGACAACGGCGAAGTGACGATCCACACGGGGATTCGTGTTCGCGTGATCGACCCAGAAGATGGGACACGCCGCGTTGTCAACACGACCGTCGGTCGTTGCCTCATCGCTGAAGTTCTCCCGGAAGGGCTGTCGTTCGACCTCGTCAACAAGACGCTCGACAAGAAAGCGCTCAGCGCCCTGATCGATGCGTGCTACCGCAAGCACCGCAACAAGGCGACCGTTCTTCTTGCCGACAGGCTCCGCTCGCTCGGGTTCGAGCACGCAACGCGGGCCGGCGTTTCAATTTGCATGGATCACATGGTGATTCCAAAAGCAAAAGAGACGCTGCTCAACGAAGCGCAGGAAGAAGTGCAGCACGTTGTCGATCAGTACCAAGAAGGTCTGATCACCGACGGCGAGCGCTACAACAAGATCGTCGACATCTGGGCCGGCGTTGCCGACAAGGTCACGCAGGAGATGATGCTCGGGATCGGCAAAGAGAAGATTGTCGACTCGGAGACAGGCGAAGAGGCTGTCGAGCCGAGCTTCAACCCGATCTACATCATGGCCGACTCGGGCGCTCGAGGTTCGACCCAGCAGATTCGTCAGCTGGCCGCGATGCGCGGTCTCATGGCGCGTCCGTCGGGCGAAATCATCGAGACGCCGATCACCGCGAACTTCCGCGAGGGGCTCACGGTGCTTCAGTACTTCATCTCGACGCACGGTGCGCGAAAAGGTCTCGCCGACACCGCGCTCAAGACGGCAAACTCCGGTTACCTCACACGGCGTCTCGTCGACGTTGCGCAGGACGCGGTTATCACCGAGTTCGACTGCGAGACGTTCGACGGCATTCGCGTGACGAAGCTCGAAGATGCAGGCGAAGTCATCCAGCCGCTCGGCGACCGAATTCTCGGCCGCGTTGCGCTCGAAGACATCGTCGATCCGCTGAACGGCGAAGTGCTGGTCGCAGCGAACACCGAGCTCGACGAAGCGCTCGTGCACCAGATCGAAGAGGCGGGGATCGAAGAGATCGTTATCCGCTCGGTGCTCACATGCCAGACAAAGCGCGGCGTGTGCGCCAAGTGCTACGGGCGCGATCTCGCGCGCGGGTACAAGGTGAACATCGGCGAAGCGGTCGGTATCATCGCATCGCAATCGATCGGTGAGCCAGGAACGCAGCTAACGATGCGTACGTTCCACATCGGTGGAGCGGCCGCCCGCGGCAAGATCGAGCAGAGCTCACTCGAAGCACGAAACGAAGGTTTTGTGCGGATTCGAGGGGCAAATCTCGCTCGAAAGAACGACGGAACAACGAGCGTCATGAATCGCCACGGCGAGATCGTGATCGTCGACGACACAGGTCGCGAGCGCGAGCATCACCGCCTCGTGTACGGAGCGGTCTTGCGCGTGATCGAAGGGCAGAAAGTCCGCGTCGGCCAGCTATTGGCCGAGTGGGACGCCTTCGCCATGCCGATTCTGACCGAAGTCGCCGGTATCGCGAAGTTTGGCGATATCGTCGAAGGTGTCACGATGATCGAGAAGCTCGACGAAGTGACCGGCCTCAGCCGTAAAGTGATCGTCGAATCGCGCGCAGCGGATCTCCGCCCGCGCATCTCGATCAAAGACCCGATCACAGGTGAAACGCTCAGGCTTCCGAACTCGGAGCTCGAAGCGCGATATCTCCTCCCGGTCGGCGCGAACATCGTCATCCAAGACGGCGATCTTCTCGAAGCAGGTGAAGTCATTTCGAAGATTCCTCGTGAATCGACGAAGACCCAAGACATCACCGGCGGTCTCCCACGTGTCGCCGAGCTGTTCGAAGCACGAAAGCCAAAAGATCACGCGATCATCGCGGAAATCGACGGCGAAGTGTCGTTCGGCAAAGACACAAAGGGGAAGCGGAAGGTCATCATCACGCCGTTCGGCAACGACGGCGCGCAGCAGGCGGACCACGCACGCGAGTATTTGATCGCCAAAGGGAAGCACATTCAGGTGCACACCGGCGACCGTGTACGCGCAGGCGAGCCGCTCATGGACGGCCCGGCGAACCCGCACGACATTCTGCGCGTGAAGGGCGAGAAAGAGCTTGCCGCTTACCTCGTGAACGAAATCCAGCAGGTTTACCGCCTGCAGGGCGTTGCGATTAACGACAAGCATATCGAAGTTATCGTTCGCCAGATGCTCCGGCGCGTGCGGATCAAGGATGTTGGCGATACCAATTTCTTGATCGACGAGCAGGTCGAAAAGCATATCTTCGAGCGCGAAAATCAGCGTGTTCTCGATCGCGGCGGCAAGGCGGCTGTGGCCGAAGCGCTGCTCCTCGGGATCACGAAGGCGTCGCTCTCGACCGAATCGTTCATCTCCGCGTCGTCGTTCCAAGAGACGACGAAGGTGCTGACCGAAGCGGCCGTATGCGGGAAGATCGACTACCTGCGCGGGCTGAAAGAGAACGTCATCATGGGACGACTCATTCCGGCCGGCACAGGCCTGCCTCCATACAGGAAGCAGAAGATCATCGTAGCCGGTGAAGAAGAGCGGCACACGCCGCACCGCCACTCGGTAGAGCCGCTCTCAGCAGTAAACGAGGAATAGGATCTCCCTAGCCCGTAGGGCGGATCTCATAATCTGATCTTCCCCGTAAACGTGCCCGTGCCCGTAAACGTGCCCGGCTTTTTCTGCGGCTCGATGCGCAGAAAAAGCTGGCCACGTTTACGGGTACGGGCACGTTTACGGGGAGAGTATCTGATTAGGCCTTAGCTCCATGCTCCCCATGGTAGGCAGTCGCGCTAAGAATGTTTTTGGCGAGCGTGACGCCTCTTCACGCGTCTGGGCGCGGCCCGAGCAGGCCGACTACGGGCCACAAGCCGCCTAATTTTCGTAATAGAGGGGAAGCAAAGCGCTGCCGTACGTGGGGCATCCGGTAAATGGTGCCATGTACCGCCTCTTTTGTCTATAATGACGCCAATAAACGTATGGCTGGTGTCGTTTAATGGCGTCTAGCCGTCCTGGTCTTTCCGTCTAGCCATCCGCTGGTCAGCCGCTTCGAAACGATCGATTACTTCGCCGAGGCGCTGCCGCCCTTGGGACGCTTTTATCGGCTTTTTCTGCGCATTTGTAATCGCGCCGACTTCCGGAAAGTGTCGACTCCGGTGCGACCCGTGCTGTGTTGGGCGCCCTTCGTTCTTGTCCTTCGCATCGAACCACATTGCAACTACCGTATCTAACGCCTCGCTCATTTCGCGTGGCTTGATCGTCCCCTCGATTGGAATCATCTCCCGCACGGCGGCGCGCATCGCTTCGATTCGTTCGCGCCTTGCTCGTTGGTCGATGTCGGCAGCTGCGTCGATCGCCTCGCCACGCACATTTTCTTCGCCATCGGCAGCGCCCACCCAAGGCCGATACGCGCCATCTTCGGGGCCGTCCTCTTCGTCAATCGCATGACGTTCGTCGATCGCCTGGTCACTGTCCGCGCGCGCCTGGTCATTTTCCGGGCGATCTTGCTCGATTGCATCCCGTTCATCGATCTCTCGGGCCGCGAACTCCGTCGCCTGCTCGTGCTCGCTCGCGCGCTCAGTCGTCGCGGCGGATGCGGACGCCGCGGAATCGGCAGTTTTCTCGTCCGCGAAGGGATCCCGTCTCGGCGGTGGGCCTTTTCGCGCTTTTGCCTTTGCTTTCCCTTTCGAAGCTTTAGGCGTCGCCACCTTCAGCTCTGCTTTTTCTTTTTTCTCTTTTTCGGCTCGGGCTTCAGCGCTCTGTTGTTCTGCGCTCATTGCCGGCTCAAACTTGACAACCATTCGAGCGAGCGAACCAAGCAGAGGCCGTGCTTCTACATCCGAGAGGCTCTTCGAAAGAAGCTGGACAATGATCTCAATCCGAGCAAAAAACTCGTCGCGATTGGTCCATGGAAGAAAAATCGCGGCCCCGTTGACGTCTTGCGACAGCTTGAGCCCTTGGAGCTGTGCCTGCTCGATGAACGCCCTTTTCGCCTGTTCGCCATTCGCGACGTTGAACGGGATAAAAAACTGAGCGTCGTACAGACGACCTTTATCGTCGGCCGACGAGGCCGACGTGATCGATGCCGAAGCGGTGTCGATCGACACCAATAGCGCCCTCCCTTTTACTGGTTGAAGAATGCCATCACCCAGCTTCACGATGATCGAGCGGGACGTCGTGCCGTGGGCGAAGTCGCCGTGGGAATGCTCCAAAACCAAATATGGCTCATTCGACTCATCCAAAGAACTGAACGCGGAAAGTGCAGCGGGAACCAGTTTTCCATTCCGATCGCGGGTGAAAGTCAGAATCGCCGGTTCTTTTTTTGCGTTGACGAATCGAACGAACCACGTCCCTTCGCCCAAGTCGCGGAGCTTCTCGGCTCGCTCTTTCGGAGCTGCCCGCCGAATGGATAACCCGGGGGCCACCCTTTCGCTTGCGGCATGGGCACGCCCGTCACGCGCGAGAACTAGCAGATCGAAAAACCGCTTCGTTGTCTGGCGAAGATAGGCGAGATTGGCCGTCAAGATCGGGTCGACGCTAATTGCAGGCCCAAGATCCCACTCGCCGGGGCGAAGAGCTCTATGGGCCTCAAATGTTTGAAGGGAAGCCGTTTGAAATAGCTCCACTACGTAGGCAAGTTCAGCAACTGATCCTTGGTCTGGCGCCGCGCCTGTCGCGAGTGTGCGCTCAATGTTGAGCATCAACTGTTCGGCTAGGGGCGCGAAGTCGTTGATGCTCGCTTCGTCGGGAGGCGGTCGACCTGGTGCGCCTTGTGAGTAGCTCTTTTGGGAACTTGCAAAAGCGAGAAATCGCGCGACAGACTTATGTGTCGGCACGGCGGCGCCAAGTCGCAGGATCTGAGCGCGATAAGCTTCCCGCAATCCGGCGGCGACTTCGCCATTGCCTTTCGCGTGACGAATAAAATCCGCATGCAAGTGAAGCCACTTTCGGAAATGCGCCGAAGACATCTGCACGCGGTGCGCGTGCATCGCGATCTCCTGCAGGGCCAACGGGGGGAGAACGGCCTGATCCCAAAATCGCTCAATGTCGGACAGATGTTCGGCCGCCGGCAGGATGACTTCATCTCGTTTCGGCCGCGCCCCCTCAGCCGCTTCATTCATCATCGCTTGCGAATGCTGGCTGACATTTTCATGCTCGTCGCCCACTTCGGCGCAGCCGCCGAGCGCGAGAGACGCGCCGCTGGCAAACAGCGACACTTTGCGCCGAAGCGAACCATTCCTTCTCGAGAGGCGTTTTCGGCTCGAAACTCTCATCCACGCATGACCCTTTTTCGTGGTGCCAAACGTCAGCCACCAATTCACAGGCGAGTTCATTAATTGTGAACCAAGAGCGGGACTGGGCAAGCGCTCAAAATCGGGACTGCGCAATCAGCTCAGATCGCCAGCAAAACAGGAAATGCCGCTCGATTAACGCTTGCCGAGAGCCCGAAGACCAGCGAAGAAAGCCGACAATCGCTCGGCGCAAGCCTCGGCAAGAATGCCGCCGGTAACGTCGAACCGATGGTTCAATCGAGCATCGCGACCTATCGAAAAGAGCGTCTCAACCGCCCCCCCCTTCGGATCAGTGCATCCATAAACAACCCGCGAAACGCGAGCATGCACAAGAGCCCCAGCACACATCGCGCAAGGTTCAAGAGTAACGTAAGCCGTAACGCCATCAAAGCGCCAAGACCCCAGCGCCAAAGCCGCAGCCCGAATGGCCAAAATCTCAGCATGCGCAGTAGGGTCCTGCGTACTCTCCCGCAAGTTGCCCGCCCGAGCCAGCAAAGCCCCATCAGGGCCGACCAACACGCACCCAACAGGGACCTCGCCAAGAAGGGCAGCCCCATCAGCCTCAGCAAGCGCAAGCTGCATCCAGTCAAAATCAGAATTCATGCGAAAAGGCCAAGCGCAAAGCGCGAAAACAAGTACCGAGCGCAAAGCGCGAAAACAAGTACCAAGCGCAAAGCGCGACCAAAGGAGAGCGCAAAGCGCGAAAACAAGCACCGAGCGCAAAGCGCGAGCAAACGAGAGCGCAAAGCGCGAAAACAAGTACCGAGCGCAAAGCGCGAAAAAAAATCAATGGGAAAAACCCGAATGGATTTCGGTCAAGACTGGGGTGATCTCGGCTCCGGGCGCGCGGGACATACGCTGGGTATTTTCCGCGCGCCCGGGGCCGAGAGCGCCCCAGTCTTGACCGAAAGGCATCGGGTTTTTGTGCGCCCAGGAAGATTCGAACTTCCGACAACCGGTTCCGTAGACCGGTGCTCTATCCAGCTGAGCTATGGGCGCATTCGGAGGGTCGTAAACATAGTCGGGAGATCGGGTATGTCAAGGTAATGAAGGTTGGCGATGCCGATGCAGCGACTCGAATGATTGATGAATTTCTGTGGTCTCTCCGCGCCGCTGGTTTCACCATCGGGACATCGCAAGCAATTCACGCGATGCGCGCCGCGTCGATTGTCGGTCTCGCCGATCGCTCACGGGTGCAATTGGCGCTTCGTGCGCTCGTCGTGCAGCGGCGGCGCGACCTCGAGCGCTTTGACACCCTCTTCGCGCGCTACTTTGGGGCCACAGCGCGTCGCACAACGCTTTATGAGCGTCTGGTCCAACGCGGCTTCTCGGAGGAGCATGTCGCGGCGGTTAGCGCCCTTCTCGACGATGTCGCGAAACGAGACAACGCGGTTCAATCGGTCAGGCCTCTGTTCGAGCGCGGCTGCGCCCTCCAGCAGCTCCTATGCCTCGCGTCGAACCGCAGAGTGATGGAACTTGCTGGAAATCACCTTGCGCACGGTTTCGTCGCGCATCGCGTCCTCGAGCAGATGGGCGCGGTCAGAGCGCGCGATGAACTGGCGTTGATGCGAACGGCGCTTCGCGATGCGTTCGGCGACGACGTGAGCGACGCGATTGCGCTCGCGCTTCGCGACGAGCTCGATGCTGCTGCGGGGGATGTGCGCGCGGGTGTGAGCGAAATGTTTGCACTCGAGCATCGAGAAGTTCCAGACGACGAGAAGTCGACCGAGACAACCGAGTTCGCCGCGCTCACCGACGCCGAACTCGATGAAGCGCGGCGAGCGGTGCGCGAATTCGCACGAACGCTCAAAGGGGGCGCCAGGGCCCGAGAAAAGCGCGTCCGGCGCGGGCGAATCGATCCGCATAAAACGCTAAAGCGGGCGCTGATGACGGGCGGCGTGCCGTTTGAGCGCATCTCGCGAGCCCGGAAGCGCAGCAAGCCGGCGCTGGTGCTTCTTTGCGATGTAAGTGATTCCGTTCGAGCGGCCGCGCGCTTCATGCTCGAGTTTGTCTACGCCGCCCAAGAGCTCTTCTCCCGCACGCGCTCCTTCGTATTTGTGAGCGAGCTGGCCGAGACGACGGAGCTCTTTGACACCGAACCGGTCTCTGTGGCGCTCGGCCGCGCTTATTCGGGCGAGCTTATCGCCGTGAACAGCAATTCGAACTATGGGCGCGTTTTTCGCGATTTTGAACAGCGTTTTGCCGCTGACTTGACGCGCGATATGACCGTCGTCGTTCTCGGTGACGGTCGGACGAACTACCAAGCGGCCGGCGCCGAGCTCCTCGGCCGCATCGGACAAAAAGTCCGTTCCGTCATCTGGCTTTGCCCTGAACGGCCCGATCGTTGGGGGGTCGGCGATAGTGCGATGTTCGAATACGCACGCTATTGTTCGCAAGTCCTCAGCGTTGCGACCGTGAGCGAGTTAGAAGTAGCGGCGCGCGCGCTGGTGCGCCGGTAGCTATCGCGCGCAGATCGGTTCTGATCCGTCCACGTGCCCGTGCCCGCGGCGGATTGGCGCATCGGAAAAACAAGGCTAAAAGGAGACATGATGGGTTTCGATTTCCCCTCGCCCGAATGGGCGACAGCGTACAAGCAAGCTCTCAACACAAGCGCCGCGTATAAGCTGGCCGGCAAAGATTGGACGCACGGAGCCGTTGCGATGATCGTAAAAGCCGAGCCGAGCCTCGGTATCGCAGAAGATACGGCGATGTGGCTCGACGTTAATGGGGGCGAGTGCCGCGATTGCCGCCTCGTTTCGAGGGCCGAGGCCGAGAAGGCGCCGTTCGTGATTGTCGCCGACTACGCCCGCTGGAAGCAGGTCATCACGCGCGAGCTCGATCCGATCAAAGCGATGATGCAGGGGAAATTAAAGCTTACTAAAGGGCATTTGCCGACGATCGTGAAGTACGTAAACTCGTCGCGCGAGCTCGTTGAAACGACCTCAAAGGTGCCAACAAAGTTCCGCGGCGAGAACTGAACGGACCGCCTCGACTGGTCTCCCGACGACCTCGAGGGCCCCTCGGGGACTGAGACAGAGGTAATGCCATTGCCGACAAATCGATCATCCCGATGACACGATTGCTTGACCAAAAGTCAAACTTGTTTTGACATCAGGTCCGATGCCTCGACCGACCGCGCCGTTTCTCGTGCTCGTAGCTGATGATGATTCATCGGTTGTCGAGCTTGTGGCGCGCCATCTTCGCTCCAGCGCAAATCCTGCATTTGACGTCATAGAAGCAACGGACGGCAAGCAGGCATTGCGCATGGCACGGGAGCAAATGCCTGACCTCATCGTCCTCGACGTGATGATGCCAGGCATGAGTGGATGGGAAGTTTGCAGGAAAATACGAGAAGATGCCGCGCTCGCCCACACGAGCGTGGTGATGCTCACCGGAATCGGTGAAGAGTTAAACGGGATGACGAGTCCGCTATTTGGTGCAGATGCGTACCTCGACAAGCCGTTTGATTTTGGTGAGCTTGATGCGGTCGTGAGAGGAGCATTAAAGGCGCGCGCTATTTCGAGAGAAATGGTCTCGCGTCCAGTTCGGAAAGGTTTTTTATCCGTGGCACGCGCTGCCGCTGCGTCGCTGTTGGGCGTCAACGGGGGGGGTTGTGCAAGTAACAACAACAAAGGCGCCAAGAGCGTCAACAAGAAGGGGAGTGGAACCATGGTTGCAAAGAAAAAAGCAGTAAAAAAGGCCGCAAAGAAAGCACCTGCGAAGAAGGCGAAGAAGGCACCGAAGCGCAAGGCTGCTGCCAAGAAAGCGCCAGCAAAGCGCAAGGCTGCAAAGAAGCGCAAGACGGCTGCTAAGAAAGCCTAATTTCGGGCGCCATCCCCCATCATTGATGGGGTTATGGCTAGAACGAAATTGAAGTAAAGAAGGGGTTCCAGGTCGAGCTGGAGCCCCTTCTGGTTTTTTGTCGGCTTGTTTTGTTCGCTTGCGCTTCGGAGGCCCTATGCCCGGATTTTTTCGAGAAGATCATGACCATTTTCGCCGCACGGTGAAGCAGTTTGTCCAGCGCGAGCTCATTCCGTATGTCGATGAGTGGGAGCGCTTGGAGCTTTTTCCGGATGAAGTGTTTCGTCGCGCCGGTGAGCTTGGGCTTTTCGCGGCGCACTATGCGGAGGATGTGGGTGGTGGTGGTGGCGATTTTTGGTTCAGTGTCGCCAAGAGCGAAGAGCTGGCAAAGTGCCGCTCCGCCGGAGTTGCCATGGGGCTCCTCGTGCAAGGCGATATCGCAACGCCGGTCATCGCCGATTTGGGGACAAAAGAGCAGATTGAAGAATTTTTGACGCCGGCGATCCACGGCCAAAAAATCGCGGCTTTGGGCGTAACAGAGCCAAATGCAGGGAGCGATGTCGCCGGGATACAGACGTGGGCGCGCAAAGACGGCAGCGACTACATCATCAACGGCGCAAAAACATACATCACCAACGCGGTGCGAGCCGATTTCGTGACAATGCTTGTGAAGACGAGCCCGGAGGCGGGCGCGCACGGCTGCAGTTTTTTCATCGTACCGACAAACACGCGCGGCTTTTCGGTCGCAAAAAAGCTGAAAAAAATCGGCAATCACGCGAGCGATACGGCGGAGTTGGCGTTTGACGACATGCGTGTTCCGGCGCGCTATCTGCTCGGCGAAGAGAACCGCGGCTTCATGCATTTGATGCAGAATTTTCAGTCAGAACGGGCGATCGCATGCACGAGCGCGGTGGCCGGCGCGCAGGCGTCGCTCGACGATGCGATCGAGTTTGGGCGCGATCGCAAAGCGTTTGGCAAGCCGCTCATCAAACGCGAATATTGGCAACACAAATTTGTGTCGCTTCAAACAAAGATCGAAGCGGCGCGCGCGCTTTCGTACCACGCCGCCGATCTCTACAATCAAGATCGCTGGGTGCGAAAAGTCCCCGTCGAGCTCGAGACGGTGAAAATCATATCGATGGCGAAAGTATTTGTCGGCGATGTGGCGTCAGAAGTGATCGACGAGAGTCTGCAATTTCACGGCGGCGCCGGCTACATGGAGGAGTCGTCGGTGGCGCGCGCGTGGCGCGATCAGAGGCTGTTTCGCATCGGGGCGGGGACAACCGAGACGATGCGCTACTACCTGGCAAAGCTCATGGGGCTGTAGCCGCCTCAGCGCGCGTCTGAACGATGATCGTATTCGGCACGATGCGAAGCGCGTCGAGAATGTCGGACAGCGAAGCGTTCTCATCGCTCTTTCGCACGTCCCACAGCGGCGCGAGGTCGACGTAGAGCACCGGGCTCGCTGCGCCGCTGGCGCCGCGAATGTGCAGCGTCAACGCTCCATCCTCAGACTGCTTAAAACCGACAACGGCCACGTAGGCGAATTGCGGGAGTGTGTCCGACAGGAATTCGGGAATTCCGGCCTTCGATAGCAACGTTCGTGTCGGGAGCCAGCAGCGATCCGTGATCCAGGCCGAGACAGGAGCCTTAAACGGTCGCGAGCCGTTCGAGATCAGCATGATCACCGAGCTATCTGCCCTGATCGCATCGAGCAGATCATTCTTCGAAGCCTTCTCGTGCACCTTGTACGTAAATTTTGCCCCTTCGGCCTGCGCGAGTTTTGTCATGTGCGCCGCCATCTCGTGTGGGTTCGCGCCGATCGTCGGAAGCGATGCGGTCGGCACGATTCGGAGAACCTGCGCGCCCATCCCATCGAGACTTCGGAGGTAGCTCTCTGGCGGGGTGCGCGCCGCGATTTCACGGCATCGCTTAATGAGCTCGTCGGTTGTCATCGTTGGCGAAAATGTAAGTCGGCAGGTAGCGCAAAATTGCGCGCACGGACCGCCAGTCCCACTGGCGCCGGTCGGATCGCTCGCGGCGCCGGTACCGACCCCAGTTTTCGTGATGCGGCCGTTTGCGAGATCTTGCGCGAGAACTCGCCCGGGGACATTCGGGGCGCAGCTGACATTTTCGTCGACCGGGTCGCTCGAGTGCACTTCGGGCCGATCGAGAAACACCGACGCTGCATTTGAGGTAGATGGGAAAATTGTAGAAGAGACGATCGTCGCAGCGGTCGCAATTTTTAAGAAAGCGTTCATGATGACTTCCAATCGGCAAGAATAAGATAAGCGCCGCCGCTTACGTACAGTCGTAAGCGCTACACTTCGCAAAAAGTGCTGCGGTTCTAGCGCCGTAGCACGCGCTATGCTGCCCGCGCAAAGCGAAGTTTTTCTTCTTGCCCCATGCGAAAAAACCGTCGTAATTCGTCGCGTAATTCGCCAAAACGGCCGGTCGCAATCCAGTGGCGCTCGAGGCGTCGCGTGAACCGATCGGCGACCGAATTCGCGACGCGGTATCGCTCGCCGGAGTCGGTCGATGCCTCGTCCGAAAACTCGACACGTTCGAACAGCCGTCTACGCAGCGCTTCACTTTTGCGCGCACCGACGCGAAGCGCTGTCGCGAGCACCACGTACTTATCGACTTCGGCTTGCAGTTCGAGCTCAAGACGCGTCGCTTCCCGCTGAATCGCGGCCCGGTGCGCGATGTAAATAAAATGGCTAACCCCCTCGATGATCTGACACATCGGGTCGAGATCGCGATCATTCTCCGCGTCAAATTCAGAGCGCGCCAGTTGGGGAATTCGCAGCATCATTTCGATGGCGCCATCGTCTGACTCTCGTACGAACAGGCGTTCGCGCTCACCGTCATCGGCAAGGACGACGAATTTTCGGACGTCGACGGTGTGATCGAGCCCGTAGAGCCGTTCGAGAGCGTGCTGAATCGACGATGCGAAACGTCGCTCTCTCTTCATTGGAGGACCCCTTTGCCTCCGCGTGTCGGAACGAGGCCGTGCGAGCTAAGCGTCTGCGCGAGGGTGTCGCTCCCTGTTTTTAGCCAGCGTTCGTAAAGCGTCAGCAGGTTTTTCGCACTTGCGTCGCCCGCTGATGACGCGCCGCCTGCGATGGCTGTATCGGCGACGTCGTTGATCACTTGTACGAAGACGACGAACTTCGACGCGAGCTCGCGGAAAATATCGCGTTTCGCGACAGCGCTGTCGCGCTCTTTCACCGCAAGTGCGCTGCCATGCAGGAGCGAACTTGCGTTCTCGTACGCCGTTGTCCCGATGCTGATCACGTATTGCGGGTCGACGCCTCGCGCTTCTAAGTGGTCGCCAAAAAAGCCGGTCGTGTACAAGACGCCGTCGCCGAGAAGCCGGAGCCGCTCAAAGCGTTCCCCCAAATTGGATGTGTGGAGCGCCTCGTCGAGCAAAAATGTGAGCGGGCGGCTAAACGTCGTCTCGACCCGCTCATCCGGTCGGGCGAACTCCTTTAGCAGCGACACTACGTAATTTGTGGCCACTTCGGTCGCGCTCACCCCTCGCGCGCGCATTGAACTCTCGACAATTTCCGAGAAAAACTCCTCAATGCTCTCCGTTGCGACAATCGGCATGCCCGCACCTCAATTCGGCACTGACGTCCTCTAATAAGTATAGCTGACTGGGTTTTTGGGCCGAAGGAAAGATAAAAGCGCCCTTTTTGTAGGAAAATCGGGTCCTTCGGGGGCTAAATGTGCCATTCGCGGCTGGATCGCAAAAAAGTCGCAAGGTTCGGGAGGGGCCCCCTTGACGCTAAAATACCGAGGATTACTTTGCCGCGCACCCTCCCCGTCACCTTGCCAGGTGGCGAAGCACCGTAGCCGGCCCGTCCGGGTGCGATTTCACCGGTTGCAGTAAGCAATTGGGGGTGTTTCGGGGGGCTCAGTCCACTGTTTGGAGGATAGCCATGTCGAAGATTCGTCCGTTGCAGGACCGCGTCATCGTGAAACGCGTCAAAGAAGAAGAGAAGACCAAAGGGGGGATCATCATCCCTGATACGGCCAAAGAGAAGCCGATCGAAGGCGAAGTCGTCGCCGTGGGGAATGGCAAAATTCTCGAAGATGGCACCGTACGCAAAATTGACGTCAAAGTCGGCGACCGCGTTTTGTTCGGAAAATACGGCGGCACAGAAGTGAAAATCGACGGCGAAGACCGTCTCATCCTCCGGGAAGACGACATTCTCGGTGTCATCGAGAAGTGATTCCCGTTACCCGCCACCCGTATAAAAGAGGTCTCTAAATTATGGCAGCTAAAGAAATTGTTTATACCGAGCACGCGCGCAATTACATTCTTGCAGGCGTGAACGCACTTGCCGACGCCGTCAAAGTGACGCTCGGTCCAAAAGGGCGAAACGTCGTCATCGAAAAGAGCTTCGGCTCGCCGACGGTCACAAAAGACGGCGTCACCGTCGCAAAAGAGATCGAGCTCGAGAACCGTTTTGAGAACATGGGCGCGCAGATGGTGCGCGAAGTCGCCTCAAAGACGAGCGACGTCGCGGGCGACGGTACCACCACCGCAACAGTGCTCGCGCAAGCGATCTACCGCGAAGGGTCGAAGCTCGTCGCCGCAGGGCACAACCCGATGGAAATCAAGCGAGGCATCGACAAAGCTGTCGAAGCGATCGTCGTCGCTCTAAAGGCGCAGGCAAAGCAGACGAAGGATCCGAAAGAGATCGCTCAGGTCGGCACAATCAGCGCAAACGGCGACAAAGAAATCGGCGGCAAGCTTGCCGAAGCGATGGAAAAGGTCGGCAAAGAAGGTGTCATCACCGTAGAAGAGTCGAAAACCGCCGAGACAACACTCGAAGTTGTCGAAGGGATGCAGTTCGACCGCGGCTATCTCTCGCCGTACTTCGTGACCGACCCAGAGCGCATGGTTGCCGCTCTCGACGATTGCTACATGCTCATCAGCGAGAAGAAGATCTCGAACATGAAAGATCTTCTCCCGGTGCTCGAAGCGATCGCGCGACAGCAAAAGCCGCTTCTCATCATCGCGGAAGACATCGAAGGCGAAGCGCTCGCGACATTGGTCGTGAACAAGCTCCGTGGCACGCTCCACTGCGCCGCAGTGAAAGCGCCGGGCTTCGGCGATCGCCGCAAGGAGATGTTGAAAGATATCGCGATTTTGACCGGCGGTCAGGTCATCGCAGAAGAGCTCGGTCTCAAGCTCGAGAACGTCACCATTTCCGACCTCGGTCGTGCAAAGCGCGTCACTCTCGACAAAGACAACACGACGATCGTCGATGGTGCAGGGAGCAAAGATCAGATCAAAGGGCGAATCGCTGAGATTCGCGCGCAGATCGAGAACACGACAAGCGATTACGACCGCGAAAAGCTCCAAGAGCGCCTCGCGAAGTTGGTCGGTGGCGTCGCAGTCGTGAAGGTCGGCGCAGCGACCGAGACCGAGATGAAAGAGAAGAAGGCGCGCGTAGAAGATGCGCTTCACGCAACCCGCGCAGCAGTCGAAGAGGGGATCGTCGCCGGCGGCGGCGTCGCGCTCATTCGTGCGCAGTCGGCGCTTGATAAGTTGAAGCTCGATGATGAGCAGCGCTTTGGCGTGCAGATCATCAGGCGCTCAATCGAAGAGCCGCTCCGCCAGATCGTTGCCAACGCCGGCCTAGAAGGGTCGATCGTTGTCAATAAGGTCAAAGAGGGGAAGGACGACTTCGGGTACAACGCAGCGACCGATCAGTACGGCCATCTCATCGGCATGGGCGTCATCGACCCGGTCAAAGTAGTTCGCACCGCGCTCCAAAACGCCGCAAGCGTCGCGAGCTTGATGCTTACAACCGAGTGCCTAGTGGCTGAGCGTCCAAAAGACGAGAAGCCATCAGGCGGCGGGCACGCAGGCCACGGACACGGCGATTTCTAGTCGATACCGGTAAATGATTAAGCCCCGGACAGCAGTGCTGTTCGGGGCTTTTTTTTAGCCGTTGGGGAACATTTCGGGGAAGGCTCCGCGTGTTCCTGTGATGATGAACTCTACCGCTAGCGCCGCTAGGATTAGCCCCATGATTCGCACGATGACGTTTAGGCCGGTTGTGCCTAGCAGTTTGGTCATTAGTGCGGCGGAGCGGAGTATCAGCAACGTTGCGATGCAGACGCACACGATGGCCACATGAAGCAGGATTCGCTCGTCCATATTGGTCGCTTCGCCGGCAAGCATCATCACTGTGGCGATTGAGGCTGGGCCGGACAAAAATGGGAGCCCGAGCGGCATCAGCCCGACATCGTCGCGCGATGCGGCATCTTCTTCTTCTTCGGCGCTCGACCGCTTGGTTGATCGCTTCGCATTCATCATGTCGAACGCGAGCGCAAAAATCAAAATCCCCCCGGCAATACGAAATGCCGGCATCGAGATACTAAAAAAACGAAAAATAACGGCGCCGGCTGCGGCAAAAACGCTGAGAACGGTGACGGCGGTGATGGCGGCGCGAAGAGCGATAAGACGCTGCTCTCCTTTTGAATGATGCCCTGCAAGTGCTAGAAAAATAGGTATCGCCGCGATCGGGTCGACAACGGAAAAGACCGATGCGAAGAATACGAAGAATTGTGCGATGAGAGTAGCCACAGCTCGCTCCGGCAGCCCCGCGCTGCAATGCGTTGAGAGGTAGCGTACTTCTACTTTCGGTCAACGCGGGATCGGATAAACGTTACAGCAGTGAGCACGAGCACCGAAACTATCATCGAAGGGGAGGTCATTCGCATCACGTTTGAAAACGCGATGACCGGCTATCGTGTGCTTAAAGTCAACGTTTCTGGCCGTTTTGAGCCGCTTGCCGTAGTTGGTATCCTCCCGCCGGTGCACATCGGGGGGCGTGTGCGTGCGCACGGGATGATCGTTGTCGACCCAAAATTCGGTGAGCAGCTGCAGGCGGTCGGGTTGACTGAGCTCGCTCCGAACACGCGCAAGGGGATCGCGAACTATCTCGGGTCGGGGCTAATTCCTGGAGTAGGGGCGGCGACCGCGCAGCGGATCGTCGACACATTCGGCGACGCAACGTTAAAAGTGCTCGACGAAACTCCGGAGCGCCTCCGCGAAGTCGGCGGGCTCGGGGCGAAACGGATCGCAAGCATCGCCGGCGCGTGGAACGATCAGCGCGCAGTGCGCGAAGTGATGGTATTTCTCCAAGCGCACGGCGCGTCGACGTCTCTCGCGACCCGGATTTGGAAGCGGTACGGCTCGCGGTCGATTCATGTCGTATCGAGCGATCCGTATCGGTTGGCGATAGAAGTCAAAGGGGTCGGTTTCAAAACGGCTGACAAGATTGCGCAGTCGATTGGGATCGCCAGTGATTCGCCGCGGCGGATCGAAGCCGGCGTACTCCATATCGTCGGCGAGACGGCCGATGTCGGTCACACGTTTATTCCAAAAGGGGAGCTGATTGAGCGCGCTGCCGCGATGCTAGGTTTGCCAGCCGATCGGTCATTTGACTTCGCGATCAGCGAGCTGCGCGCCGCGGGGCTCATCGTTGTTGAGGCGACGAGCGACAGCAGCGATTTCACCGAAGGTGACATTGTTTTTGCGCGCGAACTCCACGACGCCGAAGAGCGCGCGGCGAAGCAAATTGTAGCGCTCAGCGCCGCGCGCGCCGAACCGTTAGGCAACGCCGCCGCCGCAATCGCTGCGTTCGAAGCGAAGTCAAAAATGCCGCTCGCGGTGCAGCAGCGCGCCGCGATCGAAGCGGTTGCGGAGTCGCCGGTTGTGGTGATCACCGGCGGCCCAGGAGTCGGTAAGACAACGATCGTGCGCGCCCTGGTCGACATTTTTAGTCGCGCGGGGCTTACGATGGCGCTCGCAGCCCCCACAGGGCGCGCCGCCAAGCGCATGGCCGACGCGACGGGGCGTGAAGCGATGACGCTTCATCGCCTGCTCGAATTCGATCCGAAAAGCTCGACGTTCAAACGCTCTGCCGCGAGGCCGATCGAAGTTGGAGCTTTAATTGTCGATGAATCGTCGATGATCGACCTGCCGATGTTCGATGCTCTTACCCAAGCGATTGCTTCTGGCGTGCGGCTTGTGCTCGTCGGCGATGTCGATCAACTGCCGAGCGTCGGCCCAGGCGCGGTGCTTCACGACGTCATCGCGTCGCGAGCCGTTCCGTGCGTACGATTGACACAAATTTTTCGTCAAGCGGCGGAGAGCATGATCGTGCGAAACGCGCATCGTGTGCACAGCGGTGAAATACCGGTCGGCGCCGATGCAGCGGAAGATGGCGCCGACTTTTTTGTCATCGAGCGAGATGACCCCGAAGCGGCGCGCGATGTCATCATCGATCTCGTCACCCGGCGGATCCCGCGCAAATTTGGCTTCGAACCGGTGCGAGATATCCAGGTGCTCACGCCGATGCATCGCGGTCCATGCGGCGCGATCGCGCTCAACGACGCGCTTCAGGCGGTACTCAATTCTGAGGGGGCATCGGTCTCAAAAGGTGAACGGACGCTCCGAGTCGGTGATAAAGTGATGCAGCTTCGAAACGACTACGATCGAGCTGTATGGAACGGCGATCTCGGCGTCATCACATCGATCGACGGGGCCGAACGCTCAATGACGATCGGGTTTGAAACGGCGGGCGATGAGGCGCGGCAAGTATCCTACGACGCCAAAGCGTTCGACGACGTCGCGCTCGCGTATGCGTGCACCGTGCACAAATCGCAAGGGAGCGAGTACCCGGCTGTCGTAATTCCGCTTCTTTCAAGCCATTTTGTAATGCTATCGCGCAAGCTGCTCTACACCGCGATCACGCGCGGCAAACGACTTGTCGTCCTTGTTGTCGATAGGCGCGCGCTCCCACTGGCGGTGGGCGAAGTAAAAAACGCGGAACGCTACACGCGCATGGCGCGGCGCATCGAGCGCGCGCGGGCCGGCCATTTTATCGAATCGTAGCGCAGCGGGGTAAGGGCCCATTCGCAACAACAGCCGCTCTTCGTCTCTGGAGAGAGAAAAAGAGCGGCTGCAGCCTATCGTTAAAACGAGCCGTATTAGCCGCGGATTCGCGACGGAACGCAACGGCCGCCTGGCGCGTCGGTCGGTGGGTTCCGTGATTGCTTGCAGGTAAGCCCATCCTTGCACTCGATCGAAATCGGGCCATGCGGCCCCAGCCCGCCGCCGCAACGTTCGCCTACGCCCGACTTCGGAAACGCGCATCTCCCGCTGCGTCCATCGGCCGGAGCGTGCGGGTCCCTTTCGCAGACAAGGCCCTCTTTGCACTTGAGCCATGGCGATGGGCCACCTGGCCCCCAGCTGGCGCCGCACTTCTGGCCGAGTTCGGCTTCCTTTTCAATTGCCCTGCACTCCCCGAAGCTCGGACGATCTACCATTAGCGGGCCGGTCGGTGCGTCGCACTTGAGTCCTTCTTCGCAGCCGATGACCGGCAACGGACCGGTGGCGCCAAACCCGCCCCCGCCGCACTTCTCTCCCTCTTTGGCTAGAGGCTCGGAGCAAATGCCCTGGGGCGCGTCCATCGGCGCGCGGGGATTGTCCTTGCAAACAAGCCCTTTTACGCACTGAACTGCTGGCAGTGGCCGGCCACCTGGGCCCCAGCCGCCGCCGCCACACCACTCCCCAAGCTTCGCTTTTCGCGCGCGTACCGAATCTTCGGTTTCGTCTGCGTTACCGTTGTCACCGTTGTCACCATTGCCATCGAAGCTGCCTTCGGTGGACGAACAGCCGGTAACGAGAAGTGCGCTCATAGGAATAAGAAAAAGATACTTAAGCATAACGGTACTCTCTAAAGTTTAGCGTGCGGCGGTTCCATTCCGCGGTCGCAGGCGGGTGCCGGAGTGCCACTTTCGCGGAGACGCGTCAAGAGCCGTATGGGTGACAGCGTAGTCCGTCGGAACCGTTAGCCACCAGGCCGGCTAGCTGGTGTGACGACCATCACCATGGCGGCCAGAGCCGGCTCAATGGCGAGCGATGTTTCGTCGCACCAGACGATTACAGCGGGCTTTGTCTGCTGCACAGTGAGCTCGGCCCCCGGGAGCAGGCCGAGCGCAGCCAATTTATCAATGCGTGATGCATCGGCGTTAATGCTGCAAATTATTACGCGTTCACCCGCTCGCGCTTCACTCAGTGGTCGGTCCATCTATGCTGCCGGCCGAACAGAGGGCGATCGAAAGCGCCGCACCAAGTTTGTAATCAGCGTTACGACTTTCGATTCTGGGGGGAATTCGTAGCCGCATGAGGGGCATGTGACGAGGCCACACCCGGCCGAAATCGGGCAGCCTGCTTGGCATGCAGCCCCTTCTTCTTTTGTGAATGCGTGCCCGCACATCCCACAATCGATCATCGCACCCTCGCGCTCATGTTGACGTCACCACATTAAAGAATAACCGCACGAGCCCCCCCATAGCGAGCGCGTACGGGAAGACGAATGCGCACGTGAGCGCCGCCGCTTTCCAGCCGCGCTCTTTGATAATCATGAAAACATTGGCGATACACGGGATAAATAGCGTGATCGTTACCATCGACACCGCAACGTCGGCCGCCGAAAGTTGCCGCCCGCGCGCCATGTCGAGGAGGCCAGCCGCGCCAAAATCGCGCCGCAAAAAGCCGATAAGAAGCGCTTCGCTCACTTTATCGGATGCGCCGCCGTCGCGCGCAAAGCCCAAAATATGGTGCACGACTGGCTCGCCGATGCGATGGACAAAGCGGAGGAGATTGAAGCGATCGAGCGCAAAGAGGACAACGGTGCCGGCGATAAAAAGCGGTACCGCTTCGCGCAAGTACCATTCGATGCGAGCCATCGTTTTGCGAACGAGATTGCCGAGCGAGGGGCGCCGCAGCGGGGGGAGCTCGAGCAAAAAGTCGCTGCTATCGCCCGGTACAACGCGCGCCGCGACAAAGCCGACGCCGAGAATTGTAAAGAGAACCACGAAGAGCCAGACCGCGCTGGCGAGCATGCTCGTTCGCTGCGTCATCGCGAGAATCACGGCGAGCTGCGATGAGCACGGGATGCCAAGCGCGAGCATTAGGGTGACGAGAATGCGCTCTTTTTTCGTCTCCATAATGCGAGCCGTGAGCGTCGCCATCGTGTCGCAGCCGAGCCCGAGCACCATCGGCAGCACCGCTTTGCCGTTGAGGCCGATAATCCGAAGCTGGCGATTCGCCATCACGGCAAGGCGCGGCAAATAGCCTGAATCTTCGAGCATCGAAAAAACGAAGAAGAACGTTGCCACGACGGGGAGCACAATCGCAATGGCGTAAGTGAACCCCATTGTGATGAGCCCGTAGCTGCCGACAAAGAAGTCGGTCAGAAGAGGGTGGCGAGCCTCGCCAAAAAACCTGTAAAAAAAGCGGTTTAAATGCCCCGACCAGATCTTCGCGACCGACCCCTGCGACTCTTCGTCCGACAAAATTAGCACGCCGTTTGTCGCCGAAGCGACGAGCGATGTCATGTCGTCGTACGCGTCGATCGTGGCTGTCGGGTCGGCGACGTAGTGGCCATCAACGAGCTTTTCAGCTGTAATTACCACTTCATCGCGATCGGCGCGCCGCTCGACCGTGAGGCGCTGCTCTCCGTCAGGCGCTAAGCGACGGGCATCTTTGTCGAGCGATGCTGTCGCGACGACGTTGCCAAAAATGCCATTCTCAATAAAATCGACGCAGATGCCCGCACCAAAGACGCCGACCACTTCGTATGCGAAAAAAAGCGCGACGAGAAGAATCGGAATGCCCCAAAGCCGATCGGTTGCGTAGCGCCCGACGACGCGCGCGAGCCAGCTGCCGATGCGCGTGTGCGACGCGAGGCTTTCGGTTGACGTGCGCGATTGACAAGCGCGAACGATCGCTTGCGCGCGTGCCAACCGAACGCGGCTAAGCAGCGCAAAAACAGGCACGGCGTGCGCGCGGGCAATATCGGTAGCGTGCTCCGCAGCGACGCGGCGCGCTTCATCGCCGGCCAGCTTTGCGAGCCGCGCATCAAACCCGCGGTCGCCGCAAAGAAGCATCAATGAAACGGCGCGCTTCGCGACGACCAACGGCGGTAAGCAGGCGGAAATTGCTTCAACCGCACGCTCAACGTCGGCCGGATAGGTTGGCGCACACGGAAGCGATAAGCCGTTTCCCTGATCGCGCCGCCCTTCGATACGCGCTACGTAGTCGCGGAGTGGCTCGAGCCCTTCCCCGTGCGTGGCGGTCGACGTATTGATCTCGACACCCGAAAGCTCTTCACGAAGCGCTTCTAAATCGAGCGATAGCCCGCGCGCGTTCGCTTCGTCCATCATGTTCAAGTTGAGGATGAACGGTGTCCCCAGCTCGGCGAGCTGCAGCGTCATCAAGATCGATCGCGCGAGGTTTTTTGCGTCACCGACTTGAATGAGTGCGTCGTGGCGTTCTGCGAGAAGCATGTCGCGCGTGACCGCTTCGTCTTCGCTCATCGGCACCAGGTTGTTTGTCCCTGGCGTGTCGATCACTTCACATGCGGTATCGCCGGCGAGTTTGCCGCGCGTAATCTCGACAGTGGTGCCGGGGTAATTGGAAACCGTGACGTAGGTGCCGGTTAGCGCCCCGAAAACGACGCTTTTGCCTACATTGGGCATCCCGACAAGGACAACGCGCCGCGGCGCTTCATGCGCGACCTCGTCCAACCGTACGGAAGCGTTGTGAAAGTGTTCCGGTACGGCGGCTACTTCGAGGCGTCGCTTATCGAATGTGAAATTCATTTTCAATTGCCAACGACACCATGGTCGACCCGTTGTATCCGGGCAAGGACAATCAAAAAAAGCTGTAAAATTCTGGGGGAGACGGCAGAGCAACGTCGGCCCCATAGGAGCCGACGAGGGCCTAGACTGCTGGGTAGACCGAGACCTTTTTGGTGTCGGCTTTGTACCACTCGTACTTCACAACGCCGTCAATCAGCGCGAAAAGCGTGAAATCTTTACCGAGACCGACATTCTTGCCCGCGTGAATCGTCGAGCCGACCTGTCGTACGATGATGTTGCCTGCGCGGACGACTTCGCCGCCGAAGACTTTGATGCCGCGGCGCTGCGAGTTTGAATCGCGCCCGTTGCGTGTGCTGCCTGCGCCTTTTTTATGAGCCATGACGTAATTCCTTTAAAGAAGCAGCAGCTTAAGCGCCCTGGATCGACTCAATTTTGAGGGCCGTGTATGGCTGCCGGTGCCCAGCCTTGCGGCGGTAGTTCTTCCGGCGGCGGAACTTGAAGATGATGATCTTCTTATCGCGGTTCTGCTCGACGATTGTGGCGACCACTTTGGCGCCAGCTACGTGCGGCTTGCCTAGCGTGAGTGCCTCGCCGCCGATCATGAGAATTTCATCGAATGTGACTTTGTCGCCACGTTTTCCGAGAAGTTTCTCGACGCGCAGCGTGTCGCCTTGCGACACACGGTACTGCTTGCCACCTGTTTTTATCACTGCATACATGCCATGCCCTCTTCGGTAGCCGCGGCCAAACTCAATTAATTGAGCGGGGCGCGCGGCGGGGAAAATCTGCCGCAAACGTTCGTACGTGAAACGGACCGCGCAGTATAGGGCACAATAGTCGACTGTAAAGGCTCGTCGCGCGGTTTGACGATTTTCGGGGTCGCCGTGGGCTGCTCGGTGAGAAATGTCGATTTAAGGCGCTTTTTTTGATGGCTGCTGTTGCGAGCCACCTGTTTGGGGGTAGCACGAGCGGCAATCTGGTCTTTTTCAGGAGCTTATCCATGCTGTTACGCGCTGCACTCGCTCGTTTTGCTCAAATTTCCGCCATTTCGGTAGCCATTGCCGGTTGTGGGGGGAGCCTCGAGGGGGAGCTGGGCGGCTTCGCGGAACAGGTTGATTCGGACTCTGCGGCGTTCATCACCCGGTCGGGGCGATGGACAACCCGCCCCTGGGACAACCATGTTTTTTTCGTCGGCGAAGAGATCCCTTTCGCTTTTGAGACGAAGAGAAAAAAGAGAAATCGCCAATTTCACTTTCAAAACGTCACTTCGACCTCGGACGCTTCGGTCGTCACAACGGCATGGGACGGGTTTGGCACGTTCATGTTCGCGCCTCCCAGCGCCGGGCTTTGGGAGGTTTATGGAACGTTCAATAACCATCGGTCGGACGCCATCCAGCGAACCAAGACGATCAAATTTACAGTCACACCGGCCCCTGACGGCTCCGAACCGGGGGTCGATCCCCGGCTTTACGGTGAGCTCGAGCTAATCAATCCTAAGGACGTAAACCTTCACGTGGGGGAGCGCTTCAACATGCTCTGGGCGTCGCCCAATCAGGACGACATCGTTCTGGCGGTCGACGCTCCCAAGGGGGCAACGCCGATGTTTATCGGCCCCGCGCTGTCTCTTCCGCGGCCCGATGGGCGATTCGAGCGGTGGGTCACGATGTTCGCCTCGTCGGCCGGCGAATACAAATTTCGTGTGTCGCGCGATATGAGCATTGGCAAGGAGTCGCGCGCACACGACCAAGCGCTGGCGCATCTTGCCGCGGGGAATGCGCTCCCGACTCTCGATGTGACACTTGTTATCGAGCCGGCAATCCACCCCCCAGCGCAAAAAAGCTCACCGCTCGGCCCAGTGCAGGATGAAGACATCACGCGGTCGGCGTTTGACCCGGCACCGCTCGGCGAGGGGCGACCAGCTCCGGCCGTCATGAGGAATCCAACGAAGAAGCGCCCGCCGCTGAAGACGCGACTGAGTATTTTTGACCGATTTAAGCCCGATCCAAGGCGTGTCGAGCGCGGCGCAAAGTATCTCGAGCTGGTAAACGAGGACGACCAATAATACTACTTAGGTTCTTGCATTGAGCGCTTATGCGCAGGAGAGTTCGTGGATGACGACTCTCACGCCGAGGTCAACCAAGGGCGCCTCGACCCGTATGCCGACAGGGGCATTTACCGCGCTTGTGACACCGTTTCACAACGACGCGCCTCGGTCGATCGATTGGGACGCGTTCGACGCGCTCGTCGACGCGCAAATCGGCGCGGGGATTTCGGCCCTTGTCCCCTGCGGGACGACAGGCGAGAGCCCCACGTTGACATCCGAAGAGCGCGTGGCAGTCATCGCTCGTACTGTCGAGCGCGCGCGCGGTCGCGTGCCGGTTTTTGCGGGGACGGGGAGCAACTCGACACGAGCGTCGATCGACGCGTCGATGCGCGCTCTTGATGTGGGGGCGAGCGGCGTTATGTTGGTCGTTCCGTACTACAACAAGCCGACTCAAGCGGGGCTCGAAGCGCATTTTATCGAGTGTGCACGCGCCGTGCGCGCCCCGGTGATCATTTACAACATACCGTCGCGATGCATGGTCGACATGCTGCCCGATGCGGTCGCCCGCGTGTGCGACGCGGCTGAAAATGTTGTCGCGATGAAAGAGGCGACCGGCAACGTGCTGCGAGCCCAAGAGCTAGTGCGCCGATTTGGCGAGCGTCTCGCCGTCTTCAGCGGCGACGATACGCTGACACTCCCGATGATGAGCGTCGGTGGCGTCGGCGTGATCAGCGTGACGTCAAATGCGTATCCAGCCGAAATTGTCGCACTGACAAAGCATGCGCTGGCGGGCGATTTTGCGAGCGCCCGCGCGATGCATCTGTCGCTCCTGCCGGTGCACGATGCGATGTTTGTCGAGTCGAATCCTGTCCCCGTAAAAGTCGCCCTGGCCGAAAAGGGGAGGATGGCGGCGACAGTACGCCTGCCGCTCGTTCAAGCGAGCGACGAGTCGCAAAAGCGCATTCGCGCCACGATGGCACAGTTTAGCGCGGCGACGGCGGCCTTCCGATGACGGCCAGCGCACTTCGCGCGGCGCTCATCGGCGCCAGCGGGAGGATGGGGAAAGCGATCGACCGCCTCGCACAGGCGAACGGCGTCGATATCGCGCTACGCGTTGGCGCAGCGTCGTCGGTGAGCGCAGCCGATTTGAATGGCGCGAGTGTCGGCGTGATAATCGATTTTTCGTCGCCAAATGGCGTGGATCGCGCGGCACAGTTGGCACGTGACGCGCGCGTCGCGCTGATGAGCGGAACGACGGGAGTGGGCGAGGCAACGCAAGCGATGTTCGACGAAGCAAGTCGTGTCGTCCCCGTCATTTGGGAGCCAAATACAAGCGTAGGAATGCACGTACTCGGTCGGCTTTTGCGTGCTGCCGTGGCCGAACTCGGCGAAGGGTACGATATTGAAATCGTCGAGACGCATCACAAGGCCAAAGTTGATGCACCAAGTGGGAGCGCGCTGCGGCTAGCGTCGATTGCGGGCGGGGCAGTTCGCGACCAAGCGAGGCGCAAGGAGCTCGACATTGTGCACGGTCGCCAAGGGGCAGTAGGTCCACGAAAGAGCGAGATAGGCGTGCACGCGATTCGCGGAGGCGACGTGATCGGCGATCACTCGGTGCACCTGATGGGGGCAGGCGAGCGCATCGAGCTAACGCACCGAGCCACCGATCGCGATCTCTTCGCAATCGGGGCGCTAAAGCTAGCGAAGTGGGTAGCAACGATGCCAACAGGGCGCTACACGCTCGACGACTACATCACCCCTCTCCCGCTTCGCGGGAGAGGGAAAGCGTGACGAAGTCACGCGAGGGTGAGGGGAAAAGCGTGACGAAGTCACGCGAGCGCGATTGAAGCTCCCTGACTTTCGTTGACACGCATGGATAAACGATGCGCGGTCGGGTCGCCCTGGTCGTTACCTTCCAGGGCTCCCACGGATCCGGACGTGCCCAATTAAGGCATCCGGCTCTTCGAGTCACGGATTTGCTGATGGGATCGTCAGCCGGTGCGTGATGCGCGCTAGCGGCAGATAAAATGTCTGCCGC
>CAMAVR010000035.1 GCA_945861885.1 Nannocystis exedens | reverse complement strand
GCGGCGTAGCAACTCGTCGCGCGTAGCAACGCTCCCGTCGATGCGACGGCACATTGTCTACCGACTTGTTACGTCGCAACTATGCAGTGACTGCCGAGAGCTCGCGCGGCTACTTGGTCCCCCAGAATAAAGTGCCAAAGTAGTGCTAGCCGATGCTGACACAAATTCTCTTGCCAAATTAGCGCCAGGTCTTCTGCCAGAAATGGCCGCCGCGGTAAGCAAAATTATGCGGAATCAAGATCTGATTCTCACGGCAAGCAAAGTCGAGGTGGTCACGCGATTTCGGAGCACGATAGGCCTTCGAGGGCGGATGGCGACGCGCCTTCAGCCGAACCATCCGACCGACGACCCGGCAGGGGTGATGGCGTCAATTGTTGATGGCCTGCTCTTGGGCTCGGGCGATGCGGTGATTGGGATCAATCCGGCGTCCGATAACATTGGCGATATCGGTCGACTCGTGTCGTTGGTTAGTGAAATTATTGAGCGGTACAGCATCCCAACGCAAGGGTGCGTGCTAACCCACGTGACGTCGTCGATAGCGCTAATTGAAGCTAAATTGCCGGTCGATCTGGTGTTTCAGTCGATTGCAGGGACGGAGGCGGCAAACGCCGCGTTTGGCATTTCGCTTTCTATTTTGCGCGAAGGGCGCGACGCCGCGCTTTCGCTAAAACGGGGGACGCTCGGCGACAACGTGATGTACTTTGAGACGGGGCAGGGGGCGGCGCTTTCGGCCGGGGCGCATCATGGTGTCGATCAGCAGACGCTCGAGGCGCGCGCTTACGGTGTGGCGCGGGCATTTTCGCCGCTGCTTGTAAACTCGGTCGTCGGGTTTATCGGCCCCGAATATCTCTACGACGGCAAGCAGATCACGCGCGCAGGTCTCGAAGATCATTTTTGCGGAAAGCTGCTCGGTCTGCCGCTCGGCTGCGACATTTGTTACACGAACCACGCCGAGGCCGACCAGAACGACATGGATGTGTTGTTGACGCTTCTCGCAGCCGCGGGGGTGACATTCATCATGGGGGTGCCTGGCGCCGACGACGTGATGCTCAATTACCAATCGACGTCGTTTCACGACGCGCTCTACGTGCGAGAGCTGTTCGGTCTTCGGCGTACCCCAGAGTTCGAGAGGTGGCTCGAAAAGATGCGCATCGCCGGGTCGGATGGGCAACTTCGCGCGCCGAGTGCAAAGCATCCGCTTCTGACGGCGGGCGGGGCATGAAAGAGCGCGCAACGCCGAAAGTCTGGCGCGACCTGGCGAAACTCACCCCTGCGCGCATCGCTTTAGGGCGTGCCGGTGCGGCGCTCCCAACTTCAGAAGTGCTGCGATTCGCGCTCGATCATGCGCGTGCGCGCGACGCGGTTCACGCAAAGATCGATTCGGCGGCGATCTCTACTGCGCTTGGCGCGCTCGGATTTTCCGCGGTTGAGGCTGAAAGTGCGGCGGCCGATCGCGCGACGTATCTTCGTAGGCCCGACTTAGGTCGGCAGCTTTCGGATGCAAGTCGCGAGCGACTGATGAAGCTCGATCGTCCACCGGTCGATATTGTGTTTGTCGTTGGCGATGGGCTTTCGGCCGCGGCTACCGATGCACACGCGGTTCGGCTCCTCGAAGCGCTCAAACCGTCGATTGCAAAAAACGGGTGGTCGGTTGCGCCGGTCGTAGTGGCTCACGAAACGAGAGTGGCGCTCGGCGATGAAATTGGTGAGATTTTCAATGCGCGCATTGCGGTTGTGATTCTTGGCGAGCGCCCTGGATTGTCATCGGCCGACAGTCTTGGTGTCTATTTGACGTTCGGTCCGAAGCACGGACGCGTCGACGCCGACCGGAATTGTATCTCGAACATTCGGCCGGAAGGGCTTAGCTACGAGCGCGCGGCGTTTAAGCTCGCGTGGCATCTTAGCGCGGCGCTTCGGCTTGGATTGAGCGGAGTCGGGTTGAAAGATGAGAGCGACGCACGCGGCCTATTGGGATCTTGACGTTGCGCGGGCGGGGATGATCTCGCCCGCGCGACGCCATGACGCGTATCAGGGTAGGGAGTCGGCGACGTGGGCCAGCGCGGCTTTTACCTCTTCGTTCGCTGGATCAAGCTTGCCGGTTTGCGTCGCGTCCGAGATTAGCTTGGCAATATCTCGTCGAATCTCTTGCTGCTTGCCACGCGGCTCGTACGGGACAAGTTTCCATTGACCTTTGACGACTTGATGCCGAAACGCAATGGCGCGGCCGGTTCTCGTGTACGCTTGTTTGAACGTTTCGAGCGCGCCTGGGATCGCGGTCCAGTTCACGTCGCTGTGCGACGTGTTCAAAACTTGCGCGAGATAGCAGCTTGGCGAGTCGAGAGGCAACGTCATGAGCGATTTGAGCGCGTCAGACAGCCATTCTCCGTTGGCTGCGATTGACTCATCGGTGCTGACAATGCGCCAAAACGCCGGATAAAGGTCTTTGCTGCCGTCAACGAAAAGCGCCCCTTTCCACCTTAGTTCCGCCAGCTTATATGTCTCCGTAGCCAGCAGGGCCGCTTTGTTCAGTGCGTACGGCTCCCGCTGCCAGCCGCCAAACAGCACTCCGCCTTCTGCCAGTTCAACCAACTGCGCGGCCATGATCTCCATATCAGAAACCGGCGTGTAGCCACGGGCCATCGAGTGAGGCAAGTAGTCCTCCCAACGAGTTTGCACTCTTGGGGTTGTGGCAAAGAATCGTCGCGGCTGTCCGAAGTCGCGCGCGGCCGCTGCTGCAGGCGTTATCAGACGCGCTGTCGCGGGCGTCGCGGCTGGCCTCGCTTGCGTTGCCGCAGTGCGAATGGCTCGCGCTCCAAGCCGGAGGAGTTCTCCGGCCCTCCCATTTTCCGGCTGATTTTCGCCGTCATCGTGAAGGTCGGCGTCTGTATCAAATTCGCTGGTATCGACCGCTCCGGCGCACCCTGCAAGAGTTGCTAGTGCCACGCTGAGCGCAGTAAACTTCACTTTAAAACACTTCATTTCAAGTTCCTCTTCCGAATATGGACTCGCGATATTGGCGACTATGACCGACGGTTTTCGGGGCGCTACCGTATGTGTCGATATTTTTAGCGGCCAAACGGCGGGATGCTTTTGTTCCCTGCGATACCGTGTTAAGAGCTGTAGATGCGTCATCTAGTTGTCCATCCGGCCGCTGCGCCTCTATTGGGGAGCGTGCCGGTCCCGTCTGACAAAAGCGTCGGCCATCGCGCGCTCCTTTTTTCGGCTATTTGTCACGGGAAAAGCCGCATCGTCGGTTTCTCGCGCGGCGAGGACAATCTTGCGACGTTGCAAGCGCTTCGAGCGCTCGGCGTCCGGATCGACGAAGTCTCCCAGGCCGAATTGGTGGTCGAAGGGGTCGGTATTTTTGGTCTCTGCGCCCCAACAGCGCCGCTCGACTGCGGCAATTCAGGGACGACGATGCGGCTCATGGCCGGGCTTCTAGCGGCGCAGCCTTTTACTTCTACGCTCATTGGCGATGCGTCGCTCTCATCGCGACCGATGATGCGCGTGGCGGCGCCGCTTCGGGCTCGCGGCGCGGCAATTAGTGGCGCACCGCATCGTTCGAAGGCCGACGAGATTACGGCGCCGCTCACGATCGGTCCGCTCCCAGAAGGGGAGTATCTGCGCGAGATCGAATACGACAGTCCAGTCGCGAGCGCGCAGGTGAAAAGCGCGCTTCTTTTATCGGGGCTGTATGCACACGGCGTGACGACGGTGAACGAGCCGTCGGTGTCGCGCGATCACACGGAGCGGATGATGCGCGCGCTTGGGGTGCCGCTCACAACATTCGGAAGCATCGTCACTCTCGACCCGGCGGGGTGGAATGGGCAGATGGCGGCGTTCGATATCGCGCTGCCGGGCGACATTTCGGCGTCCGCTTTTTTGTCGGTCGCCGCGGCGATTGTGCCAGGGTCGCGCGTGACGGTGCGAAGTGTCGGCGTCAATCCAACGCGCACGGGACTGCTCGAAATTGCCCGCGATATGGGCGTAGGGCTCTCGATTGAAGCGCGCGAAGATGCGGGGGGTGAGCCGACCGCGGATCTCGTTACGTGGGCTACAGCGCTGCGCGCGGCGGCGATCGGCGGCGAGACGGTCACGCGCGCGATCGACGAAGTGCCAATTGTTTGCGCGCTCGCGGCACGAGCGTCAGGGGTGACGAAAATATCGGGGGCAGGAGAGCTTCGCGTCAAAGAGAGCGACCGAATTGCCGCGATGATCAAAGTGCTGCGCGCATTCGGCGTGAAGTGCGAAGAGCACGGCGATGGCCTTTCGATCGAAGGGGGCGACGGGCCGCTCAAAGCTGCAGTGATCGACAGCCAAGGCGATCACCGAATCGCGATGACGGCGGCAGTGATGGCACTCGTCGGCGACGGCCCAACACGCATCGTCAACGCCGAGTGCATCGCAACAAGTTTCCCCAAATTCGTGGGGACGCTACGAGCGCTCGGCGCAAAGATCGACGTGGAATAACCTAATCCTGAGCAAACACGCTCATTGGACCCCTATTTTGCCTCTGAGCGTCCCTAGTCTAGTCTAGACTAGTTGCTCCAGGTAAATCGCTGGTGGTTCGGCGAGTTGGCCTCGTCAAAATAGTCGATTACCGACGTGAGGGGTTCACCGGCTGCATCGAACAGTGTCGAGTCGCGGCTTATCAAACGATTCCCCGCTGCCGTGTAGGAATGCACTACGTAGATTGTCTTCCCTGCGGCAACGAACGAATACAGCGACGGCGCGTTCAGTCCATCTGGGCCATTTGCTGCCAAAAATGCGTCGAGCGCGCTGTTGTATGCCAGGCGTGCTGCTTCCGGAATGGGTAAGCTCGCATCTGCCTTCGTCTTGTACTTTACCTCTTTGTGCGTAGCGGGGTTTGGATCGATAAAGTTCTGCTTTACCACTTTGAGGAAGCCGGATGGCGTTCCGTCGTTGTCGTCCGTTAGGCAGACGGCGAGCGGTTTTTTGAGGGTGAACGGAGATGAGACGGCCTTGCCGTCGTCCTGAACGCAGCGGACGTTAGTTGCCCCCGGGCATACAACGCCGGGGCACGCGGAGACATACTTGGCCGCCAATTCCGGCGTTTTTGCGAAGTAGCCGGTCGTCAGCGTTGGAAATACGGCCCACATCAGAGAGTACGTGCCGTCCGGATTGACGTGGATGATGAGCCCGTCCGTATCTTCGGGCCGAAGTCCGTCTCCCTTTAGTTGAAGCAAAACTATTTTTTCGCCGGCTCCATTGCGACCGGGCGCCAACTTCCAGGTTCCGCTGACCTCTTCGTTTGAAGAGAGCGTTGCCGTGAACGTATGATTGCGACGGAGATTGAGCTTGTCGAATGGAGTGGTTCCGTCGCCTTGGTCTAATTCGTAGTCCATCGACCGCGGACCGCTGATGACATTCTCAAGCTTTTGCAGGCTGGCATTGCGTATCGCCTCTGAGTCCGGCGACGTCTCGCTTTCAATAGAACTCGGACCGCCGCAAGCCAACACTGAAATCGCCAAGAGCACCGCGCTCATAGAAACTGATAAAATGCGCATAAGCTTTACTCCTAAGAAGTATCTGCAGGGCGCGAGCGAACCGTTGCACGCGCCCGACTGTCGGTGTCCCCCCTACACGATCCACGAGGCGTTCAGCAAGGCAGCGCTACCGACTGCAACAAACGAGTGGCCATCGAAAGGTCGTTACGTCTGACAGGAGGCGCCGTTCTTCGCTGGCTACAGCTCACTTTCGCTTAGATCGAGCCATTCGCTTTCGATGCCGATCTCTTCTTCGCCACCGCGTAGCCGCGCGCCGCTGCAGCCGGCGCGTCCACCGCGCCCCATCACTACGGTTGTTCGCGTGTCGCGATCGATTCGCCCGTCGAGCCATAGGGCGCCTATCGCGATTCCGCCTCTTCCGCCGGCACCTGCTCCGCCGTTGCCGCCGCTTCCACCGCTTGCGGCCCACCCCTTTTCGTCGGCGCGCATTCCTCCGTCGCCTCCGCGTTGACCGGTCTGTCCTAGACCACCATTTCCGCCCGCACCGCCTGCGCCGACGATGAGCGTTGTTGTGTGAAGCCCGACGCCAGATCGAAACGCGAGTAGCGCGATGCTTGCGCCGCCGCCGCTGCCTCCCGAGCCGCCGCGACCGCCGCAACCTCCTGCGCCGCCCCCTGCGCCGAAGCCGGTCGCTGACATATTACTACCGAGCCTGCGCGCGCCGCCGCCCCCTTGCCCGACTGTTCCGGTGTCGCCATCGCCGCCGCGCGATACGACCCATCCTGCGCTTGTCAGCGTGCCGAACGTTGAAGCGACGGTTCCGTCTGGCCCCGCAATCCCGTTATCGCCGACTCTCGGAACTCCGTCGCCGGTATCGTTCCATCCCGCGCCGCACATCGGGCATCGCGTGGAGCGCGGAAGCCCCCACGACGGCGGTGTTCGCGCGTCCGAGAGTTGTGATTCGCCATACCCGCCGACGGTCCTGCTTCCGTCGGGGCAGACGACTTGGAATTGCTCCGTCTCGACGTTAGGCGCCAAGTCGAAAAAAACTGAGAACGTTTCGTTGAGCCCCGACGAGCTTTTTTGGCTGAAATTAGCTGGTGAAATGCCATCAACGCCACGCGCGCCATTGCCCGCGCGGAGCGATGCATTCCTGATGACGACGTTCGATGCATTCGAAGCGAAAATAGCGACAGAGCTTTCACTCGGCGATTGCCCCGGAGCCGCGTTGATGTCGAACGATGAGATCATCACGCGCGCGAATGCATCGCGAATGCGAATCGCGGGGTTCGTCGGCGACTCGATGCGTGCGCGCACGTTCGCCGATGCCCACTTGCGATCGGTGCAGTCAAAGTGGCCGTACAGGGCGGCATGCGAAGTGATGTCGAGAGACTCGACATACGGAATGGGCGCTCCCGAGCGGTCGACCGTCGCGCAGACATAGACGCGTCGCCCACTCGAGGCGAGTTCAATCGCGCGCCGAATCGATGCAACAGGTGAGACGCTGGTTCCAGGAGCGGCATCGTCACCGAACGTAGCCGCGACAAAAATTGCGACGGCGTCGTCGATAGCATTGCGATCGCCCGACTCAAACTCTCCGTGGTCCGGCGCACGCGGTGTGCCATCGGCGACATCGGGCGCGGCGACGTGCGCGGAGCATCCGGTGAAAACGAACGCGACACCGCTCGTTAGCGCGAAACATTTTTTCAGCGCGTGGGCCCCCGACCAAGTGCGACCGTCGCACAAAATGTGAGAAAAAAGGCGCATGCAAACTCCACGGATCAGCGAATATCCTTTAAATCGAGCACGATCGCGGCGGCTCCAGTCCGTCCATTCGGCGCGCTGCCTCCGCGTCCCGCTTTTCCGGTGTGCATTTTTGTCGATGTATCAAACTGCACAGCGCCGCCAAGGCGCGCGATGCACGCAGAAATCCCTCCAGTGCCGCCGGCTCCAGTGCCGCCGAGTCCGCCGTTTCCGCCGTCGCCTCCAGCGCCGCCAGGCAGCCCGAAATTCGCGATCGATTGCGGGTCGTCCGCCCCTTCGCCGGGTTCGCCGTCCGCCCCTCGTTCACCGACGTCACCATCGCCGCCATCACCCGCATCGCCCGCGCGGATCGCCGATTGCTCGATCGCGGCGGTCGAATTAAACATCAGCAGCGCGACGCTTGCGCCGCCCCCTCCGCCTCCGGCGCCCCCCTCTCCGCCATCCCCGCCTGCGCCGCCACGCTTGATGCGCCCGCGTTCGGGCAGCCCATCCCACCCTGATTCGCCAGTGGCACCTTTGCCGCCGTTGTCACCGGAAGATGCGAACCACCCTTTTTCGGTCAGAAGGCCGAGCTCTGCTCCTGCGATGCCGTTCGCGCCGTTTGTTCCATCCAAACCGCGTTCACCGGCGCGCACAATGGGAAGCCAGCTCCCGTTGGCGCCGCGTCGACGACCATGTCCGCTAGCGTGGGGCGGAAATGGCGTGCGTGAGGCAAACGCGATCGTCGACGTGATGCGGTCCAAACCGCGCGCTGCGTTCGATGCGATGAGCGTCATGCCGGTGAGTGCGAGGTTGCTCGCGTTGATGGCGAATAGTGCAATCGAGTTCTCGTGTGCGCCGAGCATGTGTGTTGAATCAGAGGGTCGAAGCGAACCGTGCGGAGCCGACAGTACGAGCGACGCGAGCGATACAGAGCCGGCCTGAACGACCATCGGAATGCCGATTCGCGGGGAGATAATGGCCGACTTCGCTGACGCTTTCCATGTGCCGTCGGCGCAGTCGAGCCCTCCGAAAATCGCAATCGGGTAGCGCACAACGAGGCTCTCGTCGTAGGCGATCGGTTCACCGTGGGCGTCGCGCTCGGCGCACACGTAGAGACGTTTGCGGGAAGCAGCCGCGAGCTCAATACCGCGCTGAATCGAATTCACCGCTCGCGTTCGCGCGCCGTCGCCGCTGCGCGTTCCTAGGGAAAGCGAAACGAATACCGCGAGCGCGTCGTCGATGACGCAAGGGTCGTCGCTCGGAAGAGGCGCATTGTCGGCCGAATAACAGGTGCCTGCGCAACGTATTGTTCCGGCGCGGCAGCTCGTTTCGCATCGCCCGAGAGCGCAGACGGCTACCGGTGCGCCCGATAGATCGACCGGTGTGCAAGGGCGGTCGCATGCGCCACAGTGGGCAACGTTGGATTGAGTATCGACGCAAGTCGCTCCGCATCGCGTTTTATCGAGCGGGCATTCGGATACGCAGATCGGCCTCCAAGCTGCTGTGCGATCTGAAAAGCAAAGCGGTCTGCTTCGCGTGCACGAAGTGCCGCATGCGCCGCAGTTGGCCTCCGATGTGAGGCTCGATTCGCAACCGCTATGTCGGTCGTCGTTGCAATGCGCAAAGCCGGGGATGCACGCGTCTGCAATGTCGCAAGCGCCTGCGAGACAGCGCGCTTTCGACGCGTTTACGTGAGGGAGAGCCGTGCAATCATGCCCACAAAAACCGCAGTTGCGAACGTCGTTCTGCGTATCGTCGCAGTGAGGCTGAAGTATCGGGGCCGTTCGAGCCGGCGGTCCACAGCTGGGAAAAACTGCAAAAAATAGGGGCGAAATTACTCCGATCGCCTGCCAGCAAAATCTTGCAATCCGCACTTAGCTACAGCTCCTTCAATGCGACCGACAAGAGCAATGGCCGTAATCAAGAGTGTTCCCCGTTGCAAGTAGGGCTGGAGGCAGAGTGCGACAAAAGCGGCAGGTGTGGTTGGGGCTTTGGCGCTGTCGATCGTTTTAGCCTACAACAACGTTGTGACATCATCACGTCCGCCGATCGTTGCCATTGATGGGCCTGCCGGGGCCGGAAAAAGCGTTATCGCGCGTCGTCTCGCGTCGGCCCTAGGGTTCACGCATGTCGACACCGGGGCGCTCTATCGCAGCGTGGCGCTCGCGGCGGAGATGCGCGGAGTTTCATGGGAGGATGGGCCGGCGCTGGGCACTCTTACGCGCGAGCTCGTCGAGAACTCGTCGCTTCTGCTTGAGCCGTCAAACAGCGGCGGTTCGCGCGTGCGGCTGTTTGGTAACGACGTGACCGACGCGATTCGCGAAGTGTCAATTACGCGAGGTTCGAGTCGCGTGTCGGCGCACCCAGAGGTGCGTGCGGCGCTTCTCGATCTGCAGCGCGATGTCGGCAAAGCGGGCGGCGTGGTGCTCGAAGGGCGCGACATCGGCACGGTCGTTTTTCCAAATGCCGAAGTGAAGTTTTTTTTGACGGCATCGCCAGAAATTCGAGCGCGTCGTCGATACGACGAAATGGCGGCAAAATCAGGCACCGCCGAAATATCATACGACGAAGTGCTAGCCGATGTTCGTCAGCGTGACGTGCAAGATACTGAGCGGGCGATAGCGCCGCTGCGTCAAGCGCCAGGTGCAATCGTCATCGATTCAACCGCGATGACGCTCGATGAAACTGTCGCGGCGATGGTCGCAAAAGTAGCCAAGCGAGCCTAACGGCCTAGTGCTGCATCAACCGAAGGTTGATGCGGCACTAGTCGCCCAACGGCAGACGATTGTGTACTTTCCGGATCATCGCTTGCCATAAATTTTTGTTAAGCGGGATCATTGCGTGGTCGACCGGTTCGCCAGTCCCATCATCGATGATTTCTTGGCGATGCCCGTCGAGATCGGTCCCTCTCGCCTGAAGACTGCGAATGTCGACCGTTCCGTCTCCCTCTACCAGCCGAACGACCGGCGCGACGAGCTTTCCGTTAGCCCCTCTCTGATGGCCGTTGTATTCGATTGGGCCTGGTGTCGAAAGATGGCCCCAACGTGTCTCTTCGCCCGTGCGAACACGCGAATAAAAGACGCCGTGGTTCTCGATGACGACCGGGCTCGACGTCCATTCGTCTCGCATCCGCTGCGCATCATCATGCAGACCCTGATTCCACTGAAAGCGAGCAATCGGATGGTCTTCGTGAGCTTCGGCATAGTCGTTGAGAATATGCGGCAAAAATTGCGACGAATCGGTGACGTCGCTGACGTCGAGCGGACGCTCGTTCCCTCGAGGATGGAGGCTGTAAAAGAGCGCGCGGGAGGTGGGCGAAACGTTCAAAGGCCGCCACGGAGCCATCGTGTAGAACACCGGCAGTGTACCGGCGATGCCGTAATAGAACGATGTCCACCGCTGGATGACGCCGCCGATTTTGTGGCCACCCACACGAAAATTCAGCTTGGCCGCAAGCTTTTCGGCGCCGTCGTGAAATCCAAAAAGCATATCGAACGATTTGAACGACCCAAAGAACGGCGCGTTGACGATGTATCCCGTGTCGATAGCCCTCTCGGCGCCCGGCCTGCGCATCGCAATATTGAGGATGACGCCGCCGTAGCTATGCGCAACAACGATAGCTTTTTCGCGCGCGAACTGAAATTCTGGCGTTCTTGTTCTTAGAAACCTTAGAAGAGTGCCGAGTGGCCACGGACGGTTGTACGAGGGCGCATCGAGGTACCATTTGTCCATGTAGCGCGTGTCATACGATGGGTCGTTCGGGTCTTCCGGGCCGACGAGAAGGTCGTCGACGAGCGTAGACACCGGAAGGCGCCAGTCGTACGACCGAAGATAGACAGGGTAGTGCCACAGTCGCCGCGCAATCGTGGCATCTTTTACCCATCCGCCGAGTCGTGGGACTTGGTAGCTTACGCTTAGGTCGAGGCAGTTTGGGCAAGCGGCCTCTGCCAACGCGCTCATCTCTTGCGTATTGAACGGGCTCTTCCCCTCATCGCCGAAGATGTCGGCTTCCCCTTTGATAACGGGGCGCGTCCATGTTGCAGGGAGTTCAGGCGTTCCGTCAGGCTTCATCCCGAAGCGACCAAAGCCGGTCGGATTTGGCCATGTCGGTGCGTTAAGGCCGACGAGACCTAGCGCGCCGGTAAATGCGTTGTCGCTCGTCCAGAACGCGCTCGCGCCAAAGCCTGGGAGCACGATGATGGGCCGTTGCGATATCGCGTGCAGCAAACCAGGCGTATCGATACCGACAATCTGGACGTCGGCGTCTTTCGAGTCCGACATATACGAAATTCGAAATCGCAACTTTCCGAAGAGGGCGTTCTCGTTCTCTTTGGTTTGAAGACGCGTGAGCAGGTCGGCGGCGCGCAGCTCATAGACAAATATATTGTGGCCGCGCTGCACGAGCTTTCCGTCATCGCATGGCACCGTTCTTGTCACGGCGTCAGTCTGGGCGATGCGTGGGGCGATCGCTGGGTCAAACGTGTTCGTCATCGCGCATGACAACAGTTCGACGTGTTCGGCGCCGGCTGGGAGAGTCAGCTCGAGTGAGATCGTCGTACTTGTATCTCGCAGCGCGACCGGAATGACTGAAGTGCCTGCTGACGTCGTGAAGGTACCGCGCGCCGTAGTCATCCAACGCAAGGTCGGCGGTGACATAGACGATCTCTTCATCGTTCCTTCAAACAGGTCGTCTGCGGCGCGCCCCTCCAATGTTGCGGAGTCAGGGCGGGCGGCTCTCTCTGCGTCGATCGGTTTTTTCGCCAGAGGCGGACTCGGCGCTCGAAGGCCAAGTGCGTTTGCTGCCCAATCAAATCCGTATCCATTTGTGGGTGCGGCGGCTTCATCGATCGCATCCGCAGCGAGATCGAAATCAGTTTGCGATGCCCCCTCGTTGACACCGCCGCACGCGCCAATGGCGGTTGCAATTGCGAGACAATAGAGCGACTGTATCGGTTTAAATGAACACATCGTCTCGATCGATGTGACAGAAAAGAAAACCGCAGCAAGTGAGCGAAATTGTGCGCATTTAGTGCGCAAAATGCTTCGCGCCAAGATGCAGCAATAAGGCGCTTTCTATGCCGCGATGCGCAATTCTTTCATCAGTTTCTCAGTGATCTCAAAGTACGACTTTCGATCGTATGGCTGATTGAGAATATGAAAATCGCGCCCCTTCAGACCGACGCAACCGAAGCAATAGTTGCAGCTTACGCACCCGACCGATCGCACCAAATACGCGCTCGAATTGCAGCGCTCTGATTCGACGCAGTGCGTGCAGCCGAGGCAACCGGTGCACCGCGTGCAGTGCGAGCAGTCGCTGCACTCAGTGCACTCGATGCAGTAGTGGCATCGGTTTGCGCCGACACAGCGCTCGCAAAATGTGCAGTCGGTGCAGCGCTGGCAATCGCTCGACGCGATGCAAGAAATGTTTTCGGTGCGCGCCGCCATCGACGACGCAAGCTGTCGAAACGCGGCTTCAAATTCGGCACGATTCATTTCAACGTTGCTCGCCGCATTTTGTGGCGATGTCAACTGCTTGGAGGCTGACATCCACGCAGACTTATTAGGGCCACCAAATTGTTGGCCATTTGGTACAATCCTCGGTAACGCTCCCCCTGCGGCGCGGCGCCGCTATTGCCGATGGAGGCTCGATTCATGTCGCTCAAACCGTTGTGCTCGGTTGTTCTTATTTCGCTGGCAAGCCTGTCGCCCATCAGCGCGATGGCGGCAGAGCACGCGCATGCGAAGAAGCCGAACGCGCCAGTTGTTAATAACAAGAGGGCGAATAACAAGAAGGCGCTCAAGCCACCGACTGCAATGCTGAAAGCCGTCGCGACCAAAAAGCCGAAAAAAGTTGCGGTCGCAACCAACGCAACCAAGCCGGCCAACGCAAAACTTAATGCGACAAAAGTGGCCGCAAAAGCCTGCCTGCACGCGCCGATCGATCTCGTGCGCGGCGAAGAGACAACACACTTCGCGCTAACGCGATGCGATGGCCGAATCGCGCCGCTGGCGGTCGAGCGCCTATCGCTGATCGCGCGCCCAAATGGGGCGCTAAGGCCGCAAAATGGAATCGAACGCCTCGCCCTGAAAAAAGGTGAGAAGTTGGCGCCAAATGTAAGGCGAGTCGATTCGCGCCTCGTACATCGGATTCAAGCAGTGGTCGATCATTTCTCTAGCAAAGGCCATGCACGTCCGCGCGTTTACGTCGTGTCGGGCTACAGGCCGACCAGCACAGGGAGCTTTCACGCAGACGGGAAGGCGATCGATTTTCGTCTCGACGGCGTCACCAACGAGAGCCTTGTCGCCTACTGCAAGACTTTGAACGACACCGGCTGCGGCTACTATCCCAACAGCGCGTTTATTCATCTCGATGTCCGACCGCAAGGGGCAGGGCACGTCGCATGGATCGACGCAAGCGGAGCCGGCGAATCGGCACGCTACGTATCAGCATGGCCGCCGTCACCAAACGATGTGCCGGTAGCGATGACGCTCAGACCGTTCAAGTCGATCAACGACCTCATCACGGTCGATTCAGAAAGCATGCAGCCGCGCGAAGACGAACACCCAGCAACCCCGCACCGAAGAGCCGAAGCGCGAGTATCAGTAAACGCTAAGCAAGTGGGCCACGGAGCGCTGTAGGGGCCAGCACAAAGAGGACGCCGCTGCCGTGCCAGGCGGAGCCTCCTCTCCCGCTTCGCGGGAGAGGGAAAGCGTGACGAAGTCACGCGAGGGTGAGGGCTCACGCCTTTCGCGGAAGAACCCCCGTCGACCAAGCTCTAGCCCAATGAAGCGCGGCACAGATGCAAGCTTCGACGAATGGCAAGAACGACGTCATCTACATCGGTAATCACGTTTGCGATATGCAGCCTTGCCGGGCAAGCCAAAGATCGCGAAAACCATTATGATAAACAAGCTTCCACGATGCGTGCGATGGTCCGGCGAGTTCAATCTCGTTGGTGGTTGCTTCGATTTCTGGTGAATGCTTCGATTTCGATCTTTGTTGTGAATTTAAAAGCCCTGAGCCCTCACCCTCGCGTGACTTCGTCACGCGTTCCCTCTCCCGCGAAGCGGGAGAGGAGTCGGCTTCCTTCGAGAGCCCTCCTCAACAACTTCAAAAACCGGGCACGTTTACGGGCAGATCAGATTGCGCGTCACTTACTACCCCCGCGCGCAAAACTGCTCGTAATCGATGTAATTTTTGATCGTCGGATCCTCTCCGCACGCGGGGCAGCGAGGGTCGCGCCTTAGCTTCAACTCGCGGAACGTCATCCTTAGGCTGTCGTATGTCACGAGCCGTCCGATGAGCGGTGCCCCTTTTTTAAGCAGCAATTTGATCGCTTCGGTCGCCTGAAGCGTCCCCACAATTCCGCATAAAATCCCTAAGACGCCGGCCTCCTGGCAGCTCGGTGCCAAGTGTGGCGGTGGGGGCTCCGGATAGAGGCAGCGGTAACATGGCCCAGCCTCAACACCGAGCTTTGCCGCCGCGCGCGCTGGAACGAATGTGCTCACTTGCCCATCGAACCGAAAAATAGAACCGTGCACGACCGGCTTGCCAAGAAGAACGCTCGCGTCGCTCACCAAATAGCGTGTGGGGAAATTGTCGGTGCCGTCGACAATCACGTCGTAGTCGGCAAAAATTCGGTCGACGTTCGCGCTTGTAAGCCGCTCTTTGTACGCAACGACGCGAACATCAGGATTGAGCTCGGCGATTGTTGCCGCCGCGCTTTCAACTTTGGGCGTGCCTACGCGCGATGTCGTATGAATGATTTGCCGCTGCAAATTCGACGCATCGACGACATCGGCGTCGACGATGCCCAGCGTTCCCACCCCAGCCGCGGCGAGATAGAGCGCGGCTGGTGAGCCTAGCCCGCCGGCACCCAAGAGCAGTACGCGACTCGAGAGCAGGCGCGCTTGCCCCGCTTCGCCGACCTCTGGCAGTAGCAAATGCCGCGAATAGCGATCGCGCTGCGCGTCGCTCAAGTGCGGCGGCGTTTCGACCGCGTACCCGACATCTTTCCATCGCACGAAGCCTGGGTTTGCCGTTTCGACATTGGTGTAGCCGAGGTCGATCAATGTTGCCGCGGCGAGCGCCGACCTCGTGCCACCTGCACACACCGTGACGATCGGCGCGCGCTTGTCGGTGAGCTTCGATTCGGCCTGAATCTCGAGAAATCCGCGCGGTAGCGAGATCGCCCCCGGGATATGCCCTGCGCGATACTCCTCTTTTTCGCGCACATCGACCACGGTTACCGCCTCGCGCGCATCGAGCCTGCGTTTAAGCTCTTCGAGCGAGACCTCTTTGGTGCGTTTACGAATCGAAGCGATAAGGTCGGTATAAGTATGCATTGTATCGGCGCCCATCATGCCCCGTGCTTCAATACCGGGCAAGGTAAGTATCTTACTCCGCCAGCAGGTCGGAGGCTTAGGTTTCGACACGGTTGGCCGCTTGAACTCGTTGGAGGACTTCGATAAACGCGATGGCAAATCGGAACCGGGTCGGCGAGCTCTTGGTGCAGCAGCGGCTGATTTCAGTGGCGCAGCTTCAAGAGGGGCAGACGGCGCAAAAGAGTTCAGGGGGCACTCTGAGCGCGGCGCTCGTCAAGCTTGGCTATGTCACCGAAGCGCAAATCGCCGCTTTTCTGTCGAAGCACTACAATATTCCGACGATCGATCTCGAGGATGTCGAAATTGATCCCGAGCTTCTAAAACTTGTTCCGCGTGACCAGTGCGAAAGGCATCGTGTCATCCCTGTTTCGCGATCAAAGAGCGGCGTGACGGTCGCGATGTCCGACCCGACAAACTTGAACGCGATCGACGACTTGAAATTCTTAACAGGCTCAAACATCGAGCCGGTCATCGCAACCGAAACGGCGATCATGCGCGCGATCGAAAAGTACTTCGTCGCCGGCAGCTCTTACGCCGAAGTAATGGCCGGCTTCGACGAAAGCGAGATCCAAGTCGCGGGTGGAAACGAAGAAGGGCCCGAAAGCGAAACCGAGCTTGTAAAAGAGGGGGAAGAAGCGCCCGTTGTTCGGCTCGTTAACATGATGCTTTTGAACGCGATAAAAAAAGGGGCCAGCGACATTCATGTCGAGCCTTACGAAAAAGAGCTTCGTGTTCGTTACCGCGTCGACGGGGTGCTCGTCGAAGAGTCGACGCCGCCGCTAAAGCTAAAAAATGCGATCGCGAGCCGCCTAAAAATTATGAGTTCGCTCGACATCGCCGAACGACGCCTCCCGCAAGATGGGCGCATCAAATTGAAGCTCGGAAAAGGGCGCGAAATGGATTTTCGCGTCAGCGTGCTGCCGACGATTTGGGGCGAAAAAATCGTCCTGCGTCTCCTCGATAAAGGGAACCTGCAGCTCGACATGACGAAACTCGGGTTCGACCCGAAACCGCTCGAAGACTTTAGCTGGGCGATTCATCAACCGTGGGGGATGGTGCTTGTCACCGGGCCGACCGGTTCGGGAAAGACGACGACGCTCTATTCGGCGCTGTCGGAGCTAAATCAACCGGGGCAAAATATCAGCACCGCCGAAGATCCGGTTGAATACAATTTAACCGGTATCAATCAGGTGCAAGTGCACGAAGACATCGGGCTGACATTCGCCGCCGCGCTGCGCGCGTTTCTGCGTCAAGACCCAGACATCATCATGGTCGGTGAAATTCGCGATTTCGAAACGGCCGAAATTAGCGTGAAAGCGTCACTTACAGGGCACCTCGTGCTGTCGACGCTGCACACGAACGACGCGCCGTCGACGATTTCGCGTCTGCTTAACATGGGCGTTGAGCCGTTTTTGATTACCGCAAGTATCAATCTTGTGCTCGCCCAGCGCCTCGCGCGCAAAATTTGCCCTGATTGCAAAGTAGCGATGCCTGTCGACCCAATTGTTCTGCACGACATTGGGTTCACTCCGGAGCAGATTACCAACGCCAAAATTTTTCACGGTGTCGGCTGCAAGACGTGCAACGGAACCGGCTACAAAGGGCGCGTCGCACTCTACGAAGTGATGCGATTTACCGATGCCCTAAGAGAGTTGGTGCTCCAAGGCGCGCCAACCGCCGAATTAAAAGCGGCCTCGGTGCGCGCAGGGATGACAACGCTCCGCGCGAGCGGCATCAAAAAAGTTCTCGACGGAGTCACGACGACCGAAGAAATCGTTCGCGTGACGATGGCTGATTGAACCTCAGGAGCATTCATGAAGGATAATCAGGAACACAAAGTGACGATGGAGCAGCTCCTTAGAGTGATGTTCGACAAAGGGGCGAGCGACATGCACATCACGACGGGGACGCCGCCGGTCATCCGCGTCGATGGCGATATCTTTCCGTTTAACACTCCGCCGCTAAAGGCTGAAGATACAAAACGGCTCTGCTATTCCGTGATGAACGACGAGCAGAAGAGCACTTTTGAAGAGCACCGCGAAGTCGACTTTAGCTTCGGGGTCGACGGGCTCGCGCGATTTCGCGCCAACGTTTTTACGCAGCAAGGGGTCGTCGCGGGGGCGTTTCGGACGATTCCGTTTCGCATTCAGTCGTTTGAAGAGCTTGGTCTTCTTCCGGTCATCGAAGACCTCCTTCAGCGTCCGAGCGGGCTTATCGTTGTCACCGGGCCGACCGGTTCCGGTAAGACGACAACCCTCGCCGCGATGATCGACCGCCTCAACTCGACACGTCGCCTCCACATCATGACGATCGAAGATCCGATCGAGTACATCCACCCGCACAAGCTATCGATCGTCAATCAGCGCGAGCTAGGCGGTGATACGAAGAGCTTCAAATCGGCTTTAAAACACGTGCTCCGGCAAGACCCCGACATCGTGCTCATCGGCGAAATGCGCGACCTCGAGACGATGGAGGCGGCCCTAACGATCAGCGAAACGGGGCATCTTGTTTTCGCGACGCTTCACACCAATTCGGCGGTGTCGTCGATCACGCGCATTGTCGATGCTTTTCCGGCGCATCAGCAGTCGCAGGTTCGTACGAAGCTCTCGTTGACGTTGCAAGCGGTGATCACCCAGCAGCTGATTGCCCGGAAAAGCGGGTCTGGGCGCGTGATGGCGATGGAAGTTCTCGTTCCAAATATGGCGATTCGGAATTTGATTCGCGAAGACAAAATTCATCAAATTTACGGGCAAATGCAAGTAGGGCAGGAGCAACACGGGATGCAGACGCTCAATCAATCGCTCGCGCAGCTGGTGAAAAAGGGCGATATTTCGCCCGAAGAAGCGATGTTGCGGTCGCTCGAGCCGGACGAGCTACGAACCATGCTCAATCTCCCGCCGCCATCGCGCAAGTAAGCGCCAGAGTTGCGCTCTACATTCGATGAAAGCACAATCATCGCGCCGCGATGAAAATGCACCTAGTCATGCACGAGAGTTTTGAGAGCCCTGCCGCGTTTGCCTCCTGGGCGAAAGCGCGATCGGTTCAGGTTTCGTACAGCAGAGTGTACGACGGCGATGAGCTGCCGCAGCGGGTCGATGACATCGATTTTCTTGTGGTGATGGGCGGCCCGCAATCACCGGCAACGACAACGGCTGAATGCAGCCACTTTGACTCAATTGCCGAACAAGCGTTGATCAAAAAAGCGATTGTGGCCGACAAGCTGGTGCTCGGCGTCTGCCTAGGGGCGCAGCTTATCGGCGAGGCGCTAGGAGCCAAGTTTGAGCACAGCCCGCACCAAGAAATAGGCGTGTTTGATGTGACGTTGACAGAAGAGGGGCGTCGCGATCCATTTTTTTCGACGCTGCCTGGACCGACATTTCGTGTTGCGCATTGGCACGGTGACATGCCGGGCCTCACGGCCGACGCGAAACTGCTCGCGTTCAGCGAAGGGTGCCCTCGCCAAATCGTGCGATACACCCGAAAAGTGTACGCCTTTCAGTGCCATTTTGAATTCACCGTTGAGGCGATCAACGGGATGTTGGAGTTCTGCGCGCACGAGCTTGAAACAGGTGGGCGTTACATCGAAAGCGCGGCGACGCTACGTCGCCACGACTATCGAGAAATGAACGAAATTCTGTTCGCGTTTTTGGACCATCTCGTGCGTGTCGGGCAGAGTTCAAACTCTGCCGGTCACTCCACGGTCATGTAAGGGTCTTCTGCGTCCTCGTCTTCGTCGAACACGACTACGTCGTCATCGTCAGATTGAGGATCGGCAGCGACGGCGACCGGCGGCTCGGGCCTCTTGTTATGTTGGTAGCCGACGTTGTTCCCTACGGTGATCGTAAATGGAATGATGTCGCTCGTCTTGAAGTCGGGATCGAAGCAGACGACTTCGCCGCTATACGTGCCGTTCGTTCCAAAGCGATGTTTGAAGCGTTCTCCGGCAAAAGTGTCGAACAGCTGGTTAGGACCGCGGAGTGTCCAATTGACTTGGAGCGGTACCCTCGAGATACGCGAACGGATGCACGACGACTTAAAATAAATCAGCGTGTTCGGCTCGACGGTTGCGTGCCAATCATCGCTGAAGGACGGTGATCCGATAGAAACGTGGACGGTCCGGTGGCTCGTGTCGGCGGTAACAACGTTCTGGATTTTATTATGCGGTCGCGGGTCGACGGTGAAGTACCGAGGGTCGGTCGTGATCGTTCCGCATGTTATCTGCAAGCGGTACTCACCTGGACGCCCCACAACCGCCTTCGCGGTGTACGTTCGTCGTTCCTGGCTGCCCGTTTGAGGGTCGAGCGCTAATTTCTGTAAATCGAATTCGCATGTGGCGTTGGGAACAGAGACCCAATGGTCCCCCTTCGGATCGGGAACATACTTTTCCAGAGAAAGGTCCGGAACCGGTCTATCCGCCAGGTTTGAAACGTTCGGGCATGAAACGTGAAGCGGGAATCGAATTCCCGCGCGCATATGTGCGTCTGCGGCTGGTGCGAAGATCTCGGGCGCCGCCTTGTTCCACACGACGTGGAGGATGATATGTCGTGTGCGAGTCAGCTGAGCGCCGATGACCGGGTGTCCCACGAAGGGCGACATCGCGTGCACGGCCAGCTTGTATCGCCCCGGATATAGTACTCTTACCCGCCAGGATGTGCCTGTCGATGTAACCGTAGGGCGCTTGCGGCTGAGGTCGGTGGCGGTCCACGTCACCTGTTCTACCGACCGAGGCGTCTCGGCCGTGAGCGTATAGTGCTTGTTTGCGTCGAGGACTATCTCGTAGTCGCGGTCTTCAATGAGCGAAATTGTGGTCGGCACACCGTCCAGGGAGGTTGCTGTCAGGCCACGGATCGGCGGCCAGTAGCGCGATAGGTCTGCGAAGTCGCTGGGCTTCGGTTCAACGACGTGAAGATCATAGAGTCGGGTTTCGAGAACGTTTTTTTTGGCATCCATAATGGCGATAACCGCGCGGTAGTCGCCCGCTCGCTTGACCTGGACGTGGACTCCAATGCCCTTATTCGCCCGCTTACCACGGACGTCGTAGTTGGTTGAGCAGGAAGCGATAGGCTCGGGGACAAGCTTCTCCGTCCCCGGATAGAACAGCCGTATCTGGGCAGTTACGTCGGTGAGGTCGCTGCGGAAAGGGGTGTTCATCGAGGGATAGACCGCTTCATCAACGAAAACGTTCATTTTCGTTACGGGCGACGCCTCAGCCGCTGTGCCGACGACGACGGTCGTCTCCGAGACGCCGAGCTCTTCTGTCGCTATTGGCATCTGGTTGCCGCCGCAGCCCGCAGCAAACGAAACGGCGAGAGGGACTACAGATAAAATTTTTCGCAACATATGATTACGACTCCAAGTTTAAGCTGCCGGGTCGCGGCGCGATCGACGATGAAGCGAAACATCGCGGTGTCAAGGAGACGTGTGGGGGAGGGGATCCTTCGGCAAAGGCAGCCTCGCTGCGATTGTCATCCTGAACGCAGTGAAGTGTCATCCTGAACGCAGTGAAGGATCCCACGGAGAGGGCGCTGTACCGTGGAATCGGCCCGCTACGGGCCTATTTTCAGCTCTTGCATCACTTTTTGAAGGTCGTGCCACGCTTCGCGCTTTGCTACCGCTTGATGCGGACCGGGACGTAGCAAATAGGATGGGTGGTACGTCGGCATCATAAGAATGCTGCCGTTATAGAGCTTCCACTCGCCGCGAATTTTTGTGATGCCGACGCTCTGCCCGAGCAGCCCCGAGACGGCGGTGTTGCCGAGTGCGACGATCACTTTCGGTTTTATGAGAGCAATTTGCTCCCGAAAATACGGTGAACAGGTAGCAATTTCGTCAGGCGTTGGGCGACGATTTTCAGGCGGGCGGCACTTGATAATGTTGCAAACGTACACGTCGTCGGCGGGCGAAAGGCCCATCGCCGTGATCATTTTATCGAGAAGCTGCCCGGCGCGGCCGACGAACGGGATGCCCTGGGCATCTTCATCAGCGCCAGGCGCTTCGCCTATGAAGCAGAGTGCCGCGAGAGGGTTCCCACGCGCGAAGACGGTGTGAGTGCGAGTTTTTGCGAGGTCACAGCGAGTGCAGCCAGCGACTTCAGACTGGAGGAAGGGAAGGCGCGCTGCGGCATCCTCACCGCCCGTAAACGTGCCCGTGCCCGTAAACGTGCCCGGCTTTTGAACTGTAGCGTGAACTGTAGCGTGAACCGTAGCTTGAACTGCAGCTTCTGGTGGGCTCGCATCGTGCCGACTCTCGTTCGAGCTCTCTGTGAGCGACTCTGGCAAGCAAAAACCGGGCACGTTTACGGGCACGGGCACGTTTACGGGTGCATTTGCCGGCACGGCGCGATTTCCCCGAGGCACCCCCATCGACCCCGTCTCCCCGTGCCACTCCAAATAAGCGCGACAAAGCGCGCTAAATTCAACAAGCTCGTCTTGAACGGTTAGCGTCATCGCTCTTATCCGTACCGCGACCGCACTAACGTGCGAAGTGAATATTCAGACTATTCGTCCCGCCCACGACCGGATTGCCCGCTGAGTCGAGCGCCGGCAAATACCTCTTGCGCATCGCGCATCGCCTCGCTTCTCTAGCAAAACCGTGCCCCGGGTCGTTGACCACCTCGACCGTCGTCGGCTCGCCAGTCGCCGAAACGCGAACGCGCACCAGAATCGACGCGTCGTCGATCTGCTCGGCCTCGGCTTCCGCTGGCCATGGGCACTGCCACTCGGTTGAATCGGCCAACCGTGCCGGGCGCGACCGATCGACTGGCCCCACGCCGACACCAAACGCGCGAGCGTTCGCGTCTCGCACCGCAATCGCTGACGTTCCGCCCCGCTCGCTCACTCCACCTGCGTAGGAAGATGCCCCTCCGGTCACAAATGTATTCGTCAAATCGACCGGCTCGTTTGGATCGACCTGACGCGTCAATACCGCGGCCGTTTGCGCCGCGGCTGCCGGAACTGCCGCGCGACGAGCGGGGGCTACCGGTCGCGCCGACGCGGGCTCGGGTAACGCTGGCTGCGATGGCTGCGGCGGCGGCGGTTCCTCACGCTGCATCTCGATTTCGATTTCGACAACGCGCTTATCGTGCAGCTGCGTGCGCACTCGCGACGCCCACGAGAACATGCCAGAAGAGGCGAGCACCATCGCTCCTGCAACTGCGGTGTGCGCTCCGAGAGCGATAACGGCGGCGATAAGCGCCACCCGCTCCATTCGCTTATCGAGCTTCGAAAGGCGCCAGAATGGGTCGCTCTCGACCACTGACGCATCCCTTCGAACTGCTCTCTCGCCCATCATCTAGCATACCATCATTTTACGACAGGCGTCACGACCGTCGGTGCCACAGGGCTGACTCCGAAGGCGACTTTTGAAATTCCGGCCTGTTTTAGCAGGTCGAGAACATGAATAACACGCCCATGCGTGACCGCCGTATCCGCCTTAATGACCGCTCGGAGGTCGGCGGTCTTCCCCTGCGCGTCGCGCGCGAGCGGCAAAATCGCATCGTCGTTTGCGAGCGGATGGGAATCGACCAGTGTCGTCCCATCCGCCGCTAAAATCACGCTAAAAACGACCTGAACGTCGCTCCCCGAAGCGGCCTTGGGGAGGTCGAGCGGCACCGACTGCGACACGATGATCTTCGCCGTCACCATAAAGATGATCAGAAGAACCAACGTGATGTCGACCAACGGGGTGACGTTAATGCCGGTGATCGGTTCGTCAACATCGTCTTGTGCGCCGCCGGCCATAGCCTACTTTGCCTCGCGTCGAGCGTTCGGGATCGCTTTTAGATGCGCGAGAAGCACCGACTCGAGCGCATTTGTGTTTGCCGCCGTTGTGCGAACAAGGCGCGAAAAAAAGTTGAATGCCGCAACCGCCGGGATCGCCACGAGAAGACCGACCGCGGTAGCAACGAGCGCCTCAGCAATGTTTGTCATTACGGCGGCCGGTGCAAGCTGACTTGCGGCGACGCCGGCGACAGGCGCCGAGTTTGCTTTTCCGAGCGCTTCGAATGCGCCGACGATGCCGATAACGGTGCCCAGTAGGCCGATAAACGGCGCGTTATTGCCGAGGGTGCCTAGAAAAGCGAGACGACGTTCGAGCTTTAGGCGCTGCACCCCTGCTGCCGCTGACATTGCCTCTTCGGCTGCAGCGGGCCCCAAATCGGCGTCGGCGAGCCCGGCTAAAACGACAGCCGCTGCGGCGCTGGGAGATGCTTCCAGGCGGCGCCGGGCGCCTGCCATATCGCCGCTTCTTAGAAGCTGGCGTAAGTCGCGCATGAGGGCGTCGACGTTGTCGCGCAGCGTCCAAAAAAGCCACGCCCGCTCGAGCATGATGGCGAGCGATAGCACGCTCAGCGCCAGCATCAGCCACAGCACCCATTCGGCCCCTGAGCCGACCATTGCCCCTTTTAATCGCTCGATCATTCCGCTCTCTCCAAATCGCCTGCCGGGCCACTTATCATTAGGCGCTATCGTTCGGTTCAACGATACGTAACACCGAAGACAGCACCGTGGTCGCGTACCCACCTTTGGGTAGCATAAACTTGACTCGCATGCTGGCGCCGATAATAGGCGAGTCGCCGCCTTCTGGGCCCGAATAAGTGTTCGTGCTTGCCTCGACCTCTTTGACCCACAATCGAAGCGGCCTCCGGGCCCCTGCGCCAAGGGTGCGTGTTGCTGCCCAATTGAAGGTCGGTCCGAGGTATTTTTGTTCGACCGCCTCTTCGATCGCGTGGGGCGCCCCTTCCGGTTTGCGCATATCGACGCCGGCCATCGGCCCGGTCGCACTCACTTCGCCGCGCGCGGCCCGCTCGCTGTCGACCGATTCATCCGCGCATAAAAAAACTGCTCCGGAATCGTGTTTTACGAGCAAATCGCCCGCGATCGCGCGATGCCACGTGCCGTCGGCAACCCGGCGATCGAGCACATCGTTAAAGATCGCCGACTGAAGAGCCGACCATAAAAAGCGACGTTGCCGCGCGTCGCGTGGGCCCGGGCCCCCATCGCGGAGCCACTTTAGCGCTACGTCGGCGTTGTCACCGCGCATGCCAAAACGCTGCTCGCCAAAGGCATTTGGAACGCCATCGCGCGCAATTTCTTCAAACCTGGCGACGACTCGCGCGATGTCATTGGGGGCGATATCGCGGATAACAAGATCGAACCGATTGCCGGTTAAATGCCCTGTTTTAAGCTTATTTGCGTGAAGGCGCGCATCCAAAATATCGACGCCATCGATTGCCACCGAGCGCACCCGCTGCTCAAAATCGCCAGCCGGTTCGCGCGGCGGCACCGGGATCGAAATCGTCTGCGTCGTTACCGCGATTTTATCTTTTAGCCCGGCAACGCCGATATCGCGCGCCGATACGTCGAGCGCTTGCGCGAACCCCCGCACAACAAAGTCGGTTGTGAGCCCACGCTTTCGAAAGCGAACATAGAGATGACTGCCGACGCCTGATGGCTCATAAAGCGGCACTTCGTCCACAATAAAATCGTCGGCGCTGTTTTTAATAGATCCGGTCGCCCGGTTGTCTTGTTCCATTTACTTTGCTCACGCGCCCAGTTCGTGCGGCATACGGTCGCGCGGGCTACGAAAAAATTGAAGTGGTGAATAGGCCAAAAAATTCGATACGCGCGACGTGTACAAGTCTGCGTACGCATCGACTTGCGACCCGAAAAGTGAAGTTTCATTCGCCTCTTTGAGCAGCGAGCCCCAGTAAGGGTGAAACCGCGCGTCGATGCGCCGCTCGAGCAAATCGGCCTCGGCGTTCACCTCGCGAAGGCGCCCGCGTACGCGCTCGAGCGACTGTTTGACGATCAGTCGTGCTTTTGAAAAATCGCTCGAACGCGGCTTGTCGTCGGCGGATGCCTGGTCCGATTTGCGCGAAACATCGCGAAATTGTGTCTGAAAAAAGCGAAGTTCGTCTTCCAGCTGGTCGCGGGCGATTTCAAGCTCTTGAAGGGCTGCAAAATCTTCGGTGCACGATTCGCTGGCGAAAATTTCAGTCTCGAGCTCTTGCATGATCATCACTGTGCGCCACGTGCTCTCTTTTTTCGACCTTAGAATGTCGCCGTAAATGTGATCGCCGATATAGAGCACTTCGTCCCCCCCGACGGCGAGCGCCTGTTCGAGGTCTTGCAGATTTCCCCCTTCGTAGATACGGCCGCGTTCGAGCGGAAATGCTGCCGGTCGAAGCGTGTCGCTCTCGCGCTCGAGAAGCGGGCGTCGCTCCTGAAAAAAGGCCGGCTTCGTCGCTGCGACAATCACCACGTCGAAAAAGTTTCGCCACGTCGGGTACTCCGACATCGCGCCGCCGATGAGGAAGTTCATCATCGCGTCGGTGTATGACCAGCGCGAATTGGTCAACAAAAAGAGCTTTTTCCCCGCGCTTCGAAATTTGTGCAGCGTCGGCGCGAGGTCGTCGTCGCGACGAACGTAGCGTGGCAAATCGCTTAAAATCGTGTCGAGAATTGTCCCGTCGCGGTGTGCTTCGTCGATGCTCTCGCGAATGTCGGCAAAGACGCGCGCATAGTCGATTGGCACGCGGCGGTTTTCGAGGGCGTCGACAAGGCCGGCGTAACAAGACGCTTCGGACAGCGCGTAGAGCGTATCGATCCAGTGGTACCGCGCCGTCGCCGGGAGAACTTTTTTCGACTGATAAAGCTCGCGAATCTCGTCTTTCGAGAGCTCTCGTAGCCCGTGGTACGCCTTATGAACTTGCTTGTACCGGTCCATCTTCAAAATGTGCCCAAACCGTTTATCAATCACGAGCCCGCGGACAGGAAACTCGGTCGGGTAGGGGACATTCGCGATGAAGGCCGGGTAGCCGCGCGAGATGAGCTTTGCGATCGTTGCCCGGATCGACAGATTATCCATCTCCGCTTGGTCGTAGACGGCAAGCGTATAGTCCATATCGAAGCCGACCCACGCGATCCCGTTGAGCCTCAAGTTGCGATTGCAGAAGACGCGCCGGTTGCGCTTAATCCGCTTCGCGTGGGGGACGACGACGAAGTCGTCGAAGGGGAGGCTTAGCTGCTCTGGTCTTTCTGTCACTGGTTTCAATCCAAGAGAGCCGAAGAGCGGCTCACCCGGAGCGTTTCACGCGATAGCCCATTTGGCAAATTGCGAGAGTGCGAGAATTCGGTTGGGCGTGCGTAAAACTACCCCAACGGGGGAGCTTCGCGCTGAAGGACGCCTTCCCACCTGGCGATGACGGCTGCGGCTAGGCCGTTGCCGATAACGTTGATTCCTGACCTCGCCATGTCCATCACTTCGTCGACTGCTAGAATCATGGCTACTCCCGCTTCGCCTGGGATTCCGAAGCTCTGACATGTCCCCGCGATGATCACAAGGGTTGCTCTTGGCACACCTGCGACCCCTTTCGACGTGATCATGAATGTTAGAATCATTGCGATTTGACTCGTCAGTGTCATCTCGACGCCGGCTGCTTGCGCGATCGTTAGCGATGCCAAAACGAGATAAAGCGTCGACCCGTCGAGATTGAACGAATACCCCGCGGGGATCACGAAGCTCGCGACGCGCCGCGGGACGCCGAAGCGCTCCATCTCTTCGAGCAACCTTGGCAGCGCCGCTTCGCTCGATGCCGTGCTGAACGCCATCAGTGTTGGGCCACGGACGTGCCGAACGAAGCGTGCGATGTTGATCCCAAACACGATCATGATGGGCAAAAACACGGCAAAAAGCATGATCAAAAGAGCGCCATAGAGGCTCCCTACGAGGACGGCATACCCTTTTAACAAATGGGCGACTGCCGCCCACCCTTTGATGAACACGCCATCGACCATATGCCCCGACGCCATGTGGCTCATGTTGTAAGCCATCGCGCCGAAAACGCCGAACGGCGTTAGCTTCATGATCATGTCGGTGTAGCGGAACATCACTTTCGCTACCGCTTCGAAAAATCGGAGGACCGGTTTCCCCGCGTCGCCGGTGTGAATTAGCGCTATCGCGAATATTGTCGCAAAAATTACGACCGGTAAAATATCGCCCTCGGCGGCGTGCTTGAACAAATTGGACGGTAGCGCGTGAAGCGCGATGTCCCAGCCTTCGAGCGGTTTTGCGAGTGTAACGTGCGCGTCGTCTTTTAGCGGCATCCCCCGACCGGGCTGCATGATGTTGGCGACTGCGAGGCCGATGCCTAGCGCCAACGTTGTGACGACTTCAAAATAAAGAAGCGCTTTGGCCCCCATGCGCCCGACCGATCGCACGTCGCCTGTTTGTGCGATGCCAACGATGATTGTCGACACCAAGAGCGGGACGATAATCCCTTTAATCAGGCCGATAAACGCCTTCGACATGAACTGGAACAGATGAAACAGTGTCGGGTGCTGGTCTTGGGGGCAGAGGCCGCCGATGAGGACGCCGAGCGCCAGCCCCACGAAGACATAGAGCGTCCCCTTGCCGAGATGACGCTTTGCTGTCGCGGGTTCATGGGTTTGCGTGTGTTCGTTTGGCATGGGTACGGTCTAGCGATGGGCATGGCAAGTTAGAGGTTGCAGGCCTATACGACAATCACGCGGCGGCAACAAAATGACGCGCGATAGCGATAATTTGCGCCAGGCGACGTCCGGCACGCCCTCGCGCAAGTGCGGCTGAGGGCGGACCTTCTATTTTTGTCGCAAACTCTTCGAGCGTGCCAACTTTGCCGTTTTCGACGACCCGGGCCACTTGCCGAAGGTCGATTCGCGAAGCAGGAAGGTCCCCTCCCGATGCGGAAAAAAGCGATGTCGCGTAGCGCCCCCACGAACAAATTGTGTCTGAATCACCGACAAAAGAGCGCCACTTTTTGATGAGCTCGTCGAGCGGGCGGCCGGCCGCGAGAACATTGGCGTCGAGCTCGGTGTGCTCGGGTGTGCGCGGCGCCAGCGGATATTTTGCGCCGACGACAAAATCGAGCGTCTCCCCGGTGCTGGGGCGATGGGCGACCCAGTGCACAAGTTCGTCGGGCGCCTCGGCTCGCTGCTCGCATCGATACGGCCATGCGTTCGCTTCGCCGATTACATAAACGGCGTCGTTCACGCGGTCGCGAAGAAGCCGCGGAACGCGAGGGCGCACTGTTTTCGGCGCCTTCAGGTGGCGCGTGCGCGGTGTGCCGACGCGCTGCTCAAACGCAACTTGAGCATCGACCATCGCGCGAAACGGATTGAGGAGCAGATGAAATCGGTCAACATCCCCCTCGAGCGCGCCGAGTACATGCATGATCGCTTCGATCGTCGAAACATGCGTAACAAAAGGCTCTTTTCGAATTCGATATTCGCTCGGTGTCGGCGTTTGGAACGTGTAACGCGGCAGCTTTGCGAGCTCTGGATTGACGCGCACCAACTTTTTAGTTTGCGACCATGTCCCATCGACCACGACCAGTGTGACCGGCCCTTCAGGTGGATGGGTGCCGATATCAAGAGCCTCTTCGCCCGGGTACAGAAGTACTGCGGGGCGAACCGGGTTTCGCAGTGTGGCGAGCAGTTCACTCGACTCGGACCAATCGATGCCGACATGCAGCTCCGAATTGGGCAAGCTCAGATGCGCCATGTGCGCGGTGCCAATCGGCATATCGCGTTCGCGTGGATGCTGCAGAAGAACAACGCGCGTGGTGGTATCGATCGACGGAATGTGTGCGCAATAGCATACGCACATAGGTCGACGGCATCGCCCGCAAACGGCTCGGGGCTCCAAAAATCTCATTTGTACGAGTCAACAATAGTTTACCGTGCTACCCCGGGCCACCACTTAGGGAGAGGCAATGGCATCAGACCTGGCAATTGGCATGGATGTCGGAAGCACGACCGTAAAAGCGGTTGTTGTCGATCCGGCTACGAAACGCATTCTTTGGAGCGATTACCAACGACACCATACCAAGCAGCCTGAATACGTAGCCTCGATGCTGGAGGCCATTTTTGCCGCGATTCCTGAGCAACCGGCAGATGCATGGCGCATTTTTGTTACCGGTTCAGGTGCCGGTCCGCTCGGTGAGCCGACAGGCGGCAAGTTCGTTCAAGAGGTCAACGCCGTAACGCTCGCAGTCGAGCATTTGCACCCCGATGTCGGCTCGGTCATCGAGCTTGGGGGGCAAGATGCCAAAATTATTATGTTCAAGTCGACCGGCGAAGACGGCGACGAGAAGACTGCAAACGCGTCGATGAACGACAAATGCGCCTCGGGCACAGGCGCGACAATCGACAAATGTTTTCTCAAAGTGAACGCGCCGTCGGAGCTAGTAACGACGCTTCGATTTGACCCAACAAAACTACATCATGTCGCGGCAAAGTGTGGTGTTTTTGCCGAAACTGATATTGTCAATTTGATCAAGAGCGGCATCCCCGCGAACGAAGTTCTCTGTTCGCTGGCCGACGCGATTGTTCTTCAAAACCTGAGCGTGCTCACGCGCGGCGGGACGCTAAAGCATCGCGTTCTTCTGCTCGGTGGGCCAAACACCTACTTGCCGTTTTTGCAAGACTGCTGGCGTCTCCGCATCCCGCAAACATGGGATGAGCGCGGGTACGATTATCCGAAAGATATGCCGATCGAAGAGCTGATCTTCGTCCCTGAAAACGCGCAGTATTACGCGGCATTAGGCGCGGTTCTCTACGGCCTCCATGAGCCGGCAGAAGTCGGCCGATTCCGCGGTCTTGAGCCGCTCCACGAGTACATCACAACGGGGCGAAAAGCGCGTCTCGGTGAGACGGCAGGGCCGCCTCTCGCTGCGAACGGAGATGAGCTCGCGGCATTCAAAGAGCTCTACGCGATCAAAAAGTTCATACCGAAACGGTTTGCGCCGCGTGAGGTTGTCCGCGCAGCGATCGGCCTCGATGGCGGGTCGACATCGTCAAAAGCGGTGCTGGTGGCAGAAGATGGCGAGATACTCGTAAAAGCGTATCAGCTCTCCAAGGGGAACCCGATTCAAGATACAAAAGAGCTGCTCGCCGAGCTTCGAAATTACGTCGAAGTCGATCAACAGGCGAAGCTTGATATTATCGGATTCGGGGCGACCGGTTACGCAGCCGATGTTCTTCAAGAGTGCGTTCAGTCAGACGTGAACATCGTCGAGACGGTCGCTCACATGATGAGCGCCGTGCACTTTTTCGGTGATGTCGACGTAATCTGCGACATCGGCGGGCAAGATATCAAAGTTTTGTTTATGAAGAACGGCGACATCGCCAATTTTCGTTTGTCGAACAGCTGTTCTGCCGGCAACGGGATGCTCCTGCAGGCGACGGCCGATTCCTTCGGTGTGCCGGTCACGCAGTTCGCCGATACCGCTTTTAAAGCTGAATTAGCGCCGAAATTTAGCTACGGCTGCGCCGTATTTTTGGATACCGATCGCGTCAACTTCCAAAAAGAGGGCTACTCAAAAGAAGAGATGCTCGCCGGTTTGGCGCAAGTTCTGCCAAAAAATGTCTGGCAGTACGTCGTGCAAATTCCGCGGCTTGCCGCGCTTGGTACGAAATACGTTCTTCAAGGGGGCACTCAATACAACCTCGCGGCGGTCAAAGCGCAGGTCGATTACATCAAAGAGCGCGTCCCAGGCGCGCAAGTCTTTGTGCATCCGCATACCGGTGAAGCCGGGGCAATCGGCGCCGCGATGGAGACATTGCGTATCGTCAAGAGGACCAAAAAATCGACATTCATCGGCCTCGATGCCGCGCTCAACCTCGAGTATTCGACGAAGAACGACGTCGAGACGGTGTGTCACTTTTGTCCAAACGAGTGCAAGCGAACATTCATCGACACGCGTCGCCCCGACGGTTCTACAAGCCGCTACATCGCCGGTTTTTCTTGCGAGAAGGGGACGGTCGAGTCGAAAGAGGCGATGCTGTCGCTTGTCGCCGAGCGAAAGCAGATCGCGCAGCAGTTTCCTAACATCGTCGACTACGAGTCGAAGCGAGCGTTCGCCCATTTTTACAAGCCAGCTCCGCAGCCTGAAGACGGGGCGCCCATCGTTGACTTTGAAGTGCGGCGAGGGCTTCTCGGTCAGCGTCGCGTTGCAGTGAAGCGGCCGTTTCGTCGGTCGTCGCCAGAGAGTTGGCAAGCGCGGCGTTCAATACGCATCGGTATCCCCCGCGTGCTGAATATTTATTCGACAGCGCCGTGGTTCCGCACATATTTCGAATCGATCGGGATTCAAAAGCAGAACGTTGTTTTCAGCGATCCGACGACCGAAGAGATGTGGGTTGAAGGTGGCAAGTACGGTTCGATCGACCCGTGCTATCCGTCAAAAGTCGCGCAAGCGCACATCCATCAGCTGCTTTTTCATGCGCACGCGCCCGCCGACAAAAAGCCGCTACGGTACATTTTCTTTCCGATAATCACGCACGTAACATCGTTCGTCGCCGACACGATGGACAACGCGTGCTGCCCAATCGTGGCCGGCGCGCCCGACGTCATGAAAGCAGCGTTCACGAAAGAGACCGACTTTTTCGCCACGCGGGGGATCGAGTTCGTCGATCCGGCGGTGTCGTTCGTAGAGCCGGCGCTAACCGCGCGCCGCATGTTTGAAACGTGGGGGAGCCGTCTCGGGATCACCGAAGACGAAAGCGATCACGCATGCCGCGAAGCGTGGCAAGCGTTCAATCAGTTCGAGCAAGATTTACAGGATAAAGGGCGAGCGATTCTTGAAACTGTCGAAGCCGAAGATCGCGTCGCGATTTTGATGCTCGGCCGGCCTTACCACTCAGATCCAGGCCTAAATCACGGCATTCCTGAAGAATTTCAGGTGCTCGGCTACCCAATTTTAAGCCTCCGCTCAATCCCGAAAGATCGCGAATACCTCGATCGCTATTTTAAAGACGAACTCGAACAGGGGATCATCAAAACGCCGCTCGAGCTCAATCATGTCTGGCCCGAAAACTATTCGGCGAACAGCGCACAAAAAGTTTGGGGGGCAAACTTTGCCGCCCACCATCCCAATGTTGTTGTGCTCGACCTAAGCTCATTCAAATGCGGACACGATGCGCCGACATACGGGCTCATCGATACGCTGATCGATCAGAGCAAAACGCCATACGCCGCGCTTCACGATATTGACGCGAACAAGCCCGGTGGGTCGATCAAAATTCGTGTAAAAACATACGCGTACGCGCTACGCCTTCACGAAGAGCGTTTGCAAGATGCTGGGTCGAGGCGCAATCAGCTTGAGTACGCGATCGATAAAAAGCGTGTCGAGCTTCTCGAGCTGCGGAGGTCGCAGCTATTGAGCAGGCGCCAAGGCGACCCTGAACTCGACAAGCAACTCGAACTATTGCGGGCAAAATTGGCCGCATACGAAGCGCCAAAGACGAAGGCTGAGCTTCCGGCCGGCGTCATTCAACTTGGAAAACGCACCGAAAACGGTGTCGTCCGAATTAGTGCATAACAAAAAAGAGAGTATGGGGCCCCCATGGATACGAATACAAACTCGGTCGTAATTGGAATTCGCAGCAAGCGGTCGCTCCCACTGGTTTCGGTCGAAGACGAATTAAAAAAGTTCGAAGAAGAAGAGCGCGCGAGGCTCGGTCTCGATTCGGCCGCGGTCGATCCGTGGATCGAAAAAATGGCCGATGCGAGCTTCACCAAAAAAGAGCGCTCGCACATCACGATGCTTGTCGGCGGCTTGACGATGGCGCACGACCACTTCGTCGAAGGGGGGCTTCGAGGGGTCGGCTACAACGTTCAAGCGATGCAGCCGCCGACAGTCGAAGGGCTGCAGTACGGCAAAGAGTTTGGCAATCGTGGGCAGTGCAATCCGACGTATTTCACCGTCGGAAGTCTCGTCCAGTACTTGTCGATTCTGCGCGACAAGCACGGGATGACGTCCGAAGAAATCGTAAAGAATTACGTATTTCTAACGGCAGGCGCGTGCGGCCCTTGCCGATTTGGGATGTACGTTACCGAGTACCGCAAAGCGCTGCGCGACGCAGGGTTTGATGGGTTTCGCGTTGTTCTGTTTCAGCAGACTGGCGGTCTCAAACAGGCGACGGGCGAAGACGCGGGGCTCGAGCTCAATCCGAAATTCTTTTTGGCGATCGTCAGGGCACTAATGGCTGGCGATGTGCTCAACGCGCTCGCGTACCGCATCCGCCCGTACGAAGTGACCGAGGGCGATACCGATCGCGCAGTCGAAGCGTGCAAGAAGAAGGTCTATCGTGCGCTCGAAAATCGCGGGTCGGTGCTAAAAGCGCTACTCGAATCGAGAGCGCTGTTTTCGAAGATCAAAGTCGATAAAACGCTCGCAAAGCCAAAGGTGAGCATCATCGGCGAGTTCTGGGCGATGACGACCGAAGGGGACGGCAACTATCAATTGCAGCGTTTTCTCGAGTCCGAAGGGGCCGAGTGCGACGTGCAGCTGGTGTCGGCGTGGCTTCTCTACATGCTCTGGGAGTCGCGTCGCGACACGCTCGAGCGTCGCGACTTACGTGGGGCCGACAGCGCGAAATACGGGCTCGCAGAGCTCGATTCGTGGGGGATCGCGAAGCGTCTTCTCATGGTAGGCGGCGCCGACAAAGCGGTTCGCGTGATCTTCCAGGTGTTCGCGAATGCGATTGGGCTCTACGGCTATCATTTGCCCGACATGGATCAGATCGCGGCAATTTCGCACGAGTACTACAACAACGACTTACGCGGCGGCGAAGGGCACATGGAAGTCGGCAAGTTGATCATGAACGTGGTCAACTCAAAGGCGCACATGACGCTGAGCGTGAAGCCGTTTGGCTGCATGCCGAGCGCCGGCGTGTCAGACGGCGTACAGTCGGCAATCACCGAGAAATTCCCCGGGACAATCTACTGCCCGGTCGAGACGAGCGGCGATGGTCGAGTGAATTTCTATTCGCGCGTGCAGATGTATCTGTTCAAAGCGAAGCAAGCGGCAACCGCCGAGTACGATCGCGTCTGCGAAGAGCATGGCGTAACGCGCGATCAAATTCGCGAATTTCTCGATAAAAGCCCTCGATTTGCGAATGCGCTTCACAAAGCGCCGCACTACGCTGCCGGCTCCAACGCAGATCTGATCGCCGAAATTGCACCACGAATCACAAAGACGCGCTTCGAGCGCTTCCGCGATCGCGTGCAGAGCATCGGCGAAAAGTCGGCGCGAGTCGCGCAAGCATCACCGCACATGGTCATTAAAATTATGGAAGCGGCGGTGCAAAAAGCGCCCGAAGTGGCCTCGCGCGTCAAAGAAGACGTCGTGATTTTTGCAGCTGAAAGGCGAGCAAAAAAACAAGCGGCGGCCGCGGAGCAAGAGCGGCTTGATGCAACCGGGTGATGAGAAAAGAGTAAGCCTAGAAGCGCTTCCAAGCGACGTTCTTGAAGTCTGTGCACGACTTCACGGAGCGGGGAAGCGCGCCTGGGTTGTGGGCGGTTGCGTGCGCGATTCGTTGATGAATCGCCCGGTCAGCGATTGGGATATCGCTACCGACGCGCTCCCTGACGAGCTTATGAAAATATTTCCGCGAGCGATTCCGACCGGGATCGAACACGGGACGGTTACGGTCGTTCATCGCAAAAAGCACTTCGAAGTGACGACACTTCGCGGCGAAGGGGCTTATACCGACGGGCGGCGCCCCGACGACGTGCATTTTGTCGACGACATCACGGCCGACCTTGCGCGCCGCGATTTTACGGTTAACGCGATCGCCGTCGACGCATCGTCGGGGGTGATTGTCGACCCATTTGACGGGCGCGGCGATCTTTCTCGTCGCGTTTTGCGCGCCGTCGGCGTGCCACTCGAGCGGTTTCGCGAAGATGGCCTTCGCGCCCTCCGAGCGGCTCGTTTCGTCGCGACGCTCGATATGCAGCTCGACGATGCGACGCGCGCGGCGATCCCTCAGGCGCTCGACACATACAAGCGCGTGTCGGCCGAGCGCGTGCGCGACGAGTGGGTCAAGACGATGAAGGCCGACAAGCCGTCGCGTGCGTTTGATGTGATGCGCGAGACGGGGCTTCTCGACATCACTTGCCCCGAGCTGACCGCTCTGTTCGGCGTTGAGCAGAACCGCTACCACGCGTTCGATGTGTGGCGGCACTCGATGGAGTGCATGGACGCCTGCTTTGGCGACCCAACGCTTCGCATCGCGGCGCTATTTCACGACATCGGAAAGCCACAAACACGCGAATTAAGCGCAAAAACAGGCGATTATACGTTTTACGACCACGAGCGCGTCGGCGCTGAAATCGTCGAGCCGATTTGTGGTCGCCTCCGCTTTTCAAACGACGAGCGGGCGCGGATCGCCCACCTGGTTCGGCACCATTTGTTTCACTATTCGTCCGATTGGACAGACGCTGCGGTTCGTCGATGGATTCGCCGCGTCACGCCCGAGCGCATCGAAGACCTCTATCGCCTGAATGAAGCCGACGTTCGCGCCAAAGGGACAGGGCATTTCGAAAAAGATATCGAAACGCTCGCCGCCCTGAAATCGCACGTGGCGCGAATTATCTTGGCGGGCGACGCGCTAAATGTGCGCGATTTGCGCATCGGCGGGCGCGATTTGATCACCGAGCTGTCAGTTCGTCCGGGTAAAATTATCGGCGAAATTCTCGATGCGCTGCTCGAAATTGTCACTGTCGACCCGTCGCTCAACGACCGCGAGCAGCTGCTCCAGCGAGCGCGTGAAATTCTTAGTCGTTCCGATTCGCACTGATAGCCGTGACGTGCGATGATGCGGGCCCATGGCGATCGTTCATCAAGAGGGTGAGCTGCGCGCGAAAAACGGCGACGCTCTCTATTATGTCTGCGAATTCCCCGAAGAAGGCGTTAAAGTAGTGCTCGGCATGCTCCACGGCTACGCCGATCATATGGGGCGCTACGGCCACGTGATGTCGCGGCTCGCGGCGCGAGGCGTCGCGTGCATAGGGCTCGACATGCGCGGCCACGGGCGAGCCGGCGGCCTACGCGGCGGGTGCAACTCGTTTGGCGAATACTTGGGCGACGCCGACGAGCTAAGAAAGCTCGTCGACGATCGGTATCCAAACGTGCCAGCGGTGCTGTTCGGCCACAGTTTCGGTGGTCTAGTAGCGGCAACAAGCGCGATTGAAAATCCAGGCCGATGGCGCGGTTTAGTCCTAAGCGCCCCCTTTGTTGGGCTATCGCTCGATATCTCGCGTTACAAAGAAATCGCAGCGTCGTTCTTTTCGTTCGTGTGGCCCGGAATGCCGATTCCACACGGTTTAACCGGCGATTTGGTATCGCGCGACCCAGAGCGACTCCTCGCCTACGAGCAAGATCGCTACTGTTTTTCGGCAGCGCGAGCGAGATGGGTCGTAGAGACAAAGCTCGCGCAAAAACGCCTGATCGAAAACGCGTCGAAGCTGAAGATTCCGCTGCTAACGCTGTTCGGCACAGATGACCGAATTGCCAAATTGGCGGCAGCGCGCGAGTTCTACGACAGAGCAGGGGGGAGCGATAAAACATGGCGCGCCCTCGATAGCGTGCGTCATGAGCCGTGGAACGATCTTGGATGGGAAGGGGTAGTAGATGCGATCGCCGATTGGGCGATTGGTCACGCGACTTAGCGGGTGGCGATAGGGCGATCGGTCACACGCCGCAACTGGTTGCGATGCGGCGGGGGGGGGGGGGGGG
>CAMAVR010000034.1 GCA_945861885.1 Nannocystis exedens | reverse complement strand
GACTTACGCGAATCAAAGTTGTTGACGCGACAAGTCCCTTGAGCCGCTAAGAAAACCGCAGAGTTTTTGGGCCGCAAAGCCGCGAAGCCGCAAAGAATTTAAGGGGTGTGGGTTCGTACGAGCCGACGCGCTCCGTCTTTCATGCGAGCAGCACCGAAGTTGAGTATGAAACCGAGCTCAATGCTGGTGGCTTTTAGGTAAGAGAGGACCTGTGCCGTATGAATTGGGAGCATCGCCGGAACCGCTTTCAACTCGACGACAACGAGCTTTCCAACGATCAAGTCCAATCGACTTTCGCCGACGAGACGCTCTTTGTAAAAGATGGGAACGACGCATTGCCGTTCGAAACAAATCGATCGCAGAGTCAGTTCGTAAGTAAACGCGGCTTCGTAAACCGATTCGAGATAGCCGGGGCCTAACGCCCGATGCACCTCGAGAGCTGCGTCTACAATTTGGGTGGCAACAACCTCAGTTTTTTCGGACGGCGCGAGTTGATAGTTCATATCTACACATCGGCGGTGGGGCGAAAAAGTTGCGTACTAACAGAAAAAAGGCCTTTTAATTCCCGATCAACGCCGTTAGAGCTTGGCGACCATGAGTCGTCGAACGAAGTGTGAACCGGAGCAGTACATTCAGTTTTTGATCGCCAGTCCGTTGACGTGTTCGGCGACGGAGGCCGCGCGCGTTGCCTCCGGGCACGATGAATGCGACGCGGCAGCTCACGATTCCTATCGCCGACTCTTATTGCGCCAAGAACCATCGTCCGACGAATTATGGCAGGAATCTCGTTCGTATGTTCTCGGTCGCCGCGGAATCCTGATTATTGACGATTCAACTCTTGAAAAGCCTCATTCGAAAAAGATTGAACTTGTTCGTTGGTTTTGGTGCGGCAACCAGCATCGAGTTGTCCAGGGAATTAGCCTCGTCACACTTCTTTGGAGTGATGGTGACACCCATATTCCATGTGACTATCGAGTCGTCGATCCGAACGTAAAGCTTACAAAGAACGATCTCTTTCAAGAGATGTTGCGAAAAGCCCACGCACGTGGCGTTTCGCCGGAGATTGTATGTTTCGACGGGTGGTACAGCGGAATCGAGAACTTGAAATTGATCCGCGAGCTCGGATGGCGCTGGCTCACCCGCTTAAAATCAAATCGCATTGTCAGCGTGGAGCGCGACGTCCAATGCTCGCTTGCTTCCCTCGATATTCCGGAAAGCGGACGCACGATCCATCTGCGCGGTTACGGCCAGGCCCGAATTTTTCGAATCGTTTCCAAAGACGGAGACGCGACATTTTGGGCCACCAACGACATTGTGATGAGTGAACTCGAACGCATTGGATATGCGCAAAAGTCGTGGCGAATCGAAGAGTATCATCGCGGCATAAAGCAGTTTTGCGGAATAAAGAAATGCCCCTCACGCCTTCGCGTCGCGCAGCTTAATCACATTGGCTTTGCCTTGAGGGCGTTTTTGCGCCTTGAACGATATTGTGTAAAGCGCGGCATCAGCTGGTTTCAAGCCAAACATGAGATTCTTCGAGACGCCGTCCGGACTTACCTAAAAGATCCATCCTGCAACTTGGCGTGACTCGGATCACTCCTAACTCAACATCGGTGCTGCTCGCATGAAAGACGGAACCCGTCGGCAAGCGCGAACCCACACCCCTTAAATTCTTTGCGGCTTCGCGGCTTTGCGGCCCAAAAATTCCGCGGTTTTTCTTGGCGGCTCAATGGACTTGCCGCGTCAACAATTTTGATTCGCGTAACTCGTAAGAACTTTTAACTTTGTTGGCGTTTGGTGGGGTCGCGTCGGACGCGCGACCACATTGCTGCACTTGGGGGCCGCAAGTGGCGTGGTCAACCAGACGACTTGGTCGTGTGTTTTGCGTAGAGCCCGTCGATGCGATCGCCGTACTCGCTGAGTACGTTGCGTCGCTTTAGCTTAAGGCTGGGCGTCATCATCCCGCGCTCGAGTGTGAAGTCGTCGGCAATGAGAATGAAATCGCGAATCGCCTCAAACCCTTTAAATTGCGCTGCTTTATCGGCTATTTCGCGGCGAATTAACTCGCGGACTTCGTCGCGCTGAAGCAGCTGCTCGATGTTGCTAGCATCGAGGCGGTGCGTTTGCGCCCACGCGCGAAGCGAATCGTGATTCGGCACAATCAGCGCGATATTGAACGGCCGATTGTCGCCGTAGACCATCGCGTTTGTGATGAAGAGCGATAGCTTGAGCGCCTCTTCGATCGGCGTCGGAACGACGTACTTCCCGTTTTCGAGTTTGTATTGCTCTTTGATCCGCCCCGTCAAAAAGAGGTACCCATCTCGATCGAGGCGCCCCATGTCACCCGTGCGAAAGCCGCCGTCGAGCGTAAACACCGCTGCGTTGTCATCCGGCCGGTTGTGATAACCGCGCATCACGCACGGCCCATAAACGACAACCTCCCCCTCGCCGCGCACCCCCTCGCCTGCCCCGAGCGGAACAATTTCGATTCGCACTTCGGGCAACGGGAGCCCGACCGACCCGATTTTTCGGTTCCCTGGATAGTTTACCGTCGCGATCGGACTCGTCTCGGTGAGCCCGTACCCCTCGTAGACTTGGATGCCGAGCGTATCGATAAACTCGGCCACTTCTTTTGCAATCGCCGCGCCGCCGCTAAATGCGTACTTCAACCGACCGCCGAAACGCGCTCGCACGCGCGAAAAAACAAGACGATCGGCAATCGCCAAAATCATCCGGTCGCCGAAGCCGACCGCCTTGCCGGCTCTCATCGATGCCCCCACCGCCATCGCGCGTGTGACGAGCTCCTGAATCACGCGGGGCTTTGCGGCGATCTGCTTCTGAACTGCCGTATAAATGCGGCTAAAAATGCGCGGAACGCTAAACAAGAGCGTTGGATGAATTTCGGCTAGGTTGTCGAGAATACGGTCGACCGACTCGGCAATCGCGATCGAAGCGCCCATCGAAAAGAGGCAGTGGAGCTCGGTTGTCTGACCGAACGCGTGCGCCCATGGCAAAAACGAAAGCGACCGATCGACCTGATCAATCGGAAACACTTGATGCACCGCCGACACGTTCGACGCAAAATTGCTGTGCGTGAGCAGAACGCCTTTCGGATTGCCGGTCGTCCCACTCGTGTAAAGAATGCACGCGAGATCGTTCCCGGTCGGCTGCAGCGGCTCCATCGGCGCTGACGAAAGAAGGTCGCTGTAAGCAATAGGCTTGCCCGACAACCGATCGCGCCGACCCGACGACGGGCGATCGATCACTACAATTTGCTCGAGCGACGGGATCGACGGCGCAAACACCAGCGCTTTTTCGAGTGCGGCGTCGTTGGCGACTACGAGTACTTTTGCCTGCGCATCGCGCGCAATAAACTCCCAATCGGCCACCGATTGAGCTTCGTACATCGGCACAAGCACCGCGCCTCGCGCGAACGTCGCGTACGCGAGAACAGCCCACTCCACGCGGTTGTTTGAGATCATCGCGACGACATCACCCGGCCCGACGCCGAGCGAGCTCAGTCCGCCAATCGCCCATTTGACCCGCGCGCCAAAATCTTCGTAAGTGACCCAACGCCACTCACCCCCCAGCTTGGTGCCAAAGAGCTCCCGCTCGGGAAATTTGCCGATAGAATGCGTGAAAATATCGACCAATGTTTCGAAATGCGTTGCCCGTTGGTTCATAAAACTCGTCCGTAGTTGAGACCGCCGCCGCGCTAACAAAGAGAGCCAGTGGCCCCCCCGTCGTGCTACATCGTAGCCGTGGATTTACGCTATTTTATTCAAACTTTCGGCTGCCAAATGAACGCGCACGATTCGGAGCGTATGGACGAAGTATTGCGCAGCCAAGGGTGGAACGCCGTAGAGAACGCGTCGGGCGCCGATTTAATCGTCTTCAATACCTGCAGTGTGCGCGAAAAAGCCGAACAAAAACTCCGGAGCGAAGTCGGTAAACTAGCGCCACTCAAGAGAAGTCGGCCCGACATCATCATCGCCGTCGCCGGCTGCGTCGCTCAGCAAGAAGGCGATGCGCTCCTCAAGCGAATCACCCATCTCGACATCGTCATCGGCCCCGACAACATTGCCGAGCTGCCCGCGCTTGTTCGCGCGCAAGTAGGCGGAGCGCCAGCGATAAGTCGCGCCGTGTTTGATATTTCGTCCCCTTATTTTTTGACCGCAAATCCAGAGCCGGGGCGCGTGCCGGTCAGCACATTCGTCACGACGATGAAAGGGTGCGATGAGCGCTGCTCATTCTGCGTGGTTCCATACACGCGAGGGCCAGAGCGTTACCGCCCCGCGACTGAAATCGTTGCTGAAATCGAGCGCCTCGTCGATTCAGGAGCGCGCGAAATCGTGCTGCTCGGGCAGACGGTTGATAGCTATCGCGATGCGTCGCTCCCGCCACCCGTAAGCGACGACCCTGACGAGAGCCAATTCCCTTCACTTTTGCGCCTTATCGCAAACAGCGTCCCAAAGCTTTCGCGCCTTCGCTACACGAGCCCGCACCCACGACACGCAACCGCGTCGCTTGCGGCAGTACACGGTGAGCTCGATGTGCTCGCGCAGCATGTGCACCTCCCGGTTCAATCGGGGAGCGACCGCATTCTTAAGCGAATGATTCGCCGCTATACGCGAGCCGAATTCGTCGCGCGAGCCGAGCGCCTTCGAAGCGCGCGGCCTGGGATGACATTGTCGACCGACATTATTGTCGGCTTTCCAGGCGAAACCGACGACGACTTCGAGCAGACACTCTCGCTCGTGCGTGAAATCGGCTTCACATCGCTCTACGGTTTTTCGTTTTCACCGCGCCCACTCACGCCCGCGCTTCGGCTCCACGACGACGTGCCAAAAGAGCTAAAACGAGAGCGCCTCGCACGCCTTTTTGCCGTCGCCGAAGAGATCGGCCAGGCCCACCTTAAAACACTCGTCGGCACACGTCAGCAAGTGCTCGTCGAGCGCTCAAGCAAAGGCGAGCGCCCGGCTGAAAACAGCGATGGCCCACGGCGATTCGAAGGGCGCACCGCGCGCAACGAAATCGTGCACATCAGCATCCCGCAAGGGAGCGGCGCGCTAGGCGAGGTCGTCGATGTCGACATCGTCGAGGCGAATAAACACTCGCTTGAAGGGGTGCTCACTGAGAGTGCGCGCGAGCGGCTACCAGCCGATCGGCCCACAACATGGATGCGGCGAGGCCGCGTGTCGCTGCCAATTATGTCGGCGTGACGTCTCTACTCCGCGCGCACCTGTCAACGATTCGCGATAGCATTTCGCCATCCGGCCAGCGTCGCCTTGAGTGAATCCGGCTCGTCGATCATCGTTCGGATTAGCGCTGTTCGCGCCTGTTGGTCGCGCGTTGACGCTCCCAACACGCTAAGTGTATCGGCCTTCCACGCGAGCAGCGCGGATGCGGCACTCTCGATCTGCTGACGCTCGCGCTCGCTTCGTCCGTTGCTCATTTTTCGCTCATCCTGAAGCACCACATCGGCCTCTTTCGCAGCCAATTGGAGCTCGCGGTCGACGCCCTTGACGAACGCCGTTGCCTGAGCGCGCTCTCGAGCGGTCCATTGATACTCATGCCCTCGAAGTGCGGCACGCAACGCATCTGCGAATGGCGTTTTTGGCGACCGAGCCATCCGTGCGAGCTCGGTCAAGCTTGCGCCGGCTGCCGAACGCACCGTGCTGGAGGAACTCTTCTCAACGCTGGCAAAACGAACTGCCTTTGGCGACGACATCGCGCGGAGCTCATCTTGGATGAACTGGCGATTTTCATCCGATTGTCTCAGCGATGCGAGCACATCACCCAAGGCAATCTTGTGCTGGTTGAGTGCGTCGACCTCGTTATCAAGAGTGGCGGCGGCCGCGCGAATTTGCGTCGCGAGGTCGTCCGCGTCTTCTTTACTTATCCGTTTCGTGGCGAGCCGACGGTCGAGTGTGCCGGCCACCGCTTGAAGCTCAGCTTTTTGCTTATTTACCGCGACGCATACAGCAGAAAATTGAACGCATCGCGGCGTCGGCGAAAGCACGATAGGGTCGGCATGCGCGCGTGTTTCAAAGGATGAGAGCGCCAAGAATCCGAACACGCCCGCGAGCCCAAATGCCCATGTCTTGCGTCTGCCGAGATGAGATAAGTGCGTCATATTCCCCCTGTTTGGGGCTAAATCCCCAATAGGTTTTATCGTGACACCGTTACCGACCAAAGCGACGATTACATCTGAAATGTGTCGCCAGATGTCGTGCGTATTCCGACCTCAACCGCCTGCTACTTCCCGCTAAAATCGAGCGCTTCGGAGAGCTTTCGTCCTTCGGACATTGTGGGCGGGATCGTCCCCAAGAGGGCAGCAAGCGTCGGCGCGATATCGACCACTTCGGCACGGGTCGTATAGACCCCTTTTCGAATGAACCGCCCCGTCAAAATAATCGGCACCGTGCGGTCATAGCTATACCCCGTCGCGTGATCGACCGTCGCCTGGACACCGACAAAGAGCGGTTTCGGAATAACCAAAATATCGCCGCTCTTCCCCGGCGTATAGCTATGAACCAGCTGCAGCTCGAACTCCCCGCGCGGAAGAAGCCCCCTCTCGCGATCAGTTCGCGTCACAACCATCTGGATCCGCGGATCGCGCGCAATAAACTCTTTCGCGAAATCTTCAACTTGCCCGCGTTCGAGCCGCCGCTCGCCCATCTCTCGGTCATTCAAAAAAATATTAAACGCGCTCGTAGCATGAACCCACTTGCCGCTCTTCGGCTCCCCGAATTTCGCGTTAAGATGCGCCGACAGCTCAGCGGCGAGCGCTTTCATATCGATCCGCCCCGCAGGAAGCTTGTTCGCCGCCGCCCACTCCGGGCTCGGAGGTGCCCCGTGATCGGCCGTCAAAACGAACACCGTCTCATCAAGACCGCCGGGGACTTCACGCTGAATAAAATTCAAAAGACGGGCGATTGCGGCATCTTCCGCGACCGTCATCTCTTCCATCTCGCGGCTGTTCGGACCAAACGCATGGCCGATCATGTCGTGACTTGAAAAGCTCACCGCAAGAACGTCAGTCGCGCCACTACGACCAAGCTGCATCCCCCGAATCGCATACTCGGCGGCCCGCTCGGTAAGCTCGAGACCGATCGGCATCGCCAGCGCCTGCGGTGTCCCGTATTTTGCCGAATGGGGGAAATTTCGCCCGCCAATCGCACCGGCGTTTTGCGCGTCGGTCAGCGCCATCGAGTCTTTTGCCGAATAACCTGTCCCCGCGTGATCGAGCTTCCACTCGATCGTGCTTCCGACCGCCGGCGTTGTTTTATTAAGCTCCGAAACCCACTCGGGGAACGTCCCATCGGGCAAATAGTAGCGGCTCGAAATCCAGTGCCGCGAATCCATCCACAGCGCCAAATCGGCGCGAAATCCGCCCAACAGCACCGCCGCGCGCGCTTTAAGCGCGATCGACACGACACGCGACGGATAGCCTGCGTTCTTTAGCTCGTCACCGATCGTTGTCGCCGCCAGCTGCATTGGCGACGCGTCGATCGTCGGCTCTGCATCGTCCGACACGAGAATTCGCACGGCGGGGAAACGCGAGTCGTCGACCGAATTGATAAGCTTATTCGTCGTCCTATCGACCCACGCGTTTAGCGGAACGGCCGATCGATATGGATATGCGCCCGTCAAAATCGTCGCGTGCCCTGGCGACGTAATACTCTGCGCGACGTTGTATTCGGCGAGCGGATAATACGCCCCTTCCGATGTCAGATACTTAAACCCGCCAACGCTCCCGTCGGCGCTTCGGGCCGGCAAAAACCGCGATTGAAAACGGGTTAGGTAATCGGCACGAAATTGATCGATAACAATTGTCACAAGCAGCTTCGGCCGCTTCGTGAAAAAGTTTGTCGCCGCCTCGCTCGAGGGCGCCTGGCGCCCAGGCACACACTGAATAAAAAATAGCGCGCTGATGACAGCGATGAGCTTTCTCATAGCCCCCCCGGTGCGCGAGCGTACGCCAACGTCGATCGAATCGCGGCTTAAAGTTGCAGCTTTATGCATGCTGATTACTGACCGAAATTACTTCTCCTGTCATGTAGGTTGAATAATCGCTGGCCAAAAAGACAATAACGTTGGCGACTTCCCAAGGCTCTGCGCCTCTGCCAAATGCCTCTTTTGCCGCTAAATCGTGCAAGAGTTCGCTGGATGTCACTTTTGATAAAAAAGGGTGCATCGCCAGGCTCGGCGCCACCGCATTTACCCTAACATTGGCCGGCGCCGCTTCGATCGCCGCGCAGCGCGTGAGCGCCATCACCCCCGCTTTTGCTGCAGCGTAGTGCGCCTGCCCCGCCTGCGCGCGCCAACCGAGCACCGACGCGTTGTTCACAATCACGCCTGATTTCTGCGGGATCATCAGCTTTAGAGCCGCGCGCACGCATCGGAATGTCGCCGTGAGCGTCACATCGAGAACGCGGCTCCACTGATCGTCGGTCATTTCGATAATACTCGCCGTCCCCCCGAGACCGGCGTTATTGACAACGATATCGACCCCGCCCATTTTCTCGACCGCCGCGCCAAAAAGCGCTTCAACATCTGACTCGCGCGTCACGTCGCAAATCACCGAGTGAACTGATGCGCTCGAAATCGCGCGAACCTGGGCCGCCGCATCGCCGAGCCGCCGCTCATGCACGTCGCTCAATACAACGTGAGCCCCTTCTTCGGCGCACCGCTTGGCGGTCGCAAAGCCGATCCCCGTCCCGGCCGCGGCGGTGACGATCACTCGCTTGCCAGCTAGCAGCGCGTGCGCGACTGGTGCGGGTGGTGCGTTCGGAATTGTCATGACGGTCATGAGCGGGCCATCGTTAGCGCGACATCTTCAATCATATCTTCCTGGCCTCCCACGGTCTTTCGGCGCCCCATTTCGATTAAAATATCGCGCGATGAGACGCCGTATTTTTCGGCTGCGCGTTTCGCGAAAAGCAGAAAAGAGGAATAAACGCCCGCATAACCGAGCACTAACGCATCGCGATCAATTCGAACCGGCTGGTCCATCATCGGAACGACGATTTCTTCGGCGATATCCATCAATTTGTACAAATCGGTACCGTGGTAAACCCCGAGCCTCGTCAGGACCGCGACGAACACTTCGAGCGGCGTATTCCCCGCCCCTGCGCCTAACCCTGCCGACGATGCGTCGATCCGCCGCGCGCCGGCGTCGATTGCCGCGAGCGAATTCGCCACCCCCATTGCCAAGTTGTGATGCCCGTGAAAACCGATTTCGGTTCGCGCACTTAGCGCCCCTCGCAGCGCTGAAATCCGCGCGGTCACATCCGCCGGCAGCATTGTCCCCGCCGAATCGGTGCAATAGATGCAGTTTGCGCCGTAGCTCTCCATCTTCTTTGCTTGAACAACGAGCTCATCGGGAGGCACCATGTGCGCCATCATCAAAAAACCGACCGTATCGACTCCGAGCTTCGCGGATAGGCCGATATGCTGTTCCGCCACATCGGCTTCGGTGCAGTGCGTGGCTATGCGCATTGTCGTTACGCCGCAGTCGACCGCCATTCTCAGGTGGTCGGCCGTGCCGATTCCCGGTATTAAAAGGGCCGAAACGCGCGCCTTTTTTAACTTTGGGATGACGGCGCGCAGATACTCCGAATCGCTGTGGGGCGCGAAGCCGTAGTTGATCGACCCGCCGCCTAAGCCGTCGCCGTGCGCGACTTCGATCAACGGAACGTTGGCATCATCGAGAGCCATCGCGAGGCGGACCATTTGGTCGAGCGATATTTGATGCCGTTTGGGATGCATCCCGTCGCGCAGTGTCATGTCGTGGAGCACGACCGATTTTTGTTCGCTCATCGCTGCACCGCTTCTTGAGATTGCGACGCGCTTACCAACCGGCGACCCTCTTTTGGGAGCAGCTGCCGCTCGACCATCATCTCGGCCGTTCGCAGCGCGGCGGCCGTCATAATATCTAAATTCCCCGCATATTCCGGCAAATAGTCGCCTAAGCCTTGCACCTCGACGAACAGTGTCACGCGGTGATTATCAAACACCGGGCCGTTAACGATGCGGTAACCTGGCACGTACTTTTGAACTTCGCGGACCATTTGCGCGATCGATTCGGCAATCGCTGCTTTGTCTGGCGCGTGTTCAACGACGCAGTGAATTGTGTCGCGCATGATGAGCGGCGGCTCTGCTGGGTTGATGATAATGATCGCTTTGCCGCGCTCTGCGCCGCCAACAGACTCGATCGCTTGCGCGGTTGTGCGCGTGAATTCGTCGATGTTTTGCCGTGTCCCCGGCCCGACCGATTTTGACGCCACGGTTGCTACGATTTCGGCGTACTTTACCGATTGAATGCGGCTTACCGCGGCGACAATTGGGATCGTCGCTTGGCCGCCACAGGTGACCATATTCACGTTGAGCCGATCGGTTAGCAAATCGGCGCTCAAGTTCACCGGTGGGATGCAAAATGGCCCGATTGCTGCCGGCGTTAAGTCGATGACGAAGACCGATTCGTCTTGCAGCAGCCGCGCGTTGTGCGCGTGCGCGTGCGCTGAGGTTGCGTCAAACGCGATTCGAATGCCATCGGCGCGCAAATGCGGAATCAACCCTTCAACGCCGAGCGCGGTGGTTTTTAGCCCTAATTTTGCCGCTTTTGCGAGCCCATCGGACTGCGGGTCGACTCCGACTAGCCATGCTGGGCGAAGCGTTTTGCTTCGCAGCGTTTTCATGACGAGGTCGGTCCCGATATTCCCCGATCCGATTATCGCGACGTTTGTTTTCATTTCGTTCTCGTAGCTCTAACAAAATGAAATCGAACAGTCGCCAACCCCATCGATTGTGAGCGACATTTTATCGCCTGGGCGAACCGCTTCGAGCGGGACGAGTGAACCGGACAAAATGATCTCTCCCGCGACCAGCTCGACACCTAGCTCGCCTAGGGTGTTTGCGAGCCAAGCGACGCACTTTACGGGCGACCCAAGCGCCGCGGCACCGACCCCTTCGCTCAGCGGTCGCCCGTTTTTTTCGACCCGCATTTTGCAATTCACGAAATCGACCGCGCGCGGATCGGCTTTCGCCTCGCCTAACACGAACAGCCCTGATGAGGCGTTGTCGGCGATGGTGTCACATATTTTTATTTGCCAATCGTGAATGCGCGAATCGACAATTTCAAAACATGGAGTGACATAGGCTGTCGCGCTAAGAACATCGGCTTCGGTGATGCCGGGGCCTTTGAGCGTTTTGCCGAGCCGAAACGCGATTTCCCCTTCGGCGCGCGGTTGGATGAGCCGACTGCCTATTGGGACGGCGCTCCAGTCGCAGAGCATCGTGTCGGATAAATAACCAAAATCGGGCTGAAACACGCCTAACGCGCTTTGCACTGCGAGGCTCGTGACGCCGATTTTTTTGCCGATCAGCCGCTCACCAAGCACCTCGCGACGGAGCCAGGTGTGTTTTGAAATATGATAAGCGTCTGAAATTGTGATTGACGGTTCGCGTGCCGTTAACGGAACGACAGTCGTCCGCGAACGCATCGCTTCGAAAAGCTCGTCGCCGTACTTTTGAATGTCGCGCGCGTTCATCCCTACTCTCCCGTTTGGTAGGGCGGGGGCTTGTCCCCCGCCGCCTATATTCCAAATTTTAAGAAATCGATGCAGGCGCGGTTGAAGTAATCGGCGTGCTCGACCATCACCCAATGGCCGCACTGTGAGAGCAGTGTGACGCGTGAGTTTTTGCATCCGGTTGTTAACGCGCCAGCGCCGCTGACTGGGCAAAATTTGTCGTCTTGCCCCCACAGCCCCAAAACCGGCACTTCGAGCCGATGAAGTTCGGGCGCCAAGAACGGCACGGTTAAACTTGCCATCACGCGTGACGGCTGCGTCACCGCAACTTCGTAGCGTTCGTTTACGATATCGTCCGTTAGCAAAGACTCATCAAACAGCTGCAGCTTTAAGACGCGCCGCAAACTCTCTTTGGTAATCCCGCCGGGATCGCGAACCGCTTTGATCATCGCGCGAATCCCCTCCATTTTCATGTAGGCCTCGCGCTCTTCGAGGCCACCCGGCGCCATCAAAATGAGTTTGCTTACGCGCTCGGGGTGCGACAGCGCGAATTGAATGGCGAGCGCGCCGCCGTGCGAATTGCCGACGATTGCGCATTTATCGATCTTCGTTGCATCGACAAACCGCTTTAGACATGCAGTCAAAAACTCAAGCGAATAATCGACCGTCTCCGGTTTGCTCGAATGGCCAAAACCGAGTGTATCAGGGACAACAGCCCGAAACCCCGCCTCAGCGATGACCGGAAAATTGCGCCGAAAGTTGCTCCAGCCAGAAGCACCAGGGCCGCTACCGTGAAGAAAAAGAACCGGCGGCCCCACACCAACATCGTGAAAGTGCATCGCCAAGCGGTCGCCAATCTCAACAAGCGTCCCGCGAGGTTCGCTCCCACCCGTAAACGTGCCCGGCTGTTTCACGGGAACAGCAGTACCCAAACCAGAGCCAATCACACTCGGCGGGTGATGCCCCCATTCGCTGATCTGATTGTATGTTCTTGGCTCCCAACTTGCGTCATCGACAATCCGCCCGCCGGCGCCAAATTCAAATTGAAACCCGGATGGCGTTTTTGCATAAAACGAAAACATCCCATCGTTTGGGTGGCGCCCTATTGTCTGTGTGACCTTGACGCCCGCTTTTAGTGCGCGGTCGAATGCCAGTCCGACATCATCGATCGACTCGACTTCGACCATAAAGTGATTGAGCCGCTTCTTTTGCTTCGCACCGAGCGCGACCGAATGATGCCGGCCGTTCGTGTGAAAAAAGCTTAAATCGGCCTTGTATCCATACACATCGGCGACAATCCTGTCGCTGAGCCTGAACCCGAGAACATCGACATAAAAGCGCTGGCTCACTAGCTGATCGTCGGTTGACAGCACCAGATGCCCAAAGCCAAACTTGCCGGCGACAAATCGCGACGTAATCACCGGCGACGCAAACGGCGCACTTGCCAGCGTTGGCCCGTAAAAAAGTTCGGTCGGTACCCCCCCGGGGTCGCGAAAACGAAATACGCGTTTCACTCCACGATAATCGGCTATCTCGCGTGACGCTTCTTCGATATCGCGACCGGCATTTTTTACACGCTCCACAGTGCGCAGAAGCTCGCTCTCATTTTCAGTTTCCCAGCCGACGGCGGCGAGGTCGTCGAGCTCGCCTGGCTCGACAAACATCCTCTGAGCGTACTCGTCAATGCGAAATGACAGCGCACCGTTTGAATGGCGGCTCGACAGCTGCATGCCGAGAACACCAGAAGCAAAACTCTCCCACGCGGCGACGCTTTTTACATCAAACGCGACATATCCAAGTTGCTTTAGTGACGTCATTGGTAAGCTCACTTAACCGAATCGCTTATCCTAAATAAAATAGTCCGCAGTTTTTGCCCCAAGAAGCACACCGCCCAAGTTGCGTGAAGGCTTGTCGGGATTGTTCGCGAAGTGCGCGCGAGCGGCGTGAATGTCTTGAAAGCAGCGTTGAAGCGGATGGCTGAGAAAAATCGCTCTTCCGCCGCTTGCCGTGAAAAGCAAATCGACCGCTTCGACGCACTTCACCACCGCCATCGATGAGTCGTGCCGAAACCGAACGCGCGTTTCCATTGAAAGCTCGCTACCGGCAGACGCGCACGCCATGAGCTCCGCCATGTTCCGATGTAGAACAAGTTTCACTTCGTCGACCAACATCGACGCTCGCGCGCAGACCGTTTGCACTGCCGCATCCTCGGCAACCTTAGACCCGTCGCCCGCGGCAACGCGCGCAGCAGCCAATTCGCGAAATATGTTGAGCGCTGACTGCGCGATGCCAATGGCCGATGTTGAAACAGAGCGGACAAATATCTGCCCGAACGGCAAACGATAAAGCGGCGACCCGTTGATTTCGTTGCCGGGACTGTTTCGAAAAAAACCGTGAATTAACCGGTGCGTTCGATATTCCGGCACGAATGCATCGCCGACGACGATGTCTTTGCTGCCGGTCGCGCGCAGCCCCGAGACGCGCCAATTGTCGTCGACGACGTAATCTTTTTTAGGAACCAAAAAGGTTCGCATGTCGGGCGGTACCCCTTCTTTTTCAGGTGGCGCGAACCCACCCAAAAACACCCACTCGCAATGGTCACATCCGCTTGAAAACGACCAACGGCCGCGCAGACGATACCCATCTTCGACCCGCTCAACGGTGCCGGTCGGCGCGTAGGACGATGCGATAAGCGTATTAGGATTCGCGCCCCACACATCGACTTGGGCATCTTTTGGAAAGAGCGCCAATTGCCAATTGTGCACCGCTGTGACGCCCAGCACCCACGCGCTTGAAGCACACGCTTCGGCGATTGCGATTTGAACATCAAAGAGCGCCTGTGGACTCGCCTCAAATCCGCCAAAAAAAGCCGGTTGGAGCAGCCTAAAAAAGCCTGCGTCGTGAAAATCGCGAATCGTTTCGTCGGGTATGCGGCGTAAATTGTCACCGATTGAAACACGTTCTTTTAAAACAGGTTGCAGCTCGTAAGCGCGTTTCAAAACTTCTGCCGCTTTTTGCTCTTTGCTCATCGCTTAACCCGACAGGTGAGAGTTTTCTGAATGCGCTACAGCGCCTGGCGCGGCCGAATAAAATTGGCGATACCATCGGCGAAGATGGCCGATTGGCCCATCGCCGTCGCACAGCAGCGGCTGGTCGCGAAACACTTTGTGCTCCCAAATTTTAATGTCGTCTTCGAAGCCGTGCTTTAAATTTGAAACGTATTGGGCGACGAACCCTTCCGTCTTTTTCCGGTCTCCTACGATGCGCAGTGTTACTGCAAAGCGGAGATCGACCGTCTCTTCGTCGACCTGCGTGTGCGCGGTTAAAAGATAATTTTGAAGCGCGCCGTTCATCCGCGTAACGAGATAGCCGGGGCCGTGATACGTCGCGACGAGCGAAAACTCGTCGATGCCGCCGCCTTGCAAATACGCGCGCCCTTTCGTCCGCTGGTTTGCCATATGGCCGTCGACGTCGAACGCAAATGAATCGATGTCGGTTTTGTGAACTGTTGGAAAATGCGACCGATCGGCCAGGTTTTCGACGATTTCACGCGGGTGCGTTTTTATCAAGTACCGCATGCTGGCCCAGGGGAGCCATTCGTCGGTGCCGTACTCGGGGATCACCGGTATCTCGAAAACAGGCTCTCCGCCAAACGGGTCGTTGTAGACGACGACCACGCCGTTAAGCTCGCGCACCGGCCACTCTTTCACGCGCGCTTTTTCAGGAATCCGCCGCGCGTTGGGGATTTGCGTGCAAACGCCCCCTTCGCCAAATCGCCATGCGTGAAATGGGCATTCGATCTCGTTACCGACAACTTTGCCGCCGTAGCCGAGATGCGCGCCTAAATGCGGGCAAAAGGCGTCAAAAACGCGGATGACGCTGTCGTTTCCGCGAAAGGCGACGAGCTCTTTTCCGAAATACTTGAGCGGCTTTACTTCACCGTCGGCAATCTCATTCGAAAACGCGACAACAAACCAACCGCGCGCATACCCAGGGAATTGACGTGTCATCATCGCTCAACGCCTCACGGTCTAAGCTCAATTGCGTGCAGATGCGCCGCGATTTTGTTGGCTAGCTGCTCTGTCGCAGGCAAAAGCGCCGGGCCGAGCAGAGCGTTTACAATTGGCCCGGTTGGGCCTCCTGCCTCCATTCGCAATGTAAACGTCAGTTGCGATTGCGGCGGCCGAGTTGCTTCGCGTTGAAGCGTGCCGCCCGCTTTCGTAGACCGCTTTCGAAAAAGCGCTGCTATGAGGCGCCGAAACCAGCTGGCAATTGTCAATGGTGGCGCCAAGGGCACGGTTGATGCGTGGTACGGCCCCATCGTTACGACGCCGCCCCCTTCGACGTCTTCGTTTAGCCCTTCGAGTGTGAACGTTACTTTGTCGGGGCCGCTCCACTCGGTGACCCGCGCTTTTAACTTCACGGTGCGCGACAAAATCCCCACGTCACCTTTTAACGTCCACAACGAATCGGTTTCGCTCAAAATTTCGTGAGCTTGGTAGCCGGTGAGAAACGGCGCCCAATTGTTCATGTCTTTGACAAAACCCCACACTTGGTCGTGCGGGATACGCAACGTTGTCGTGTAGCTAACTTCAGGCATCAGAAGCCGCCTTTCGCCCCGCCAGAAACCCAAATGTCATTGCGATGCCGATCGTGCTCCCCGCCCCTGGGTATCCGGCGCCAAATGGCCCTGCCATCACGTTGCCGGCGGCGTAGAGCCCCCGAATCACTGCGCCATCGGCACGAATCGCTTCACCATTTTTATTAACTCTTACGCCGCCTTTTGTGCCGATCGACCCGGCATGCACTTCGACCGCATAAAATGGCGCTTTTTCGATCGCCCCTAAGTTGGCATTCGGTTTTTGATCTGGGTCACCGTAAAACCGATCGTAAAGGCTTTCGCCTCGATGAAATTCTGGGTCGACCCCTTCTACGGCGAAGCGATTAAAATTCCGGACGGTCGCTTCTAGCCGCACCGCGTTTACGCCAATGACGCTCGCTAACTCGCCTACCGTTTCGCCGCGCGCGACGAACGATGGCACTGCCTTGCCCGGCATGACGGTTAGCAGCCCGTATTTTAAAATATGATTTGCATCGACGATTAGCCACGCCGGCAAATTTGGACGCTCGTAGCTCGCTGAATCGAACGCGAAAAAAGGTTTCATCACGTCGTTGTAGTTTTGCGCTTCGTTAACAAATCGATTGCCGTTACGATTGACGATGATCGAATGTGGCAGCGACCTGGTTGCGAAATCGGCACGATTTAGCTGCTTTCCGTCGTACTCTTCGCCTGGAATCATGAGCGATGGGCACCACCATGCCTCTGTCATGTTGCCTAGCGCGGCCCCCACGACCATCGCCATCCGCAACCCATCGCCCTCGTTGCATGGAGGGCTGTTGGGATGCGTTAATTGGCCGCTCAAAAATTGCGAATTGAGCGAACGATCCCATTCAAAACCGCCACTTGTTAAGATGACCGCTTTGCGCGCGCGAATGGAGCGCTCGGCGCCGCCTTGTTCGCCACGCACCCCGATGACCCGCCCGTCTTCAATGATAAGCTCGCGCGCGCGAAAGCTCATGAGCGGCGCGATGGCTCGCTGCAGAAGCGCTTTGAGCAGCTGCCCGACGAGCGCGCCGCCGTAACAAACGAACCCTTTGCTCAGCCGCTCGCCTAGCAACTTAAAAGGCAGATTTAGCGGCTTTGCGAAGACGCCCCATTCCGTCGCCTCGGTGACGGTGAGCGCCGTCATCCCAAAAATGGGGCTTCGGCGCAACTTTGACTTCCACTCGCCGAGGTCGTTTGAGTCAAATAGGCCGGGGTCGAGCGATCGACCTCCCACCTTCCCCCCCTCGAACTCTGGGTGATAGTCGGGGTATCGCGCTAGCGACGTGAAATTTAGCCCCGTCTCTCCCTCGACAAATCGCAGCATCTCTGGCGATTTGTCGACGAATGTTTCGATGAGCTCGTTGTCGCCGCGGCCATCGGCTAGGCGTGTGGCGTAGCAAACCGCCTCTTCGCGTGAATCGGAAATGCCGAGTTCACCCATGTGATGATTGTTTGGGACCCAAAGGACGCCGCCCGACACAGCGCTCGCGCCGCCTATTTTATCTGACTTTTCGATCAGCGCGACTTGCGCGCCGGCTTCGTGAGCGGCGAGAGCGGCGGTTAGACCGGCCGCGCCGCTCCCTACGACGAGCACATCGCACTCGACATCCCACTGGCGCTTTTTTCGAAAAAGCATCGCCTGCTCGCTATGCGTACATCGATTGAACGGCAGGGGCCTCTCGTTTCGGAAGCTCCGGCGTAAAGCGAATTGGCATCTCTTTGAATCCGTTGATAAAATTCGACCGTAAGCGCTTTACTGGGCCAGCGAGCTGGATATCGGGCATGCGGCGGAGGAGCTCTTCGAACATCACTCGAATTTCAAGACGGGCGAGGTTGTGACCGAGGCAGAAATGCTGACCGGTGCCAAACGCGAGATGGTCGTTTGGTGTACGCCCGACATCAAACTTATCGGCATTTTTGAATATGTCTTCGTCGCGATTTGCCGATGAATAATACATTACAACTTTTTCGCCTTCGCGAATCTGCTGACCGCGAATCTCTGTGTCGCGCGTTGCGGTGCGACGGAAGTACATCACCGGCGTGACCCACCTGAGCATTTCTTCGACGGCGAGCGGTACGAGCGACGGATCGCGAATGAGGCGCTCGCGCTGTTCGGGATGCTCTAACAGTGCAAGGAGACCGCCGGAAATAAGATTCCGGGTTGTTTCGTTGCCGGCGACTGCGAGTAGCAGAAAAAAAGCATCAAATTCGGCTTCTGATAGCTTTTCGCCGTCGACCTCGGCGTTGATTAACACCGAGACGAGATCTTCGCCTGGCGCCTGGCGCCTGCGTTCTGCGAGCTCGTTTGCGTACATCCAAATTTCGGCCGCGGCCACTCTGCCGTCTTCGAATGATGTTTGAAACTCTGGGTCGTCAAACCCGATGAGACGATTTGACCAATCGAAAACTCGGCGATGATCGCTTGTTGGAATCCCCAGCAGCTCGGCGATTACTTGGAGTGGTAGCTCGGCTGCTATTTCATTTACGAAATCGGCACTCCCCTTTTTTGCGACTCGGTCGATGATTTGAGTTGTCGCCGCTCTGATGCGCGGCTCCATCCGCGCGACCATGCGCGGCGTGAAGCCTTGGCCTACTAGGCGCCGGAATTTTGTGTGCTGCGGTGGATCCATATTGATCATCATCATTTGGATCGCTGATAGATCTTCGGGCGCGTAATCTGTGATGTTCGTAGCGCCTCGGGCCGACGAAAAACGCGCCGGATCCTTCGAGATATCGATGATGTCGTTGTACTTGGTGATGGCCCAGTAGCCTACGCCGTCTGGCTCTGTCTGAAAGTAGACTGGCGACTCTGCGCGAAGGCGCCGAAATGCGGCGTGTGGGACGCCTTGCACGAACGTATCGGGATTGAAGAGAGCTAAGTCCGAATGTTCCATGCGCGCGACTAGAACATCGTTTGGCGCGCCGCTGCAAGCTCTTGTTCCAAAAAGTGAAACATGTTCTACCGAATCGTTGGAGGAGATATCGATGTCATCAAACCCGCATCTGATCGTCGAGCGCGATCGTCACATCGTAACGCTGATAATGAATCGGCCCGAAGCTCGCAACGCATTCGGAAATGAGATGCTGTGCAGGCTCGCCGACGCATGGGAATTTATCGATCGCGAGAGCGATGTTCGCGTCGCGATTTTGACTGGCGCTGGCGGCCATTTTTGCGCGGGAGCGGATTTAAAAGCGATGGCTAAAGGCGCCGCAGAAGATGAGTGGGCGAAGCGGTGTCGAGAAGATCACGAGGTCGCATGGCGAGGGCTGCTACGGCACTATCGATTGCGTAAGCCGCTCATCGCGGCTGTGGAGGGGACGGCGATCGCCGGGGGGACGGAGATTTTACAAGCGACCGACATTCGTGTTGCAGCAACATCGGCAAAATTTGGTGTCTCTGAAGCGAGATGGGGGCTCTTTCCGCTCGGCGGGTCGACGGTGCGCCTTCGTCGTCAAGTTCCTTATGCGCACGCGATGGATCTTCTGCTGACGGGCCGTCACATCACTGCTCATGAGGCAGAACGAATTGGCCTTATCAGTCGCGTCGTCAACGATGGCGAAGCGCTCGCCGAAGCACGAAAAATTGCGGCGCAAATTGCCGACAACGGCCCTCTCGCCGTGCAGGCAATCAAGCGCTCGGTTCAGGAGTCGGAGTATCTACCGGAAGCCGAAGCGCTAGCGAACGAGCTAAAAATTGGCTGGCCGATTTTGTCGTCCGAAGACGCAAAAGAGGGCCCGCGCGCATTCGCCGAAAAACGAAAGCCTGTTTTTTCTGGGCGCTAATGCGCTCGTCGCGGGGCCGGCTTCGGCCAAGAGTCTCCCCGCGATCACGCGTAACATGCATGCGGCGTTCCATCGCCTTATCTCGACAAGGAAAAAAAACGTGGCAGCGTCCGCACGTCGTCGGCTCAGTTGGAGCGTGGGCGATTCTTAGACGGAGCGTTTAGCAATGTCAGTATGGACTATTCCCCGAAAAGCGATCGCTTTCGGCACCGGCATCTTTTTGACGGCGACAGGGTGCCAACGCATGAGCGATCGGCCGGCCGCCCCTCAAATAGAAGAGAACGGAGCGCGCCGCGTCTTCGACGACTCGTACGTTACGCTGACGCCGCTTAAATCGATGGACAATGGCTATTCATCGGAAGCGGCAGTCGATGTTGGTCTGCGGGGACCAATGGTCGAAATCGAGGCCAACCTGCGCTATGAATTCAGCGCCAAAGGGGGGCGATTTGAGCAATGGCCGCGCGGCAGGGCGCGCTATTGGTCATTCACCGACGTTACCGATTCGAACAAAGAAGGCCGTCCGCGCAAACTATTGACGGGAGAAAAAGTGCGATTCGCTTTTCCTTCACCAGGAAAGTACCTAATCCGCGCTTCTTATTCATCCCTCTCTTTGGGCGCCGCGGTCGAGTGGCAAGACGTTGTTGTTAACGTCATTAAACGCGGCGGCCGGGCGTAAACGTCCGGCCGGGAGCCATCGAGCTGGTGGCGCTGCAGCGCGCTTTAGTGCTATTTTTTAGCGGTTTTGCCGGCAGCTGCGGGGGTCGCGGCTGCTTTTTCTGCCGTTTTTTCGCGCCATTCGGCAAGTTGCTTGGTGCGGCGGGCTTTTTGCTTTCTGCGTCCTGCTGAATTTTGCGGTGTTGACATCGGGCAACCATACATCCAACGCCGCCAACGCGCAAACGCGAGCGGGGTCGTTCTATCGGTTATCTTGAGATGCTTTGGCGGTGTGCACTTGCTTCTCACTATGAGCCAAGTGCGGGCTCGCGTGTGTGGGATGTCGATGGGCACTGTTACCTCGACTATTTGATGGCATTTGGCCCATTTTTGCTCGGTTACGCGGAACTCACGCAGCTGCCGTGTGCACGACGGGCCGCTTGCTTCCGTAAATTTTATCGAATGTGCTAAGCGCCTGCCCGATGACTTGGTCCATGTTGTAATAGTGATACGTCGCAAGGCGTCCGACGAACTGAACATCGGGTGTCGCGTCGGCGAGCTCTTTGTATCGCCTGTAGAGTTCGGCGTTTTCCGGGCGGGGTATCGGATAGTAAGCATCCCCCTTATCCGTCGGATACTCGTACACAATGCTTGTTTTTTCGTGCACTTGCCCGGTTAGATACTTGAATTCCGTGATGCGCGTATATTCATGATCGTTTGGATAATTGACGACCGCCGCCGGTTGAAATAGCGGAGTGTTGTGCGTTTCGAAGTGAAACGAAAGCGACCGGTACGGGAGCTCGCCATAGCGATAGTCGAAAAACTCATCGATCGGCCCGGTGAAGATCATTTGTCGAAACGGGACGTCGTGAACCAGCTCGCGGAAGTCGACACCGAGTTCGAGGCGAATTCTCGGATGATCGAGAATATTTTCGAACATCGCCGTGTAGCCGTATAGCGGCATTGCCTGAAATTTGTCGGTGAAATATCGGTCGTCGAAATCGGCTCGCGCCGGAACGCGCGCGGCGACCGATGCGTCAAGCTGAGATGCGTCGAGCCCCCACTGTTTGCGCGTGTAGTTTTTGAAAAACTTTTCGTACAAATCGCGCCCGATTTTGCTTACGACGACATCTTCCGAAGTAGCAATTCGCTGAGGCGTCTCGGCGACTTGCGCAAGATAAAGCACCACCTCTTCGGCCGTCATCGACAAGCCATAAAGGCGATTGATTGTGTCGACATTAATCGGAAACGGCAAAAGCTTCCCGTCTGCCGACGCAAGTACGCGGTGCGTATAGGGGCGCCACCTCGTGAACTGCGAAAGATATCGAGCGATACGTGCCGAACTGGTATGAAAAATATGCGGGCCGTATTTGTGAACCAAAATCCCCACGTCATCGAAATGGTCGTATGCATTTCCGCCGATATGCGGACGTTTGTCACACACTAAGACACTCATCCCCAGCTGCGTCGCCAAACGCTCCGCGAGAACGCTGCCGGCAAATCCGGCGCCGACGATCAGATAGTCGAACATGTTGCACCTCTCGAGACGCCTCGCTCAGGCTGGCGCCGCTGCTTTGATTCGATGGATCGCTGCGTAAGTTTCCACAGCGAGTGTAACCCTTGGACCGCCGGAAGCGCCATCGGCGTGTAGAACCATTGTGAACTGAATCGGATTTCGTCGTTCAGTCGTCGGCCTTAGCGAGGCTTAGCGGTCTGACGCGACGCGCGGTGGAAGCGGCGTCTCTGCAAACATGACGATATTGCGCCCTCTCGCTTTTGCTTCGTACATCGCGGCGTCGGCGCGATGTTCAAAACGCTCTGCCGACTCGCTACCATCCCACGTTGCGGCGCCGATCGACACTGTCTGCTCGACGATAACCCCTTTGGTCGTTCGGATCGGAACGGCGCTCACGGCCTGACGCAATCGCTCGGCGATCTTCGCCGCCGTTATTGCATCGGCGCGCGGCATCAGCAAAATAAACTCTTCGCCGCCGCGACGAACGAGAACGTCGGACCGGCGAACTTCTGCGCGCACTTTGTCGGCGAACACGCGCAGCACTTCATCGCCGACGCCGTGGCCGTAAATATCGTTAACGTTTTTGAAGTGATCGAGATCGAGAAGAAGAAGCGATAGCGCATCGCCGCTCCGACGCGACCGAGCCATCTCTTCGTAGAGCCGCGGCGCCAAATAGCGATGGTTGTATGCGAGCGTGAGATGATCGGTGATCGCGATTCGCTCCAACCGCGCGCGCTCGATCGGCGGGACCGAGCAGTTCGCGAGGAGACGTGCGACAAGCGAATCTTGCCCGCTGAACGACTTTGTCGACGCCGACGACACTGAGAGAACACCGACCACTTTGCCGCCCGCCCAAAGTGGCTCAACGAGCAGCGACCTGATTGTGAAGCCTTGCTCGGCGCTCCCGACGAAGCGATCGTCTTCGCGCACGTCGTCGATACGGACCGACTGCTCGTGTTCGACTGCCCACCCCATGACCCCTTCGCCCGTCGCGAATGCCACCGGCGGGTGAGCGGCACCTACACCTGCGCGCGCCGCACTCAGGAGGCCGCTGTTCGCCGTGCCGATCAGACGAACCGACGCGTGATCGCAAGGCAACAGCCGCAGTGCAGCCGATGTGATGGCGCCGAGCGATTGCTCGAGCGAAGAGCTTTCGGTTAGGTCGCGCGTGAGCTCCAAAAATGCTTGGAGTGTGGCCTGGGGGGCCCCGTTGATTTCGCTCATGATTGCGTGCCGATTCGCCGACTTTGATGTCTCAAGTTTCAGGCCTGAGTCTGCCATCGAAAGAGTCATGACGGTACGTAAAACCGCCCAGCCGGAAGGTCATTCCCAATTCAAACCAAGATGTTGCAAGCTTGTCACGAATGTAGGCCAAGGTGCGCGATTGCTAATCGTCGTCGCCGGCGATTGGTGGGAGCTCTTCTTTGTCGAGATGCTCGTCGCCCAAAGGCCCTTCTTCGCCTGTATCGCCGAGCTCTCGGTCGCCTTGCTCTGCGATATCGCCATCTTCAAGTGGGTCGTCAAGCTCATCAACGAGGCATGACGGCTCTTCTTGTTGAACACATTGATTGGGTGCGCCAATGTCGCCTTCAGCAATACCGCGAACCGGCTCTGCGTCGTCTAAAAGGCTCCCCTCGTGCTCTTCCGCGTTCGTTTCGCCGATGTCGAGCTCAGGCGAACCGCCCTCTTCAAGCAGCCCGAACGCGTCGCTCTCGGCCAGTTCCCCCTTCGGTACGTCATCTACAGATGCGTCGTCGTCATCTCCGTCGATTGGCGGGAGCGGCTCGAGATCGTCCTCTTCGGCTCGGCCATCGATCTCAGCTTTTGATGTCGCACGCTTCATAGCCCTATCTGTAGCTTAACTTCCTGGCGCGATCATGTTGCGTTGCCCCATAGGCCGGTATCCCGTACGGTTCGCGTGCCACCGGGGCCGAACATCTCGCATGCATCTTCTCATTCTATCTCGCAACGCGAATCTCTACTCGACAAGCCGTCTCGTGCTCGCCGCCCGTGCGCGCGGTCACGAGGTGACGGTTGCCGACCCGCTCGATTTTCGCATCGTCGTTTCGCGCGCGCATCCGTCGATGTTTTTGGGCGATCGTCCGCTTCCGCACGCCGACCTCGTGATTCCACGCATCGGCGCGTCGATCACAAATTACGGGCTCGCCGTCGTGCGCCAGTTCGACATGATGGGGATCCCGGTGCTCAACACCGCGGTCGCGATCGCCCGGTCGCGCGACAAACTTCGCGCGCTGCAACTGTTGACGAAAAAAGATATCGACGTGCCGCGCACCGTCTGCGCACGCTCGCCTGAATCGGTAGACCTCGCGCTCAATCTCGTGGGTGGGACGCCCGCAATCGTGAAGCTTCAACAGGGAACGCAAGGGATCGGGACGATGATCGCGGATACGCCGCAAGCTGTGTCATCGCTGCTCGAAACGCTGTGGGCGATGGGGCAAGACATCGTGCTTCAAGAGTACATCGCCGAATCAAAAGGGTGCGACTACCGCGCGATCGTCGTAGGGCGGCGCGTCGTCGCAGCGATGCGCAGGCAGGCGAAGAAGGGCGAATTCCGGTCGAATATTCATCGCGGCGGGCTCGGGCACCGGGTAACATTGGGGAGCAAATATGTTCGCGCGGCGATCGCAGCAACGCGCGTGATGGGGCTCGAAGTTGCCGGCGTCGATATGCTTCAAGGGGCCGAGGGGCCAAAGATATTGGAGATCAACAGCTCGCCGGGGCTCGAAGGGATTGAGCGGACAAGCGGCGCCGATGTCGCAGGAGCAATCATCGCGCACGCCGAGCGCTTCCTCATGAGACGACTTTCAAGGCGAAAGCAAAAGCTGCACGACGTTGTGATTGAAGACGAGCGGCGGATACGCCGAGTGCGCACAATCCCCTAGAAACACGCTGGTTTTCGTTCGATACCTTCGTGCCAACGACTTTTTGGGGCCCGGAACGTACGCGGAGTACGCCCCGGGCCCCGAAAAAGTTGTTGGCACTTGGTCTCGAACGAAAACCAGCGTGTTTCTTCCTTTGGTGCTTTGCCCTCGGGCACCTCGTTTTGGCCTATTTTTGACAGCGCTTGAGATTCGCGACAGGCTTACCGATGCCTCAAAACATCGATCGATCCGTTTCGCTTTCGCGCAGGTTTGCCTTCCTTTCACTCTTCGCGATTGCCGCTTGCGGTTCTGCACGGGAGACCGCTTCGGGGCTCGCTCCGGAACCAGATGCTTCGACTCGCCAGCCGCTGCCCGATGGTGGCGGTGGCGACATTGGTGATGCGCGGGTAATCGATTCACAGGTTGATCGGCTCAGCGCGAGCGAGTGGAAGCTCGTGGTACGCGCCGATGGAGTTGCCCTTACGCAGAACCAAATTCGCTCCAACTTGGCGACGAATGCAGGCATTCAATCCGCGCTCACTGGCGGGATAGTACAGATCCCATTTGCGGCTCTTTACTTGGAGTGCTCGCCATTTGCGCCGACGACCGGCGATAAGCCGTTTGAGTGCGTCGCAATAAACGCGACGCCGGCTTTCAATGGCGCAGCAAACAGCGCGGCTTTCGACACACATTTTGTCGGTGTGCCGCAGGATCAAACCATCGTCTCGTTTGAGAACCTTGGCAAAGATGCGACGCTTGTCGTACCTAAACCGATCGCGGCAAACGCTGTGTACTATCATCTCAAAGCGTTTTTGAACGGCGCTCCGGCCAATCAGATCGCGGAGCTTTGGGCGACGACCGGCCGGGACCTTGACGCGCAGCTGGCGCAAGGCAAAACGATCTGGCTATCGACGCACGGCACAGGAGTTCCGTGGCTGCACGTTCGCCTCGATACGACACCTAAGTACTATTCGTACGCGCCTTTTAAGACGGCCAATTAAGCAATTGCGGCGAGGGACGAGCCTACGCCGCGCGCGTGGCGCGATCGACTTCTGTTACAAATTGGCTTATTTCGTCGTCGATTGTGAAGAAATGTGGGCTTACTCGGATGCCGCAATTTGGGCGATAGTCGTGAAACAAATTCTGCATTGAGAGCACCTGGGAGACTTTCTCGGCCCCTTCGAAATCGAAACAGACCGTCCCCCCGCGCGAGGCATCTTCTCGCGGTGTGTTGACGCGATGGCCTCGCTCTTCGACCAGCTTGCGGAGAAGCGCCGTCTGCCTTAGCGATTTTTTTCGTATCGCTTCGACGCCAAGTTTTCGCACCATTTCCCACCCGGCGCGCGCGGTGTAAATCGATGGAATTGCCGGTGTTCCGCCGATCATTCGCCATACATCGTCGGCGTACCTCATCGGCCCCATGTCGAATGCGAACGGCTCTTCGTGCGAAAACCAGCCGGCCGACATCGGCCTCAAGAGCGGGAGCAAATCGGGGCGCACATAGAGGTACGCCGCTCCTGGCCCACCGCACGCCCATTTGACCGACCCGCCGCACGCCATGTCGCACCCCCACTCCTTCAAGTGAAGCGGCACTACGCCGGCCGATTGATAGCAATCGAGCAAGACCATCGCCCCCATTTTGTGCGCATGATCGATAACGCGCTTGGCGTCGTACATCGCGCTCGAGCGAAAAAGAACGTGGCTTATTGGCACGAGCAGCGTCTTCTCATCGATCGCGGCAATTAGCTCGTCGATCGGCGCGTCGACTCCGTTTTTCCCATTCACGACAACGAGCTCGGCGCCGCGGCGCACTTGCTCTTGCCACACATAGTGAACAGTGGAAAAATTGAGCGCATCGTAGACAATTTTCGTTCGCCCCCGAAACGGCGCGGCATCACTCGTGTTAAACGCGAAACACGAAGCGACCGCTGCTTGCACGTTCGACACATTGGCCATCACGGCGACGGTGCCATGATCGACGCCAATCACGTCGGCGATCAGATCGCCCAGCTCGCGCACTGCGGGGAGCCAGCGATGCCACGCGCCAATCGAGTCGTTCTCCCATTCATCGAGAAATTGAGCTGCATATCGACGTGCGGCGCGCGGAATTGGCCCGAGCGAATGGCTCACCAGATGAACGCCTTTCGCGAGCGTTGAAAATTCGCGTCGCGTCTCTGTTAGTACCGATTCGTCGATGCTCATGCTTCGAGTTCGCCGGGGACGAAGTCGCGAAAGAGCATTTCGCGCGCTTGCCACAATCGGGGGAAAAATTCACGCTGCGCATTTCGCTCGAGCAGCTCGATCGGATTGCCTTTTAAGCTTGGGGTGCCGGCGCCGATTGTGCGCTTGACGAGCGACAAGTGAACGCTCCGGAACCGTTGAAACGCGGCATCGACATCGACCATCGCTTCGGCGATTGCGAACAGCATGCGATCGGCATCTGGATTTCGAAGGAGGTCGATGACTTCGACTTTGCGCGCGGCACATATGCGGGCGAACGCTTCGTCGATCTGCGGAACGGCACGCAACATGTGGTTAAAGCCGGGTGATTCGAGCCCTGACCCTTTGCCTAAGCCGGCTCGAATGTGAAAATATGCAATCGGCGCCATCGTCTCAAGAAGATGCAGCTGGTCGCACATTAGCTTCTCGATCAGATAAATTCGGTGGAGACCGCTGCGCGCCAATTCGAGACTTTCGCCTGCCCCCTTTTCACCACTGCCCCGTTCGAGAAGCTCGATGACGCGCCCGACTTCGTCGATAGCTGCCTTCATCCACAGCTCTTCGACTTGATGCACTACCTGAAATAAAAGCTCGTCGGTGTGATGCCGCGCTTCGATCGGCTTTTGAAGAGCGAGCAGTTCAGGGACACGTAGGTAGCGTTCGTACTCGGTAAGCAAATCGGTCTCCATAACGGCAAAAGACGTGGTTTGGGGTAGGAGGAAAGCTAACGCGTGACGTTCGCGCGTTAGGTCGCGGTATAGCAGGTGTGACCACTTCTCTTTGTGCACTTTGCAGCTTCGATTGATAGAGCCTGCTAGGGTTTCTAGTGATGCTATTTCTCTGTATTTCAGATATCCACGGGCATCTCGACGCGTTGCGAGCTGTGCTTGCAACCGCTGAGCGCAGAAACTTCCATAAGCTGCTCGTCGCCGGCGACATCGTGTTCCCCGGGCCCGAGCCACTTGAAGTGTGGAAGCGCCTGAACGCAGCCGGTGCGGTGATGGTTCAAGGGGTGACCGACAAAGCAATCGCGATGCTCGACCCTCGCGACTTGAATGCGTCGAGCGAGCACGAGCGGCGAATGCTCGAGCGGATGAGGGCAACGCGAACCGAACTCGGCGATCTTATTCTCCAACGCTTGAAGCGTTTGCCGACCCATGTGCGGATTCCGCTAGAAGATGGCGGCGAGCTTTTGCTAGTGCACGGTTCACCGGCCGACCCGGCTGAAGCGCTAAGCCATGATATGAGCCACGAAGAGATCAATGTCCTTCTCGGCGACGACCCGGCCGATGTCGTTGTATGCGGAATGAGCCATGTGCCGTTCGATACAATGATAGGCGACGTGCGAATCGTGAATGTCGGCAGCGTTGGCGAAGCGCCCGACGGATCGCTCGTTTCGGAGAGGTCTCCCACGAGCATTGCGCACGCAACTTGGATCGAGTCGACGCCGACCGGTTTGCTCGTCGAGCAGATCGTCGTGCCGCTCGGCGGCGGAGAACTCCAACAGTTACCGTCTATTAGACTTCGTTGACGCCCGAACCTCAGCCCTATAAGATTTCTGCGGGGGTTCATATGAACGGCGGTCGAGCATGACAATTTCAAGCGATGGGGGCTCGCTGTACTCGAAGCAGGCCGTTGCCAAGATGCTTGGGGTAACGCTAGCGCGGCTGCGTCTTCTCGACCGAGCGGGGATTGTGAGCCCGTCGGGCACGCTCGACACCGAGCCGGCCTATACGTTTCAAGACCTTGTGGCGCTTCGAGCCACGCGTGACCTTCTCGCGCAGCGAATTTCAATGCGCGATGTCGGCCGGGCGGTCGGTGCGCTTCGCCAATCAATGGCCGGGGTGGTCAAGCCGCTTCAAGAGCTTCGCATTGGGAGCGAAGGCGGGCGGATTGTTGTGCGGTCGGGCGATGGCGCATTTGAGCCGATCACCGGTCAGCTGCTCATCGACTTCGACGCGCATCAGGCATCTGAACGCAATGTGGTGCGAAAGCTACGACGGCTGCCAACCGATGCGCATCGTCGCGCGGCGCAAACATTTTACGCGCAAGCGAACGATCTCGACGAGAGCGCCGAAACATTTGATCTTGCTGAAGAGCTGTATCGAAAAGCGATCGCGGCCGATCCGACGTTGGCGATTGCGTACACCAATTTAGGGAATATTCGGTTTCGTAGAGGCGACGAAGCGGGGGCGGAGGAGCTCTACTCGCGAGCGCTCGCGGTCGATACGGCGCAACCTGAGGCGCATTACAATCTTGGGTACGTGTACTTAGAACGCGGTGAGCCGGGGCGCGCGGTGCCATTTTTTAAGCGCGCGGTCGCATCAGACCCAAATTTTTCAGACGCGCACTTCAATTTGGCAATGGCCTACGAGCAATCGGGCGGGCAGCGCGAGGCGCGGACGCATTGGAAGCAGTACTTGCAATTGGAGCCCAAGGGGACATGGGCCGACATCGCTCGGCAGCACTTGGCCTGAGGGGCATTTTAGGCACTTTTTTTCGCGCACGCGCACGCGCACGCGCACGCGCACCAAAAACGATCACGATCACCAAAAACGATCGCGATTGCGGGCACTAAGAACTACCGTGCTTGCCTGTGTTCTAAACATGGGAGCGCTTTTCTCACTTCGTCCTGGTAGGCGAAATCTAGCCGCGCTACCGCGATCGACTCGCGGTCTCCGCACTGGGCGATCACGTCGCCCCAGGGGTCGATAATTAGCGACTTTCCGTATGTTTTTCGGCCGCCCGGGTGGCTCCCCACTTGCGCTGGGGCGACGATAAATATCTGATTTTCAATGGCGCGCGCTCGCAGCAGCGTGTGCCAGTGGTCTTTACCGGTCGTCACCGTAAACGCGGCGGGCACTGTTACAATGCGCGCTCCTAGATCGACGAGTGCGCGAAAAAGCTCCGGAAATCGCAAGTCGTAGCAAATCGTAAGGCCTATCGTCGCGCCGTCAACGACGCTGATAACAGGCGCATAGTCGCCGCGCGATGTCGACGCGCTTTCGTTGTGGACCGTGCCATCTGCGAGCGAAACATCGAACAGGTGTATCTTCCGATACCGCGCCGCAAGACTTCCACCAGGAGCGATCATAAAAGATGTATTAAATGGCCGCGCAGAGTCGCCGCTAAGCTCAGGCAGACCACCGGCAACAATGTAAACATTGTGAGCCATCGCAAGCTTGCGCAGCGCAGACGACACGGGCCCGCCGAGAGTATCGATGCACTCAGCAACCGCAACCTTGGCAGCATCGCCGCCCATCGAAGCAAAATTCTCAGGAAGCGCCACGAGACGAGCACCGCGAGCCGCAGCCTCACCAACAAGTTCGCCAACGCGCGCAAGATTGCCAGCAACGGAGCTCTGGGAAGACAGCTGCAAAACAGCAACGTCGAGATAGGAGCGCATCTTTCGATGTTATCGCTCCCACTCGACGTTGTTGTTAAAAAGGCGCCAAATGGCGCTTTTTGTTGTTTTTACTGAGCTAGATTTACGTCGACGCGACGATCCATTGCCCATTCGGCTTCGTTGTCACCGGTTGCATCGAGCTTGCCGCGTGAGCTTGCTTGGATGCGCGTACCCGCGACACCTAGGTCGGTTAGGAAACGCTTTGCTGCATCGGCACGGTGGGCGCCGAGCGTCATGTTGTATTCGATTTCGCCGCGTGGGTCGGTGTGACCAACCAACGAGAGGCCGCGCCCCTGCATCGGGCCGGTGGTGAAGCACTGCGCGATTCGCGTGAGCGTGTCGCGGGCATCGCTGTCGAGCGCCGATGAGTCGTACGCGAAGTGCGGGGCCGTCTTGTGCTGATCGAGACCGCATGCCGTCGCGATATTTTCGTCAACGCGCAAAGCGGGCGCCGCAACCGGGGCCTCAGCTGTTGGTTCGGCCTGTGCTGCTGGCGGTGGCATCACCGGACCTTTGGTGTTTTTGCTGCAACCGGCGGCTGCGAGCGCCAAGATCGACCCAACCACAAGCGCTCCTACGTGCATCTGCTTCATAAAATTCCTCCAGGAGCTTGGCGATGTAGCAGCAAAATTTCTTTTAGCCAGTTTCGGATTGTGTTTCGTCAACACGACTAGCTGAGCTATTTGACTAAAACCAATGGACCTCTCCCCTTTCATCCGCCCGCGCGTCGATTTGAAACGGATCGCGCAAGTTTTTGACGAGATTTCCCACGCCGGCCGCGTTGCGGCAATCGGCCGATTGAGTCTCGCCGACCAGGCCGCTTTGTTCGAGGCCGCGGCCGGATTTCGGGCAATCACGCTTGACGATTTTGTCCCTAAATCGGTCAAAATCGGCACCCCAGTAATTCACTACGGGGTAAATTCACTAAAAGCGTTTACCCACTTTCAAAAACGCTGGTGCCGGATGGCGCCGGGCGATGAGCTCATCGGTTACAACCACCAGATGATGCAGTGGCTCACCGGGCCCGGCTATTTTACCGGAAAACAAGGTAAACCAGGCGAAGTCCTCATCGATTACACGATAACGCCAACCGAGAAACCCGAAAGCTGGCCAAAGATTCAGGCGAACAGCTCAGGCCCCGCTTCGGTCGTTTACGGTGGGATGATCGACGTCATGCGAGGGATATCAACCCACGTGACCATCGGAAGAGCACAAAAGAAGGGCAAATTTGTAGATAATTGGTTTTTGCTCTGCCGAGAAAGTTAGTTACGCTTTCTCGGTGAATCACCGATTTGTGCACAGGCTTTGTTCACGCTCTGTAGCTTTTCTCTCGCTCGCGGCGCTCGTAGTTCCGCTCGGGTGCGTGACTTCGCATGGCGGACACGACGCGTATCGGACGCACGCTTCGAACGCGCCGTCGAACCCGGCCCATGGCGCCGCAGCTGCCGCTCCCGCGCCGCCGGATTATGGCGCCTCAATTGTTGTCGCGGGCGACAAATTTAGCTGCCGATACGATGGTAGGCGGATTCGGTGCTGGGGGGCGAATGAGCATGGGCAGCTCGGCGACGGAACCACGGAGAATCGCTTGGTGCCGACCGATGTCGATGGTTTCTCCACGGACGAAGACGGCGACCCTACCACCGATGATGTGACGGCCCTCGCCGCCGGATCGGCTCATGCTTGCGCCGCAGAATTAGGGTACGGCATATACTGCTGGGGGCTCAACTGGAACGGACAGCTCGGAACGAACCGGGTTAAGGCTCACATCTCGGCTCCCGTGCCGGTGCTTTGGGAAATCCCGCCATTGGCAACGGTGACCGCGCTCGCGGCCGGCTCCGCTCACACATGCGCCGTGCTCTCTGTCCCCAAGAAGTCCGACGAGATATACTGCTGGGGCGACAATGCCTACGCGCAGCTCGGCAACGCGGCGCCCCGACGACCGGTGAACACCAAGCCGGTGAAAGTCGCCTTTCCGTACGTTCCTAAAAGCGCCACGGTGATTGCGCTGGTCGCCGGCGAGAAGCATACGTGCGCTGCATTTTCCAGCAGAGAGCTCGTGTGCTGGGGGGCCAACGATGATGGTCAGCTTGGCGGCGGGTCGAAAAATCCTGGCATCACGCGTGCGACAGTCGCGTTGCCGATCGCTCATCTCACAGCGCTCACCGCGGGGGCGAAGCACACCTGCGCCTCATTTGAAAAGAGAGACGATGACGGGGTACCTCAGGGTTTGTATGAAACGTTCTGCTGGGGGGCCAACGAAGCCGAGCAGCTCGGGCGTGAAGGTGACGGAAGCGGAACGCCGACCGAGACCAAAATTTACCAGCGCGCGGAGATGGTAACCGCGCTCGCCGCGGGGAGAGATTTCACGTGCGCCGCCACGGCGAATTACGAGTCGTTCTGCTGGGGAGCCAACAATCGCGGACAGCTCGGCAACGGCGAAGTCGAACAAAGCGATGTTTCACGGAACGTCGAGCAGAGCCGCGCACCGCTGAAGCCACTAAAGCTTCCGTTCACCAAGCTCACGGCAAGAACTTTTGCCGCAAAGTGGGGCCATTCGTGCGCTGCACAAGGCTCAAGATTTCTTTGCTGGGGGGCCAACGAATCAGGACAGCTCGGCGACGGAACACGAACCGATCGCGCCGCACCCGACGCCGACGCGGACGCAGCACCTGCACGCGACACAGAGCTGATGGTGGCCGGCGCGCGCCATACGTGCGCCGTGGCTTTGGAGGGGCGCGACCTACTTTGCTGGGGGGGAAATTTTTATGGTCAACTCGGCAACGGGACAAATGGCGACAGTGCAACCCCCGTCCGTGTTGAAGGATTTCCACGCCAGGATGGCGCAATTGTGACGGCGCTCAGCGCGGGCGATGATCACACCTGCGTTGCGCTATCGAATCGACGCGTCCTCTGTTGGGGCTCCAACCATCGCTGGCAGCTTGGCAACGCGAATAGCCGAGCCAAACATCTAGTCCCTATTGAAGTCGCTGACTTTTCGCCCACCGCGGCAGTGACGGCCCTCGCATCGGGTAAGCAGTTCACATGCGCCGCGCTTGCGAATGGGGAACTGTTCTGCTGGGGAGCGAACGGAGAGGGGCAGATCGGCATCGGCTCAGTGGAGTCGGACGGTCCCCGTCCGATGGCCGTTCACGGCTTTCCCCGCCCGGACGGCGTTACCGTCGCCGTGCTCGCCGCGGGCGAACGTCATATCTGCGCCGCACTGTCGAATCGGGAGGTCGTGTGTTGGGGGGATAACAATGGTGGTCAGCTCGGTGTCCCGTTGAACGAGCTGCCACAAGGCCACGTTCCGATAGACGTCCGTTATTTTTCCACCATCGATGCGACCGTGACCAAACTCGCTGCGGGAAACCGTCATACCTGCGCCGCGCTTTCGGATCGACGTCTAGTCTGTTGGGGGACCAACAATGCTCATCAGCTTGGCGACGACACGCGTACGCACAGTTGGACTCCCGTGAACGTCCGCGAAATTTCACTGGCAAATGACGACTTGACGGCGTTCGCCGCGAACCACGATACCACCTGCGCCGGACTTGTACTTGACGGCGTACGCTGCTGGGGCGGCCGGAAGTGGTACGGGTATCGGGCGTTCACGACTCCAGTAACCACGATGAACTACGACCAAACAACAGCGCTCGCGATAGGCGTGTCTCACATCTGCGCGCGACGTAAATCGGGCGGCATATCGTGCCTGGGGTCCAACAACCACGGGGAGCTCGGCAACGGTACGACCAGGGTCATCGAAGACCCCGTCGCCGTCATCGGCTTCTAGCGCCTCCGCGTCTTCAGTGTTGGGGGGCAAAGCACACGTGCGCCGCGTTCGAAAACGCTGGGACATTCTGCTGGGGAGCCAACGATGCAGGACAGCTCGGCGACGGCACTGTTTTGCCAGGAGGCATCGCACCAAGAAGAGTCAAAGTAATGCGCGCTCTCAACGCCCTTTTGCGCGAGTGGGAAAGCGATGGCGAACGCGTCAACGGCACGAGCCAGACTACGAACGGTTCGCATTCCGTGTTGCGACTTCCCGCCGCCTCACCTTTCACGTTGGTAAGGCCGCATGGTGCAGACCCGAGAGTGTCGGTCAAAGAGGTTCGCGCCAAGATGCAGCAAGCGGCCGAGGCACTTGTCGGCCCAATCGAGGCTCCCCCCGTACCTCAAAGCGGCAAGCCTCCTCCAACCAAAAAAGCGAAGAAGAAATAGGCGATCGCGCAGCCAGGCGGTCGGCCGACTTAATTCCGAAGCGATAGAAGAAACCTGATCCGCTGTTCGACCTTTCTTCGCTTCAATGCCTCGGACCCGGCATCGCCAGAGATGGCGAGGTCCTCGGCTATTTTCTCTCCGGCTGCAATGCCATGTCGGTTCGCTGCAAATGCAAACGCAATCGCGGTTTTGCCGACCGCCGCCGCTCCAATTGCGAGGAGATCGACATCTGGCGATTCGTTTGATGGCAATTGATACAAGTTTGCCGAATCGTCTGGGTCGAGGTTATTCCCCGCGAAGATCGACTGCAGCGCAGCCGTATTTCGCAGAGTCTTTGTGAACGTCGCTCTCTCTGAAAACAGCTGACTAAAATGATGCGAATAGCCGGTCGCTAAAATGAGCTCATCGACGACAATGCGGTCGGCACCGGAACGGATTTCAAGTTTTCCGCCGTCGATCGCCTCGATGCTTTCTGCAACAGGTCGAAAGCCTACGTAGCCGGCGGGGAAAAAAATGTTAGGGACGAACGGCCTCGTCGAAATGCCGAACGGGCGCGATCCAAACGGTTCACCCTCCGTGCCGAACATGTCGATAGATTTTGGTGGGTTCACGTTTTCGCGGTCGAGTATCGTTACGATGTCGGCGCCGGACTTTCCGCCTCCAATGATCCCTACAGCTTTCCCCTCGAACATTTCGGCGCACGGGCCTTTGGCGCAACGCTCAAAAAAAGTCTCGGCGGTTCGAACGTGAGAGTTCTCTACTTTTAGCGCTGACGCGAGGAACTCCTGCGTGGCGGGCTCAAACTTCGAGAGCCTTACCCCTTGATATCCGGTGGCAACAATCACATATCGCGCCAAGTAGTCCCCCCGATTTGACGCGACGAGATACCTTGGCGTAACTGCCGCAGCGGCCCCTGGATGAGCCGCGATCGCGCGAATGTCAGAAACGCTCGCGCCCAACAGTACGTCGGCGCCGGAGTAGAACAGATTGATGAGTACGTTCCGTCCGACCCGAAGTGGCGAATTGAAAAAATCGACATCCACAAGATCGTCTGGTCCCACGGGCGACCTCTCAAATGCCCTCGGCAGGGCGACAGGGTACCCAGCGGTATTGCCGAAGACGGATGTGCGCTCCCCGTACTTGTCGATAACCAGAACTCGATATTGCGAGCCGATAGCGAGAGCCGCCGCGGCACCGCTAACTCCACCCCCTACGATAATGACGTCGTACTCCGTGCCCGGCGCCGTTTCATCGCCGGAGCCTTGGAAAAACCCCGAAAGCGAGCGATAGAGATACTCCGACCCGTCGCTTTTGCACTTGAACGCCGCGTCTTTAACAAGCGCCCCCAAGAGATCGGGGCCGGTCGCTGGTGTGCCGACCGTAAGGCCTTCCAAGCAGTTGGCAAACGCGGGGGAGACAACCAGCTGGAGGCAGCAAGTGATAAAAAGCCGTGCGCCAAGGCGCCGACAAAATGTAGTCATTACGGAATCTTGACAGGTTATTCGATGACGGCAATGGGACGGCCGTAGCGGACAGCTCGGCAATGCGGCGACGAAAGAAAGCAGAGTTCCGGTGCCGGTCGTTGGGTTTTAGCGGGTCGACTGAGCCGGTCCAATCAGGTTCTGACTCCAAAGAGCGAGAAGCTTTTCTGCGATGTAAGCGCGCAAAAGCCCGTAGCGAACTGCGTCGATGGGGCCGAAGTTCGACGGAGGTAGCACTCCGCTTTGCACACGATAAGTGGTGGTCGCCGAGACGAGAAAGCGTTGCAGCTGTTTGAGAGCGTCAATGCGCGCGCTGGCCGGACAGTGTGGCTGAACAGTTCTTCTTTACCAGCCCGGCAAGTTACAGGCTCACTGAAACACCTCCGACGTCGAACGCGATCATTGCCAAACCGTGACATTGCCCGTCCCGATGTGACCGAACCGTGGCCCTTTCCGCTCTTACGGGCTTGTAGGCTTGAAAGAGTCACAGCGGAGGCGGATCGTGCCAATAGTCATATTTTTAGTCGTTCACTGGTATTTATCGATCTTTTGCCAGACATTTTTTTTGCACCGCTACGGCGCCCATCGGCAGTTTACGATGTCAAAACGCGCCGAGCGGTTTTTTCATTTTTGCACCTGGGCTATTCAAGGCTCGAGCTATCTCTCGCCGCGCGCCTACGCGATCCTGCACCGGATGCATCACGCCTACAGCGACACCGAACGCGACCCCCACGCCCCGGGTTTCCACCGGACCGCGTATGGGATGATGAACGCGACGAAAGATATTTATCGCGGCCTACGCGTTCGAACGCTTATACCAGAAGCACGATTTGAGGGGAATTACCCCGTTTGGCCGCTAATTGACGGCCCATTGTCACGCTGGCCCGTCAGCATCGCCTGGGGGGCGCTCTACACGCTCTTTTACGTCGCCTTTGCGACAAGCCCTTGGCTGTTTGCCCTGCTGCCGATTCACTTTCTTATGGGGCCGATTCAGGGGGCTATCGTCAATTGGGGTGGGCATAAGTACGGCTATCGCAACTTTGATAACGGCGACGCCTCGCGCAACACTCTTATTTTCGATTTCATTACAATCGGCGAGCTCTTTCAGAACAACCATCACAAATACGGGATGGCGCCAAACTTCGCTGCCCGATGGTTCGAAGTCGATCCAACGTATCAAGTCATCAGAGCGCTCGCCTGGATGAACGTGATCGATCTCGGAACGCCGCAAAAAATGCGCTATCCAGGGCCGCTAACGCGAGAGCAGCTCCGCGCAAAACTTATTGTCCACGCCGGCAAAGGCGGCCAAGAAGCGGCGTAAGTTGCTTCTGTAGGACATCGGCATCGGTCGGGCATCTAAGGCGTGATCTCAAAATCTGATCTGCCCACGTAAACGTGCCCGTGCCCGTAAACGTGCCCGGTTTTTTTCGCTGCAATGTCGCTTTCAAGCAACCTTGTCCATCGGCGGTCGATGATCATTCATGATTCTCGACCACGAAAAACTCGACGTTTATCATCTGGCCCTCGACTTCGTCGTATTCGCAAACGGTCTCACCGAGACGTTACCGCGCGGACGCGGCCATTTGGCTGACC
>CAMAVR010000033.1 GCA_945861885.1 Nannocystis exedens | reverse complement strand
CGCGTGACTTCGACACGCTTTCCCTCACCCTCGCGTGACTTCGTCACGCTTTCCCTCACCCTCGCGTGACTTCGTCACGCTTTCCCTCACCCTCGCGTGACTTCGTCACGCTTTCCCTCACCCTCGCGTGACTTCGTCACGCTTTCCCTCTCCCGCGAAGCGGGAGAGGAAGGTGCTAGTGGCCCATTAGGGCTGAAAATCGCTCGAACAGGTAGAGGGAATCATGCGGACCCGCCGCTGCCTCGGGGTGGTACTGCACGCTGAATGCTCGCATGTCGGGCACGCTTAGCCCTTCGCTTGTGCGATCGTTTAGATGCACGTGCGTTGAGATTACGCCGGGCGGGAGCGTCTCTGAGTCGACGCAAAAACCGTGATTTTGCGATGTGATTTCTACGCGCCCCGTCGCTTTATCGAGCACCGGTTGGTTTGCTCCGCGGTGACCAAACTTCAACTTGTACGTCTTTGCGCCTAGCGCGAGGGCGAGCAGTTGATGGCCGAGGCAGATGCCAAAAATAGGCTTTTTACCGAGCAAATGGCGAATTGTTGCGATACCATCGGTTACCGCTGCTGGGTCGCCCGGGCCGTTTGACAGAAACACACCATCAGGGTTCAGCGCGAGAATGTCCGCCGCCGATGTCGAAGCGGGGACGACCGTGACACGGCATCCGATGTCGACCAGCGAACGAAGAATGTTTTTCTTCATCCCGAAGTCGATCGCCACAACATGGCGCTTTGACCCCGGTTTTCCAATCACGCGCCAATCGCCGCCCCCCTCGTCCCACGAGAATGAGCTCTTCGGTGTCACGTGCTTCACGAGATTCAGCCCGTTCATCGACGGCGCTGACTTCGCGCGCTTGAGAAGCTCTTCGATCGGTGCGATGCCGAGCGCGCCGTTTTGGGAGCCGTGATCGCGAAGGTGACGCGTGAGTTTGCGGGTGTCGACATCGGTGATCGCCACAATGTCGTGCCGCTTCAAATAGGCATCGAGCGTCTCTTCGGAGCGCCAATTTGACGCCATTGGCGACGCTTCGCTCACCACAAACCCGGCAACGCGCGGAACATCGCCGACCGCTTCTGAATCGCCGCGATTGACGCCAACGTTGCCGATCTGCGCCGCCGTCATGACGACGATTTGCCCGTAAAACGACGGGTCGGTGAGCACTTCTTGATAGCCGGTTGTCGTCGTCGTGAAGACCGCCTCGCCTATCGATACGGAACGGGCACCGAACCCGCGCCCCGTGAAGACCGTGCCATCTGCCAGCACCAAGTGTGCTGAATCATCGTGCGAAAGCGCCATGAGTGCCTCTCAAGATCCGAATTCGAATGCGACGTTTCCGCCAACGATGGTCATCGTTACACGCCCGCGCACTTCGCGCCCGGCGAAAGGGGTGTTTTTGCTTTTGCTGCGGAATTTTGACGGATCGATATGCCATCGCGCTTCGGGGTCGATTACGGTGATATCGGCGCGCGCACCTTCGGCGAGCGTTGGCCGCTCGAGCGAAACGATGCCGGCCGGGGCTTGCGACAGAGCATCAACGAATCGCTCGATGCGTAATGTTCCGTCGAGAACGAAGCCGTAAAGCAGCGGGACGCAGAGCTCAAGACCGAGCATTCCTGGGGCAGCGGCCGAAAACTCGCAATCTTTTTCGAGGCCGCTGTGAGGCGCGTGGTCGGTTGCGATGCAGTCGATTGTGCCGTCGGCCAGCGCTTCGCGTAAAGCTGCGACGTCTTCTGCGAGGCGGAGCGGCGGGTTCACTTTGCACGCTGTGTTGTAGCCGATCACGCTTTCGTCGGTGAGCAGCAAGTGGTGCGGCGTCACTTCGGCCGTCACGCGAATGCCGCGCGATTTGGCTTCGCGGAGAATTCGCACCGCGCCATGCGTCGACACGTGCGCAACGTGATAACGCGCGCCGGTCGCTTCGGCTAAAAGCACGTCGCGCGCGACGATGATGTCTTCTGCGACGCGCGGCCAACCTCGCAGCCCGATGCGTGTCGACACCGCCCCCTCGTTCATCTGCGCCCCCTCTGTTAGGGCGTGATCTTCGGCGTGTTGAATCACCGGCATGTCGAATGTGCGGGCGTATTCGAGCGCGTGGCGCATCACCGAGCTCGACGTCACGCATCGGCCGTCGTCGCTGATCGCCACCGCGCCGGCCAACCGCATATCGCCAATGTCGGCCAATTTATGCCCTTCGGAGCCTACGGTGACCGCGCCGATTGGATGAAGCCGCGTGCCGCCGACCTCTTTTGCGCGCGCGACGATCGCGTCGGTGATCGACCGGCGATCGTTGACCGGCTTTGTGTTCGGCATCGAACAGACGGCGACAAACCCGCCATGCGCAGCCGCTTTGAGGCCTGACGCGATATCTTCTTTGTACTCGTGGCCCGGTTCGCGAAGATGGGTGTGAAGGTCGATAAAACCTGGGAAGACGGTTAGCGGGCCGCGAACGAATTTTACGTGTTCTGACGGCGAAAGCTCACTTGCCGCCCCTCGGCCGATTCGAATAATCCGCCCGCGCTCTATAACTATATCGACAACGGCATCGAGTTGACGAGCCGGATCGACCGCGCGGACCTGCTGCAATACGAGAAGTGAGGTCATTGTCGTGGTTGCCTAACACATGGTGACTTGCGGTTGTGGTGCGCTCTCGCTATGGGCGATCTTATGGGAACGAGAAAGTTCAGACGGGCAGGGCCGCTGACTCAGTTTACCGATACGCTGCGTGCTTCGGTGCCGCGTCGTCGAGACGGAGAGCCAAAAGAAAGTGAAAGTGCGTCCGCCGACGAAGTGACCGACTTTACCGCCCTGTTAGCGCGGTACATGGATTTGCCGGCGAGCGTGAGACTAGCTCAAAAAATTGCGACGATCCCGTCGGTTGATGTCCCAAAAGGGGCAGGGGCGGCCCCAAATGCGGGGGGGATGATCGTGGCGCACGTTCGCGACCGCGTTCGCGAGCTAGAAGAGGCAATTTCTCGAGCTTGCACGCTAGCGGTGAAAAGGCGCACAAATACGCTCGCCCCAGACCAAATGTACGGGATTGTCCAAGAAAATGGCCTTTTAGTCGCCCGCGACGAAGCGGTCATGGCCCGAACGTGCCAGTCCGCGTGGGAGCCATTTCGGTTTTTTTTCGAGCGGCAGGTCGAGCGTCTTTCGTTCGAAATCGATGATATTCGCAACGAAATCGGCCCTGTTATCGCCGCCATGGGGCGTCGGGCGGCAAAGCTGGAGCGGCTCGACGCCGCGATGGTTGAAGTGGTTACTGAGGCGCGCGCCGCGTGGGTGCAGACGATCACGGCGCTGATGTTCGAGGCTTTTGCGGCCAATTACGATGCCGCCGTTCGCGCGCTGACAGAGGGGTCGACGTTGTCCGACATCGTGGCTTGGTATGAGCCCGGAGGTTGGGTTGCCGATCATTTTTTGCTGCAAGAAAAAGCGCTTCACGCGATTCTGACACACAGTCACAAATTCGTGTCCGGGTTAGTGTCGTCGGCAATCGAAGCCGGGGCCGCATCGGAGTTGTCGTCGAGTCGAATCGCGGTTTGGTCATAAATGGGGGGACGAATGTCGAAGTTGGGGGCCATCGGGGCGGCGCTATTCGGTATGTCGAAGCGTCGCGCGAGCACTGAGTTAGAAGCGGCGTTGACCGAGCGGTACTTCGCGGCAGTCGATCGCCAAACCGAAGCGTCAGAGCGGCAGCTCGCGGCAACGGAGCGGCAACACGAAGTGATTGAGCGGCAATTCGCGATGGCCGAGCGCCAGGTCGCGGCAACCGAACGACAGCTCGCGTTGGGCGAGCGGCAGACATCAGCGATCGAGCGGCAGACGGCGCTCGTCGCGAGGCAGACCGAAGCGATAGATGCGCAGAGCGTGGCTCTGCAATCAGAAATGACGCGCCAAACAGCGGCGATCGATGCGCAACGCGCAACAGCCGAATCGCATCTCGCGCGCCAATCCGAAACGGCGGAAGCGATGCGCCGAATCATCGAAACGCAAACAACGCGTCAAGTTGAAGCGATAAACGCGTTGCGATTAAATGTCGAAGTCAACGCAGGTCGTCAAATCGAAGCGATCGAAGCGCAGCGCGCGACGATTGAGACGCAAGTGGGTCGACAGACCGAAGCGATCGAAGCGCAGCGCGCAACGATTGAAACGCAAGTGGGTCGACAGACCGACGCAATCGAAGCGCAGTGCGCAGCTTCCGCGTCGCAGCTCGCTCGTCAGACCGATGCGATCGAAGCGCAGGGCGCAGCTTCCGCGTCGCATCTCGCTCGTCAGACCGATGCGATCGAAGCGCAGCGCGCGACCATTGAAGCGCAAGTGGCTCGTCAGATCGACGCGATTGATAGGCAATCGGCTCTTGTTGTTGAACAGACCGCGGCTTCAAATCGCGCCGCTAGTGGCGGCGAGTCGCTGGCGCTTGCTGCAATGGCTCTCGATGGTATGCAGCAAAAAATCGACGACGGCTTTGCGCGGCAGCGCGGTGAAGTCGATCGCCTTTTGACATCGATTGGCGAGCGTTTCGCGGCCAATCAATCTTCGATTGAAGAGTCGGCTCGGCGTTCGGAGACTGCGCATAGCGCGCACGACGAAGCATTGGTGCAGCTGTACGCGCGCCATACAACCGCGATGGCCGGCCAACTAAGCGGTTCGGTCGATGCGGTGCAGAATGCAGCGTCGATGATTCAGTCGGGCGCCACCGAAATGTCGGCCGTGGCCGAAGCGCTCACCCACGCGATCGATCGCTACCGCGAAGTGAGCGACCGCTGGCTCGCGCGCCTGGGCGATATCGAAAAGGCAGCCGAAAGCGCCACAAAAGAAGAAGCGCGCGACCTGCTGACCGCCTACCTCGATCAGACACGCGAAGTCTTCGATCACTCGCTTCAGTTTCAACGTGAGCTTTTTTCGGAGCTTCGAACGGTACGCGGGCTCGTCTCAACACCGGATTCGGAGAGCATCGCGATTGCGGAGCATGCCCCGTGACCGATCGCTCTGCGATCGACGAACTTACCCTTCGGAGCCGGTTTAGTACTCTCGTCGCGTCCGGCGCCGAAGCGGTCGACCCGGTCGAAGTCACATTCATCAACGCACTTTTTGCGAGGGTCGAGCGTCTCGCGTCCGGCGCCCGAGCACATCTTTTTGAACGGATTGCCGGGCGAATCGACCGTCTCGACGGCGCATGTGCCGCGCGCACGGCAAACGACAGTGGGGGGCGCGGGCGCGAGCGCCGCCGCGTCGCGATCGCCACATGGCTCGCCCGATTGACGAATCGAGCGCGCGAGCGAGGCCTCGAGCCGCCGCGCGCCGATTTGCTCCGCGAAAAGGCCCATTCGTCGAGCCAATCGAGCAACTCGAACGAAGGGGCCGACCTCAATCGATGCTCGTCGCTCGCAACGCTCTTGGTTCGAGACAGCGCGTCGGCCGTTCGCGCCGAAGTCGTCGGGACCCGTCTTTCAGCGCAAAAATCCGACGCAAACGGCCCCTACAACGCCGTTGCAGTCGCCGCGCGAGCTCTTCAACTGATGCTCGACCTTTCACCGTGCTATATGCGAGCGTTCCTTGAGCATATGGAGGAGCTTGCGTGCGAAACGCCGGCTACTTTCAAGGCTCAGCCAAAACGAGGTGCGCGTAGCCAAAAACGACCGGCCAAGCGCGGCAAGAAACATGAACGACCCAAATGACCGGCTTCGCCATGAAGTCGACCGCCGACGAACTTTCGCGATTATCTCGCACCCAGACGCCGGTAAAACGACGCTGACCGAAAAAATTCTGCTCTACGGGGGAGCGATCCATCTCGCCGGCTCGGTCAAGCAGAAGCGAACCGATCGCCACACAACGAGCGATTGGATGGATATGGAGCGCGAACGAGGCATTTCGGTGTCGACGAGCGTGCTGCAGTTTTCGTACGCCGGGTATCACGTCAATCTGCTCGACACGCCGGGCCACAACGATTTCAGCGAAGACACATACCGCACGCTGTCTGCCGCCGATTGCGCCGTCATGCTTATCGACAGCGTTAAAGGGGTCGAGCCGCAGACGATCAAACTGTTCGAAGTTTGCCGGATGCGCAAAATTCCGATCGTCACGTTCATCAACAAGCTCGATCGCGATGGGCGCGACCCGCTCGATTTGATGGACGAAATCGAGCGAGTGCTCGGCATCCCGTGCAGCCCGATCAATTGGCCAATTGGCGGTGGGGCGACGTTTCAAGGGGTCTACGACCGAACATCGCGCGAGCTGCTCCGCTTCGAGCGCGCCGAGAGCCGTGGGCGCCGCGCGCCGATGTCGGTGGCGAGTCTCGACGATCCGGCGCTCATCGAGGCGATCGGTCCGCAAGCGCACACGCATCTTGTCAATGAGCTCGAGCTGCTCGATGTTGCAGGGAATACGTTCGATTTAGAGCGCTTTCGCGCTGGCGAAGTGACGCCGGTATTTTTTGGAAGCGCGATGACAAACTTCGGCGTCGAGCCGTTTCTCGATCGTTTCGTGGAGCTCGCACCGCCGCCAACACCGCGAGCAAGCGCGGACGGCATAATTGACCCGAAAAAGCCCGAATTTAGCGGTTTTGTCTTCAAAATTCAGGCAAATATGGACCCGCAGCATCGGGACCGCATCGCGTTCATGCGAATTGGATCCGGGCGATTCGTTCGCGGGATGGACGTGAAGCATGTGCGAACGGGGAAAGAGATCACGCTCAGTCGCTCGGTGCAATTTCTCGCGCAAGAGCGATCGACTGTCGAAGAGGCATTCGCAGGCGACATCGTCGGTCTGTGGGATCCGGGGATTTTGCGCATCGGCGATTCGCTTTGCGAGGGTGAAATTGTCGAGTACGACGGCATCCCGCGATTTTCGCCAGAGCACTTCGTGCGCGTCGAGCTTACCGATCCGCTAAAGCGAAAGCAGCTGAAAAAGGGGCTCGATCAGCTCTCGGAAGAGGGGGCGGTGCAGGTGTTTTTTGATCGCAAGCGACTCGAGCGCGATCCAATTTTGGGAGCGGTCGGTGTCCTGCAGTTCGAAGTGATTCAGTACCGGCTAAAGAGCGAGTACGGCGTGCAGGCGCGATTTCAAGCGCTGCCGTATTGCCACGCGCGATGGATCGATAGCGACGGGTTCGACCCCGATAAGTTCGAGCGAATGGCGCACGGGCGAACATCATGCGTGCTCGACATCGAGTCGCGGCCGCTCGTTTTGTTTGGAGACGACTGGTCGCTAAGGCGAAATGTCGAATCGAACCCTGATATCAAATTCATAGCGGCCGTTCAGCCAGGTCGTAGTGCGCGGGGCGGGAAGTAAGCGTCTCAGAATCTGTCGAAAAAAGCGTTTCGACAGATTCTTGGCTTACCATCACGGGGAGGCACGCGCCTCCCCGCCCCAAAAAACGAGGTTTTTTGGAGGTCCCCACCCCGCGCGGGCATGCCTCCGGCATGCAATTCGGATTTGTCGAAAACGAAACTGCTTTTTTCGACAAGTCTTCAGTTGGGCTCGCGCCGCTACGGCAGCGAAGGATCCAGTTGCCCAACCGGCTCTCGTCAACACCCGGCCGTAAGCTGCGCCGCGTCTAAAATATCGATGCACTCGTTCATCGCGTCGGCGGCCAGTAGGCGCTGTCGTAGTATCGCGGCGCCCGGCATGCCTCGTAGGTAGCCGCTTAGGTGGCGCCTGGTGACTTTTACGCCGTGATTTTCGCCTCGCGCGGCGACGTTGGCTCGAAGATGCTCTTTGCATAAATCGATGCGCTCTTGGTTCGTTGGCGGGTCAATCGCCTCGCCGTGCTTTATCAGAGCGTTAATCTCTCTAAAAACCCACGGATGTTCGATCGCTCGCCGACCGACCATCACCCCTGCGCAGCCGGTTGAATCGATCGCGCTCTTTGCGCACTCGGCGCTCTTGATATCGCCGTTCACGATGACCGGGATCGACACCACTTCGCGCGCGCGGGCTGCCCACTGCCAATCGGCCGCGCCTGAATGCCCCATCGAAGCGGTGCGGCAGTGAATCGTTAGCGCGGCGACGCCGACGTCTTCGAGACGACGCGCGAGGTCTACGATCGGCATGTCCGATTCAGGGCCCCAGCCGATGCGCGTTTTTACCGTTACCGGGAGCGATACGCTGTCGACGACAAGTTTCGCCATCGCGACCATCGCGGCCGGATCGCGAAGCCACGCAGCACCGGCGCCGCGTCCCGCGATTTTTGGTACCCAACAGCCGCAATTAATATCGAGGTAGACAGGGTTCGCTTCTTCGGCGACGCGCGCAGCTTCGGCGAGCCGCTCTGGGTCCGATCCGTATATCTGAATTGCCGTTGGCGTGTCGCTCATCTCGAGAGCAATCTTGCGTTGCGCGCGACGGCAGCCGCGAAGAAGCCCTTCGACATTGACGAATTCGGTGACACACAGATCGCCGCCGTGTTTGCGACACAATGCGCGGAACACGGCGTCGCTCACGTCCTCCATGGGGGCGAGAATGACCGGCGTGTTTGCATAAAGCTTCTGAAACGTTGTCGAGAGCGGCACGGATTGGCGGACTTTATAGCGCAAACAGTGGGTCCGCGCTTGTAGTACAAAGCCGGGCACGTTTACGGGCACGGGCACGTTTACGGGAAATTACGGCGCGGGACGGCCAGCAAAAGATCGCTATAATGCGCCGATGCGAACGTTGTCGGGTATCCAGTCGTCAGGAAAGCTTCATCTTGGGAATTTTTTCGGTGCGCTCCAGCAGTGGATCGAGCTCCAAGATCAGGGCGAAGCGCTCTATTTTATCGCAAATTGGCACGCGATGACGACTGTCCGCGATGCGACGCTGATGCGCTCGCTCGCCGACGATGTGGCAATCGATTACCTCGCGCTTGGTCTCGACCCGAAAAAAGCGACGCTCTTTCGTCAATCTGACGTGCCCGAAATCGCCGAGCTTTTTTGGTATCTGAGCGCAGTCACGCCGATGGGGCTACTTGAGCGCGCGCACTCGTACAAAGACAAGACGGCGCACGGAATTGCGGCCGATTTAGGCCTATTTTCGTACCCGGTGCTCATGGCGGCCGATATTTTGCTCTACGGGTCGGATCGTGTCCCCGTGGGGAAAGATCAGGTACAGCACATCGAAATTGCGCGCGATATCGCGACAAAATTTAATGCGCTCTACGTAAAAGGGTACGATCCTGCCGATCCAGAAGGTAAAAAGAGGGGGAATGTGCCCGGAATTTTGAAATTGCCGGCGGCATTTGTCCAAGAGTCGACCGCCGTCGTCCCGGGAATCGACGGGCAAAAGATGAGCAAAAGCTACGGCAACACGATCGATCTTTTCGCCGACGACGCAGCGGTAAAAAAGCGCATCATGTCGATCAAAAGCGATTCAACGCCGGTCGAAGCGCCAAAAGATCCGGCCGCCACGCCAATCTATCCTCTCCTAAAACTCTTCGCGACGTTAGAAGAGATGAACGAAATCGATCGAACCTTCCGCGAAGGTGGGCAAGGGTACGGCCACTACAAGCAGCAGCTGCTTGAGCTGTTCCACAAGCGGTTCGACGCCGCGCGCGCCAAGCGACGAGAGCTGGAGCACGATCGCAGCTACGTGAATGAAGTGCTGAAAGCAGGAGCCACGCGGGCCCGCGAAGTCGCAGCGCCAATCATGGCGCAAGTGCGACGCGCGGTCGGCACATCCTAAGAAACCCAACGGTTTCTGCCATTCGCATTTCCGCTCAGTGTGCGTCGTGTGCGAGCCACGTTCGCTGTGAGCCATCATCTGTTGTTGTTACGAGGTGTTGCCCGTCTTTGCTGAATGCGACGGTTCGGACCGGTGTCGTGTGCAGCATTTTGCGGATTGCTGATCCGCTTTCGCTGTTTAGCAACACGGCGCTTTTGTCGGCGGCAATTGCGATTCGAGTGCCATCTTCGCTGTATTGCGCGCTTGCGGGAACGCTTGTTGTCCAGGACGAGCGCCAACGTGTCCGCCATGTCGATGCGTTCAATGCGATTACGCCATGTTGATCAAGAACGAACGCTTCCGTTCCTGTCTTATTAAAGAGACCTAGAACGGCATCTTGCGTTTCGAGATGGTGGGTGATCCCTTTGGTGCTTGAGTTGGCGTCGGCGGTATCCCAGACAAATGTGTTGCCGCCCGTGACCAACACTCTGCGTCCGTCGCTGGAAATGTCGGCGTAGCGTGGGCGCTTCACGCGAAGGAGTTTGGCAACGACATTGCCGGTGCGCACATCCCAAATGCGCACGCTATTGTCTTTGGCAATGGTGACCACCTGCGTTCCGTCGGGGCTAAATTTTGCGAAAGTTATCGCGATATTGCCGCAAAATTTCTGAAGTGTCAGCTGCTGAACCGTCACTCCCTCGGAGTTAGAAATTGCCACTCCATCGAGCATAATCCGGCTCCTAAATGGCCCACACGGCACGGAAAATTTGGCGAGAGTGAGACGTTTTCGGCCATCCGAACTTCGTTCGCTTCTTAATCGAGCCATGTCGGTCGCTTCGACTTTTACAAAACCGACGAAGTAATTGGTGAGGCCCCAACGTTCGAGCGTGCGGGCGCCGAGCGTCGCGTGAACGTTCGCTCGGCTGTTGACGATTGCCTCGGCGCACTCTGGTCGTGGTTTTAGTTTCGGATGCGCGAGCAGTGTTTGAAGCAGCGACAGCTTAGTCACCTCTTTGGCCGTGAGCGCGGCGCAAACAGTCGTCGCTGTGTCGGCAAAATTAAGTTGCTCGATAAAAATATCGACGAAAAGGTCGCGACCCTCGACCGGAATGTTCGGCCACATTGCGATCATTGAGTTGAGGCCGAGAGAGCGCGGCTTAATCGCGCTGGGGCGGAGAATCGTCGCCAGCATGATGTCGCCTTTTAGAAGCGCATCGGTCACATCGGAAGGGCGAGACTCGTACCCAGGCGCGGAGATCAGATCATCGAGAAGCTTGCGGTTCAAGAGTTCCCGAAGGATGGTCACGCGACTATCGTCCGACGGGGCCGATTGATTGAGAAGGCGGACGATCAGCTTGAGGAGAAACGATTTGGCATCGGAAGAGCTTGCCAAGTCCGACGCATACAAATCGATCAGCAGATTCATCGTAATTACAGCGGGTAGCGGCGCTTTCGCAAGCGAGGGGTTACCCGGACGCACGGTTGCGTCGCTCAAGAGACGTCGCGCGGTCTCCACGGCTCGTGCCATAAGCGCGCCGCCAATGTCGGCCATACGGATAGTAAAGTCCGCGCGCGCGAGAATACGCGCTCCGAGGTGTGCTTCGATGGCGTGTTGAAAGCCGATCGCGCGCGCGGTGTCGTCGGTTTCGGCGCAAAGGCGGCGCAGCCATTCATCGGCGACGCGCAAGCGCTGTTCGGTTCGGTTTGTGCCAAGTAGATTAACAAGTCGCAAAAGCGTTTCGGATGAGATCGCCGCAGGGATCGCGCTTGGCGGCGCGGGGAGATCGACGTTGCGACCGACGAGAAGCTTTTCCGCCACATCGGCCCGATTCAACAAGAGTGCCGTGTACACGTCTTTGGGAGCCGGAATATACTCCGGGCTTTCGAGAAATTCGTGGCCAACGTGAGCAGCCATCAGCTTGCGAAATTGCGTCGTTCGTTCAGGTTCGGCGGTGGCAGTTAGACGTCGCGCCAAGAGGTCGGCCAGCCAACGCCGCGTTTCGACGTCGCCCGATGGGAGCTCTTTGATCAACTTGGTCATGCGCTCGATGGTGACAAGATCGGCGAGCGCTGGTTCCATGTCCGTGACGAGCTGCTTCGCGGATGGCCATTGCTTCGCTGTTAGTGCGGAGTCAAAACTAGCCTTCCAGCGTTTTTCTGCCGGATGACAGTGAGCAACGATGACCTTGTTCATGTCAGTGACATATCCGTCGATAAGTATATTATCGCTGGCAGTGCCGTGGAGTGGATGGCCAGGTGCTGTCCAGCCGAGCGGATCGGCAAGGACGAAGCGCCCCGCGTGAGGGCCGCGGATGGCGACAAACCCTTGCACATCGTAAACGGCAAACCGCGCGTCGCGGGCGAGGTTTCGATGGGCGCGTAGCGCTCTGCAGGCGGTGAACATTGAAGCGTCGCTAAAGTGGGCGCTAGTCATCGCTTCGTCGAGCGAGAGCACGGGGTATCGCCCGCCGTTCAAGTACATGTGCCAATGCACAAACTCGTCAGGCGAAAACCACGGCTGCACCATGGCCCAGCACTTGGGGTCGCTCGTGCGATCGACGCGCAGCGAGTTGGGCTCGTAACATGGGACGGCGAGTATCGCGTTCATCGCCGGCGCAACGTCGATCGGATGCCCGAGAGCAGACGTTTTCGCCCGAATTTCGGCGAGCTTCGCTTTCTCATTGGCGACCTCCCTATTCTCGTCAGCTTGGCTCTTGTGCCCGTGCTTCGTTGCTGCAACTGCTCTATTTTGCGCGATCAATAGAGCAAAATTTGGGTGCGCTCTAAGGTGGCACACAATTTTGTGTTCGCCGGCTGCCATTAGCTTCGTTGGCGAGATTGGAATGCAAATATTATTGTAATTCCAGTTGTTTACGGGGACGGCGTCCAGATGGGCACGGACGGGAGCAAATTCCGCTTCGCTTGCAGCGAAGGGGAACACAGAAGCTGTATCGCCTCTGATCGCGCTGGCACTACGGCCCGTCTCCTCCTCATCATCGCGCGACTCATCAACGGTGATGTCGGATGGCGCGCAAGCGGACAGTAGAATGGCAAAAAAACAAGCCGCGTCGCGGTTGATGGAAGCAAAAGGCGACATTGAACATCAATCCCAATCAGCGAGTCGTCGAAATTCGGGCACGAAAAGCGAAGACAGGGGGGTGGCACGCGTGGTCGGCTCCGCAAGTCAAAAGCGAGTCTTCGCTCTGCACCGCAATGAGCGCGCGATAGCTCCGACGGAATTTGTGCGGTGGCACTGAATCGCAGATGATTCACGTTCAAATAGTGTTGCCGAGTGCGGGTCGAGCGCTACCCGGCTTCTAGCACCGCTGCCTTGCGGTGAGTCATCGACTGCCGATAGTGGCACGTGGAACTCGCCTCTGAACGGTGTGAGGAGACTTAGCTTATGAGTGTTCGACGCGTTCTTTTTACGATCTGTTCAATCCCCCTCGGGATGATTGCATGCTCATCGACCCGCGAGAGCGGTTCGCCGCCCCAAGAACCTGTGGCTCCGACCGAAGAGGCGGAGAAATGGAATACCGCAAACGATCCGCGCCGACTCGACGCGACGTTCATCGTCGAACTCGACAAACTTCCCAAGTCCGGTGAAGTCGCGAACCTGCCGGTTCCGAGTACCTATTGGCCGATTTACCAAGACAGCATCAACGCGCGCTGGGATGGCGCCGACTCGCTCTCGCCAGCCGAAAAGTTCGAAAAGGCGTTTAATCGCCCAGGATTTTCGAAAACGGTGCAAGACAAAGTTGGTATCAAAGCGTGGAGTCGCAACAAGGCTTGCAAGAGCGACAAGGATTGCAGCGGGCTCGAAGATGGGTCGGCATGCGCAATTCCGCGCAACCTCGATACCGGGAAGCCGGAAGCGGGCGGCTATTGCATCCCGACGTGGTTCGGCATTTGCCCGGGCTGGGCGGACTTCGCAAACCGCGAGCCAGCGCCGATTAAGCCAGTCGAGATCAACGGCATCACGTTTTACCCCGCCGACGTCGAAGCGCTCGGAGCGCTGCTGTACGACAAGGGCGTAAAGAGCGCGAAATTCATCAGCTCGCGATGCAACATGACGGAGGAGGACATGTCTTCCGCGGTCGATGAATTCGGTCGAATCCAAGCCGACGAATGCCGCGACATGAACCCAGGGACGTTTCACGTCATTAACGCGAACATGATCGGTATTCGAAAAGCGAACTACGTTATCGAACGAACATCGCACGCCGAAGTGTGGAATCAGCCGGTGCGTGGTTACGACGTGAAGCGCCAGGAGGCGATTTCAAAAGAGGAGGCTGTGACGCTTCTTTCCTTGAACATGGCGTTCTCGGAAGTGCTCGCAAAAATCCTGATTAAAAAAGGCGACACGCGAGAGGGCGTCTACAAAGCGACGACGGCTGGCGAGCTTGTGATTAAGATGCACGGCGATGGCGACGCAGATCTCTATGTGCGCATCGGCGGGAGGGCGAATTCGAATTCGAACGACTGCGCATCGGCAGGGAACTCTTCGGCTGAAGAGTGCCGCGTCAATGTCAAAGAGGGCGATGAAGTCAGCTACGCGGTCATCGGTTACGGCGAAACGTCAACGATTAGCTTATCAATTGGCGGAAAAAAGCCGGGGAAGACCGACTACATTTTCAACACGGATGCGGTGAAATTCTATCACGTGAAGACAGATTTCAAGTGGATCACGGAGTCGGAAGCATCACGTACGTCGTCGCTGTCGGCGATCGACGATTTCACGAGGACCGACAATCTCGAGTATATTCTCGAAGTCGACGGGCTCGGGCGCATCATGGGCGGCGAGTGGATCGGTAAGAGCAAGATTAATCACCCGGACTTTGCCTGGTGGGGAATATCGACGCCGGCGAGCATCTTCGGCGGGATGTTGACGTACAGCGACGTGAAGCAGTTGGTTGATAAGGCGAAGGCGACGGCGGTTCAGCCGCCAGCGCCACCAGTACAGCCGCCAGCGCCACCAGTGCAGCCGCCCGCGCCGCCAGTGCAGCCGCCTGCGCCGCCAGTGCAGCCGCCTGCGCCACCAGTGCAGCCGCCAGCGCCACCAGCGCCGACCGCGGTCGTCCTGGACGTCATCGAGCACGGCTTCATCGGTCGATCGCGAGCGGAATTCGGGACAGTGACTCTAGTGAAGGGCGATAAAGTAAAGTTTGCGCTTCATGGCGAGGGGAAAGCCAGCATGGCGGTTGTCGGGCCAAACGGCGGATTGGTATGCAGAACGGAGCGCGAACGACTCGAGGTCGGCGCATTGCCCGTGACTTGCGACGCAACGGCAGTCCAGACAGGCAACTACACCGTCAGAGTGAAGGGCCGGCCGGGTACGCGAATCACAGTCAAGGCGTCCGTCGTACGGCGGTAGGTCAGACGCTCGTTGTAAGGCGAGCCGAATAAAAACCATCGATGAACGATGGGGTCGACCCCGACCTCGACCCCGACCTCGACCCCGACCTCGACAGTCGAATTCGAAGGTCGGGGTCGACTGTCGGGGTCGATCCGTGAATTTAGATTTTCTAGCCAGCCTCATGGGGAGCCTCGACCGTCCTTGACGAGTGGCTATCGGGACGCTACGAAAACGGGCCCAACCTAGCGAGGGTGGCGGAATTGGCAGACGCGCTGGATTCAGGTTCCAGTGGGGTAACTCCTGTAAGGGTTCAAGTCCCTTCCTTCGCACCGGAACCCGGGGGTTTTCGCCGGATACCTTCGCGTTAAAGAGCTTGGGGGCCCGGAACGTACGTTAGTACGCCCCGGGCCCCCAAGCTCTTTAGCGCTTGGTCTTCGGCGAAACCCCTCCGGGTTCCCCCCTTTTTACCGGTTTCGGGTTCCCCCTCCGGGTTCGCCCCTTTTTACCGGTTTCGGGTTCCCCCCTTCGTACTGCGGTTTTTGGCGGTGTCGGTGCTTTGCACCTCCGCCGTGGTGCTTGTTGTCGGTGCTTTGCACCTCCCTTTAGGGGCTCATTTTACAAGAAGGGTCGCTGTCATCCTGAACGAAGTGAAGGATCCCGTGGCCGCTGTGGGACGGGCCAACTTGGGGGTGCTTCGCCCCTTACGCGCGCGAACTTTTTTTGGTTGGTGTTAGGGTTGGTTTTGGTGATTGATTGATGCGCTTGGATTTACGGGGTTTGGTTTCTGATTTTCGGTTGGAGCTTGCGGCTTGCATTGGCTCTGGTGATGCTGGGTTGGCGGTTAATATTCGCCATGCTGCTTTGCTTGATTTGCTTTTGCGTCGGCATGCTGAGCTTGTTCTTCCTTCTCGGTTGATTTCGCTTGCGGCTACTGGGAGCTATGGGCGGGCTGCTCTTGCTTTTCGTAGCGATGCTGATGTGCGTTTGATTGTTGATCCTTCTGTTTCTTCGGAAGATGCGGCTCGTATGACTGACGCGCTTCTTTATCCGCTTTGGGATTCTGGTTTGACGATTGGTCATCAAGTGATGACGCCTGAGCACTTCGTCGATGTGGGCCGTACCGACTTGGCGACTGCTACTAGCCTGCTTGATTTGCGGGCGATTGCTGGCGACGACTCGCTTGTTACCGCGGTGCTCGATGCAGCTTGGCGCGGCCTTTTTGACGAGAGCGGTCTTGCCGATTTTTTGTTGCGGCTTGTTGATGAGGCTCGCACTCGGCATGCGCGATTTGGCGGGTCGGTCTTTTTACTTGAACCTGACGTCAAGTTTGGCGCCGGTGGGCTTCGCGATCTCGACGGTGCGCGGTGGGCGGCGCGGGCTCGATTTCGGACGACGGAGCGCGCTAGTTGCGAGCGGTCGCAGACAACGTGGGGGGCGCTTGTGCGCGTTGGCGTTCTCGTTCCGGCCGAGGCGGCTCAAATTTGCGCGGCTGAAGAGTTTCTGTCGACAGTGCGAAATCGCCTGCATGCCCATGCCGATCGACGCAGTGACCGTTTAACATTCGACGAGCAAGAGGCGATCGCGATTGAGATGGGCTACGGGGTTTCGTCCTCGGGCGGTGAGCTGTCGGCCGATGCGCGAGGCGCTGCAGCCGAGCGGTTTATGCAAGATTATTACTTGCACGCGCGCGCAATTTCGCGGGCACGGGAGCAGATTATCGAGCTGGCGATGCCGCCAAAACGCCGCGGTAAACAGCCTGAAATCGATTTGGGCGGCGGCGTTCGCATCTTCGACGGGCAGATCACGATTGCCGGCGGCGACGCGCTCACTCGCGATCCGGCTCTCGCGTTTCGTGCGTACCGGGCATCGGTGCAAAAGCATCTGCCGATTCTCCCTTTCGCACGCAGCACGATTGCGCAAGCCGCGGCAGACGATGCGTGGAGCGCGCGTTTGCGTGAGAGCGTTGAGGGGCGCGACCTCTTCGTCGAACTTGTGTGCACCGTCGCCGAGGCGCCATCGAGCCGCGGTTCGGTGCTCACCGAACTTCACGAAGCCGGACTTTTGCTGGCGATGGTGCCGGAGTTTCGGCCTGTTACAGGGCGCGTTCATCACGACGTTTATCATGTGTACACGGTCGACGTTCACAGCGTCGCGGCGGTCGATCGATTGCGCGCCCTAGTTCGCGGCGAGCTTGCGCAAGAGTACCCTCTCGCGAGTCGAGTCGCGGCCGAGGTAGTCGACCGCACCGCGCTGTTCGTGGCGACGCTTCTTCACGATGTCGGAAAAGGGTACCCCGACGCGAGCGGGTCGCGCGTGCATCACTCAGTCTCGGGGGCCGAGCTGTGCGATATCATCCTGCCGCGCCTTGGGCTGTCGCAAGAGGACGTTGCCGCGGGGCGCGCGTTGGTTCTCGAGCACCTTTTGATGTATCACGTGGCGACGCGTCGCGATCTCGATGATCCAGCGGCAATTTCAGCGTTTTGTGAGCGAGTTCGCGGACGCGAAGGGCTGCGCGATCTGTATTTGCTAACGGTGGCCGACATCTCGACAACGTCGCCAACTGCGATGACGCCGTGGAAAGCGCAGATGCTCGACGAGCTCTTTATGCGCGCCGACGAGCAGCTTTCGGCGACAGGCGGGTCGCGTGTCGAGCCGCGCGTTTCGCGTCTTCGCGACGAAGCGCGAGCCCAGTGGCACGGTGATACGGCAGCGCTTGATGCGTTTCTCGATGGGATGCCGAGCCGCTATTCAATCGGTGCAACGGCCGACGCGATCGTTATGCATGCGCAGCTTGCGGCGTCGCGCGGAAAGCGATCGGCAATTGCAAGCGCCACGCCGTCGCGCCACGAAGGTGTCGTTGAACTCTGCGTCGTAGCGGCCGACCGCCCCGGAGTGCTCGCCCGCATTTCCGCCGCGATATCGATGTCGAAATTTGAGGTGCTTGCGGCGCAAATCTATTCGCGCAAATTGCCTCCGCGAGACGATGCATCGATGACCGAGGCGGTCGATATTTTTCTCGTTCGACCGCTCTCTGAAGGGTCGAGCGACGGCAATGCATCCCAGCGTTTGTGCCGCAATGTCGAAGCGATGTGCGACAGCGCCGACGACCCGGTCGACCTGAATGCGCAGACAACAGCGTCGCAGTGGCGCGAGCGACCAAGCCCCGCGGTTCGTCGTGAAGTGGTGATCGACAATCGCGCTTCGACGCGCCACACGGTCATCGAAGTGATCGCAAAAAATCGACCGGGGTTGCTCTTCGCATTGGCGAACGCGCTTCACAAATTAGGGCTGTCGATCGCGTTTTCGAAAATCAACACAGAGGGGGCAAAAGTAGCCGATGTGTTCTACGTCTCTGAGGTCGGTGGAGGTAAGGTCGAGGCGCCTGAGCGGCTAACCGAAGTGCGAGCCGCGTTGTTAGCGGCCACTTTGTCGTAGTGTCTCAAAACGAGACGATCACTATTTTGCCTACTTTTCTACGGTTATCGTGGCGTCGCGGTGTATTATAGTGGATGCGCGCCCGAACGTTTCCATTTGTTGCGTTAGTTCCTGCGGTCTGGTTAGCGGCATGTTCGTCGCCCGACGTTGTTGATAAGCGCGATGCGTACGCGCAAGTCCCCGATTCGTCGGATGGCGATGGCGGCACCGGTGATCTCGCCCAGGCGCTCAAACAGTTGCGCGAAGCGGTCGAGGCAAAAGAGCTGCTCGAAATACAATTCGCGTCGGCCAGGGCCGATTCAGCAAAACTCGCGGCGATGGCTGCACTAACGGCAGCCGAGTCAAAAAAAGCCGTCGCGCAACTCGATGCGCTATTGGCAGACAAAATCAAAGCTCACGCCCGTGAGCTGACGCGCATTAGGCGGGCATCATCAACATTCCAAGCGCGCGCGCGAAAGGCGAGGGCCGAGGCCGACGATGCCATCGCGCAGCTAAGAGCTGCCGAATCGCGCGAAAAAACAGACAAAAAGCTGATCGAAAAGAATCGTGCGCGAATCGATCGATTAACCGCGCAGCTCGCAGAGGCGATTCGTCGGCAAGCCGAAAGCGAAGCCGCGTTTGAAGCCAGTCGTGTGATAGCGCTAGCACGGGAAGCGGAGTTGGAGGCAGAGAGGAACGAAGCGCAACGTCGAGCGACGATAGCCGCGGACGAACTACGAGCGGCAAACCAACGTCATGGCGGTGAGGTGGGAGCGCTACGAGGAGAAGCAGCACTCGCGCAGCGGCTGGCGGCGGATCGTCAGGCGCAACTCGATGAGGCGCTGCATACGCTGCAAGCGCATGACGACGCGCGGCGCCGGCTCGAATCGGAATTGGCTGCCACGCGACGGCAAGCGGTTGAGCGGGAGAGCCGGCTGCAAGAGGAGTTGACGGCGGCGCAACGGGATAGTGCAGAGCGTATAGCGCGATTGGAAAGTGGGCTTCGCGCTGCGAGCGCGGAGTCGGAGGAACGCCAGGGGCAGCTACGGGACCAATTGGCCGAAGCGCAACGATTGTGGGGCGAGCGTGAGGAGCGACTGCAAGCGGTTTTGAGGGACGCGCGTCAGCAAGGCGCGGAGGGGCAGGCCAAGCTGCAAGCGGAGCTGCGCGCCGCGCAAATGAAGTTCGAGCAACATGCCGAAAGCCAAGAAGCGGAAATAGTGGCCGCACGAAGACTGGTAGACGAGTGGCAACAAGCGGCACGGCGCGAGGCAGGACTGCACCGCGACAATCTTCAACGTATCCAAGCGGAGTTAACCGCCGCGCGCGAGCAGGTCACCAAGTTCGGTGATGAAGCTGTTGCTCGCCGGACGGAGTTCGCCAGTCTGCAAGCGCAGCTGCTGAAGGCGTCGCGCGCGGCGGAGGATGGGAACGCAGCAGCGCATCGCGAGAAAGAGCGTCTGCTTGCGGAAATACGCGCGGCGGGAGACAACCTAAGAGATGCGCAGCAACGTCTCCTGGTTGCGCGTCACGCAGCCGAAACAGCTGGCGCCGATGTGCTTCGTTTGCAACGCGCCAATCGTGAGCTTGAAGATCGTTCGCTAGAAGCGACGCGAGGTCACGACGCTAGTTTGCAAGCGGCGGCTCGAGCTCACGAAACGGCCCTGCAGGCGGCCGTTCGCGATCACGAAGCTATGGTGCAAGCCATGGCTGAGAAACACGAAGCAAGTGTGCGAGCCATGACTGATAGACACGAAGCTCGCGTGCAAGCGCTGGCTGACGATCGCGAACGCGCTATCGCCGACAACGTGGCCAAAATTGAGCGCATGCAGTCATCACTCGCCCGAGCGGGAACACAAATTGCGGTTCTTGCGGCGCAGATCGCCGACCGTGACGCGCAGATTGAGTTGCTGACAGCGAAGGCGGCCGAGGCGAGAGCGCTCGCGCAAGCCGGGGAGGTTGGCGCGAGAGAGCGGTTAGAACAAGCGATGCGGGAGCTCAGTAGTGCCCGCGCGCGGCTAGCGGATCACGAGCGTCGACTTGCACAGCTTAGTGCGGATGCCGATGTCAACGAGCGACTATTGGTAGAAAAAACTGCAGAGTTAGCGCGACTCGCCGCGACTGAAAGCCAAACTGTCCGTGAGCTGACGGAGGAACAAGCCCGTTTGCGATTTGCTCTCGTAAGCAAGGATCAAGACGGCCAGAAGCGCGAGCTTGACCAAGCGGCGGAGCTCAAGAGGCTAGCGCAACAGCAGCAAAAGGACACTGAAAGGCTTGTCCAACAACTTCGTGACGAGCAAGCAGTCGTGGCAGACCTGCGAAGCACTATAGCTGGACAACAAAGCGGCATCGCGGCTCTCCGGCGTGAGCTAGCAGTGGCTTCAGAGAGCGCGAGTGAAACGGGTCGCGCAACTGCCGCAGACAGAGGTGCCCTCGAGGCGCGGTTGCGCGAAGCTGATGTCGCTCTGGCGCATGTGCGCCGCGAACTAGTAGTGGCCCAAGAGTACGCGTCACGAACAAGCGCTCAGCTGGCGGAGCAAGCGCGCGAATTAGGCGAACAGACAGCAAAGTTATCCGAGCAATCGCGAAAGCTCGCGCAGCAGTCGCTTGAGTTGGACGAAAGCGTGATCGAAAACGCCCGCCTAACTGAGGATCAGCGACGGAAAGAAGAGCAAATAGTGTCGCTCGCCACCCACGTGACGGCGCAGCTGAATGAGGTCGACCTTGTGACTAGGGCGCTCGAAAATCAGCAAGCAACTTGGGCGGCGCTTCAGGCCAAGCTCACGCAACGAGAAGCCGATATCGCGCGGCTTACAACGGCGCTCCGGGAGCAACGCGCGGCCGCAAGTAGCGGAAACGAAAAGGCGGTCGCTCGCGAACAAGATCTCGGCCGGCAGCTCTCGGCATCAACGCGCGCGCAGGCGACTCTTCGTGATGAACTAGAAGCGACGAACAGGAAGCTTTCGGCAGCGACTCGCACACTAAAGGAACAGTCGGAAGAGACCACCCGCCTAGGAGAGGAGCTAAGAAGGCTCGCTGGTGTCGACGCGGAGCTGAACACAAGCAAACGCAATTTGGATGCCGCGCTAGCGGAGGCAACCGCTCGGATCGAAAGAGAGATGGCGCTACAGAAGCAGGTTGAAGAGCTTGCAAAGCGCCTTATCGCGACCGAAACGGAATTGGTCGGAGTGAACGGTAAGCGGCGGACGGAGCAAGAAAATGCCCACGCTTTGGCAGAACGCCAACGTGATACCGAGGCACGCTTGAAAAAGGCCGAGGCCCTCTTGGAAGCGGCCGGTGGCGAAGCGAGTCGCGCGAGACGAGAGTTCGATCAAAGAGTAGAGCTGTTAGGGGCGGAGCTAATACTCGCGCGAACCAAGGCAACCGAGGCTGCAGACGCAGCCTCGATCGCGGTTCAGGACGAAAACGCTAAGGTTCAGGCTCTTGAGAAAACTGTTGCCGACCTTGAGTTGGCAAACGCACAAAAAGCCGATTCGCTTCGCCAGCTGGAGGATGCGAATGGGCGAACGAAGGCCGAGCTCGCGCTCGCGCGGCGCCAACTGGCCGAAGCGACAAGCCGCGGTCGGGGCGATGAGCTTCACATTCGTGAGTTGGCGGAACGAGTGGCCGAGCTCGAGAACGAAAATGCGGGGCAGTCGCGCGCGCTCGCGCAACTCGAAAGAAATTATCACCGAGCGGTCGACGAACTAAAGAGGCTCCGGAGCCAAGAGGAAGAACGCGCGGCGAGTACGAGGAGGCAGGCTGACCAAGTGAGAGTACTGGCGGACGAAGTGGACTCGCCTGCTATTCCTAGAACGCCGAGAGGCGCGGATGTGGCCGCTGCAGAAGAGCCGGCCGGGACGCTTGCGATTCCGTATGGGCTGGGTGAAGCGGGCAGGGAGGAGCTGCTAAGGCTGATTAATGGCACCGTTGAGCTGCGCGACGCTCTAAGAGAAGCGCGAAGCGATCGCGATCTGGAACTCAATGAAACGGTCACTTCTGCATCTTTTGCAGGTGAGTCATTTGTTGGTCTAGAGGCCGACAGCTATACATTCACCCTTCAGGACTTTCATGAAGTCGTCGTTTATCGCCTTGGCAACGGGAGATGGAACGCAGTGCTACGATCAGGCTCGGGGGCAAACGGCGCCGTGTTTGAGAATGTGATGAACCCCACTGGAGTTCCGAAGGGGGAATTCCTCCGAAGCCTCGCGGCGATTGTCAAGCGGTCAGCCTAAGACACGGTGCGCGATGATTGCGACCTATTGAGTGGCGCCAGTCGCTTACTTGGGGGCGAAAATCTTTAGAAACGCGCAGTCTTTGGGGCCGTTCCCGGTAATTGCGAAACGGGCTGTCTCGGCCCACAGAGGCTGTACTAGATTGCGGTAAATCTGCTCGCCTGCTGCCGCGCTGTCGACGATGTATCCAAACTCGTTGATCTTGGGTCGGTACATATTTTGCGAACCGATGTAGAAGAGATCGTGGTCGATCAAGATCAGCTTGCTGTGCTGGGCGCTTGGCCGTCCGCTGAGCCCGCGATGGAGCCCGGCGATGTGCACTTGACGGCACATTCGTTCAACAAGGTCAGGAGAAGGCAGCAATTGTCTGTTGACGTTCTCAAATGTTCCAAAAGACCGACCTAGCGCAACGGGAATCTCCTCCACAAACCCAGGATATTCCGCGGCGGGTCTGCCATCGATGTCAGGGGCGCCGCTCACGACGATCGTGATATGGACGTCACGCAAAAGCGCGCCGTAAAGGTGGCGAAAAAGGTCGACCGGCCACTCCAAGTTGTTCCCCGTGGTAATCCCCCCCAAAAGCGCTCTGTCAGCCGCCCACCCGACCCACTTTTCATTAACGATATCGCTCCCCTCCGGCTTTAATCGTTGTTGAATCAGATAGACGTGGTTCTTGGCTGAATCGATCATCGCACCGATCGCCGCGTCGTTTGCGTCGACCGTCGCGGTGCCGTCGATCCCGAACCCGATGATTGGCACCGAGTCAATTTCTGAATCTCGAGTGCGCGCGAGGGGCGTCGCAGCGGCGGTTTCATAGCCCAAGGTTGCATCAAACATCGGGACGCAATGGTTACTCGCTTCTAGCTCGTTTAGCCTTGCTTCGGCCGCAGGAAGGGCTTTCTCCGCTTCATCAGCGCCAGGCTTTAGCTTTTCAGCTTTTCTCGCGGAACTACGCAAGAGCTCGCGTTGCTTTGTCGCCGGTTTGCCTCCATCCCCTGGATCGAGTTGGCGTACAGCTGCTTCAAGCTCATCGCGCGCCCGCAAAGCTGCCTGATATTGCTCTAGAGTTGCCTCGAGAGTTTCCAATTGGGCGGTGGCCTTGTCTATGCCTGCGTTGGCGCCGAGCGACCTTGATTTCCAGCCGTTGACGCGCGTGGCAATCCGCCCCGTCTCCAACGATCCGGCGGTAAACGCTGCGTGCACACGCTTGAGTTTCGATTTTGCGTCGTGATTGCACACTGTATCCCACAAGCGATTGGCATATTCATGGGCCGAAACGGCCGCGCCGCCTTCGACAACCATCGTCACGTCGGTCACCGGATACTCGCCATGAGGAGAAACGAGGTAAGACTCGTCCCAATAATTTTCACCACCGACAAGTGCAACTTTTCCGTCCGCTGCCACGATTTTCGAGTGATTCCACATCGTCGCGTGGTTTCGGTGAGCGCCAACGTATGCGTGAACAACTTTGTGCGAAACGCCGTCCATCAGATCGTTGATAAGCGCTGTTTGATCGATCCTCGCCACGTCGATTGGTGCGGCACCGAATACAAATCGCGCCACCACGAAATGCGCATCCGTGCCTGGTGGTCGCGTCGCATTTTCGGCCTCGGTTCGCGCGGCAACGAAGCGTAATGCGTGATTCATCGCAATACGAAAATTGCCCGTTGGGCCGGGCCCAAGCCCCGTTACGTCGATAAAGTCATGAGCGCTCGTCATGACTTTGTAGATGTAATCAGGGACGGTATCAGAATGCAGATCGCAGAGCTGTTCGGGTGCGTCGCCCGGCTTCGTGACGGTCGAAAGTATCGGCCGACAAAATTCAAAACCGGCGCCCTCTACGTTGCTGACCTCCGGAAAAGGGGCGCACCCTTTAAACGGACCGCAACGATATCGACGAAAGTCGTCGTTGATATTTGGGCCACGCCTCCCCACTGGAGGTGGATTGCTGCCAAGCGTGAAGTCTAGCACGCCCCACTGACGCCTTGGTGGAGTTTGAACGAGCCAACCGTCATCAAGATAGTTCACTCGGCGAAGCGGCGGCACGGCCCAAAGTTGATCCATCGGCGGTGTTTGCAAAAAACCGGGGCCGGGCAGGCGATTGCCGGTACTTGCGCGCCATAAAAGGCGCTTGTCAAACCGCACGCCGCGCTTTCCGACAGCCTGCTTGATCCAGTCAAAAGCGTTCAAAGCCGGCGCGCGCGCCGCCTCAAGCACCGCGAGAACGCGCCCGCCATATTCGGGCCGAAACCCGACCGGTGCGGGGTCAGCGGCTGCTACCGCGGCAGCAGGTTCACCATCATCCGCCACATCGCCAGCATCGTTCGCAATGAGGCCGCCATCGGCTCCGCGCATCGCTTGTGAAAGGGATGTTGAATTTTCCTCCGCGGCGCGCTGGTCGCACCCCGATAGCAAAACAACTCCAACCGTAATTTGGGCAATTGTGCGCATAGGCCTCATCCACGAGTATAACGACCGATTTTCAATCTCGTTAAGCGACGCAAGTAAAGACAGGTGGTCACAGCAAGGAGACGTGCGGCACAACCCCGCGAAGCACTTTCCAGCAATCGCCTGCAAGCACACCAATGGCCACAAGAGCCCCATCGCAATCAAACCAAGCGTGAGGAAGAGGGCCCCCATCCCCGGTGATAACGTCTTCCAAGCGAACCGCGCGCCCGTGCCGCGCGTCGATCAGCCCTTGCTTCGACAGTGTCGCCGATGGCAGCGTCGCGCGTGCCGCTGTTTCGAGCGGGATCAACCTTGCGATCAATGCGTCGCGGGTAAGGTCAAGTGTGGAAGCGTCGGCAATATCAAATCGACCCGAAGCCGTGCGACGAAGGGCGCCCAAATGCCCCACGGTGCCTAACGCGGCAGCAAAATCGCGAGCAAAAGCGCGCACGTAATACCCCTTAGCGACATGAAGCGTAACGTCGACCGAAGGTGGCTCGAGGCAAACGCCGGTGATCGCCAAGTCGTGCACCTGCACCGCGCGAGCATCAAGTTCAACCGTCTCGCCGCGCCGCGCCTGAGCGTAAGCGCGCTGACCGTCTTTTTGAATTGCCGAAAATTGCGGCGGAATCTGCTCCACACGCGCCAGCTCAATCGCAAGCGCGCGTTCCAACAACGAACCTACATCGCGCGCCGTAGCGCCCACAAGATCACGCGCACCCGCGAGCTCACGCACTAGCGCGTCGCTCACTGCCCGCGTCTCGCTGACCTCACCTTCGGCATCAAGCGTGTTCGTCGCGACGCCAAGCTCCACGCGCGCTTCATACGATTTGCTCGCGGCAGTCAGGTAAGCCGAAAGCTTCGTCGCTTCGCCGATAGCAACGACAAGCACGCCGGTAGCCATTGGGTCGAGCGTGCCGGCATGACCAATTTCGCGTACGCCGAGACGACGTCGAAGCTGCGCGACGACATCGTGGCTCGTCAGCCCTTTAGGCTTGTCGACAATGAGGACGCCATGCAGCGCGTTTGGCGGGCGCTTCGGCGACGCCGTCTGTTTCAAATCGTCCATGGCGCAGCGATGTCTTTTAACACCGATTTACCCTCTGCGCTCGATTCACCCTGGCTTTTTACTGCTTTTAAGCAGAGCGCTTCGTTTCATCTGGGACAATCGCGTCGATCCGCGCCGCCACGGCACGGCGGTCTTCGTCGTGCTTCAAAAATAGCCCGAGCGTCGCTACCGCCGTTTTCTTGTCGAGTGCATTCGCCCCAAGAGTGACAAGCGCGCGCCCCCAATCAATTGCCTCGGAAATCGAAGGCGATTTTCGCAGCGCCATCTTACGAATATTGCTCGCGACGGCCGTCAAATCGGCCGCTAGCTTCTCGGAAATACCGGGGACGCGCGCCTTGATAATCGCAAGCTCACGCGACGGGGGAGGGTAGTCGAGAAACGCGTGTGCACACCGCCGACGAAGCGCATCGGTCATCTCGCGCGTCGCATTCGTTGTCAGTACGACGAACGGCGGGTGGGTGGGCCGAATCGTCCCAATTTCTGGAATTGAGACCTGATTTTCCGCCAACATTTCGAGTAAAAATGCTTCAAATTCGGGGTCGGCGCGATCGACTTCGTCGATGAGGAGCACGGCCGGTTTTTCGCTCGAGAGCGCGGCAAGGAGTGGGCGAGCGATCAAAAAACGTTTGCTAAAAAATGCCGTTTCCGTCGCCCCGAGGCGATCGATAGCTTCGCCGATCGACGAAACGCCATTCGTCTGCGTATCGGCCACGCCTCGTAACAGCTGCGTGTAGAGCATCTGCTTCGCGTAATCCCACTCGTAGAGCGCTTTGCTTTCGTCGAGCCCTTCGTAACATTGCAGCCTAAAAAAAGGGCGATCGAGCCCCGTCGCCACCGCACGCGCGAAGTCGGTCTTCCCGACGCCGGCGGGCCCTTCGAGCATCAGCGGCCGCTCGAGCTTCATCGCTAGCCAAGCGATGAGGACGAGCTCGTCGTCGGCCAAATAGCCTGTCTTGGCGAGCGCGGCGGCGAGCGTTTCGGGCGTAATATCAGATTGCGGTTGCGGCGAAGATGTCATGAGGGCACGTTTGTCGATTGAGCGTACACCAAAGTGCGGCAAGTGAGATCATTTCCACTCCAAGAGCGATTCATCGAGGGGCTAATTCAAAGCGATTTTGTCGCAATCGATACGCTATGGGAGAAGCTTGATGCGCTCCATTTCGAAGGCGATTTGCTCGATGCCGAGATCGCGAGCGCTTATGTCCTGCGCGCCGTGCATCGCTTGTCGCCACCGCGGTTTCTCCAAGGGGAGCGTCCGTCGCCTATCGAGTGTCAATCGCCGTCGCCGCTCCTAAAGTTCGTCGCACAGTATAGGTTTCGAAGAGTCGAAGAAGTCATTGCGCGCGCGCTTGTCAGATGGGGAAACGGCGAGCGCAATGTGGAGCTAATGCGAAGCGTGCCGACCGCCCTCGCTCTTCTGAACTTGCAGGCAAGCGGCCGCCGATGCGTGTCGCTGCTTCCTGACGGCGCCCCGACCGCGCCTCATGAAGATACGTTGGCGTTTGCAATGCACGATCTTTGTCACCTCGAAAAGTTCGTCGACACAGATCATCACACCGGGCAAGTCGGTCTCTTCAAACTTCTCGACCGCACCTTTTCGACACCCGAATGGCAAGCTTTTGAGTCGCGGTTCGACATGACGTGGCTGCGCGAGCGCGACGCCGTCGTTGCCGACATGAATGGCTCCGCGATATTTTTGTTTTCGGCGCTGAAAATGAAGCTAAAAATGGCTTCAAGAAGGCAAGTTGCGCGAATGCGTGGCGCCGACACGACAGCAATTTCAGGCCCGCTCGACGAGGTCGAGTCGCGCGTCTTTGCGTCAAATCTCGACGAGATGATCGAGCTGATTCAGGTCGACCCGGCCGTGCGCAATGCGGCGCGCGTTGTGTCGACAAGGCGCGATGCCCCCGACGCAGCGGTGGAGCTTCTCGCGTATTTCGAACGGCTCGGGGCGAGCGCTGGTGTTACGACGGAGTTAGTGCCCGTTGTCGCACCACTTCGTAAAGAGCAATCGCCCCTGCAACCGACGCATTGAGCGACGAAATCGCCCCACTCATCGGCAGGCGCACCAGTAGATCGCATTCGCGCTTCACGGTCTTGCGAAGGCCTTTCCCCTCGGCGCCGATCACGATCGCGACTGGCCCTGAAAGATCGGCAGTTCCGATCGGCGTGTCGCCTGCGGCATCGAGCCCGATGACAAGCACGCCCGCGGCGCGCAAATCGGCGAGCGCTGACACAAGATTGCGCACGCGATAGAGCTGCGCATGCTCCACGGCCCCCGCCGAAGCTCGAAACGTCGCGGGTGAAAGTGGCGCCGAGCGGTGTTCGGGCCACATGATCGCTGTTGCCCCAAGCGCAACCGCTGAGCGAATCACTGCGCCAAAGTTTTGCGGATCTTCAAGCTCATCGAGCGCGACAACGAGCGTCGATTTATCGACAGTGAGCGCATCGATCGTATGCACGACAAGCTCACGCGCACGTGCGATGACCCCTTGATGACGCGCACCGTGCGCCATTCGATCGAGATCGGCACGCGACACGCGTTCGACACGCGCCCCTTGATCGGCAGCGAAACGCGCGACCGCTTCGAGCTGAGGCGATTGAGCGCCGCCCGTTTCGACGTATACGCACTCAAGCGCGCTTCCGTGCACGCGAATCGCTTCGCGCACCGGTTGAAGCCCAGATACAAGTCGGCCCATTTATCGTTGCCTCAATAGCGTTTCTTGGCGTGTTTCTTGGCGCTGCTGTTGTGCCGCGCGGCAGCTTTCACGAATTGCTGAAGCGGCGGCCAGTCGATCGCTCGCATCGCGAATCGGTCGCCCAACGACGACCCAATCGGCGCCGTTTGCGATCGCTTCCGAAGCGGTCATCGTCCGCTTCTGATCGTCATCGCCGCCGGCTCCGTCTGCGCGCACGCCCGGCGCGATAAGCTGCACCGTCTCACCGAGAGATTGCCGGAGCGCTGCGACTTCGTGCGGGGAGCAGACAAAGCTCTTTACGCCCGATTCGAACGCCATTTTTGCGATATTTCGCACATATTCGGCCGGGCTCGCCTCGACTCCAAGCCGCGCGAGATCGCTCTTATCGAGCGACGTTAGAAGCGTGATCGCGGTGATCTGAAGGCCGTTGCCATCAGCCTCCGCGCGCCGAACCGCGCGCTGAAGCATCTCGGGCCCACCGGCCGCGTGCACCGTTAGAATGCGAGCGCCCAGCGCCCCTGCACGCGCCACAGCGCGCTCAACGGTCACCGGGATGTCGTGTAGTTTAAGGTCGAGAAACAGCGGAAGGCCGGTCTCTTCGCCCATTTGCATAGCCTCGCGCCCCGCTTCGACGAAGAGCTCGAGGCCAATTTTGAGCATTCCGACAGCGCTTTTTACTTCATTCGCTGCGGTTCGCGCGGAGCCGATATTGGGGAAATCAAGCGCAAATACGATGGGCGAGGCGAGATTGTGTGTGGTTGTCACGTTGGCTTAAAGGCTTACAAGCACGAGCAAAGCGGGTCGCCAGGGGTGCATTTGCATGCAGCGTGTTGCGGCGCTTTGGCTGGCGACGCGGGTGAATTGGACCGCAACTTGGATGTTGTAGCGGTCGTAACGGCTCGCGCCATCTCTTCTCGCTCGCGTTGCGCCGCTTCTAGGCGAGCCTGTGCTGCCATACGCTCCCCCTCATCTTTCGCATTTTGAACGGCCGATGTGAGGTCACGCACGCGCCTATCTTGGGAATCGAGCTTTGCTTCGAGCTCAATAACCTCAGCGCGATGCTTCGCTTCGGCCTGAAGCTGCGTTTGGTGCTGCTGGCGCAGCGCGACGGCGCCACCTACCACGGCGAAAATAAGAACCGTCGCCACGCCAAAAACTGCGAATTTTAGCCTTTTTTTGCTTGAATCGTGCTTCAGCGATGCGAGGTGCCGCTCGTGCTCTTGGTGATGCCGAATTGTTTCTAACCGACCCGCGGTTTCAGCATCGAGGCGCGCGCGCTCGATCTCCGCCGCGTGAATCGCTTGGAGCCTTGCCGATGCTTCGCGCTCACGCTGCGCAGCAGCAACGCGACCCTCCTCCTCCGCTCGAGCATGAGCCGCACTGTCGGCGAGAGCTTGTTCGTCAGCTTCTCGGCGTGCCTGCTGGGCGGCCTCCTCCGACCTTACTTTCTCAGCCGCTTCAAGAAGAACACGCTGTTCTTCGAGACTCATTAATTCTCTGAGCGAAAACGAGACCGAGCTTTCGTTCTTTTGAGGCATTAGTTAACTCTTTCAGCAAAGCAGATACGCCACTATCGTAAACGAAAATGGCTTTGTGCTCTAGTCGGTTCAAACAGTTTCGACTCGAGCGCCATTCAACGAAGGGAGCGGTCAGCGGATGGATGTTTGCGCGCATATCACAGGCACGGTTTGGAAGATCGAAGTAAACGTCGGCGATCAAGTGGTCGAAGGCGATGTATGCTTGATCCTCGAGTCGATGAAAATGGAGATGCCGATCGAGGCCCCAGCCGACGGCCAAGTCGTAGGCATTCACGTAAAAGAGGGTGATGCCGTGGATGAAGGCGCGCTCGTAATGACGCTAGAGCCGATCGGGACGCTGGTCATTACCTAGCGAACCACAAGCCAGAACCGGCTATTCTCGCCACAAGAACTTCCAGGGATTGTGCTTGAGGTCACGCACCATTTCTTGCACGTCGTCGTAAATTTGTTCGTCCATCAGCAGCGCACCGACCGTGCCGTCGCCCTTTTTTAGGCGTGCGACGATCGATTGCGCGTCGCCGACGGCGCCGTTGGCTTTGGTGATGAGCGAAATCAATTCGGTAACAGCTGCGCGAATTTTGGCCTGCTGCTGGTCATCACCGAACGCTTCAGATACGCGGCGCGCATTTGCCATCGTCGCTTTTGCGTCGTCGATAAGCGGTGTTGCGCTGTTGCGAAGCGTTGTCGTTAGCGTATCGACGTTGTCGATCGCGCGATCGATTTTTGGGTTGGCGACATACTTGGCGCGCGCTTCACGCGTTAGTTGCGTCGCCTCCGACGACAGGTGATTAATATTTGTGATCGTGCCGTCGATCACTTGACGATTGTCGTTCACGATGCCGCTCAGCCCGCGAATCAAATTCGACCCGCTCGCCGCCATCTCTTGAATTAGCTCTTTATTGTTGCGAAGGGCACTCACCGTCGTATCAAGCAGCTCGTACGCTTTTGCGAGAAACAGGTCGAGCCGTGGTGGGTCGATCCCTTTAACAACCGTGCCGGCTTCGAGTGCTGGAAGGCCGGTACTCCCCGGCTCGACCGCCAAAAACTGCTCGCCGAGAACCCCTTGGGTTGTCACGTAAAAATCGGCATCTTTGTGAATCGCTTCGCGTGCGCGCGACTCGATTGCAACGGTGGCTCGCACGAGCGTGCGCCTCCCAGTTTGCTGGTCGAGTACTCCTCCGCGGAATGACAGATCGGTCACACTGCCGATGCGCACCCCGGCCATGCGCACGGCCGACCCGGTGTGAAGGCCGCCCGGGTTGTCAAAATCGACATAAACGGCATATGTCCGCTGAAAGCTGAGGCCGCCCATGACGAGCACAAACGTCGCTACGATTGCGACCGCAGTCAGAATAACAATACCGACTTTAAGTTCGATTGATCGCTCATGCACCATAAGTCATCTCTTCTTCCTGAGCTGGTGGCTCAGGATTCCATCGGCCCTTGCGCCCGCCCTTGAATGAACTGCTGAACAATCGCATCGGACGATGTTTGAAAGTCGTTTCGATTGCCGAGCAGCCGCACCGCCCCTTTATAGAGCATCGCGATTCGGTCTGCGATCGCGAAGATGCTGACAAGATCGTGACTAACGACGACCGACGTGACGCCCAAATTATCGGACAATTCGCGAATAAGGCGGTCGACACGTCGCGCGCTGACCGGATCGAGCGATGTTGTCGGCTCGTCGAAGAGAATGTATCGCGGCTTAAGGCCAAGTGCGCGCGCGATGGCGACGCGCTTTCGCATCCCGTCGCCGAGCTCAGCCGGAAAGTGGTTTGCGAAGGGGCGCATGTGCACAAGCTCGAGCAGGCCCATCGCTTGGGTGCGAGCGTCGGTGACTGATAAATTGCAGTGCTTTCTAAGAGGAAGAGCGACATTGTCGACACACGTCATCGAATCAAGAAGCGTTGAGTGCTGAAAGACCATTGCGCACTTTTTTCGGACCGCAAACATTTGCTTCTCGGAAAACCGGGAGATCTCTTCGCCGTCGAGCCAGATCTCGCCGCGGTCGGGCGACAACAAGCCGATGAGGTGTTTGATCAAGACGCTCTTGCCAACCCCCGACGCGCCGATCAAAAAAAATACTTCACCGGCTGGAACGTCGAGACTCACGTCATCGAGCACTCGAATGTCGCCGAACGATTTGCGAATGTTGCGAAATTGAATCATCGACCTGCTCGCGATTACCGTGAAAATACGAGAAATGATGAAACTGAAATAGTGAAGTTGAGCACGATGATGGCGAGCGAGCTGTTCACGACAGCGCGTGTTGTCGCCCAGCCAACCCCTTCCGAGCCGCCAAACGTTGAGAGGCCGCAGTAGCTGCTGATGATCGGAATCGCCGTTCCGTACGCGAGGCATTTCATTGCGCAGGTGATGATCACCGGAGCGTGAATAAGGTTCGCGTTCATAAATGTGTGCATCGACACGCCGAATGCGAAATGAGCGGTAGTCGCCCCGGAAATCAGCGCAATGGTGCCTGCGCAGACAACGAGAACCGGCGTCATCACGAGGCATGCGAGAAATCGCGGCACGACAAGAAAGTCGATCGGGTCGGCCGCGCACATGCGTATCGCGTCGACCTGCTCGGTTACCACCATTGAGCCAAGCTCGGCTGCGATGCCTGCGCCGACGCGTGTGGCGAGCATCAACGCTCCGATAGACGGTGCAATTTCGCGGACGAGTAGCTCGCAAAACGTTGCCCCGATCATATTGTAATCGGGCACAATTCGCGCAGCCTGAACGCCGGCCTGGTGCACGAGAATCATCCCGATAAACGCCATTGTTAGCGACATAAAAAAGAGCGACCGGTAGCCGATTTCGTACATCTGCCGCAAAACAGCGCCGCGTTCGCGCTTCCCGCAGAAGACGTAATAAAGCGTGCGAACGAACAATAGGTAGATGCCGCGCGCGTCGATCAAAAAGTCGATCGTGTGGCGCCCGGCGGTGCGAATGAATCCGGATCCCCCGAGCTCCGTGTTCAAATCTTCGTTGGGCTTGAGCGCTGTATTCATCAGAAAGCAAAGCTCACAAGGTAGTCGACCAAAAAAATCCCCACCGCGTTGGCGACGACCGTCGCATTGACGGCGCGGCCAACACCTGGCGCCCCGCCCGACACTGTCAGACCGAAATGACAGCTCGAGAGAGCTATAAGTAGGCCGAAAAGCACGCTTTTTATCAGACCGTGCGCGACGTCACCGAACGAAAGCAGCCCCGACGTCAGGCCGTGAAAAAATTGCGTCGGGTCGATACCGAGAAGTGCGCTACCGGTGATCGCCGCGCCGATGATCGCGAGCATGTCGGCGTACACGGTCATCAAGAACAGTGTTGTCACGATCCCCAAAAAGCGCGGGACTACAAGATACGAAAGCGGGTCGATCGCGAGTGCGCGCAGCGCGTCGATCTGCTCCGTCACCGTCATCGTCCCAAGCTCGGCGGTATTATTGGCGCCGACGCGCCCCGAAATCATGAGAGCCGTGAGAAGCGGAGCAAGTTCGCGCAGCGTCCCGAAGCCGGCCCCCCAACCTAGCAGCTGCTCCGCGCCGTATCGCTTCACCACCGGCGCTGCTTGAACGACCATGATCGCGCCGCTAAAAAGCGCGGTCACGATAACGATCGGAAGTGAACGAACGGCCATTTTGTGAAGCGTTCGGCTAAACTCGCTTCGATCGAATATTCCGGGCCTTAGGCGCGCGACAATCTGCGCGAGCAGAAGTCCGAGCGCACCGAATGTCTCGGCCGACCGAAAAAAGTTAGCGCCGAGCTGTTCGACAAAGCGACTCTCCTGCTGAATCGCGGCAGGTGGCATCGATGGTGTGCGCATGGCTAAAGTGGCCCTTCGTCGAGGCCGTCCAAAAATTGGCGAACAACCGGATGCCGGCTCGCGCGTGCGTCGTTGGTTGAGCCGTCGAATACGAGTTCGCCTTGAACAATCATCCCGATACGATCGGTCACTGTGAGCAGGCGATCAAGATCGCTCGATACCATCACCACAGTGGTTTGGGACTCTTGCTGCTCGGCGCGAAGCAGATCAAAAATCTTTTGCGAAGTGACCGGGTCGAGCCCCGCGGCCGGCTCATCGTAAAGAACAATCGGTGCGCGCGTCACGGTTGCCCTGGCGACACCAACTCGCTTTTTTTGCCCTCCAGAGAGTGCTCCAGGAAGCCGCGATTCAAACCCGGTGAGACCGACGCGCGCCAGACGCTCGGCGACTTGCGATGCAACGTTGTCTGCAGGAAGGTCGAAGAGGCGCCTAAGAGGGAACGCGATGTTGTCGGCAACCGACAAATGATCGAACAGCGCGTTATTTTGAAACAGCATTCCGAACTGCCGGCGCGTCTCTTGAAGCATCAGCTCTGATGCGCTCGTGATGTCTTCACCGCCGACGACGACGCGCCCTTGATCGGGCCGAAAAAGCCCCGCAATAATCTTTAATAAGACGCTCTTTCCGGAAGCGCCGGGGCCGATGAGGCCATAGAGGCACCCTTTAGGAACGTTGAGGTCGATGTTCGAGAGCACGCGACGAACGGCCCCGTCACCTTGCGACTGAAAAGATTTTGATACTTTTGAAAGCGTTATCACGACGATCCAACTCGGCCACTGGCGCGAACTCGCGTGAGTTGACCGTAAAGAACAATCGATATCGCTCCGAGCGCGGTTGCAAGTGCAATCAGCGCGCCGACGAGAATTAGTAGGCCGCGCCGCGACGTGTGAACCCAGCGCGCCGCTGACGCTGGGTCGCCCGAGGCATCGGCGAGTGTTGAAAGCGGGGCGCGCGGCGAGGCTATCACCGCTACATCATTCGGCGATAAATCGGCTACGCCGCCCGCGATGAGCCGCGCGATTGCGTCGACGCCGAGGGGGGGGTTTGAGCCAACATGTTCGACCAAAACGCTCGCCGTAGCGTGCGATGGTGAATCTTGAAACGGCTTTGGGGTCGGAATATTTAGATGCACGCGTGCGGAGACTACGCCGCTTAGCCCTAGAAGTGTGCGTTCGAGATCGCCAGCAATCGCCGCGACAAATTGCGCGTGCTCCGCTGCGGGGCTCGGCACCAACCCCGTCTTCCCGACAACATCAAGAACGCCGGCCGGGCGCGTTCTCGGCAGCCCGTCGGAGGCGAGCGCGCTGAGCGCATGCGTTGTCTCGCTTCGAGGAACGACGACACGAAAATGCCCTTCAGACGACGGATCGGCTTCTTTTTCTGCGTCAATCTTGAAGTGATCGAGCGCGACGACCATCCGATTGGCGTCTGCCTCATCGAGGCCGCCCGCAATCGTCGCCGAACATCCGGCGGCGAGAAGAACGGCGCCCGGAATAAGAAAAAAAAGCAAAGTTGGCATTGCGTAAAGAAAAAGCGTGCGAAAAGTTAGGAAATGCGGCATCAATGCCAATATCCACGGACGGGGTTAGCTCCGGGCCGGGTGGAAAGCAAAACTAAAAGCTACTAAAGTACTCCTCACCTTTTCAATTGAGGGGGCCCTCTGCGAGCGAGCTCAGCGGAGACCGGGGCATAAGAGCCCTACATTATTACGGCATCTACGAAGCCACGAGACGCACAATAGAAGAAAGGGCACGCCGTTAGCGCGTGCAATTCAGCGCATTGTCGAATCCTTTTGCGGACGCGCTTTCTACACTGAACGACCGATCGCTGCGGCGCCTCTTAGGCGCGCGCGCTTTCTTGCGTGGCTACGATTACGTTCGTCGGCGCGCGGTCGACGATATTGTGATTGAGGGGGGGCTTGCGCGCGGCAAAGTTCGTGGCACGGAACCTGAGCCGTACGCGGTTCAGCTCGAAGCAACGGCGTCTGGGTCAAATGGCATTGCATCGCAGTGTTCATGCCCCGCTTTTTCGAAAATAAACGGTCATTGCAAACACGTTGCGGCGCTTCTAATCGCCGTTCGTGATCAGTTGCGGGGGCCATTACAGAACGGGCGGAGCTCTGCGCCCCCGGCAAATGGTGCGGTCATGAGTAGTGGAGAGACGGAAGTCGGCGGTAGGCGCGGCAAGCGTGCGAAAACGCGTGGCGGTCGGCATGGTGGCCAGCCTGGCGTACCGGTTGGGAGCGGGCATGCGCGCGGGCTTCCAGGCTTCACGGCGGGTGCCGCAGCGCCATCGACGGGGATGGCGGCTTGGTATCGCACGGCGACCGGGCAGACACGAACGATTGAATACCGCGTGCAGCTTCGCGGGTCGGCACTGAGCGTCACGCTACTCGATCCAGTTGCGCGGATGCCGCTTCTGCCAAGTGCGCTTCTCGCTGCACAAGATGAGGCCCCGACGCCCGATCGCGATGCGATTCGGCTGCTTGCGCGTTTTGAAAACAGCGGTCCAAGGCGCGTTGCGATCGAAGTGCGCGGCGAAGATGCGAGTGAGCTTTTGCCGCTGTTAAAAGGGCGCCGAGTCATTCTTGAGCCGCAGATGATGGAGCTTCGTTTCGGCGACGACATGCTCAAACCGCGTTTCGATCTCGAGCTATCGTCAGACGGTTCGCTCGTGAACGTGAAGTCGAGCTTTACGCGAGCTGGCGATCCGCGTCGGTTTTCGACCGCGCAAGGCGCATGGTTCGATGGTAGCCCAGGTTGGTATGTCGACGGGCAAGAGGGGGTTGCGCGCCCTGTCGATCGCCGTGTGTCGCCAGCGGCGATGCGTCGCTTGATTCGCCTGCCGGTGATCAGCGAGCCGCTCGATTCGCTGCCGCAATTGATCGCGCAGGGGCTCCCCAAAGTGGCGCTCGAAGTTGGCGCCGAATTGCCCGATTTGTCGCAAGTGGCCGATGTTGTCGATCTCGAGCCGACGTTCCGAATGCGCGCCGGCGGTTCGCTGACGGAGGCGCGCGTAGCGCTTCGCGTTGCGTACGAAGATGTCGAGCTTGACGTTCGCGCTGACGGCATGGGGCCGCCGGTGATTGTCAAAGCGGCAGGCGGCTCATCGGTGAAGCGTGCGCGCTGCATTCGATGCGACATCGCCGGGCAGCAACAAGCGGCCGGAATTTTGCGCGAATTGGGCCTTTCACCCGACGAAGAGGGGAACGGGTTCGTTGCGCGAGGCGACGACGCGATTCAATTCTGGACGGAGGGGGTCGGCGGTCTTCCTGAGAACTGGGATCTTTTTGTCCCGGACGATCTCGTCGACGTGCAAGTGCGCGGTGAAGCGCTCGGAGCTCACGCGCGCGTGTCGAGCGGCGTCGATTGGCTATCGCTTCGCCTCTCGTTTGAGAGCGAAGGGGTTGCCGTCACGCAAGATGAGCTTGCGCGCTGTCTCGCCGAAGGGCGACGTTACGTTCGTCTCGCCGACGGTTCGTTTGCGCGACTCGATGCGGTAAAAGTGCGCGAAGTGCTCCTTCGCCAAGCGGAGATATTGGCGACAAGCGGAGCGGCGGGCGGCAAGCTTCCGCTATCGCAAGCGGGGCGCGTTCAAGATCTGCTCGACCAAGTCGGTCGCGCATCGGTGAGCGAGTCGGCGAAAGATATTTTCGGCAAGCTTCGCGGTATCGAAGAGATAAAAGGGGTCAAAAAGCCGCGAAATTTGAAGGCTTCGCTGCGCCCTTACCAAGAGCAAGGGTTTCAGTGGCTTTCGTTTTTGCATGAGATCGGGTCGGGCGGTGTGCTCGCCGACGACATGGGGCTCGGTAAAACGGTTCAGACGCTTGCGCTTCTGCTCGCCGTCAAAGCGGCCGATGAAAAAGCCGATCCGGACAAGAAATTTAAGGCGCTGATCGTTGCGCCGACGAGCGTTGTCACAAATTGGATCCGCGAAATCGATAAGTTCGCGCCGTCGCTGAAAGCGGCGCTGTGGCACGGCGGCGATCGCAAAGAGCGAAAAGAAGAGCTAGAGTCGGCCGATGTTGTGCTCACAAGCTACGCGCTTCTAAGGCGTGACGAAGAGCTGCTCGCTAAGACGAAGTGGCGCTACGCGATTCTCGATGAAGCGCAGAACATAAAAAATCCGACATCGGCAACCGCGCGCGCTGCAAAGCGAATTCGCGCCGATCGCAAGCTCGCTCTGTCGGGGACGCCGATCGAAAATCGATTGTCGGAGATTTGGTCGATTTTCGACTTCGTGAGTCCAGGCTTGCTAGGGCCGCTCGAAAAGTTCGAAGAGCGCTATTCGCGGCCGATCGATGCGGGCGATGCAAAAGCCGCGGCGCGCCTACGTGCGACGATTCACCCGTTTATTTTGCGGCGCACAAAAAGCGAAGTCGCGAAAGATTTGCCAGAGAAGATCGAGACCGATCAAATTTGCGAACTCACCGGCGAGCAGTCGGCGCTCTACAGCGCAGTGCTCAAAGAGGTGCGCACGCAAGTTATGGGCGATGTCGAGCGGCAGGGGTTGGCGAAGAGTCAGATTCAGATTCTCGCGGCGCTCACGCGTCTTCGCCAAGCGGCGTGCGATCCGCGGCTTCTCGGCCTACCGCGCGAATTTTCAGACGAAGATTCGGGCAAACTCATCGCGCTGCGCGAATTGATCGAAACGTCGATCGCCGGTGGCCATCGCGTTCTTGTCTTTAGCCAGTTCGTGTCGATGCTCCGCATCATTCGCTGCGCGCTCGACGAAGATGGCGTGAAGTACGAGTACCTCGACGGTTCGACGAAAGATCGGCAAGAGCGCGTCGCGAACTTCCAGCGCGATGACGGTCCTCCCGTCTTTCTGATTTCGCTAAAAGCAGGCGGCGCGGGGCTCAACCTCACAGCGGCCGACACCGTCATCCACTTCGACCCGTGGTGGAACCCAGCCGTCGAAAATCAAGCTACCGACCGCGCCCACCGAATCGGCCAAACGCGAATTGTCACAACATATCGCCTAGTAGCCAAAGGGACGATCGAAGAAAAAATGCTCGAATTAGGCGCAAAAAAGCGCGAATTGGTCGGCGCGGTTCTAAGCGAAGACTCAGGCGGCGCAAAGAAGCTAACAAGGAGCGATCTCGACGACCTGTTCAGGTTCGGAGACGATTAGATCCTTCGCTTCGAGTCTAGGGTCTGTTTAACAAATCAAAAAAGCCGCAGAATTTGAACAGGGAGGGCGGAAGGGCGGGAGTATTTTTAAGGGGGCTGACAGATAGGTTTGGCCAAAATCGTAACCGAAGAGTTTTCCCATCGCGTGCGAATGGATTTTGAAGC
>CAMAVR010000032.1 GCA_945861885.1 Nannocystis exedens | reverse complement strand
AATCTCGACGTCTACCGTTGTGCAATCGACTTTCTGCGAGTGGCCTTTGCGATCGTGGCTGCGCTGCCGCGCGGAGAAAGCGAATTGCGAAGCCAGCTGAAACGCGCGGCGATGTCGATGCCACTCAACATCGCGGAAGGGGCCGGTAAGCCGGGCGCAGTTGACCGCGCTCGGTATCACGGGATTGCTCGTGGAGCAGCCATGGAGTGCGCTGCGATCATCGATGTGTGTAGGGTCGCTGAAATGACTTCCGAGGAAGACGGTCGGAAGGCCAAAGCGTTGCTTGTTCGCATTGTCTCGATGCTGACGAAGATGTGCCGTTGATCCATTGGGTCCCGCGCACGCGCATGCGCACGCGCACGGCTACCAGGACGCCAACGTATTTCCGATGACGCTCACGCCGGATGAGCTCGACGGGCGGGGGCCGCAGGAAAAGAACGCGGCGTTCGGGCACGCCATACCCACTCATTGTCTTCGCTCTATCAAGCGTTCCCGCCCGAAGAAGCGCGTCGTCTTGTCGAGAAGATCGACGTGCACCATACGCCAAAACACGGCAGCTGGCTCGACATGGCCGAGATCCAGCTCTCCGTTTTAGCGCGTCAATGCCTCAACCAGCGCATTGCCTCGATCGACCAATTGCGCCATCTCCTCGCGCACTGGACCGCGGCTCATAACGCCGATGACAACCCCATCTCTTGGCGGTTCACCACCGACGACGCTCGAATTAAACTTCGCCGACTTTACCCATCAACCGAAGGTTGATGGGGCACCAGGCTACTACCGACGGCCGTCGCACAAATTTGCCATCGTGTCGGCGATCGAACTCGTTTGCTTCGACAGTGCAGCGGCAAATGTAGGAGCCCGCGCATGAGACCTCACGTCACCCCTTAGCTTGGCTACGGGAGCACGCTTCAGGATAAGCCGCCCTTGATCGGCACCAGGTCGCGCAACGAAACCGAGAGGGCTGTGAATGTAGTACTCCTTTTCCACCGAAAGCACGAAAAGTGCCCGCAAGGCGTGACAAAGACGAATCATCGCCTCTTCCGGCAGATTCTCTTGAACATTCTTGCTTTCGAGACTGTCAGCCTGATCTCCGAAATAGTATCCGAATTGATAGTCAGACTTATCAAGCCATGCCTCCAAAAATCCGTCGCACTCTTCCGATGCGAACAGATCTGTCCTGCACGGAACAGAGAGGATGTGATTGTCAAACGGGATAACATCGACGAATGACCCGAGCTCTTTTGTCGTTGCATGAATCGAGTTTAAGTCGCGAAGTTCCGTCCTGGCGTCCAACTGCCCGCTCGGTTGCTCGACAAATAGCAACGCAAAACGCGGATACAGGCGAAGTCGGCACACCATCACTTCGGTCCCCCGCTTAAAAATCCCGCCGCTCGAGAGAGTTTCACAATATTCGTCCACGCTTATTCCGGGCACGTCGCGAAGCCCTTGGACATAGCGGCGCACGGGCAAAAAATCACTTTGCGAAAAATCACGCGGCGACCTCGCTACCCCGAGGTCGTTTTGAACCTCGAATTGGAGCGCGACTCTAACCTCGTGCACCGTGCCATCTCGATTTGTCTGCGAACAGATGACGTCGAGTGTGAACGCACCGACGTCAGCAAATTGCCATACTCCAACCACACCATCCTGCGTCGGAAACTGCTCTTCCGAAGCACCGCTCCGCCTCATCATCCACGTAAACGGCCTATCGGTTGAGCAGCTGTTCACCTGAAATCGATAAGGACGGTTTGGCTCGAGAAAAACGGCGCCGCGCGAATCAATTTCCGGCCCCTCTTTACCAACAGCGGCAGCAGTAACCAAAATTCTTGGCTGAACCGTGAATACGATCGATTCCGTAATTATCCACGCCTTTTGGTGAGCCAGCGGAGTCGCTGTACATGCAAGCTTCAGCTCAAAACTTCCGAGCGTCGTGAGGTGCAGCCTTAACGCTGTGTCGCGTGATTTCTGCGACATCAAAACCGAACCCGTCGCCCGATCGGTCAACCGCCATTTTATCACATGAGTTTGTGAGCATTCTTCTGCGTCAAATAAGTATCTGAAATCTGAAGGCAGAACGATCGGCGCTGCGTCGGTTGCGATTTGCTTTTCTCTTCCGGCGAAGATCTGCTTAATCGAAATGGTCGGGTACGAGCTTTTCGCCTCTTCACTACGTGCCACCGACAAACGGGCACCGTTTGCAGGTACGATCTCAGTAGGCTCGCTGACGTTGACGTCGCCATCAACCGCCCAATTTGAACTGGCGCAAGCACTTAGCGCCGCGAAAAAAAACACGGCGATGGCACGCCCCGCTGCGCCCCTTCGCGCCAATGTTGACAACTGCATAAGGGACGAGGGGTAGCCTACTTTTTCGTCTGGTCGACGAAGCGCATTCGTAAATCGAACAAAATTTGCTCTAACAGGCGCTCTTCTTGGCCGGTTAGGTTGCCTCGCGTTTTCTGCTCGATCAGCGAGAGCAGATCGATCGATTGGCGGGCTATCGGCAAATTCACTGCGAGCTGATTCGTCTCAGGATGAGGCGCCGCCCCTAGATGAATGTATGCCGAGTGGCTCAGCGACATAACAAAAGTCGAGAAGTCGACTGCTGGCAGAGCCTCTTGCGACTCTTTTCCGGCGTCAACTTCTAGCTCGCTTGCCTCCTGGCTCATAGCTTCAGCTCCTGGCAGTCGTCATTCGTCGCGACCACCGAGTGCCGGCTGCGCCAGCTCGATCGACTCGGCATTTTCTTCGAGGTCAGGGAGCGCTTCGAGGAATTGGCGGACCGTTTTGTCGGTCAATACGCCGCTACTTAGATTGCGCTGGCGAACGCGAATATCCCATTCGCGGCTCGGAACGTTCGGGGAGTTGTCCATCCCGCAGAAGTTAGCAACAAATTGGGCCAAGGGTAGGGCCGAAGTTCTAATTCTTCTTGCTGGGTTCGCGCGTGCCTAGGGCGATTAGCGGCTCTTCGTGCTCGTGATGGCAATCGGGCCCGTGAATATGCCCCTCAGCCTCCTCAAACTCGGCTGCCGCCTCCGCTATCTCATCGGTGGTCGCATCTCGGACTTCGAGCACTTTAATAGCGTATTTTATCGTCACGCCGGCCAACGGGTGGTTCGCGTCGACCACGACGTCGTCCCCCTCGATTTTGACGACGCGCATTGGAACTTCGGTCCCGTCTTCTGACTCGGCCATGAACTCGTCGCCGACGGCCACCGCTTTTGGATCGGGGAATTCCGTTCGCTCGACGGCAAAAACAAGTGAATCGTCGTGATCGCCGAATGCCTCTTCGGGCGCCACCACGATCTCACGTTGATCGCCTTTGCGAAGCCCCACGACCGCAGCCTCGAGGCCAGGAACTAGCGCCCCGTAGCCGTGAACGTACATGATCGGGCCGCCACTCGCTTTGCTTGAATCGACCATCTCGCCCGTTTCGTCGTAGAGGGCGTAATCGAGAACGACGTATCTGTTTGGCTCAATCTTCAATTCGCTCACGTTGCTCTCCAGTTCGATTTGGCAATTCGCTCGGGCGGACGATCTTGCCAGCAATTGCGCTCGCCGCCACAACAAATGGGCTTGCTAAATACACTTTTCCGGGGCCGCTGCGACCTGGAAAGTTGCGATTAATCGCGCTCACCGTCACTTCATCGGGCGAGAAGCTCACGCCTGGCCCCGCTTTTATGCAAGCGCCACATGACGGATCGACAAGCTCCGCGCCTACTCGCTCAAACAGCTCAACATAGCCCTTTTTTTCGGCGTAACGGCGGATGTCTTGCGAGCCAAACTGGATATACAGATGCACCCCCGGAGCGACGCGCCTTCCGAGCTTTAGCGCATCGCCGAGCACCTGCGCGTACATGTCCATGTCGGTCTTTTTCCCCCCGGTGCATGAGCCGCCGTACGCGATGTTAATCGGCACCCCGTGAACTCGCTCATCGTCGATCGCCACGCCGTTACGCGGGTCGCCCGGCGTTGCGACCATCGGCCCGATCGTACTTAGATCGATGTCGAACGTGGCGACATACGCCGCGCCTTCATCGGCCCGCACAATTTTGGCGCGCACATCATCGGCATCGAGGCCGCGCTGCGCGACGAGATAGTCGACGACGACTTCATCGGCTTCGATGATGCCGGTGAACCCGCCCGCTTCGACCGCCATATTTGTCAGCGTTGCCCGCTCGTCGAGCGGCATCGATCGGACACCGTCGCCGGCGAATTCAAGCACTGTCCCGATACCATCACCCGACTTGAAAAAAGGCTGACTCAGGAGATAAAGCATCACGTCTTTCGCGCAGACGCCCTCTTTCATCGCCCCGTGCAGATTAAAGCGCGCCGTTTCTGGCACGGTAACGCGCACGTCGCGCGTGAGCCACGCGTTGGCCATGTCGGTCGACCCAACGCCAAACGCGAAGCAGCCGAGCGCGCCGGCCATGCACGTATGAGAATCGGTGCCCGCGACCAGCTGACCCGGCAGCGCGATCTCTTCGATGATCTTGTTGTGGCAAATCGCTTCGCTCCCGACAAGCTTCCCGTCTCGGTGAACTTCGCCGTAGAGCTTCACGTGGTGCTTCGTAGCGAATTTTTCTTGCACGACAGCGAGCGACTTTGCCTGCTCTTCGAGCCCCATCGCGCGGTGCGCTTCCGGCATCACGCGATCTAAAAACGTTAGATGATCGCGAAACGCGAAAACGCTCGCCGGATCGCTCACTTTCGCGTTAGCCCCCATCTCTGACACGAACAGCGACTCGGCCATCGGTGTCACGTACTCGTGCGAAAACCGCACGTCTGTCCGCGCAAAAAAAGCGTCGCCCGGCTTCACCGCAACGACGCCACGCTTGTCGCTCTTGGCGTCGACGATCACGTGCGACGCGAGAATTTTTTCGCACAGTGTCATCGGCCTGGCGGTTGTGGTCAGCGCGGGCGGTGTAACTTTGCCGGCAAGACGCTCGCGGTTGTATGCGAAAAGCCCGCCGCACTCGACAATTTTCGCGCTGATCGGATCGAGCCCGCGTGTGAACTCGTCGACGGCAATCGCCTCCCCCTTTTCGATCCGATCGATCAACCCGAAATCGGTGCTTGTTAAAAGGCCTATATTTTGGGCGTTTTGCTTGTAAATCTTTTCGATGCTCTTCGCGATGACTAGCTGCACGCCGGCTTTGAGCTCGCTGAATGGCGCCGTCTCCCGGCTGGAGCCGCACCCTTTTGATGCGCCGCTCACGATCACGCCAAAACCGCCCTTCGCGATTGAGTCTTGCTTAATAACGCCACCGCGAAGGCCTACCAAGCAGTAGCGCGCCAGCGTCTCGTCGAAATAGTAGCAGACCCACCCGGGCGTAATTTCGTCGGTCGAAATGCTGTTCATGAGCGGCCGCGCGGCATCAAACTGGAGCGATTCGCCTGCAAGTTGCCGCTCGATGACCGACGTATCGTCGGCTAAATACAGAATCTTTCCTCGAATGACGCGATCAGAGCTCATGATATCGAAGGTGTACCATGCGCCAAGGAGGACGACATGCGCGTCGCGGTTGTGACGACGAGTTACCCGCAGTTCGAGGGAGATCCCGCCGGGCACTTCGTCGAATCTGAAGCGCGAGCGATGGCTCGGAACGGCTGCGACGTGACGGTCGTTGCCCCGACTGCGTCGGCCCCACGGAGTGGACGATTTGCGACCGACCGGCACGGCGTGCGAGTCGCTTTTTTTGACGGCGGCGAGGCGTTCGGGTGGCCCGGCGCCGAGGCCCGGCTCACGCGCGCACCGTGGCGTGGAGCAAGCGCCGTTCGATGGGCGCTGTCTGCGCGCCGCTTCATCCAAAAAGAGCCGTTTGAACGCGTGATCGCACATTGGGCGATTCCAAGCGCATTTTTGTGCCTTTCTCGGGCTCATCGATTCACGCTCGAGGTCGTCTCGCACGGCGGCGATGTGCGACTCCTTGAAGCGATGCCGCGATCCGCGCGCGTCGCACTCGTGAGCGCGATCGCAAAGCGCGCCGATTCATGGCGATTTGTATCGCTCGACCTGAAAACTAGGCTCGTGCGATCGATCGGGCATGACGCTAAACAGAGCTCGTCACTGTTGGCACGCGTGGAGGCTATCGCGCGAGTGGCGCCGCCGCAGCTCGAACTTCCCGATGTCGCGGAGCGCGCCAAAGCGCTTCGAAATGCCTATCGCGGTGACGCACCGCTACTTGTCACTGTCGGCCGTCTTGTCAAAAGCAAACGCGTTGACCGAGCCATCCGATACGCCGCGGCGAAAGCGGCACGGCTGGTCGTCGTCGGTGATGGGCCTGAACGCGATGCGCTCGAAGAGCTCAGTCGCGCGCTACGAGTTCGTCCAACGTTTGTCGGAACTGTTCTTCGAAACGAAGCGGTCGCTTGGATCGGCGCGGCCGACACGCTTCTCATTGCATCCGAAAGCGAAGGGCTATCGACCGTCGAACGCGAAGCAAATGCGCTAAAGACAGCCGTTATTTGGCTTCGATGATCGCAACGTTGCCGCCGGCTGACGCATTCGGCGTCGGCAGGCCAATCGCTCTTAGCAGCGAGAGTCGCTTCGCTCTCGAAAACGTGATGCCAACTTCGCGCCCTATTTCGGGGACGGCGCGGCCGGCGATTTCTTGCGTGATCTTCCCAATTTTCCCCCCCCACATCGTCGCGTTAATTTCGCGCGGGCAATTTTCGACATGACACGCGCTTACCGCCAGATGCAATTGCGTTTGAAACAGGCCGTTTTTTACGCTTGTTTCGCGCGCCACAACGCGCGCACTGGCATGGCTCGGCGCGGTGCCTTCGTTCGAGCGCGTGGGGGTCGGCATCAATGTGGCGAGCGCGATCGCCACCACCGACGGGATGATAAGAACGCGGCGTCGACGCCCTAAGGCAAAAATAAGCGTTCCGAACGCCGGAAGCAGCCATGGCTGCAAACCGCGCGCATGCTGCGACGCCACAGTCGAGCTGCAGCCTGAACTGGCCGGCGCAAGCCCGTCGGCGTAGACGGCGTCGAGCGAGGCCCAATCGTGTACGCTCGGGCTTCTCCTTCTTGCGTCATCGGCGGCGGTATAAACATACATCACGTCGCCAGACCGCTCGTACTCGTCGGTGAGACCGAGCGCGTGACCGAGCTCGTGTGCGAGCACATGGTGGACATCATACGAGGCCCGCGACGACTTCCGTCCGCTGTCGATCGTACCGGTCGCTTCGTCGATCTCCCCCTCAACGCGGATGACGTCGTGCTCGGGCGGCGCCGCATTCGGGTCGACGAGCTCGAACTTGTATTTTCCGTTCAGCACGATGTCAGCATCGATGATTCGCCCTGAGTTTTCGTAGCTTAAAATCGTGATTGCAAGTGCGCTTCCGGCGAGAGCGCTCCCATTTTCGGCGTACGAAATCGTGTTTCTGAGGTCGATCGACGGGCTATCGTCTTCCCCCAATTTTGCCGTCGTGTGCGTCAGAATTGGCGCGGCACTTCCGCTACTCCAACCGCGCAATGCCGGCTCGACGATCTGGTCGGCGCCTTCCGCGGCGCGCGCCAACGACTCGCTCGCTACGAATGTCACATGAGGCTCCCCCCAGCGGACGATTTCGCCGGTCGATGTGCGCCGCGGTTCTGCCGCGGTCGATGGCTTCGCAAAGATGGGCACTAACGCAACGAGTGCGCCGATCACGAGCCATCGCTTCGCATGCCGACCATGCATCGCACCTCTCGAGCATCGGCCGAAAGCAGGCCGACACTTCTCGGGTGATTACGGCCGCGCGCGGCCACTTCTAAACGGCTATCGACCGAGCGATGATCCGAGTGCGCGCACCGCGACCGACACCGGCTCGAGCCACCACCAAGGTGCGATACCGGCCGCCACGCAGACGATCACAATCGGCGCCAAAGTAAAAAACTCTCGCCACGTCATGTCGCGAAAGCGACCTCCAAACGGCTCAAGTATCGGACTGCTACGCCAACTGTCGGCAAGCTTCCCGAAAAACGCGTGCGCAAAAATTCGAGCGTGCGCCAGCGCGAGAACACCAAGCGCGAGCGACACAAGCAAAGCCGAACCGGGTGTGTTTGGAATTGCACCGAGGATCGTAAGAAGCGCGCTCCAAAATGGGGCAAAAAAGGGCGCACCGGCCGATGCCAAAAAAATTGCGGCGATGGCGGCTCCGTACCGCGGCGTCTCAATCATAAGGCCGCCAAGTTTGTCGGCGCGCGCCTGACCGCTTCGCCTTTCGATCATCCCGATCGCAGCGAACAGAAGCGCCGCCACTGCTCCGTAGATCGGAGCACCGGCGATCGCACCGACGACCCCCACCGACGTTCCGCTCCCAAGCGCCACGAGCAGCACGCTGCCGTGAGCCATCGAGACCGATATCGCGAAGCGCTTGAGATCGACTTCGCCGAGCGCACGCCATGCGAAAAGAAGCGCCGCCATCGCACCAAAAATCGCGAGCCCCGGTGCGCCCCATCGACTCAACTCAGGGAGCGCGAGCAAGCCAACTCGTTCGATGGCTACAATCGCAATCATTGGCAGGATGCCAAAAAAAAGCATCGCCACCGGAGCGGGCGCCGCCGCGAGCGCGCGCTCAATCGACCGCAATGCGGGGGCGAAGAGAAGAACAATGACCGCAACGACGAGCGCGACGTACGCGATTTGAACTGCTCGAATCGACCCAAAAATAGGCGCTTCCGACAAAAAATCGATGTTCGCCCAATCGTTCGCTCGCCAGCTGGACGGCGCACGCGCATGCAAAAATAGCAGCGACGCAGCGATCAAAAAAAGCGAAAGGGCGAAAAGCCCGTTCAGAGTGCGTAGCGACGTGAGCCGCCGTTCTCCCCCAATCGCGACAAACGCTGCGAGTGAGGCCAGTGTCACCGCCGTAAACAGAAACCACCAGCCCATATGCTGCGCCGACACGCATCCGATCGCGCCGGCCGTAATTGCGAAATTAAGCGAAAAATATAGGGCAACGCGGCGTTTGACCGAGAAGCTCGCGAGCACCGTCGCAAGCGAAACGAGCGCGATCATCGCCCCATTCAGAGGCGTCGACATCCTAGCGGCCTGTGCGATCGCCGCGCCGCATTGGGCGAGCGCGAAGAGAGCCGCGATGCGGCGCACATGCCTCGGAGCGGTCGCCGCAAATCGCGATGCGATCGCGATCGCGAGAATCGCGATAAGCGGGATCAGAACCGGAAGCCCGAATGGACAGCGCAGGTCGATCACGAGCGCCACCAAAGACTGAAGAGTGGGAAGAGGCGGAAAAAAAGGCTCACTCCAACAATCGCCACGAGCCCACGCGACACCGCTCTGTCGAACCCGAGCGCGGTGACTTCACGCGTTGAGATTGGAACCTCCCAGATCAGAAGCGCGATAGAAATAACCCATAAAAACGCGACGCACGCGAGCGCCGATATCGAAATCGGCCCGCACTTAAAAAGGCGGCACGACAAGAGAGCGCTGCGAACACTCTGCGCGTCGCTCGATGACGGCGCGGTCGTCAGCTCGTCTCGAATTTCGCGAAACGAGAGCGATGAGCCGATCGGAATGATCGATGTCTCTTGGTCGCGCGACACAAAAACAGGGCGCACAACCGAATCGTCGAGCGCGCCGCCCGGATGAACCCGAACAACATGATAACCGGTCGGAACGCGGAGCCGGGCGAACGGTGCTCTAAGAATCGACCGATCTTCGCGTTCGACAGGTTGCCGTGACTCATCGAGAAAAACGAGCGAATTTGGGTAGGTCAGAACGTTCAGAAGTCCGTAGCCGGTGTAGTCACTCGGGTTGAAAGGGCGCTCCGTTCGACTCGAACTATCGGCTTTGTCGGCCCGCTTTTCGGCGATTGCCGACGCAAACCTCGCTTGATCGTTTGCGACGTATCGACCGTCGTACCAATCGCCACCGAGCGCCCAAAAGAGAACCGACGCGCCGAGCAGAAACGACACAAAAGCGGTCGCTCGAGACCACGTGCGAACGCTCGGCGCACTGCCGACGAACCGTTCAACCGACAGCGAGGCAAGAAGACCGAGCCCAATCGCGACAACAACGGCGTTTTCGGCGAGCGCCACGGTCATCGCCGCGACGGCAAGCAGACCGATGCGCGAATCGCCTGCGAGTGGGGCACCCCCTCGGCGGCGAGCGACGAGCGCGCCGAGCGACACGATCGCAACGACGCAACATGCGCACGCGGCGAGCGGATCAAACGCGAGATCGGCGTTCGCATCGGCATCGCCGATTCTAAAAAAGCGCCATAAGTGCACTATTAAATAGCGCTCCCGCGGCAGCTCGCGCATCAACGGAACAATGTGGCCCACCGTCGCGCACAGACTGGCGAGCAGACCTGCCGGCATCGTCCATCGCTCAAGCCATGCTTGCACGCGCGCAGGGCCGGGACGCCGAGCACCCCCGCGCACCGATGAGACGCGCCAGCACCAGACGAGCGCTAAGATCGCAATCGCAACAAGCGGCCACGCGAGAATCGCCCAAAGATGGGGCGCCACGATTGCGCGCTGAACCGGCCCAACAACTTCTTGCATCGGCTTAGATGACCGGATTCATCCGAACAACACGTGCCGAAGCGCTGCGAGGACCGCGCGACGATACGACGCCGCGCGCGACCGAAATCACGGTCACGGCGCAGACGAACGCGCTCAGCGCAGCGATTGCCCCGCCCCAAGCGTCAGTCATCGGACCAATAACGCAGCTCACGACGAAACCGACCGTCGCTGCCGCGAGAATCAGCCGCCGATCGACATCGCCCCAACCGCGCGGACCGGGGAGCGGCAGCGCTTTGCCTAGAACAACCGCCGACGCGAGAAAGCCCCACATTTTTCCAAAAAACAGGATCATGCCGATAGAACGGGAAAGCACCGAATCGCCCTCCGCGCCACCCAATCCGCACCAACCGCCCAAAAATAGGAGCGTCACCACGCCGGACATGAGCGCGCAATAGCCCCACGAAAAGAGCGAAGGGACGAAGCCGCTCCACCTTTGACAAGCGCGCGCTCGCATCGCGATCAAAATTAATGTCAGCACGAGCAGCCACGGCGCGGCCGGAACGGTGAACAAATACCACCCTTGGAGCCCGGTGATCGACGCGGCCTGACCGCGATGCAATTCGGCCACGTGCCATCGCCCGGTGCCGACGACCATCGCCCCGATGCAGAGCGCGGCGCACCCGACTTCGGCGCCGACGGTGGCCATTCGCGGGAGCATACGCGGAACGCTTTCCCACATGCGAGTCCCGCAAATTTCTCCGGCAATCAGCGCGCAGGCTGCGCACAAAAAGAGAACCGCGATGTCGACATCGACGCCATCGCGCAGCGGCGATACGACGATAAAACACAGCGACGCGATCACGGTTGCCCAGAGCATCGGCACGAGAACGCTTTTTTCGCTTTGCGCGCCGGTAGGTTGCCCTTCGACCGATTTTTGCGCTGCGTTTTGGCCTGGTTTCGAGCCGGCCCCTTTGGCGCGCTGAAAAATACGAATCGGCCCGACCGCCGAAAGGGCGATCGCCACCGCAACAAGCCAAAGGCAAACGGGAAAGTACATGGCCTCCGCGGTATACCGGAGGAGCCATTCGGGGGCGAAATAGCTGCAATCATTTCATGCCGCGTACAAGCCACCGCCACACACCGCCGCACCCGCACGAAAAAACGCAGTCCGAAATCGCAGAATCGCGTAGCCCAGGCTAGTCTGCCGCCGACCTAACCATGGCAAACATCTACGGCCTCATCATCGCCGGCGGCGCGGGGACGCGCTTCTGGCCAGCTTCAAGGCGCAGCCTCCCCAAGCAGCTCCTGCCGCTTGCAAGCGCCGGAAGCGAGACGCTTCTCGGGGCGACAATTCGCCGTATTTCGCCGATTATTCCGGCCGATCGCCTCTACATTGCCACCGGCGATCACCTTGCCGACATGACCGCCATATCGGCGGCGCACGTGCCACGTGAGCAAATTCTCGCCGAGCCGGTCCCGCGCAACACGGCCCCCTGCATCGCGTGGGGTGTGTCGGTGATCGCACGTCGCGACCCCGACGCGCTCATCGCCGTCTTCCCGGCCGACCACCATGTGCGTGACGAGGCGGCATTCTGCCAGACGGTCACACGCGCGCTCGACGCGGCAAAACTCGATCGCCTCGTCACAATCGGCATCGTGCCGACACGGGTGGAGACGGGGTACGGCTACATCGAGCGAGGCGCGGCAATCGGCGACGATGTCTATGAAGTGAAGCGGTTTATCGAAAAGCCGATCGCCGAAGCAGCCGCAAGATACGTCAACGGCGGCCACCATTTTTGGAACGCCGGCTGCTTCTTTTTCCGCGCGAAAACATTTCTCGAAGCGTTACGCGAGCAGCTACCGGCCGTAGCGCGCGCGATGAATGAGCTCGATCGCGCCGCCGAAAGAGGCGATGAACAAGCGGCCCTGCGCGAGCTATTTCCGCAGCTCCCGTCGATTTCAATCGACCATGGGATCATGGAAAAAGCCGAAAACGTGGCGGTCGTACCGGGCGAATTTGGCTGGAGCGACGTCGGCGGATGGGCAAGCGCATGGGAGCTCGCCGATCGCGACAGCGAAGGCAACGCACTCCCCGCCGGCGCAATCGCCATCGATGCGGAGCGAAATTACGTGGCCGATATGACAACACACTCCCAAAAGCGCCTCTACGCAATCGTCGGCATGTCCGACCTAGTCGTCATCGAAACCGACGATGCAGTGCTGATCATCCCCAGAGAGCGCGCACAAGATGTTAGGACAGTAGTCCAAGAGCTCAACGCCCGCGGCAAGGGCTTGGTCTGATGGAGGAGTAATGAGACGGTTTTGGGGGGGCTGGCTTGTTGCACTCGTCGTCATTGCTATTTGGGCCGGCTGTCGCCCGCGCGTAAACGAACCGATCGCAACGCTATCAGAGCCGCTCCCCATTCGAGGATTTGCCACAAGCGAAAACGCAGAAAGGCTTGGCCTCGCGTCCGTTCGTCTCGAAACCGTTGATGGCCAATTGCTGGCAACCGGCAGTACGAATGAAGATGGAGCCTTCTTTTTTCCGACGCGGTCGAGGCCTGCCAAATCCGACAAAGTTAGAGTTGTTGTCGAAGGTCAGACGACTGAAAATAAACCTACCACTGTCGTGCGCATCGCAACGTTTTCGGAATTAGACCATGCCATTCATGTCACATCCGCATCGACCGAAATAGCCGACATCTATAAAGAAACTGGCGACAAATCCGCCGCGGAAGATGCCTACATAACCAATCATAAACCATCAAAGTCACTCGACGTTTATCGTAATGGTGCTTATCTGCCGGCCAACTCAACTAAAACGCCGGGGTCCTCGAGTCGAGCGATGGCGACCGCTACGTCATTCCGCCCGAATACAATGGGGATCCCAGGACTACTCGGTGACAATATAAGTTCGTTCTTGGTCGGAGAAGCCGGATTGCAGGTGATGAACCTTCTTGGTTTGGGTTCCAACGCCGACAGCGCGCAACTTGCCGAGATCAGTGATCAGTTAAGCGATATTCAAAATCAGCTCAATTCGGTTCAAAGCGCGATTAACGCTCTCGGACAACAGATAACGCAGGTGGAAGCAACACTGGCACAAGATATCGTTCTTGGCGCGCAACTCGGTCAAGCAACAGATGCAAAAAATAGCTGCTCGTCAGATCGCTTGAACCTCACAAGCCTCATTACGTTGCTTACGAGCGTTTTTACCGATTTGGAATTGGCGAGTACCGTGGCTTCAAAGCCACCTCCGCTCGATTTCGACGGAGTGTCTTGGGGAACTCTCGGTGCCACGTCACAACACGTAAGCTATCAAAATGCCGTCAACAGTCTTAGAGGTACTGGCACTACAGCTGCCGCTGTAACAACTGGTTTAGCCACTATTGCCCAGAAACTGATTCAATCGTCGGTTAACAGTTTGACTGGCGGCTTACTCAACACTTGTCAACAGACGTTGGTTGCTCAAAATCCATGGATAACGTCACACCTCTACGACAATACGCTTCCATTATTTAACTATTATCTCCTCATCGAATCGATCGCGCTATTTTTAGAAAATCAACAGACGACCCTAAACCTCACAACGATCGTAGAAGAGAATGGTGTCAGTGCCACGTGCTTAACAGACGGCGGCGCCCCTCCTACGCTCGGCGAGTGCACAACGAGCGTCGCGAAGGGTTGCTATGAAATGTATGCGCCCTCAATGTGTCCGATAACACAGGCCAACTCTTTTTATCCCTGTACGCCGTTGTGGCAAAACTTGTGCACCTACGATAGTGCCGTACAAAACCAAGCGATTGCCTTAAAACCGCCCGTACCACCCCATAGCTTTGTCGATACTCTTCAGAGCGTTATGTTCGTGCCGATTGTTAAGCCTGATGCGGGTTGCTCGCCCTCGTACGCCGACTACCAGGATGCGTCAGTGGCGACGGTAGAGGAGTGTTACGCTTGGTCAATCACCGATCTTTTTCAGTATAATTCTGGCGCTCTTTGTCAGTCGGGCTCCTGCGACTCGTGTCTCCAGGCGGCAGGGCCATCATCTCCCCTTCCGCTGTGCAACGCCGCGTCTCCAAGTGCCGCGGGATGCGTCTCGTCAAGTTTGCAAGATGCAGTGATCGCTGCGATCGGAGCGGATGCCGGAGTCGATATTCAAGCGGCGGGGCTAATGACAAAGGCGCAGTGGAGCACAATGTTCAACGGGATGAAGCAGTATCTCCCCCCCTGGCAGACGGTGACTGGCGGGAGTGCGCTTCGCTATGGCCCGAGTTACATAGAAGTAAACGATGCTGGCACCGTAAACTACGTAAACAACTTTTGGCCGTCGGCCGCAATTTCGCAGCTCCAAACGGTCTATGGGACTGCCGTCGGGGTCAACCCACTTTCGTCATCCTCGGGAAACGCGCCAAGCGAATACGCGCTATGGTTGGCCGATTATACTGGGTATCAGTGCCTAAATACTCAGTACTACATGCCCGCGGTGGGCGACCTATACGTCCAGGGTTATTATCAAGATATTGCCAGCCTAACGAGCGGGGCGGTTTTACAATACTGTCTCGAAAACCCTCCGCCAGCTTGGTCCGGAGCCGGCTATACCATGGCGACAGGCTGTATTAATATTTCAAATATATTCAATACATTTGCGGGCAGCGGCTTTGCGCTTCGACCAGCAACGCCAACTCGACCTCAGTACAGCGAAAATACTCCCATCATAGGTGTATCGCTCCCCGCAATAGCAACGATACCGATCGCTGTTGGACAATTCTCGGTTCCATTTACTTCTCCATAAGTGACCGCTCGTTTGCATAATCAACTGTGAGCCACGCCAGGTGCATCGCCCCGATCGCTCCCGTTAAAGCAGCCAAACTTGACACGTATTAGCCTCCGGCTATGTCCAACGGCATGCCAACACTCTATCGCATTTTTGCGCTCGCGCTGCTGTCGACGGCCGCCTGCGCTACCGCTCGTCTCCGTCCGTTTCCTCTTGAGTGGCGCGGTGTCCCCTCGGCTCCCACCGCCGATACGATGGTCGCGCAAGCGATCGCCACACGCTCGTTCACGATGCCGCCAATGGTCGACTCGCGTGACAAGCCGAATCAGGTTGGCCAGCTCGCCGACTCGCTCCAACCGGTGTTGAGCACGAGCGACTCACTCAAATTCTGCGACGACCGCCTCCGCTCGATGCTGAAGGCGGGCGGCCTGAAGATCGTTTCGACCGGAACACACGACGAACTGCGCACAACGCTCCTTACGTTCGAAGTGATCGAAGGGGGCATGTACAACGGTGAAGCGCACGTAAAGTTTGAGCTAGTCCGAAACGGCGCGCCGATCTGGGGCGAAGTCTTTACCGGCAAGAGCACGCGTTGGGGGCGAACCCATTCGCCCGATAATTTTAACGAAGCGCTCAGCAACTCGCTCTACGAAGTCGCGCGCAGTTTCCTTAACAGCGATTCGTTCGCCGAAGCGATCCTCGGCCCACGACCGAAACCGGTCTCACCACCAGCGCCGCCCGCGCCAGTTGCCGAAGCGGAGCCAGCCGCCGCCGCTCCGACCGTCGTTGCGTGGCCGGTCATTAATCTCGCGTGGGCTGGGGTCGAGTCGCTTCCGACCGCAAACGGGCCGGTAGCTTCAGCAATCTCATCACACCCGCTAAAATTGGCACCCGTAGTCGATGAGCGAAAAAACAAGCACCAAGTCGGCACGGCAGACGACAAGCGAATCGCGGTCACAACGCCCGACGACGTGGCAAAGTTCTACGGCGAGCAGCTCGAAACGATCTTCAAAAGCGCGGGAGCAAAATTGGTCGACAAGGGGAAGACGGCTGAACTTCGGACATCGCTCATCCTCCTCAACGTAGACGAAGGGGGCTTTTTCAACGGCGAAGCACGCCTCAGGTTCGAGCTCATCACCAACGGCAGAATCGCATACAGCACCGTAGTCACCGGCAAAAGCAAGCGCTGGGGCCGAACCCACAAAGTGTCGAACTACAACGAAGCGCTAAGCAACGCCTTCACCGAAGCAGTAAAAGACCTACTGCGAGACACCGAGTTCGCAACCGCACTGTCGAAGTAGGCGCATTTCAAGGCCCGGCTTCAAACTCTAAAAGCAGCGAGAAACGACAGATCGATTGCGACGGTCGACCTCGACCTCGCTCTCATCATCGGACTAATGCGATAATCTATCGACGTCGGAGGTCGCATTCGATCTTCGATGTCGACCGTCGAGGTCGGACGTTCTACTCCGCGAACTCACGAGCCGGCTGCGGACCGTTGAACTCAGGATATCCCCTCGTCGCGAGCTGAGCGCAGATCCCACGCCTGCTGTAGCCCCATCCACAATTCCTCGGAGGTTTCAAAATAGCGCGCCAGACGAAACGCCGTGTCGGGTGTCACGTCGCGGCGGCCGTTTAGAAGCAGATTGATGCGTTGCACCGAGACATGCAGCGCCTCTGCCAGTTTTGACTCTGTGATTCTGCGCGGAGCCATGAACTCTTCCCGAAGAATTTCACCTGGATGAATCGCAAGTGGGCGTTTTGCTTGAAACAGGGCAACCTCACGAATAGTAGGAGCCGCATCTAAGCCTAATTACCTCTAAATAAGCAAGGGTAGCGGTGCGTGCCACCAAATGGTAGACTAGGTTTGTCCAAATGGAGGTACCCCGTGGCATCAACTCAATCGGTATCGAATCTGTTTAGCGCTTTGGTTTTTGGAGCACCATTGGGCGGAGCGCAAGCGATCGCTTCGATCCGTGCGGGCTATCCAGCGAAGATGCTTAAGGCGGTGAGTCGGTTTTTTGGGGTTCCGGAGTCGCGCATTCACCGAGTGACACATGTGCCTGCGACTACGGCGAGTCGCCTTGTGAAGAACCGCGTGAAAATGGATTCAGCGGCAACTGAACGAATATTTCGTTTAGGAGCGGTCACCCGCCGAGCGATCGAAGTCTTCGAAGACAAAGAAGCCGCGATCGAGTGGATGTGTACAGAGAATCGCACGTTGGCCAATGCCGCACCGCTAGATCTAATGGACACGGAGCCTGGTGCCGCGTCGGTACGCGAGATACTGAATGCAATTGAAGTTGGCGGCGTCGCGTAAATGCGATGCTGGCGAATTACGACGGCAAACTGGACGCTCGACAAAGAGTGCATCGGTGCTCGAAGAGAGGGAGGGCGCTGGAATCCCGTCGGCTATCCAGTGATGTACGCTGGCACGACCATTGAAATTTGCGCCTTAGAAAAATACGTTCATCTAGCCGGAGTTATGCACCCGCCGTTAAGGCTCGTATCAGTCGATATCCCCGATGATGCGCGCCTGCTGTACATTCCGAAACTGAGCGAACTGCCCGATCAATGGGCAGCCTTGCCAATCGGAACCGAATCGCAAGAGTTCGGAAAGCGCTGGATCGAAGCGGCCGACACGCTCGCTATGCAAATACCATCGGCGATTATTCCGGAAGCCGCAAATATCGTAATCAATCCCAAGCATTCGGCCTATCGACGCGTGCAGCTCCAAATCGTCCGCGATTTTGTGTTCGATGCTCGAATGCGAAAAGCGTAGTGAATCGATAGCGCGACGAGCTGACGTTGATGTCAGCACACACGCCTCACCCCAATCGCTTTAATTCGTCGCGGAGGCGCGCTGCTTTTTCGAAATCTAGCGCTTCTGCTGCGGCTAGCATTTCGGCTCGCAGTGTTGCCACTTGCTCGCTCTCGTCGACTGCGGTGCGCGCTTTCCCCTTCGCGCGTTTTGCCTCTTTTACTTTTGATACGGCGTAATAATCGGATGAACCTGATGCTGGGTTCAGATCGACTACCGCTCGCACTGTCGTTGTCGGGATGATGTCGTTTAGCGTGTTGTATTCCGCCTGGCGCGCGCGCCTGCGGTCGGTCTCGTCGAGCGCTCGCTGCATCGCCGCGGTAATGCGGTCGGCGTACATGATCACTCGCCCGTTCACGTTCCGCGCGGCTCGCCCCACCGTCTGAATGAGCGACCGAAAACTGCGCAAAAAACCTTCTTTGTCGGCGTCAAAAATTGCCACGAGCGACACTTCGGGAAGATCTAGCCCTTCGCGCAGAAGGTTAATCCCGACGAGCACGTCGAACTCGCCGAGGCGCAAATCGCGCAAGATATCGATCCGCTCGAGCGTCTCGACATCGGAGTGCAAGTAGCGCACTTTGACGTTCTGTTCGCGGTAGTACTCGGTCAAATCCTCCGCCATCCGCTTCGTCAGCGTCGTGCAAAGAACGCGCTCGTTTCGCTCCACGCGCTTGCGAATCTCCCCGAGCAGGTCGTCGACCTGCCCGGAAACCGGCCGCACTTCGATGATCGGATCGAGCAGCCCCGTTGGGCGAATCACCTGCTCGGCGACAACCCCTTGCGCTTTTCCGAGCTCATAGTCGCCCGGCGTCGCCGACACGTAGACGCACTGCTTCTCTTTCGCCTCGAACTCTTCAAACGTGAGCGGCCGATTATCGAGCGCGCTCGGAAGACGAAACCCGTATTCGACAAGCGTCTGCTTCCTCGCGCGATCGCCTCGATACATCGCCGAGATTTGCGGCATCGTCTGGTGCGATTCATCGAGAATCATCAAAAAATCGTGTGGAAAATAATCGATCAACGTCGGCGGAGGGTCGCCCGCTTTTCGTTGCGACAGATGCCGCGAATAGTTCTCGATCCCGTGGCAAAACCCCATCTGCTCGAGCATCTCGAGGTCGTGCATCGTCCGCTGCTCGAGCCGCTGCTTTTCAACAAACCGCCCTTCGCCATCGAAAAACCGGAGCCGCTCGCGGAGCTCTTCGCGAATCGTCTTCACGGCGCGCGCCATCAGCTCAGGCGGCGTCACGTAGTGTGAACCGGGGTAAATCGCGTACCGCTCGACCGACCCTTTTACGCGCCCGCGCAGCGGATCGACCTCTTTAATCGCCTCAATCTCGTCGCCAAAAAATTCAACCCGAATCGCCGTATCGTGCTCGCCCGCCGGGAACACTTCGATCACATCGCCTCGCACACGGAACGTGCCGCGATGAAAATCGATGTCGTTGCGCTCGTATTGAATGTCGACCAACATTCGCAGCAAATTGTCGCGCCGAAACTCTTCGCCGACTTTCAAATCGATGACGAGCCCGTGGTAGCTCTCGGCGCTTCCGATGCCGTAAATGCAGCTAACCGATGCGACGATGATCGTGTCGCTGCGCGATAGCAGAGCGCGCGTCGCCGCGTGGCGCATGCGATCGATCGCGTCGTTGATGATGGCGTCTTTGTCGATAAACGTATCGCTCGTCGGCAAGTATGCTTCGGGTTGATAGTAGTCGTAGTAGCTGACGAAATACTCGACCGCGTTGTCGGCGAAGAGCTCTTTCATCTCGCCGTACAGTTGCGCCGCGAGCGTCTTGTTCGGCGCGAGAATGAGCGTTGGCTTTTGGCACGCGACGATCAGATTCGCGATCGTAAACGTCTTCCCTGACCCGGTGATGCCGAGCAGCACTTGATGCTTGTCGCCACGCGCAATCCCTTCGCTGAGCTGCGAGATCGCAACCGGCTGGTCGCCCTTCGGAGCGAACTGCGTTGTCAGTTTGAACGGGATCGGCATATCGACTTTGAGACCTTATACTAGCGCGGTGTCACGCTTCCGGGCACGGCCACGCAGAGCGATATCGCCTGCCAGTAGCGCTAAGAGCGCGAGCGCAACGACCCAAGAGCCGTCGACATCGGCGCTTTGCGCTCCGCCGTTCGTCGCCGCGGCCGACGGCGCAATCTTTCGCGGTCTCAGGTCGAGCTCGCGCGTCATTGCCATCGCGACGCGCGACTCCTCTTTGCCGTCGACACGCACGCGATAGAGCCCGATCGACTCTGGCACGACGCTAAGCACACCGCGATCGCTTTTCACGGCGACCGGACCTCTCGGCCCGTCGACGCGAACATCGCGCGCACTTGGAAACGACCATGTCGCTCCGACGTCGGTGCGGCGCGGCGCGGCCCGACTTGCCGCTTCGCCGACCCAACTATCGAGCATCATCAAAAAACCGGGGCGCAGCGAAAAATCGGTTATTTCAGGCGCAAATGGCAACGTTACGACCCAAACTTCTCCGAGACCGATTGCGCGCCTCGCGACGAGCGGCTCTCTGTCGCCCCACCTCACCATCGCATCAAAATGCGCAGCGTCATCGGGATGCATCTTCGCGCGCGACGCGCTTCCGACATCGGCGAAATGGCCTGCCCACTCGACCGTCGCACCGGCATCAACCGTGGCGCCGGTCACCGGCGAACTCTCCCACGCGATCGGATGATCGAGCAGCGGCTCGAACGACGAACCGATCGGCGGATTGGCCGCGCGCGGGCCGATCCCGACAAGAAGCAAACCTCCACGTTCGACGAAGCCTTTCAGCGCGAGGCGCTGTTCAGGGGTAAATCCAGCTGGGTCGTCGATCGCGATCGCCGCAAACGGCGCCGTCTCTTCGGCGCGATCTGGAAACGCAGGGATCGGTCGCGCCGACATTTCGAGCTTGAGCGCCGTCAGCGCCTGCTCGATCACCGACGCGCCGCCCGCTGTCTCTGACTCGCTTCGACCATCGGACACAACGGCCACTGCGAGCACCGCCCCTTCATCGATGATTGGCGCTTCGTCGTCGCTCGCGACAGCGTCGCTTCCACTCAGCTTTGCAACCGTTGCGCGCGACGCATCCTGCAGCGGAACGACAACATCGCCCGACGAAAGCGCCGGCGCATCGACTCGCGCGAGCTGCTCTTTTCCGTCGGTCACCGTAATACTGCGCCCCGTAAGAGCTGCCGCTGGGCCGCAAGCAAACCGCACCCGCACCGATGATGACGTGCGCGCGGCCCGCAAAATTGCGCAATCGCCGAGTGCATGTGCAAGCTGCGGGAGCGGCGCCCAAAGAGGGATCGTGAACCCTTCGCCAAGCGGCGCCGCGTCTGAATGACCGTCGGCCAAATCGCTAAAGAGAACGACGCGATGATCAACCTGCGGGAGCGACGCCACAAGCGCTTGCGCGAGCGAGAGCGCCCCTTCGAGGTCGGTCGCGCGATCCGTCACGGCGAGCGTGCCTATGAGATGGCGGGCCGCTGATAAATCGGTCGTCGCTCCGAGCGCAATGCGCGGGCGATCGCCAGCCAAAACAATTGCAACTGCGTCCCCCTCGCGGGCCGAATTGAGCAGCTCGCGAGCCCCTTTCTGGGCCGCATCGAAACGCGAGCCACCCCCCCCGACCGGCGCGCGCATGCTCATCGAATCGTCGATCACAATCGCCATCGCGACCGAAGCGCCGCCCGAACGCTCCAGCGCGACGCGGGAACAGCGCACGAACGGCGACGCTGCGAGCAGTGCAAGCGCGAGAATCGACAGACCGCGAACGGCGAGAAGGGCGCGGTCTTCAATCGCCGATCGCCGGCGAGCCTGCGGGAGCGCAGGAGGGACGAGATGGGTCGCGGCGAAGAGGCGCTCGGTCGCGCGACGTCGACGCAAGCGATGCGCGAAATAGGGGCCCGCTACGAGGACGGCGAGAAGTAGGGCTAGGGGGGCTAGGAAATGCACAACTTCACGCTTTTTCGCGCACCACGTAGACCGAGCAGTGCGCGTGATTCACCACTTTTGCTGCGGTGCTTCCTAGCACTCGATCGACCGCGCCGTAGCCGTGCGACCCGATCACAATCAGATCGGCCTCTTCGTGCGTTGCCGCGCTGCAGATTGCTTGCCATGGGCTCCCAATTTCGACCACCGTTCGATGCCCTCCGAGCAGCCGCTCCGGCACGCGCGCAGAGATCGCTTCTAGGTAGTCGTGCGCCGACTGTTGGAGCCGATCTTCGAGCGAGCCGCTGTCATCTTGCCAAACTTTCGGCGGCATCTCCGACGGAACTCCAATCGCGCGAAACAGCACCAACTGCGCGGCGTAACGTTCGGCGAGACCGATGGCCAACGTGAGCACGCCATCCGAACGCGGGGAGCCATCGAGTCCTACAAGTATTCGTTTCATGATTGGCGCCAAAAATAGCTGTCCTGCTACAGTGCGGCAATGCACGACTGTCTCTTCTGCAAAATCGTCAGCGGCGAGATCGAGCCGCAAATTGTCCTCGAAACCGAGCAAGTCCTCGCCTTCAAAGACATTCATCCCGCCGCGGCGACGCACGTGCTCGTGATTCCAAAGCGCCACATCGCCGGGATGGAGGATGTAGTCACCGGCGACGCGATGCTCCTAGGCGAGCTGCTCCTAGTCGCCAAAGCGGCCGCCGCAAGAACCGGAATCGCCAAAACAGGCTACCGATTGGTCATAAATACCGGCGAAAATGCCGGCCAAAGCGTCTTTCACTTGCACGTACATGTCCTCGGAGGCCGGAAAATGGCCTGGCCCCCAGGCTGACAGCGCTGATCTCATTTTGAGACGGGGCTTAACATCGGCAAAAATGACCCGTCGTTCCTAAAGCGCGGTGCGTTTCCGCATCGCTGGAGGGGACGATGAAAAATCGCAGCTTAATTCAACGAATCAAAGACGGCTATGCGAACCCGGAAGGCAAAGCGGGGCGACCGCACGTCGCGATGATCGCTTATCAGCTACTGACCTTCGCCAGCGTGATCGCATTCATCGTCGTCAGCTGCACCCCAACCGTAACATCGACAATGAAAATCGTTTGGGAAGACGCGGGCCCCGATTCTTCCGCTTCCGACGCAACGTTGGGTTCCGGCAGCGGACCCGACGGCGGATCGGAGCCAGACGCGTCGAGGCACTCGATGCGAGTCTCACCGGGCCTTGGAGCAGTCAGCGCCGACCTAACCGTCTCGGCCTTCAACGCTGACGGAGGTATAGTAGGAACCGGCAAAACTGACGACACAGGTATCGCAACGATTCCTATCGGCGATCACACCGGAATCACGATCTACGAAATTCACGGATGCGATACCGGCTGCACTTACTACAAAGAAAGCACCGGTACGACTGAACCGTTCACGGCCAACGACACCCTATTGGGTGTCGTACCGAGCGTGGTAAACGGCGCGTGGGTTTCCGGTACGGTTCTTACGACGATGGCGGCAGCGTTCGCAGGTGTCACGGAAGCGACACTGAGACTTGAAGGGTCAGAAGAAGAGCAAAAAGCCGCGATCGCCAAAGGCTCGGAGCAAGTCAACGCCCTTCTTGGGACAACGGCAAATCCGATCGATGTCACAGCCGGGGCAAGTTACATGACGGCGGCAACTGCAGACGCCGGGGCCGACGCCGGCTCGCTCTCGGGTCTTCTTGCGGAGGTCGACAAAGCGTTGAACGCCACCGCCTCGGGTCTCTCATCGCTTGCCGCCGCCAACCTGTTTGCCAGCGGAGCAGCGTTGCCTTCCAGCGCGACTGGCGATGCCGGATTAATAGGACTCGACATTATATTGGCGATTAACCAGGGTGCGACAAACGCAAACATCGGCGCCATCAACATCTTCGTGCTTCCTGACGGCGGCCTTCCCCCACTGTTGACCGACATTTTCCCAGCTGCTGATGCCGGCGATGACGGTGGCCTGCCCAGCGGTGGCCTTATTGAGTCCCACAAAAAATTCTAACAGCCCCAACAGCAACCGATCGCCTCTGTAAAATCGCCGGGCAGCAATTTAGCCCAAGTGCAAACTGCAGAAACGCACCGGATTTCAGTCGAGACCGAGATCCACCGACTTTTTTGGGGCCTGGGGCGTACTACACGTACGTTCCAGGCCCCAAAAAGTCGGTGGAGCGAAGGTATCGGCTGAAAGCCGGTGCGTTTCTTAGTTGGATTCTGATAGTGCGCGATCAATCAACTTCTTGAACTTCGCATACGGCTGGGCGCCGCTGATGAAGTAGCCGTTGATAAGGAACGCGGGCGTCCCGCTAATACCAGCATCGTTGCCAGCTTTCGCGTCGGCTTCGACTTCGGCTTTGTGAGCCTGCGTGTCGAGCGCCGTCTTGAACTTGCCAACATCGAGCCCGCTCTCTTTCGCGAGCTGATCGAGCCCTTCGCGCTTCAGGCCGTCTGGCTTCTGCTGCGCGGCGTAGAGCTTGGCGTGCATGTCCCAGAAGCCTTTTGCCCCCTTTTGCTTGTGCGCTTCGAGCGCCGCTTGCGCTGCGAGCGGTGCTTCGGCGTGCATCGGCAGCGGCAGGTTGCGCCACACGAACTTCACTTTGTCGCCGTAGTTCTTCATCACTTCGGCAACGACCGGCTCGACACGCGAGCAGAACGGACACTGGAAGTCCGAGAACTCTTGGATCACGACTTTGGCATTCGGATTCCCCTTTGAAGGGGCGGTCGGTGAAATCGAGACCGTTTTCTTCTCGGGCTCGGGGGCACCTTTGCCGTCTTTGATCAGCTGCTCGTAAAGAGCCGACGGAGCGACCCCCTTCGCGAGAAGCGCCTGCGCCTTCGTCACTTCTTCGTCGATGATCGTTTTGAACTTCTCGAACGGCTGCGCGCCGACGAGGCGACGGCCGTTGATAAAGAAGTGCGGCGTACCGCTCGCCTGAACGTCGTCTGCGAGCTCCTGGTCGGCATCGATTTCGCGCTTGTATTTGTGCTCTTTAATCGCTGCGGCGACTTTATCAACATTGAGCCCGAGCTCTTTGGATGCGGCCAAAAGATCGGCATCTTCGAGCTTCGGCTGCATCTCGAACAGCTTGCCGTGCGCTGCCCAGAAGCCTTTATCGCCTTTTTGGGCTCGCGCTTCGAGCGTCATCTGCGCCGCCGGCTCTGCGCGCGGGTGGAACGGGAGCGGCTCGTGCTTCCACACAACGCGCACCTTATCGCCGTACGTGTCGTGAATCTGCTTCAGCGTCGGCTCGACGCGCTTGCAGAACGGACACTGCATGTCGGAGAACTCGATGATCGTGACGAGCGCGTTCGCGTTTCCGAGAATTGGGCTCGTGCCGACAGGGACTTTGAAGACTGTTTTGGTATCTTCTTTTTCGTCCTCTTCGTCGTCTTTCGCGGCTGGCGCGTTCTTGCGGTTCTCCGTCGACATCGCGACGTAAACTTTGTCTTTGGGCGTCCCCGCGGCGATCTTCGCGAGCGCTTTTGGCAGCTCTTGATCGATCACAGCCTTGAACTTATCGACCGGCTGCGCCCCTGAGAGCAGCACGCCGTTGATCATAAAGCCTGGCGTACCGTTGACCCCCGCCTGCTTTGCGACGATGTGATCTTTTTCGACTTTGTCGGCCCAAGCGTGGTTCGCCATACCGGCTTTGAACTTCGCCATGTCGGTTACGCCGGCCTCTTTGGCCCATTTTTCGTAGTTTTCAGCGCTCAGCGAGCTCTGATTCTTGAAGAGTAGGTCGTGAAACTTCCAAAACGCGGTGTTGCCTGCGAGCGCGAATACCCCTTGCGCTGCTTCGGCTGCCGGCTTCGCGTTCGCGTGGAACGGGAGCGGCTCGTTCTTCCAGATAATTCGGAGCTTGTCTGGGCCGTATGCCGTCTTAAGCTGATCGAGTGTCGGCTCAACTCGCCCGCAGAATGGGCACTGAAAATCTGAAAACGTGACAATCGTTACAGGCGCCGAGCGATTACCCCATGATGGATCTTTGCTAGACACAGGCACAGGCGAATCGTCGTCGCTCCAACCACCACCGACTTCGCCTGCGGTGTCACCACCGCCCAAGCGGTGATGTTCCCACCCCCACATGATCGCGCCACCGGCTAAAAACATGAGAATGAACCCTATGATGGCAACGCCACCATTGATTCCTCCGCCCCCGGTGGGCTTCTGTTCGCTCGACATTTTATTCACCTAATTTGAGAGTTAGCATCGAAGATACAAGCGGCGTCGTCGCCACCATAAATGATTGGCCAGAGTGTTTACAGCGAGTCACATAAAATTATTCCATCGTGGCAGATGTCTGGCGGCCGAACTATGAGACATATCTAGTGAGTCGTCCAACCCCTGATCCATTGTTTCGGGTCGACATCGATGCCGTGATTGAGCGGTTGAGCTCTCGCGATCGCACCGTTTCGCGCGATGCGGCCAAAGAGCTCGACACCCTCGCCGGCGTCACGTCGAAAGCGCTAATCGAGCGGTTTCATAGCGCGTCGGCGCCTCTTCGCGGTCGCCTTTTGCGCGCGATCGCGAAGCACAGAGGCCGCGACAAATCGGTCGTCCCGATGCTGATCGCCGCCCTTGACGACGACGACCCAAAGTCGCGAAAAACAGCCGTAATCGCGCTCGGAAAAGTGAAATCCGACGACGCCGAAGAGGCGCTCATGCGAGCATGGCGCGCGAATCGCTCACCCGAAGAGCGGCGTATCATCGCGGAAGCACTTGGAAAAGTTGGGTCGGCGCGAGCCATGGTGCTTCTGCGCGACAGCTCGAGCCGCGACGAATTGAACGACGCGATGGTCGCGCGCGCGGCGCTTATTTTGGAGCGTACCCACGCGCGCACCGAGCGATCCGCAATTCTCCCAGGTGTCGCCCCGACGCGCCCGATCGACATCGTGTTCGAATGCCGAGTCGGGCTTGAATCGCTATTAATTCGTGAACTTGCGGGCGATGAAGCGGCGGCGTGGCGAGCGTCGACCGAATCACCAGGGCGCGTACGAGCCACGCTTCGAGGTCCACTCGAGAGCGTCTTTGTCTCGCGCACAATGACGCGCGTCGCCTTCCCGCTCGACACCATAAAGCAGAGCGAAGCATCGCTCGTCGACGCCGTTGTCGGAGCAGTAACATCGCCGCACGCCCGAAAAATCATGAGCCGTTGGACAGACGGGACGATTCGGTATCGCCTCGATTTTGCGAGCGGCCACAAGCGCGCCGTAGCGTGGGAATGCGCGCGCCAGCTAAACGAGACCGCCGCAAATCTGCGCAACGATCCGACGCAATCGACATGGGAATTTGGGATTGAAGAGACGCGCGATCGCTACAAATTCGAGCTTCGACCGCGCGCGCTTCACGACCCCCGATTTTTGTATCGCGTCGAAAGCGTCCCCGCCGCGTCACACCCTTCCATCGCCGCAGCACTCGCCCGCGCGTTCCCATGCCGTCCTGGCGACGTCGTGTGGGATCCGTTCGCCGGGTCGGGTACCGAGCTGATCGAACGTGCGTTCGCAGGGCCATATTCAGCCCTTTTTGCATCGGACGTAGACCCGAAAGCGATCGCAATCGCGAAAAAAAACGCCGCGGCCGCGAAAATTTCGCGAGCAAGTTTTCTCATCGGCGACGCGATGGAAATGGAGCCGCCGCTCGGCGTAAACGTAATCCTAACCAATCCACCAATGGGGATGCGCGTCGCGCTAAACGAAAAAATGCCCCGCTTCTACGACCGTTTCTTAAAACGCGTAGCAAGCGTCCTCCCGCCAAACGGTCAGTTCGCGTGGATATCACCGATGCCGAGAGAAACGGCCGTTCGCGGCGTAGCTCACGGCCTCAAACTCGAGTGGGCACAGCGCGTCGACATGGGAGGATTTTCAGCCGAGCTCCAACTCTTCACCCGCCCCCCCTCTCCCGCTTCGCGGGAGAGGAAAAGCGTGGCGAAGCCACGCGAAGGTGAGGGCAACACCAACAAAACCAACAAAACCAGCAAAACCAGCAGCAAACCCAACGCAAGCGCTAAGCGCTAAGCAACGCAGTGGCTAGATGGACGGTTCTCGCGCGCAACGCTTTTTTCTGCGCGCGCGACGTAATCGATCAGATCGATCTTCGTCACAATCCCCACGGGCACGCCGTCTTCTGCAACAATCGCCACCGGCGCCCCTTCGAGCACCCCTTTAAGCAGATCGATCTTCGTGTCAGGTGTCACGGTAGCGTAGTCGCTCTCCATCAGATCATCGATCGACGAATCGAGCGTCTTTTCGCCTTTTACAAGGCACCTGAGCAGCGACACTTCGGACACGATTCCGAGGAGCTTGCCCCCTTCAACGACCGGAATTTGGCTGATCGCTTGCGACTTCAAAAGATCGATCACCTCGCGCACTTTCGCGTTCGCTCGCACGCTCACAAGCTTCTGTTTGTCGCGCCAGCCCATCATGTCGCGCACAATGCCGTGCCCTGGATCGTCGTCGAAAAAGCCGTTTTCGCGCATCCACTCGTCGTTGAAAATTTTCGATACGTACTTTTGCCCGGCGTCGCACAAAAAAACCAAAATTTTCATCGGCTTCGTGAGACCGCGCGCATACTTGATCGCCCCGGCAACCGCGGCGCCGCCCGAACCGCCTACGAACAGCCCTTCGAGACGCGTCAAATCGCGCGTCATCAAGAAGCACTCTTTGTCGTCAACGCGGACGATCTCATCGAGAATCTTCAGATTCATCGTGCTTGGGAAAAAGTCTTCGCCGATCCCCTCAACTTTGTATGAAAACGCTTTTGTGACTCGCCCCGTTTTTACGAAATCGTAATAGAGCGAACCGACCGGGTCGACGCCGACAATCTGAATCTTCGGGTTCTTCTCTTTGAAGTACTTGCCACAACCGCTAATCGTCCCCCCGGTGCCCATTCCGGCGACAAATGCGCCGAAATCGCCGTTCGTTTGCGCCCATATTTCCGGAGCGCTCGAGAGGTAGTGCGCCTCTGGGTTTGCGGGGTTGTGGTACTGATTTGCGTAAAATGAATTCGGCGTCTCTTCGGCGAGCTTGCGCGAAACAACGTAATAGCTGCGCGGATCGTCCGGCTCGACCGCCGTCGGGCAGACGATGACTTTGGCGCCAAATGCGCGCAAATTCGCGATTTTTTCCTGACTCATTTTGTCAGGCATCACGAAAATACACTTGTAACCGCGCACGGCCGCGAGAAGCGCGAGCGATGCTCCGGTGTTGCCGCTCGTCGCTTCGATGATTGTCCCCCCGGGGCGTAGCCCCTGCTCTTCTGCACGACGGAGCAGATTGGCAGCGAGCCTGTCTTTGTGGCTCCCGCCAGGGTTTAGAAACTCGCACTTCACGTAAATTTCCGAGGCGAGGCCCTCGGTCACGCGATTCAGTTTCACGATCGGCGTATTGCCGACCGCTTGCGTAATATTCTCGAGCGCTCCGTGCATCATCTGATTTCAAGACTCCTACAGGCAAAAAAGGCCGACTCGGGCCCCAACCTAGCACGTGCGCGCTCGAATCAAACGAACTGCTCGGATCGGAGGCTGGACTTATCGGACTCGGGTGGCGACCCGCGACCATTCACGCGTTTTTCGACGAATGTAGGCCAAGCGCTCGCGCGGTGTTGGGTAACGCCGCATGAACCAATCGATTAATTCGCGATCCCGCCGACACTGCTCTTCGTCGGCGAGCGACTCTGCAAGGTCGCGATCAAATTGGCTCATTGCCGACTTATCACTTGCCACGATTCTTTTTCATCCAAGCGTGGAGCAGCTGGATGTCCTCTCGGTCTTTCGGCCTATCGGCAACACGTTTCGTGCGAACCAAGTCTTCTGGCGATGGAATCGCAATTCGGGTACCGGAAAACTCGAGCGACTCTCTTCGTGGCCACAACTCATCAAACGCTACATTTCCCCCCTCTTTGAGCCCCATGGCTCGCGCCACGATGACGTCGATCCGCTCGCCGTTTTCGAGCGCGTATCTTCCGGTGGCACGCGCATCAGCGGGGCTGCGTGAGACAGTCAATCCGAGAGGAACGAGCGCTGCGTTGAAACGCTCAATGTCGTCAATGTGAATCCAGTAGTCGTAATCGGCTGTCATCATAGGCAGCCCAAGTGCGACCAGCGCGCGGCGACCAATAAGAAGCGCCCGAGCTCCGCTCCCCGCGACCGCGGCAAAAAGGTCGTCTTCCGAAATCGAGTCGTCCTCCATTGATCTGCCTCTCTTCTACCGTCGCGCTGACAAGTAACCTACCGCAACTCTCTTCACCCGGCCCCTTTTGGCCGGGCGATGACGGCTAGCTGCCTTCCGCTCTTTTCGCCGTCTCGGCGGAACGAATAGAACCGCTCGGCGTCGCACATGGTGCAGCCTGGGACGTTTTCGATTTGCTCGGGCCTGAGACCTTGAAGTTTGAGTTGGGCGCGCACCGCTCTCCGTAGATCGACAAATGCTTTTTCGGCGGTCGCTTTTTTGACGACCGATGGCGCCGCGCAGGCCTCGGCAATCTGGTGGGCGACGTCGCTCTCGACCTCAAAGCAGCACGGACCGATGCATGGCCCGATCGCCGCAATCCAGTTGGTTCGGCCGCCGACTGGCATCGCGCCGCAAGCCGCGCCGATAACCCCTGCGACAATGCCTCGCCACCCGGCATGCACAACAGCCACCGCACCTGTTTCGGGCGATGCCAAGAGGATCGGAACACAATCGGCGACGCGCACACCGACCGCGGCGCCAGCATCTCCGTTCGGCGCGCCTGCCAGAACAATCGCATCGGCCGCTTCATTGGCGACCTCGGCCGGCGAACCTGACACCATCACCACGTGCGCCCCATGAACCTGGTGCACTTGATAAAGCCGCGCCGGATCGAACCCGATATCGGCCGCCAAACGCCGAGTATTTTCAGCTATTTGTTCGAGCACAAGCGCCGAGGAGTCGGGCCCCTGCCGCTCGTTTGGCGCACCAAAATTTAGCGAATCGCGCGGCGATGGGCTAACCCCTCCACTACGCATCGAGAAACCGTGAGGAAACCCGGCATCGCGAAGCAATGCGCTCTCCAAAAAAAGCCGCTCTTTAATCGCCATAGCCCCTCTAATCGCGCAAGAACGTAGCACTGTCGGGATTTGCCAGGTAGACCAATGCCGGTGAAAAAGAAGTGGTTTAGACGAATCGCTCGTTTTTTCGTAGCCGCTGCTACGTTGGGGGCGGTGCTTGCGTTTATTGGCGCCGTCATGGCATTCGTCGTCGTCCGGCAATTTGAAGCAAATTTACCGTCGATCGAAGATTTGAAGGGGAATTATCACCCCCCACAAGTCACGCGCGTTTTAGCGCGAGATGGGTCGCTTCTTGCGGAACTCTTTACCGAACGCCGCACCGTTATCCCGATTGCTCAAATCCCCCCTCACGTGAAGCTTGCCGTCCTCGCCGCCGAGGATGCGAATTTTTATGAACACGAAGGGGTCAATTATCTTGGGATTTTGAGGGCGGCCGTCAAGAATTTGCGCCCACGACGCATGCGTCAAGGCGGCTCGACGATCACCCAACAGGTCGTCAAAAATCTGCTCCTCGACAACGAGCGCACTTACAAGCGCAAACTTCGAGAAGTGCTCCTGGCGCGCCGGCTTGAGCAAGAGCTCTCAAAAGAAGAGATTCTAGAGCTCTATCTCAATCACATCTATTTCGGGCGCGGCCGCTACGGGATTGAAGAGGCCGCGCGCGATAGTTTCGGCAAGCCGGCGCACGATTTGACAATCGCCGAAGGGGCGATGCTCGCCGGAGTTGTCGCCGCACCCGAAACTTTTTCGCCGAGGCGCGACATGCAAAAAGCGCTCTCGAGGCGCTCGTATGTTCTGAAGCAGATGCGCGAAAAAGGGTTTTTAAACGACGAGCAGTTTAGTGCAGCAACCGACGAGCCTCTTCGGCTCGCACCGCCGATCGAAATACGAAGCGAGCTCGCCGCTGAAGCCGTAGAAATCGCACGGAAGACGCTCAATACAGTCGCGCCCGAACGCGCAAAAAAGGGCGGCTTTACGATCACCACGACGATCGATCCGAAGCTGCAGGCGATCGCACGCGCATCGGTTCGCGAGAACTTGGCCGCGTACGATCGCCGTCACGGCCTCGTTGAAGCGATGCGTGCGCCCGATCTGCCCGGCAAACGAAATCGCCGGCGCGGACAGCCTATTTCACCCGTTTTTAAAGGGACGCCGGTCTTCGAAGCCTACCGAATTTTGACCGGCGTCGTAGTCGGCAGCGATGACACCAAGGGGACGTTTGACGTCCAGGTGGGGACGGTTGTCGGCGCCGTCAAGCTGAGCGATTTTCCGCGCTACAACCCTGATAGCCTCCCGCCAAGCAAGTTTGCGCCTGTCGGGGCAAAGGTCCGCGTGAGCTTGCTTGCGCCTGTTCCGCAGGCCCCCGACACGAGCGCAGCGCCGCGCAAAGGTCGAGCAGTGCCTGCCAATTTAAAAGTTCCGCTACGCCTCGAGCTTGGCCCCGAGAGCGCATTTGTTGCGATCGATGTTCGAACGCGCCAAGTGTTGGCGCTCATCGGCAGTTACGAGGGGATGAGCGGGATGCTCGACCGCGCCACGCAAGCGCGACGTCAGCCCGGTTCGACATTCAAGGCGCTCGTCTATTCGTACGCGATTCACACGCGGCAATTTACTCCGTCGACACTCGTCGATCCGCGTCCAACCGAGTTTCCAGGCGGCTACAAGCCTCGAAATTTTGAAGGGTGGACAGGCGAAGAGCCGCTTCGATTGCGCGAAATTTTAGCCAATTCCGTGAACGTCGGAGCGGTCCACGTGCTGCTCGCCATCGGCCCGGCAGGCGTTGTCGATTGGGCGCATCAACTGGGAATTAAGTCGACGATGCAGGCCGATCTATCGCTAGGTCTCGGTAGCTACGAAGTAAAGCCGATCGAAATGTGCGGAGCGTTCGCGACGTTTGCCGCAGGCGGCGTTTACGAAGAGCCGCTGATCGTCACGCGAATCGTCGGCCCAGACGGCATCGACGTGCCGCTCCCGGCAAGGCCTGCGCCTGTGCGCGTTCTCGATGAAGCCGAAGCGTATCTGATGACAAGCATGATGCAGTCGGTCGTCGATCACGGAACAGGAGCGCGCGCGCGCGCAGTGGGGCGGCCGGTCGCCGGGAAAACAGGGACGACGAACGATTCGCGCGATACGTGGTTTGCCGGCTATTCGACCGACATCGCCGCAGTCACATGGGTCGGGTACGACGACGCACAAGAAATGGTCGGCGAGCTCGGCGGTTCGGCGGCGCTCCCAGGGTGGGTGCTCTTTATGAAAGGGGCGCTCGCGAATCGACCCGGGAGCGAATTTCCACAGCCGCCTGGGCTAGTCACCATCGCGATTGACGCGAAAACAGGTGCACTGCCAACACCAGCAACCACAAGCGTGATCGACGAGCTATTTTTGCCCGGAACGGAGCCGACCGAAGTTGCGATCGACATGGACGCCTCCGCGCCACTGGCCGATCCTCTCGTCGATGCAGCGATGCTCGGTGCAACAAACGCCGTTCGCCGCGCTGACGAAAACGCGCCGGCTCCAAACCGGTGACAGGGGCTTCCGTGTCTTCCAAAGCCTATCTTCGGATTCCGCTAACACTCGTTCTAGCTCTCGCAGCTTCCGCGCACGCCAGCGCTCCCGACGCCGGGTCGCCTCATTCGCCGATTCTCGCGCGCGTCGGGAGCGCGGCGATCACTACGGCTGAAGTCGACTTGCTTCTTTCGCACATCACCGCCGAACAGAGAGCGCTGATCGGAGGCGATCTCGCCACTCTTCGTCGACGCATCGTCGAAGAGGTCATCGCCCCCGAAGTGCGACTCGCGCTCGCTGCAAGCGATGCAAAGCTCGGCGAGAAGCGCTCCGTCGCAAGCATCGTCGATCGAGCGCGCGCCAATGCAACAATCGACGCGCTCCGCGATCGATCGCCAACACCGGAGTCGATCCCGATCGACGCCGCACGCGCTTATTTTGAGGCAAATCGCGCAAAATACGAAATTGCCGACCGCGTCGCGATCTCGCGCATCCGGTGCAAGACGCGCGGCGATGCGGAGCAAGTTCTCGCGGCAGCGACGAAGAATCCGTCGACCGAAAACTTCGCGTCGCTCGCGCGAAAGTATAGCACCGACCAGACCACACTTCTGCGCGATGGGAATCTGGGGTTCGTTGATGCAAGCGGCGGCTCGACCGAACAAGGCGTGCACGTCGACCCGGCAATCGTGAAAGCGGCCTGGGGGGTAGAAGACGGCGAGTTCGCCCCTCACGTCGTGCCAGAAGATGGCGGCTATTCGGTCGTGTGGAAGCGGGCGACAGCTCCAGGCGTGCGCCGAAGTTTCGAAGACGCACTCCCAGAAATTCGCCAAGCGATCGCCAAAGAGCGTTTCGCGCAAGGACGAAAAGATCTCATCGCCGAGCTGCGCAAAAAATCGCTAACAACCTACAACGAAGCGCTCCTAAAGACGCTCGACGTAGCACCCGACGCCAAAGTGATTGCACCAAGTCGCCCAGGCCAAGTGCCAAGCTCTGCCCCGTAAACGGGCGCTAAGCCGTCTTAAGAATCGCAATCGACGCGACGATCACGACCAGCCCGAGCCAACCTCGCCAGTTCAAGCGTTGGCCAAGAAAGATGCGGCCGCATGCCACTGTCCCGAGAATCGCCATCGCTCCCCATGTGACATAGGCGACGGTCAGTTCGATCGTTTTGGTCACTTGCGCGAGCAACGTAAATGCCCCGCAGACCATAAAAATCGCTAAAAAACCGAGCTTTTTGTTACGAAATCCGTCTGACTTATCGAGGAGCATGTTGGCTCCTACATCTAACGCGGCTGAGCAGGCGATGAGCAGCAGCGCGGCTCCGTGGCTTAGCATTGGGCTGCCTCCGCGCTTGGCTTTCCGGACTGCTCGACATCATCGAGTTCGCCGTAGTGGAGAAGCGCGATGCCGACCATCGCCAGGCTTAGTCCGAATGCTTTTTGCGGCGACACCGGTTCATCCAAAAAGACTAGCGAGATAAACGTGATGAGCGATGTCCCTAGCCCCTCCCACACGGCAATCGCGATCCCCACGGCGATACCGCGAAGGGCGAATGAGAGGAAAAAATACGACGACCCGATGAGCGCAAACATGAGCGCGTACATCGCGGGGTTGCCGGTGTGCCCGGATGCGTTCATCGCAAGCGTGCCGCCGACTTCGGTGCAGATTGCCAGCAGTAGAAAAAACCACGCTTTTTTCATATCGAACTCTTCTTCTCGGCCACGGGGGCGGCATCTCTCAACACCGCTAGCGCACTGTCGGCCGCCGCCCGCTCCGCATTCCGCTTCGACCGCGCGGTTGCTCGCCCAACCTCTTGATCACCGACAAAAACAGCCACTTCAAGCAGCTGGTCGTGCACCGGACCGACGGCTGACATCACGCGATAGACCGGCGTGCTTCCGCCGCGGGCCTGGACCATCTCTTGAAGCGCGCTCTTCGAATCGCGCTCCCCGAGCGCCGCAGCATTGCCGATCGCTTCGCCGACAATTTCACGCACAAGCGATCGTGCGCCGTCGAGACCGCAGCCGTCGTACACGGCGGCGATCACCGCTTCGACAGCATCGGCGATCACGTTTGTCTGCATCGCGTCGGCCTCTGCGCGCGCGCCTCGCCCCACGGCAAGGCAGCTCCCGAGCTCGAGTTTACGCCCCCATTTTGCGAGCGCTTCGGCGTTGATCACCGCACTGCGCATTCGCGTGAGAAGCCCTTCGTCAGCATCGGGATGCGCCGCGATAAGCAGCTCGCTCGCGCACAAATAGAGCACCGCATCGCCCAAAAATTCGAGGCGCTGATTGTCCGGCTGACGCGACTCATTGGCGTAGCTCGAATGCGTGAGCGCTTCGGCGAGCTTTGGGATCTCGCCTGTTCCGGTAAGCTGCTCGAGCCGTTTGATAAGCTCGGCGCGTGCTGTGGTCACAGAGTCGGCCATAGGGTTTAGGTCCCAATCGTAATCTGCGAGCCGCTCCGCGGCACGACAACTCGGAAAAAAAGCGATCGGGGGCCGCCGCTCGGGAAATGTCAGGCTACAGTTGAGACCGGTACATCGATGCTTGCCCCTCGCCTTCGCGCGCACCCACTCTCGACGCCGCTGCACATCGTGCTTGTCGAGCCCGAAATACCCCCAAATACTGGCAATATTGCGCGCCTGTGCGCAGCCACAGCATCGCACCTTCACCTTGTCGGGAAGCTCGGCTTTCGCATCGATGAGCAGGCGGTCCGCCGCGCCGGCGTCGATTATTGGCATCTCGTGAAGGTCCAGCAACACATCGATTTCCCCCATTTTTTGCACGCTTTTAGCACCTTGTCTCCAAGTGGGAATTTGCATCTCTTTAGCGCCACAGCGCCGCGGAGCTATTTGTCGGCGGCATTCGCACCGGGCGACGCGCTCATTTTTGGACGAGAAAGCGTCGGCCTCCCCGCCACGCTTGTCGAGGCGCATCCCGACCGCACTGTGTCGATTCCGACGCTCGGCGCCGTGCGATCGCTCAATCTCGCGAACGCTGCGGGGATCGCTCTATTCGAAGCGCTCCGCCAAATCGGCGCGCTCGACGAAACATTTATGGGGTAGCGGCCCGGGGGGCTGTTTTGCACGCGCTTTAGAAGCCGGGCACGTTTACGGGCACGGGCACGTTTACGGGGCAGAGTCCGGCCACCACGCGCCCACTTGATTGCCCTCTTCGCTTGCTCGCAGATCAATTCGCTCTAACGTTAGCCCTTGCGCTGGGGCTGTTGTGCCTAGCACCCTTCGATCACGCGTCTCTAGCCCGCGTGCGATTGCCCCTTCGGCAAGACGTCCTGTTGCTACGTCGACGAGCGTACCTACGATAATACGCACCATGTTGTGCATGAACCCGCTTCCTTCGACTGCGATGCTCACGATGCGCGTGTCGGACGATCGCTCGACTTCGACCCGCCTTACGTGGCGCACGGTATTTTCTCGTTCGTCGCTCGCGCTTCGAAACGCTGCAAAATCTCGTTCACCTACAATGCCGCGCGCTTCGCGCTCAAGAAGTGCGAGGTCGATTCCGCGGCCGATCCGCCACGCCACTTTGCGCTGAAGCGGATCGCGAACCGGGTCGATGAGCAGGCGATAACGATAGAGCTTGTTGTGCGCGGCAAAGCGCGGATTGAAGCCGATCGGTGCATCGCACGCCGCGCGCACCGCCACGTCGTCGGGAAGGTGCTGGTTGATCGCGAGCGCCCACGCGCGCGCTTCGAGGCGCCGGCCCGTATCGAACGAGGCGAGCTGCCATTCCGCGTGCACGCCCGCGTCGGTCCTGCTCGCACCGCGCACACCGCGCACGCCATCGTCGATCGCACGCACCGCGCCAAGAAGCGCCTCTTGCACCGTGCGCGCACCCTTTTGCGACGCCCAGCCGTGAAACTCCGTCCCCTCGTACGCCACGCGAAGAAGTACGCCGGCCGAGATTTCGCGGCTCATTGTGCCCCCTCTCGCACATAAAACGCGAGGCTCGTATCGCCGTATACGCGCGTCTGCTCGACTCGAAGATTGTCGATTGGCGGCGACGCGGACAACGATGCATGTTCGAGGACCAACACTCCGTCTTGTGTCAACAGATCGGCGCATCGCAATTTTGACAAAAGCGAGGGGACGGCGCCGTCGGCGATCATCGCGTACGGTGGGTCGGCAAAAATGAGGTCGAACGTGCTTCCGGCAAGATGCGCGAGTGCCCGTTCGACGGTGATTGCGTGCATCTTAACGCGCCCAGCAACCCCAAGCGCATCGGCGTTCGTCCGAATCGCTTCGACGGCGGCACGCGCATGTTCAACCAGCGTCACGGATGCGGCGCCCCGCGAGAGTGCCTCAAACGAGAGAGACCCCGTCCCCGCATAAAGGTCGAGAACGTGCGCACCGTCGATGTCGATACGCGACGCGAGGATCGAAAAGAGCGCCTCGCGCACCCGGTCGGCGGTCGGGCGCGTCGCGGAACCGCGTGGTGCGATGAGAATGCGTGAGCGGAGTGTTCCGCCAGTAATGCGCATGAACGGCCGAAGTTGGGCCTGACGCCCGCGTGAAAGGTTGAGACAACAACATAGCATGCCGCCTCACGTTCGCTTTGGCGGACGCGCGGGCGCTGTTTCGTAGTAGGTGTGCGGGTGCCATGATCCAGCCATGTGAGCTTCCGATATCGCGCTCTTTTTCGATTTTTTCACGGTTTTGTAGGCACAAAAAGGTCATTTTCGCCGGCGCTATGGCGATCGCGCTCGCCCCCGGCGAGGCGTCCGCTTCCGCAAGCCGAACGGCGCCGAACGCCGCCGAAGTGCCCGCCGAGTCTCCTCCCAGCAACGACGACGAGCGCAAAGTGGCGGCTCTGCTCGATATCGATTCGGACGACGCCGATGACCACGCTGAAGCGCTCACCAAAGCGCTCCGGGCGCGCATTCATGCAACGCCACACTGGTCGCTGCTCGAATCGCCGCAATCGTTGAGCACGCTCGTCATCGCACTTCGATGCCCGCCGAAACCAGATGCGGCCTGCCTCACTCGCATCGCCAATCAATTGCACGTCGATCGTTTTTTTTGGGGGACGACAAAGCACGCATCGGCGCACCATCTTCGCACCGAAGTTCACCTTTGGGCGCGCGGCGAGAGCGAAACAATGGTCGAAGCAACTTATCGAGAGACGCTCGACGACGCCGCAAGCGAGCGACTTCGGGTTGAAGTCGACCGGATGGTGACGCGACTGATTGGCGCGGCCCCCGCCGAGAGCACCGTCGCCGCTACCGATGTAGCCACCCCCGCAATTACCCAAACAAACGACACGCAAAAAGCGCTCGGTGATTGGGAGTCGCACATGCACAAGGAGCGTGGGAGCTCCGCACGCCGCATCGGCGCCTACGTCGCACTGGGCATCGGCGCCGCGCTGACAGCCGGTGGCGTGATCCAAGCGGTGCGATTTGTCTCGCTGCGCGATGAAGCCGACACGAGGCGCACCCGAGTTCCAAGTCACATAGCCAACGTATGCGCGGCAAACGGAGCGCCGGGGGCAGCCGAGGCGTGTGTAAAAGTCAACGAAGCGCGGCGCGCAAGAACTTTTGAAATCGTCGGCTTCGGCGCAGGTGCCGCCGCGCTTGCCACCGGGGTCATACTCCTTCTCACGGAGAAACACAGTAGCGCCCCTCACGATGATCGAACGGCGACAAAGCGAGTAACGGTCACGCCATACGCATGGCCGTCAGGCGGAGGCGCCAATTTTGTAATGTCTTTTTAGCGCTAAAAAAAGGAGTACTCCGCACCGAAGCATCCCGTCCCGCTTCGCCGGAAAGCGGAGCATCCTCTCCCGCTTCGCGGGAGAGGGAAAGCGTGACGAAGTCACGCGAGGGTGAGGGCTCAGGGTTCTTAAATTCACGTACAAAGATCGAAATCGAAGCAACCCCAATCGGTTCCCGTCCGATGAAGTGTCATCGACGTCAGTAAACGGGCAAGGCGACTTCGTAGCGAAGCAAGGACTGGAGTTCCCTCCATTTCGTTGAGTGCGCCAGGCAAGCCTGGATAAGGAGAATACGAATGCGAAGTTGAAACCTTATGATGGAACCTAGCAGGTTCGAATCCTGCCCGGGCAAGGCAGACCACCACCCGGAAGCAAGTTTTGCGTGGTCGTAAGCAGGGACGG